>JBEIEP010000012.1:0-68885 GCA_040382935.1 Burkholderiaceae bacterium
CCTGAGTCCTGAGTCCTGAGTCCTGAGTCCTGAGTCCTGAGTCCTGAGTCCTGAGTCCTGAGTCCTGAGTCCTGAGATTCAACTGGCATTACTGGCCTCAGTCATGACCGTCTTGATGACTTCACAGGTTTTCGCTAATTCCGAGTCAGTCAACGTCGGGTGCACCAAAAACATGATCGACGTCTCGCCCAAGGTCTTGGCCACAGGCCGGCGCTCTTGGGGACGCCATCCGGTGTCATCGAAGGCTTTTTCCAGATACACCTCGCTGCAACTGCCTTGATAGCAAGGCACACCTTGAGCATTGATGGCCTCAATGATTCGGTCACGAGTCCAACCAGATGCCAAACGCTCGGGCGCCACATACACATAACACTTGTAATGCGCGTGCTCACAACTTGCATCAGCAGCCTTGCAATTGCCAGGACAGCTGGTGCACTTGATCTGTGGCACCCGAAGTGCCGGGAACTCCCGGCACGCTGCCCATACAGCCTCGGCATTACGCTTGCGCGCAGCTGCCCACTCGGGCATGCGCTGCAACTGAATACGCCCCAGCACCGCCTGCATCTCCAACATGCGCCAATTGGTGCCAAAACTTCCATGCAGCCATCGGAAGCCTGGCGGGTGCTGCTGCTCGTACACCGCCTCGTAACTCTTGCCATGGTCTTTGTAAGACCACATCGCACGCCAGAGCGCCTCGTCATTCGTTGTGACCATGCCACCCTCGCCGCCCGTGGTCATGATCTTGTCTTGACAAAAGCTCCAAGCCCCCACATGGCCGATGCTGCCCACAGGCCTTCCTTTGTAGCGCGCCCCATGCGCCTGGGCGCAATCCTCAATCACCTTCAAGCCGTGCTGCTCGGCCAGGGCCATGATCGGGTCCATGTCGCAAGGCCAGCCTGCCAAATGCACGCAAACCACCGCCTTGGTGCGGGGCGACAACACAGCTGCAATAGTGCGGGCCGACACATTACCGCTGTCGGCCTCCACATCGGCAAAAACAGGCACCGCACCTGCATTCACCACACAAGAAATAGACGCAATGAAAGTGCGCGGCGTGACCACCACCTCATCGCCCGGCCCCACGGCCAAAGCCTTCAGCGCCACATCGAGGGCCAACGTGCCATTGGCCAGCGCCACAGCATGCGCAGTGCCACACCATGCGGCAAACTCCTTTTCAAACTCGCGGGTCTCGGTACCCGTCCAATAGTTGACCTTGTTGGACATCACCACGCGGTGCACCGCGTCGGCCTCCTCGTTAGTGAAGGATGGCCACGGGGAGAGTGAAGTATTCAGCATTTTACTTAAGACCATGAAAAAATGGACAACAATTAAAATCAGGCAGCATGCCCAGTAGAAATACGCTTTGCAGGATTACCAAACACCACTGATTTTTCTTTTACGTTGGTGAGGACCACAGACCCGATACCAACTGTGGCCCCACTCCCAATTGATCGTCCGGGATGGATAATTGACCCGGCACCCAAAACCACACGATCAGCCACATTAACATTACCATTTACTTGGTTCGATCCAAGCAAGGTTGAGAAATCGCCAATAAAACTTTCATGCCCCACACCGCTTCGACAATTCAGAGTAACAAATTCACCAATAGTCGCATTGGTAGATATTGTGGAAAACGGACTGACCACAGTTCCACGACCAACGTGTGCATTCAACCCCAATACTGAAGTTTGATCGATATAAGTCACCGGAATCCAGTTAAGAGATAATGCTTTTAGAGCTAATCTTTCTTTGAGATCAGGTGATGACACAGCAAGAATAAAGCGAACCGGAGTTTTGACCGAAGTAAAATCGACGACTTTAACGCCTAACTGTAGATCGCCAGACTTCTCCTGAACCATCGCGACTGGGCGATCCCACGTAGAATCACGTGCCATCCAGCCCAAGAGTTCCCGAGCGAAGCCACCAGCACCAATAAAGACTAGGGGCAGATCGGAATAATCGGTCATAAAATTGCTTTCTCCATACTCAAATATCCAGAGGCAAAACTATCAGAAAACTCAAATCCCAATCGGGAATAAAAGCGCTGCGCTCGTAAATTTTCGGTACGAACGTGAAGACTCAAGGCGGTCATTCCTTGATCAGCAGCCTTGGATTGATAAAAATCCATCAACAACTCACCAACATTCGCCCCCCTCTCATTCGGCATGACATAAACTCGTGCAAGGTAATAACTATTATGATAAAAGAGTTTGCCCTTGCTAGACGCAAGAGTGGCCAGTGCAGAACGCAACGAACGTGGATTCTCGGATAATGAAATAAATTGACGGAGTGAGTATGCTTGACGAGAAAACATTTCCTTCAGCGGATAGGCATATAAAAAACCCAACACCCTTTGATCAATACGGGCAACTAACGGTCTGTAAAAGTCACTCGAAGGATCTGTGGAAAGCTGATCCAGAGCATATGCAAATCTCTGTTCACCTGCCTGATTAAACAATTCGTAGAAATGCGGATCTGTTTCGTAAATACCTTGATAAAAATCAGCAGATTTCAATTCAAGATCATCATGAACTACTGCTGTACAAGTCAAGAGCATGTCCTTCCGCCGTCAACTGGCAAATCAATTCCGGTGATCCACTTAGCTGAATCAGATGACAAAAAAGACACGGCATTAGCAACATCTAACGCGGCCCCAAGACCAAGAGGGTAGCGCTTATGGACAGAAGACAAAGCTTCAGCTGACAACTTTTGAGATACGGCATCGGCACGACTACTGGTAATCCAGCCGGGTGATACAGAATTAACACGAATATTCCGGGCTGCATACTCCACAGCCATGCCTTTGACCGCCGCTACAACCGCCGCCTTAGAGGCAGAATAGCCGACCAGTCCAGCTTCACCAACTCGATAAGCAATGCTAGCTACAATTGTGATTGAACGTTGAACATTTGCATTGCTAAACTTACCGCTTATGAATAGACGAGAACAGTCAACTGCACCCCGGTAATTAACGGCAAGATGCTCCTCCAATGAACCTGCAGAGATAGGTGATACTGGCGCGAGCCGGTGATAACCAGCACAATAGATCAAATGTCTTGGCTTCAGATTGGCTACCGAATCAAATAGCTGACTAATAGATTCTAAACTTGTGGCATCACAAGCCGCAAGTTGAAAGGCAGCTCCAAAGTCCGCTGGAACCGTAAAGCTTCCATTTCGAGTTGTTCCGATAACATCATCTCCTCTATTTATTAAAGTAGTGCAAATCGCCATTCCGATTTCAGAAGAGCAACCAATTACAATTGTTGTATCTGTCATGTATATTATTCAATTTTTTTATTCGCCAAAACATAGTCAGACAAATCTTGAACAGTTGTCAATTTCCTCAAGTCAGAATCACTCAACACAAAGCCGAAATCATCTTCGATAGCTGTAATGAGACTTAATGCCGCCAATGAATCCCATTTTTCATGATTTTTAAAATCCATATCGGCACTTATTTCAGAAGCAGCCACTTCAAGAGCTTCTGAGAGTAGTTCTGTTAAATTATTCATTGGACCTCCAAAACACCTTGTGAAACACCAGGCTGCAACATTAGATTCGCAGCCCCCCAGCTAAGTCCTACACCGAATCCACCAAGTAAACAGCGAAGAATTGCATCGCCTTTTGGCTCGGTTGCGATCAACATCGGAATTGTCCCCGATGACGAATTTCCATATTTTCTAATAACCCGGTCAGGCATCTGAACAGCAGATGCAACAAGTTTCTTTCGAAGTCTGTCTATGATAAATGCATTAGCTTGATGCAGGTAGAGTCGATCAATATCGGATGTCTTTAGACCGTCCGCTTCTATTACTTCCTGCAAAAAGGTCGGGACTACCGTCTGAGTAAATGCAAAAACATCTCGACCATTCATTCTAAGATTGGCTATGTTGCGCCAATTGCCTTCCGCATCAAGCTCATCAGCTTCATTTCCCATTACCTTTTGCCTCGCCCCACCTGCAGGAATAATGAGCTTATCAAAACCGCTTCCATCATTACGAATTGAAATTGATATTTTTTCATCTATCCAGGACTTATCTCGTCGAATCACGGTAACAGTAGCAGCATCGCCAACCAATGGAAAAGAATTCCTATCCCTACGTGACACAAGTGGGCTGAGCACATCGCCTGCGACAATGACCGCACACTGTGTATCAGTGGCATTTAGAAAGGAGAATGCCTCAAACAATCCCTTTATATAGCCATTACAACCATCATTAATGTCAACGCAATATGTATCTGTAGACAGGTTAAATTGACCATGGAGAACACTACTGGTAGGGGGAATGACGTAATCTGGTGTTTGGCTGATGAAAAAAAGAGCATTCACCTCATCCGTAGTGAGTAAACCTCTCGATATTAATTCCTCCATACCAGCACTAGCCAAATCGAATGTGGTTAAATTTCCAGTCACAATTCGGTGCTCGCCATAGCCCATAACCTCTTTCAACTTTATACTATTGGAAGCATCGTGTGTGTAATTAGAAATTTCATCGTCAAAATAAGATACAGATGAAGGGACAACCCCAATCACCGCCGAAATCCGGAAGGAATCAAAACGAGCATGCATACGGTCAGGCTCCTTTCTGCAACTTACGGACCAGGTTTGCCATAGCCGCAATAGTCGCAAATGCATCAGGAACGATTTCCTCACCCGGAACATTTACACTGAATTTCTTCTCAAATTCAGTAGTCAACATCACAATTTCAAATGAGTCAATCAGCCCATCGGAGACAAGATCAGTCGATGATTCGAAATCGACTTCCGGACGCTCTTCCTTCAAAATTTGAAGGATCTGCACTTCCAATTCTTTACTTGCCATCTCACTGATCCCAGAATTCATGACTTTTACTCCAAAATCTTAGTTAATTTCAATCTATCAATTTTGCCATTTTGATTTTGCTCAAAGCAAGTTACATTGATCACCTCACTAGGCATCATATATTTCGGTAAAAATTGACCGAGCTCCCGGCGCAGCGTTGCCAATTCAAAATTCGTTTCGTGTATTGTTTCCACGAATAAAACAATTAATTTTCTTCGCACATCTAAGACGGCAGCACTACGGGCTATGCCATTCACTTTGGCTGCGGCTGCTTCTATCTCACCTAGTTCAATTCGATATCCGTTAAGCTTTATCTGTGAGTCTTTACGACCAAGAAACGATATGCAACCAAAATCATCGCGGCGAACCAGATCCCCAGTACGATAGACTATGTCCTTAAAACGATGTTCCAATGGATTCTGAATAAACACTGAATCTGTTTTGTCCTTATCGTTCCAGTACCCCAACGACAAAGAGCTACCGCGAACATATAGCTCACCTATTTCACCTTCAACGCATTCAATACCAGACTCATTGATTATCAAAACATCTGTATTACGACAGGCATAGCCGATCGGCAATATATCCCCTTCATAAGGCTCAAAAAATGTATATGCAGTACAGTCAACCGTGATCTCGGTGGGGCCGTAGAGATTGGAGAAAAGTGAGCCAGGAAGAGATCTGACCCATGTATTAATCTGCGGAACAGGCATTTGTTCCCCAGCGAAAAGAACATGCTTCAGTGATTTCGGTGCCATTTTTTCAAGTAAACCTGAATTCGCAATAGCAACTAAGACTGAAGGAACCCAAAAAATTGTAGTGATACTCTTCTCCGCCAGATACTCCAACGCTAGTTTAGGGAATGCATATATCACGTCTTTAGGTATATGCAGTGATGCGCCAGTGGAAAAGGTCAGATAAATGTCTAAAGTGGAATTATCAAAATAAAAAGGTGCCTGGCTTGCGATGCGGTGGCTTTGATTAATGGGGTATTCTGACTTCGCCCATTCGATGTAGTCAATAACGCTTCGGTGAGCAATCGTTACGCCCTTTGGCACCCCAGTCGATCCAGACGTAAAAATCACGTAACACGGATCTTGATCGATCACCAACCTTGTCCGTTCTCGCACTTTGACAATTGAGTCAGTGAGATCTTGGTTTGAGCCCCCCTCGTCGGTAACAATATTAAGGCAGATAATTCTTTCTTCGCCCGGCTCCAGTTGCTGCGCCTTAGTGAGTGTAGCCTTAGTACAAAGAATATATGCGTCGCCCAATTGCTTGTAAACCGATACCAAGCGCTCCATAGGGGAAGTCACATCCACCGGAACATAAACACCTTTTGAAAATATTGTGGCGATTATTCCAATGACTGCCTCACATGATTTATTTATCAAAATTACTACAGGAACGTTCCTTTTTACACCAGCACGGTCCAATTCGTCAGACCAGAATGCACTTTGCCGAAATAATTCTGAATAAGTCAACGACGTAAAATCATCTTCTACCGCGAGACTATCAGGATAGCTCGAAACTGCTGACAGGATATATTCACTAATGTTTATGTTCATTATTTAACCTGAGGTGGAGAATGCTTTTTTAAAGATTTGCTACTCTCTTGTACCCGTAAACGCCGGCATCGTTGCCTCGCCCGCCGCGCTGATGCCATCGCGGACGCGAACTTTTTTAATTGTCAACCATAGGATTTTTATGTCCAACAAAATACTTCGGTTATCAACATACCAAACGTCGAGCTTGAACTTTTTTTCCCAACTGATGGCATTACGGCCATTGACCTGAGCCCAGCCTGTTATCCCTGGTCGGACCTCATGCCTGCGGGCTTGATCGTGCGTATAAAGCGGCAAATATTCCATGAGCAATGGACGCGGCCCGACCACACTCATTTCGCCGCGCAGTACATTCCACAGCTCGGGCAACTCGTCCAAGCTGCTGGAGCGCAAAAAGCGACCAAAGGGCGTGAGCCGCTGCGCATCGGGTAGCAAAGCGCCGCTGGCGTCTCGCGCATCCGTCATAGTGCGGAACTTGATCATGCGAAACGGCCTGCCATGCAAGCCCGGGCGCACCTGGGTAAATAACACCGGCCTGCCCAGCTTGCGGCGTACCTGCCAAGCCAGCAGGGCCAAAGGCACGACCAAAATCAACAAGCCAATGGCCGAAGCCAGCAAATCAAACAGACGCTTCATATCTCTGCCCCACGCACCTTCCGGCTGAAGCGTTCAAACACTGCAGCAAACTTGGCTGCCCCTACTTTCAAACTCAAGGCCTCTTGGTAAAAGCGGCTTGCGCTCTCACCCATCGTTTTCAGTTCATCGGCAGGCATTGCCGCCACGGCACATACAGCATCAGCCAAGGCTTGCGGATTTTCTGACTCTACTGTCAAGCCACATTGCGCCTGCCTTACCAAGTCCGCCGCATCGCCGTTGACTGCCATCAGTAATGGCTTGCCTACGGCCATGTAGGCCTGCGTTTTGGAGGGGATGGTGATTTCAAACAAAGGGGCTTTGCGCAAATGCACCAGCAGCACATCGGCCGCCGCCAACACCGTGCCCACTTCGGACATGGGCACCGGGGGCACAAACACCACGTTGCCCAGCTTCATCTCCAGCACACGGGTTTTCAGGCGACTAACTTCCACGCCCCCACCCAACATGACCAAACTGGCGCGGGAGCCACGCGCCTGCAAAATCGCAGCCGCATCGAGCACGGCGTCCAGCGCCTGGGCCTTGCCCATGTTGCCCGCAAACACTACCCTGAAGCGATCTGCGGCTGGAAAGGCCGCTGGCACGGCACCCACTGGCGACATCAAAGCCGACTCATCGGCCCAGTTGTAAATCACGTCAATCTTCCCCTCGGGCACACCGCGCTGCACCAGCAATCGCTTGAACCCTGGTGACAAGACCACCAGCTGGTCTACCCGTTTGTAGACCCAGTCGCACACACGCCCCACCAAAGCCAATGCTCGGGGGTTGTTCAGCATGCCAGTCGCCCGTAAGGTGTCGGGCCACATGTCTTGAATGTCATAGACCAGCGGAATACCCCGCACCCAACGGATCAAGCAGGCGGCAACGCCTACCGTCAACGGTGGATGATAGGCATAAATCACGTCTGCACGCTTGGCCATGAACAAGCCATACACCAAGGCCGAAGCTGCAAAACTGGCGTAATTCAACACCCGCCTGACTGCTGATTGGTCGTGACTAGGATAAAGTGGCACGCGGGTTATGTGCACACCATCTATAACTTCACGCTGTAGAAGCTTTAATTTATAACCGGGATACAACTTGCCACCTGGGTAATTCGGAAAACCGGTTATCACTTCAACCTTGAAGCCCATAGAGACAAGTTTGCGTGTAAAAACCAAACCTTTAGCACCTGGCTCTGGGTCAAACCATTGTGATAAAAAGATAATTCGTTTGGTTTTTTTCATAGCTTCAATTAATACTTCTTCCAAACCACCCGATTCACATAATCGGTGTAGCTGTGAACAATGCGCAGTACCTTGGCGCTCACATTGGGCATGCTGTAGTCGGCCACCAGGCGTAACTCGCGCTGCTCGCCCCGCGCTTGCGTGGCCACAATGGCCAGGCCTTGGCGCACGCGGTCCACCTCCAGGCCCACCATCATCACGGCGGCCTCTTCCATGCCCTCGGGGCGCTCGTGCGCCTCGCGCAGGTTCAGCGCCGGAAAGTTCAAGATCGACGACTCTTCGTTGATCGTGCCGCTGTCCGACAACACGGCCCGGGCGTTCATCTGCAGGTTCACGTAATCGTGAAATCCCAGCGGCTTCATCAGGAGCACATTCGGGTGAAACTGTGCGCCCGTGGCGTCCACCCGCTTTTGCGTCCGCGGGTGAGTCGACACCACAACTGGCAGGCCTTGCTCTTCGGCCACGCTGTTGAGCACGGCCACCAATTTGGTAAACGACTTTTCAGTCTCGATATTTTCTTCGCGGTGTGCACTCACCACAAAGTACTGCCCTCCCACTAGGCCCAAACGCGCCACCGCGTCAGACGCCTGAATCTGCGGCAAGTAGTGATGCAGCACCTCATACATCGGGCTGCCCATCTTGATGACTTGGTCTGGTGGCAGACCCTCGCGCAGCAAGTAGTCGCGGGCAATCGTGCTGTAAGTCAGGTTGATGTCGGCCGTGTGGTCCACGATGCGGCGGTTGGTCTCTTCGGGCACCCGCATGTCGAAGCAGCGGTTGCCAGCCTCCATGTGGAATATCGGCACCTTGCGCCGCTTGGCCGGAATCACCGACAAACAACTGTTGGTGTCGCCAAGCACCAGCATCGCCTCGGGCTGCACCTGGGCTAGCACGCCATCGACCGCGGTGATCAGGTTGCCGATGGTGTGTGCCGCGCTAGTACTGCCTTCGGCGCTGTTCAGAAAATAATCGGGCTTGCGCACATTGAGGTCATCAAAGAACACTTGGTTCAGCTCGTAGTCGTAGTTTTGACCCGTGTGCACGAGCACATGCTCGCAATGCGCGTCCAGCGCTGCCAACACCCGCGACAGGCGAATAATCTCAGGACGGGTACCCACGACCGACATGATTTTGAGTTTTTTCATTGTCTTGAAACTTTGCTGGCGATCGTGTCTGGGTTGGCACGATCAAAGATTTCATTGGCCCACAACAACACCATCATTTCATCGGTTCCGATGTTGGTGATGTCGTGAGTCCAACCAGGCACCGTTTCCACGATCTGGGGCTGGTCGCCGTGGGTTTCCAAGTGGTGCACCTCGTTGGTGAGCATGTGGCGAAAACCAAACCGGGCATGGCCTTTGATAACCAGAAACTTTTCGGTTTTGGTGTGGTGGTAGTGCCCGCCCCGGGTGATGCCGGGGTGTGCCGTGAAAAAGCTGAACTGGCCCGCATCGGGCGTTTTAAGCATCTCCACAAACACGCCTCGGGCGTCTCCGTGGGCTGGCACGCCATACACGAACTTCTCTACCGGCAAATAGCTCACGTAGGTGGCGTACAAAGCGCGGGTCAAGCCCGTGCCCACGCGCTCAGACACCAAGGTGCTGCGGCAATTCTTGAACGCATCGATTTGGTCTGACAGTTCACCCAAGGTGATGGAGTATTCAGGGGCCACTGCAGGGTGATTCAAGCCCGCAACAGGCTCTTGTAGCACTTGCAAAAAGGCGTTCACCACGTCGTCTACGTAGACCAAGCGCACAAGGGCCTGGGCATCGTTGATCTGCACCGGCAAGTCGTTCGCCTTGTTGTGACAGAAAGTGGCCACGACCGAGTTGTAATGGGGGCGACACCATTTGCCAAACACGCCAGGCAAACGGTAAATGGCCACGGGGTTGCCGTTGTTTTTGACCAACCCAGCCAAAGCCTCTTCGGCGGCTCGTTTACTGCGGCCATAGGGATTGTCTTGGTCGGCTTGCGCCGATGAGGTGAACAACACCGGTATGCGCTTGCCCATGCTTTCCAAGGTTTGGCACAGGCGCTGGGTCAGGCCGGTGTTGACCGCGTCAAACGCGGCAGGATCGGAGGGCCGGTTTTCTCCGGCCAAGTGCACCACGGCGTCGGCTTGAGCCAGCGCAGCTTGCCATGCGATGTCACTATCGTTGCGCATTAAGGTCAAGACATCGGTGCCTGCGCGCTCATGCAAGCGCAAAACCAAATTTTTACCAATAAAACCGTTGGCCCCGGTGACCAGTACTTTCATGGCTTACTCCTCCGGCTCCACTTGTTCACCCCGGGCAATGGCCTGCATGAAGCGCAGATTCATCAACAAAGCCTGCATGCCGGCAACGTCCAGGCGCTCAGTGTTGTGCGAGTTGTAGTCGGTGGCTTCAGAAATCTTGGTTTCGCCCTGCTCCACAAACTTACCGTAGTTCAGGTCGCGCAGATCAGGGGGCACGCGGTAGTAACCACCCAAGTCTTCGGCGGCCACCATCTCTTCGCGGCTCAGCAACGCTTCATAAAGCTTTTCACCATGACGGGTGCCGATCACACGCACCTCGTGCTCTGGTTTGCCCACCAAAGCGGTCAAGGCTTTGGCCAACACCTCAATGGTCGCGGCTGGTGCTTTTTGCACAAAGATCTCGCCCGGCTGGCCATGCTCAAAGGCATAGAGCACCAGGTCCACCGCATCGTCGAGCGTCATCATGAAGCGGGTCATGTTCGGGTCGGTGAGAGTGATGGACTTGCCAGCACGAATTTGTTCAATGAAAAGGGGGATCACCGAACCGCGCGAAGCCATGACATTGCCGTAGCGGGTGACGTTAATCACCGTCTGGGCGCTGCTACGTGACTTAGCGACAGCCACCTTTTCCATCATGGCCTTACTAATGCCCATGGCGTTAATAGGGTATACAGCCTTGTCGGTGCTTAGCACGACCACGCGTTGGACGCCACACTGAATAGCAGCTTCCAGCACATTTTCGGTACCCAAAACATTTGTCTTTACAGCCTCAAGTGGATGGAACTCACAAGAGGGAACTTGCTTTAGTGCAGCAGCATGAAAGATGAAGTCAGCACCACGCACAGCAGTAATGACGGACTGAGGATCACGCACATCACCAATAAAAAATTTCAACTTAGGGTTATTGTGTTTTTTTCGCATGTCGTCTTGTTTCTTCTCATCACGACTAAAGATTCGAATTTCACTAAACTCTGAAAACACAAAACGACGCAAAATAGCATTCCCAAATGAGCCCGTGCCCCCAGTAATTAATAAAATTTTATCTTGAAACTTTCTCACAACATCCCTTTCAAAATTTATGGAATTTAATGATCAATCAACAATGTTAAAAAATAGCCAAAAATGTCACGAGGAATTCTTATCCATTAAAATCCAACAAAATTATCAATCTCTGCATCTGTAAAGGAAATCAAATTAAACAGACTATCACGTCCGAGCGCAAAATCTTTCAACATATTTTTAACCGTCTCGTGATTTATACAGTCAACACTATCCAACGAGATACCAACCCCACAGTCGACTAATAATTTCTTAAAAGCCGACAAATCAGGGCCATGATACAAAACAGGAAGACCGTTAGCAATATAATCAAATGTCTTCGATGGGAAAGCAGGCCCGTCAAATTGGCTGGAAATACTAACAAGCCCAAAATCACAACATTTGTAAAACTCATTTAGATCAGCAGAAGACTTGTAACCCAAATTAATGACATTAGGATTATTTTTTATTTCAGCAGGAATAATGTCAGCGGAAGCAATGAATAGCCTAACACCAACAGTTGATATACGCAATAAAATTTCAAGCGACTCAGCCAAACCCCGAGTTTCGTTAACCTGACCTGAAAAAATAATTTTTAGAGGCTTTAAAGTCCTTATATCTAGCCCTAAAGAAAAGGGAGAATAATTAAACTTCGGCCACATACGTAACACACGAGCACCTGAAAGAGATTTGTATTTTTTAAAATCTGAAGTAGGGACATATATCTTATTGCAGATCTTTAATGTAAATATTTCAATTAAATCCGCGAAGCGACGAACAACTCGCGGATCATATCTTTTTCCCCCAAGACGCACAGGATACATATCCCAAACCAAGGCCCACACCTCCGCCCCGCACAAACGACCAATAATAGCCAATGGAAAATAATAAAAAAGAGGTGAATGCAATACAATAATTCGACTAGACAAAACCAGCTTTAAAGCCGAAATGGAGATCACATTCTCAGTTAAATCGAACCGAATACATTTTAATTCTGGTTTACAAATTTCAAGACACTCATAAATACCATTAATAACCCTCCACTCTACTCGATCGCGATTCGAAGCGGAAAAAAATAAAAAGTCGTTTGTCATTAAATTTGCAATGTAAATATATTTTACCGCATTAAATTACTACCGTGGCCTTGTGAAAAAAGGCAAAGAGATCAGCAATCTCGCCAGTACTATGCACGGAACCCAAAAAACAGGAAACTCACCAACGGAAGAATAGCCAAGAGTAGTAAAAATTAAACAAAAAACAACAAAGCTATTATTCTTCGCAATACGCAAAATTAAATAAAAAAAGACTGGTGCGATCAAAAAAAATCCCAAAAAACCAAATTCATGAATCAGGTGTATAAATATATTGTGCGTCGGAACGATATCCGGCATATGATACTGACCCTTACCTAAAAATGCAGAATTTTCAACATAGTGGTGCCACAGATTAACTCTCCCACCATCCGAAAAGCCCAGCACTTTTACATCAAGATCATAATCTGGACGCAATACTGATTTGTATAGAAATAATTCTATTTGGTCGTATTGAAAATACGCAACAAGAAAGACAAAAGATATAAATACAACGAATAGAGTCAACGACTTTTTAACAGAAGACGAATTAAATAACTGAAATAAGATAATAACAGCGCCCATCAGTAGGGCGAGTTTAAACTGCCAAAGCAAACCTGCAGAAAACACAAGAAAACCAATAATTGATTTTAAATTTCTATTATTAGTTAATTCAAATAAATTTGCACATACAAATAAGAACCAGTAAGCAACAGCTCCAAAAAGAACAACTGTCCAACCTGCTGTGTCTTTCAAAAAAAATGGGGCCGAAAACAAAAAAGAAATAACAACCCAACCAAGCCGAGTAGGCGAATAACTAGGGGAATCTTCATTTTTTAATTGACCGGGGCGATAAAATAAATACAAAGAAAAAGATAAAAGCAAAATATTTAATGAAACACCAATACTCACCCACACAGCCAATAAAGAACAGACTGATATAATGTATATCAAAAATAACAGGCCCCAATATTTTATGCCCGAATGTTTTTTCAATGCCAAAAAAAAGAACCCGACAAAAGCAGCAAATATATTTGCAAGTTCAAAAAAGCTTGCGGCCATCTTAAATTTATCTCTAAATTTTAGTTATAGTTTACTAACAAGCAAATCGAACTCGATTTCATTGGCAATAAAATTCATTGAATTTTTGCAATTTGCAACTCCCAAAGCCTTTAATTTCGCCGAATCATCAAGCAAATCGAGAATTTTGCTAGCGAAAGCGCTTCCATTTGACTCATCAAAAGTTATGCAATTAACCCCGTTTTGTACAAAATCCTCGAGACCCAAATGCGCAGGAATTATAAAAGTCTTTTTAAAAAACCCGGCCTCGATAGCCGGTCGACAAAAATGGGGGCTTCTTATCGGAAGGATTAACAATTTCGTACCTCTAAGATAAGGTCGGATATCAAGCACATGACCAACAATAACAATTTTAGAACTGGATTTAGAGCTATCAATTATTTTTTTAAGAGTTTGAAGGTCTCTCTTTCCATAGTCTCCGAGGCATAAAATTCTCAGGCCAGGACGTTTCAGGAGGGTTGGCAAACTTTCCAAGAAGATGTCAAATCCTTTGATCCTGGCACCTCCGCCAATGTACAGCAAATCTGAATCGATAGCTTTTAGTAGGTTACTTTCAGGCGAAAAATATGATGGGTCATATTGATTGCGAATTATCACAGCATCAATACCAAATTTCCGAGCATGAGCTGCCCATTGATTTGTTATCGATATAACGATATCACTTCTTCGGAGAAGCCTCAGTAGTAGGCCCCCAAATAGTGTAGAGAGATTAACAGTCTCCTGTATGGCTATCACTATCTTACATTTTGGAAAGAAATGTCTTGCAATTGGTATCGATATTGCCTGAATACTCGATGTAAAGATAATTACTGCCGGAACATCCCCCACTTGCCGTCTGTTGTATTTGATGAAAATCGCCAAAATCCTGCAAAGAGAAATCATTAAGCGGTATAACAACGTAGATTTTTTTACGCCATCGTAGACGGGGAATGACAATGAGCCCAATTCATCAAAAAATCCCGATGTTCCAGATCTTTTATCGTAATCAATCGAATAGATTCCGGCAACATCTAAAAAGAATTTTTCTTTTAATTTATCTATCAAATTTTGAATATAAAATCCAGATCCACCACCTTTCCTCCAGTGTGGCAGTATTAATAATTTATATTTTTTTTCATCTGATTTCATTAACTTTGACTCGAGTCGATTCAATGTACACTTGAATAAATAGATTTAGACTGATAAGAACCATTGGAAATATTATAATAGTTAATTCTGCCGATTACTTATATTATTCAACTTATTTTAGTTTTTGTTCATCGGCAACGAAGCGAGCAAATATATCTTGATCATCCGCAGAAAAACAACAGATATCCAAATAATTAATACCCCCTCCATTATATCTAGACTGCTCAAGGTAAAACAATAAGTCAGAAAATATGTTAAGCTGATTACCTGAAAACGACACCATATAATTGCCGAAATTGTCAAAAATTATGTAATGGACATACCCAACCTCATTCAAACAATTTAAGGTTTTGGTAGCTTCATGCTTTTCATTTATTGGCGAAAAAGATGGATCAAATTCAAAAAAAAGTATCGGTTTATTTTTAGACAGTGCGCATAAAGAAGTCATGATAATTTTAAAATCAAAACCATCTGTGTCAATTTTAACAAGTCGCGGCTCCGGCAAATCAGAGTTAGATCCAATCATTTCATCGTATGTTGTAACAGAAAAAGTGCATTCTGGAGTAAACTCCAATGATGTTTCCACTTCCCTTTTTATGTGAGCCGTTCCGTTAGACGTAATTACGCCCCGAACACCCTCATCTGATTCAAGGCCTATATATTTCGGTATGATTCGAAAAACACCCGGTAACTTTGATAGATTGGCCGCAAGAAGGGGAAGAAAATCTGAATTCCCTTCAACGCAAACAATTGGAGCACTGCATACTCCTCGTAAGGCTACTGCAGTATCTCCGATATTGGCGCCAATGTCTATTATTGACATTGCTCCGTACTTCGACTCAGTCAGTTCTGCGATTATCGGTAACTTTCTATCGTAATTTTTATAGCTTTCCTGATACAAATCAAGCTTATGTCCAGCCGGTAAAGTGATTGAATAATCACCCACCTTGTATTGCCTAGCCTTGCTTGTTTTTAGGCGCCAACCGATAGCATAGATGATTTTTTTAAACATAGATTCCAATTTATATTTTTATCTATCAGTTCGACTGATATCTTCAATTCTTTTTTTGTAAATTTTCGTATAGGGGAAAATTACTATCAAAACATAAGAAAACATTGAGGCGACAATCAACCCCTCGACTCCAAATTTAATAACGCCTAGGTACTTTAGTGGAACCACGATTACACAAAACAAAGTAACAAGAAAAACTTGAATTTTTAGTTCCCCCACTCCGTTCAAGAATACTGAAAAAGAGTTGCCCGCGGCCATAAAAAATACGAGCCCCGCATAACTCCAAATTAAGATAGATGGCACATACACAGAATTACCAATCCATATTTCAAAAATTTTTGGCGACAGTAAGGCGAGAATTACTACGCTTATGAATGAAAGTGCTATTGTAAAAATCATTGTTTTCTGTAAGGTGCGAGCTATAAATAAATCGTCTCCTCTAGCATGCGCATCAGCATAAGCTCCCCACAACGGAGAAGTAGCTATTCCAAGAGGAACCAGCACGAACTGAAAAAGTCTCTGTAACAGTACAAATTGTGTCACGCTTGAAGCACCTAATGTTGCGGCAATAATTACAGAATCAACGCTCCATACCAGTAGCCCTCCAAGTTGCAATATCAAGAACAGTCCGCCACTCCTAAACAGTACGGAAGATTCAGACAGCCAATCTATATTTTTCAGGGCACTTAAACTAAGAATATCTTTTCTTATGAGTGCGAAAAGTAAAAATACGGGAAATATCGTTTGCAACCCATATGTAGCAATCAACAGCTCCGGAATACCTGCTTGCTCCCTTGCCAAGATATATACCGCGATTAGCGACAACACGGAAGCCAGCCCTCGAATCAAGTGAGCTTGCCATGCCATTTGCATTCCTTGATATATTTTTTGAATTCCGCTCAACGGAATGCTTAATGCAAATACCAAATGAAATACCATCAAGGTTGAACTAATTTCAGCAATATTGTTTGGGTCCTCTAACTTAATTATTTTTTCCCACGCCAAGTATTTTATCAACGGATAAGATACTAACGCAACCAATAAGCCGATTAAAATTAGTATTACGAACCCATGACTTGCAACAAATGCCAATTCTTTTTTATCGGATCTAATATTTGCTCGTGCAATTCGGTTGATGATGCCATTCCCAACCCCGAAATCGAGAAAAGATAAAAATGCAGCAATACTTGACACCGTCATCCAAATTCCAAAACGTTCCGCGCCAAGGTAAGGTAAGGTCATCGGCACGGTAAGTACCAATACGAACATACCAAGCGCGGTACTCAAAGCATTTGCTAACATTGACAAAATTGCAAGTCGATACCTCTCTTTTGAGCGACACTCCTCTTCGTCAAGGTTCAAATTTCTACTTTTAAGGAATTTGATAATATTAAATATATTCAATGCGTTCTTGCTTTAACTAAAGGTTAATTTCGGTAATGGTGCGTGCTTAAAAAATGACGCGACAGCCTGCAAACTACTACTTGGTGAAGATGCGCACTCCCTTCGGATCATGGCGAGGTTTGCTTTCAGCATACGCAAGACACAGAAGTAGGTCTTCCTGAAGCTGGGATCGCGACTTGCTACTAAAGGAGTGTTTGGCCACGCTACCGCCGTGCCGTGTCACGATCGGCAAGCGCAATAGAGGCTGTTCCGAGGGGGAACATTTGTGCGAATTCGCATGATTTTAGGGTCTTCCTGATGAATTTTACATGTCATGCAAATATTTTTCGAAAGCATTATGGTTCTGACGCTTCGCTGGCGTCTGCAGGGGTGGTATCTGCCTGCTGCTGTACCGCCTCCTCCATGCTGACGGTGTTCACCACCAGCTCAAACTGCTCCAGGATCTCTGGCTCGTGGCGCTGGATGTAGCTTTTGACGGCGTCGTTGGAAAGCAACTTGGTGAGGTAGCCCTTGGCCACCACCAAGTTGAGCAGGTCGGATCCGTAGTTCTGCTCGGCGTCTTTGTACTGGGTCTGCACCTGGCTCATCTCCTTTTCCAACTTGACGATCTGCTCGATGGGTGAGGTCTTGTTGCGCTCGGTAGGCTTAAGGTCGGCCCGCTGCTCCGGTGGCGTTGCTTTGAGCAAGGCTTCCGCGTGGGCCACGGTGATGGTGTTGCTGGCCACCATGAGCTCTACCGCTTCCACCTGGCGGGCCGCTTTCATATTGCGGAGGATGCGAGTGACATCTGGGGTGAACTGCTTGTCTTGCAGCAGGTCGATGGCCTCGGGGCAGATGCCTTCGAGCAGGTTGATGCGGCGGTTAATGGAGCTCAAGTTGACGTTGAATGCCCGAGCCAGGCGCTCGCGGCTGACGCCTCTGTCGATGGCGCGGCGGAGCATGTAGTGCTCTTGCACCGTGGAGAGGCGGTTGATCCGGTGGTTGTAGCTGAAGGTTTCGTCGTCTTTGGCCATAAGGCAGGGAGCGGTTTCCATGCCCAGCTCTTTGAGGGCCAACACTCGCAAGTGACCATCCAGCAGCAGGAACTCTGATTTTTTGGGATCGGGCTGGATGACAGACAGGGGTTCGATAAGCCCGATTTCGTGGATGGACGAGACCACTTGCTTGTATTTGCGGGTGCTCATGGTGCCGTCCATGATTTTTTTACTGGGCAGCAGGTGATCCAGCGGCACCTGGTAGGTTTCCAAATCAAAGCCCAGAAGGGTGTTGAGGGGCTGCATGGGCAGGTCGGGTCCGCCATCTCCTTCGACCTGGTTGACGGGCTGGTAAATGCCAGGGTACATCTCAGCGATTTTGGGTTGGGCGTTGCTGCTGGGGTTCATGCTAGGGCTCCTTCAAAGTGGTTGATGCGTTCGGCCAGGTACTTGGGCAATGTGTCCAGCCCCTCGGCGCGCAGCAGGGTGACGAAGTTTTCGTCGGCAAAGAGTTTTTTAAGCCCCTGCACCACCAGCAGCAGGCGCTGGTGGGCGTGCTCGGCCTTGAGGACCATCTTGCGCTGGCGCTCCACCTCTTTTTGGTAGGTGCGCACCAGGCTATAGCTGGAGGTGGGTGGCTTAATTTGCGCCGCGTTGGGTGAGGATGGACCCAGTTGCTGGCGCTTTTCGATCAGGCGCTTGGCCTCGATGATCTGGCGGCCTTTGAGCTGGCCGTTTTCATAGGCCTCTTGCAGCAGGTCGCCCAGGTTGGAGTCGCCCCCCTCTCCGTTCGCGTTTTGTGGGTCGTTGGCACTGGCACGGGCAATTTCAAGAGCGGTGGTCAGCGGGATGGAGCCGCGCTGCACGCCCTCAATCAGGCGCTCTTCGCCCTGCTCCAGCAAAAAGACGATGTCGCGTACGTATTTGGGGGACAGGCCTGTCTTTTGGATGATCACATCCGCCGTGTAGCCCCGCTCGCGAAGGAGCTCAATGTCGGCCAGGATCTCCAGCGGCCGGTAGCCCCGGCGGGCGATGTTTTCGGCCAGGCTCATGATGAAGGCGTCTTCATCGCTCACGTCCACCACCAAGGCGGGGATGTGCGTCTCACCCAGGATGCGGAAGGCGTTCAGGCGCCCTTCTCCGCAAACCAGCAGGTATTTGGGCTGACCGTCGTCACCGGCCCGCTCGGCCACGGTGATGGGTTTTTTCAGGCCGATGAGCTGGATGCTCTCGACGATCTCCTCAAAGACCTTCATGTTGCGGTCACGGGAGTTGAGCACCTCGATGCGCGCGATGGGCACCATGCTCACGTTTTCTGGGGTGTCGGTCATCATGTGGGCCTCCGTAGCGTTTGGGTTGTGGTGGTTTGCATGGGGTGGGTCCTTTAAGGTTTGTGGAGGGGGTTTAAAACTTACGCTGTAAGCGTTCGCGCTCTGACATGCCGTAGAAGAAGTTCAGGTCATCAAAGCGGAAGCACTCGAAATTGGCGCTGTTGCGGTTGCAGACCCGGATCTCTTGCTCGGGCAGGTCCAGGCGGGGTAGCAGGTAATAGTCGAGTTCGCTCGCGTTTTGCGGGTCAAGCCGCACTGCGACCGTGATGTCTGGGTTAAAGCGGTCGGTGTCAAACCGGATGCGCCAGCGATGCTGTCCGTTGGGCAATGTCTGGCAGCGGGCCAGCACCAGGCTGATGACCAGCTCGTCATTGAGGGTGAGCAGGTCGGTCTTGCCGTCGCGGCGCACACTGCCACCCAGCTCTGCAATGGTCTCTTCGGTGCGGCGCACAATCTCGGGGTGCAGTTGCCGCAGTCGCCGGTTGATTTCGATGAAGCCCTGGTCGCGCGAGGTGTGGAACCCCACCAACTCATAAGCCCGGGTAAGGCTGCCAAAGCGGTGGGCATAGGTGATGGCGCATGGCAAGCCCGGGGCCTGGTCGATGATGAAGCCTGACAAGGTGCCGCATTCGGCATAAAGCTGCTTGAGGTGAGCCAGCAACTCTTCGTCACTGAAGCGGCGGGTGCGCTCGGCCAGTACCTCTTGGGCTTTGAGGAAGGTGTCCAGCGGCACGATGCCTTCAAACGCACCCTCCTTGCGGATCCACATGGCTGGCGGGTTGTTGACATGCAGCTTTTTGAGCTTGAAGGAATGGCGGTTGTAGACGTTGTTGCCGATGTACTTTTCGTTGGTGAGCACCTGGCGCACCGTGCTGTAGCTCCAAGGTCGGCCGTAATCGGTGCGGATGCCTTGGTCATTGAGCCGCTTTGCAATTTCGGCCAGGGGCCAGTCGTCTTGGATGAACCAGGCAAACATCTGCAAGACCGAGGCCACCTCGTGATCGGGGCCGGGCATGAGGATGACGCGGTCGGTCTGCAGGCTTTTGTGCTCGCCATTTTTGAGCTCGCCTTTGATGGCGCCGGTCTGGTCAATCAGCACCCGGCGCAGGCCATAGCCTGCAGGACCCCCTTGGCGAAACCCCATCTCGATGAGCCGGCACTGGCCAGCAAAGACCTTGGCCGACAGCTCTCGACTGTATTCGCCGGCCATGGCACGCTTCACGCCCTTGACGATGGTCGACACCGGTGAGCCGTCGTTCTCAAACTGCTCGGCCACGTAGGCGACCGCTATGCCTTTGCGCTTGCAGATGTATTCGTAGTAAGCCGACTCGTCTGCATCCTGAAACCGACCCCAGCGGCTGACGTCATAAACCAGGATGAGGTTGAAGTCGGTGTTGCCGGATTCGACATCGGCAATGAGCTTTTGCAGCGAGGCGCGGCCATCGATGGACAGACCGCTTTTGCCTTCGTCGGCATAGGTGCGCACGATCTCGATACCGCGCCGGTCAGCGTATTCCTGAATCTTGTCGGCTTGGTTGTGGGTGGAGTACTGCTGATGCTCGGTGGACATGCGCACGTACTGCGCGGCTCTGAATGATTTGGGTGGATCTTCTAGGGTCATGTGGACTTGTGGACTGCTTGGTTCTGTTCGTTCAAACCATGTTGGCTTCGAAGCGGCAGAGCTATCAAGTCATTTCTAGACCTGTTTGCAGACTTTTTTTCGATTAGCCACATTTACGCAACTGGCCAGGCTCAATGCGCATGGACACGGGCTTGTTGAGCATGGACAGCAAGATCATGGAGCGCCGTTCGGCGTCTGCCGTTTGATAGATTGCCTCGATGCCAGCGAAGGGGCCATCGGTGATGACGACCTTGTCGCCTGCGGCAAAGAGGGCCTGAGGATTGGTCTGCTGCAGTTGCTCGCGCTCGTGCAATGCGTTGACGAGCTCGGCATCAACCTTGGGCGGATGGCCACCAAACTTGACGAGCTCGCGCACGCCCAGCGTGGACCGAATGGGCGACCAGCTTTGGCCTTGGCCGCTGGTGTCCAGCTGCACAAACACGTAGCTGGGGAACATGGGCTCGGCCACCACCACCGGCTTGCCCCGGCGGACCTTTTCCACATACAGCATGGGCATGTAGCAGCGGAAGTTTTGCCGCTGCAGGTTGGTAATGGCTGTGTCTTCTTGGCGGGCTTTGGTGTGAACCAGGTACCAGGCGTGTTGAGGTGGCAGGCTGAGGTCTGGAGGTGGACTGACCAGGGATGGCATCTGGGGCTTGGGCTCAGCCATGGGCATCGGAGCCTTCACCTTGGGTGCGGGTTTGAGGTCTTCGCGCACCGCTGGCTTGAAGACCGTGGGATCGGATTCAACGCCCTGGGTGTTGACTGCCAAGTCAAGCGAGCGGGCAATGGCACGAATGAACGGCAATGGCCGCTCGTGCTGCAGCACTTGCCTGAGGAGGTTTCGAACTTCGCGCTGCTCGAAGGCCTCCAGGTCTTCGAGTCGGTAGTGAACGGCAAGCCCTTGCTGGAAGATGGGCAGACCATCGTCTTGCCAGCGCAGCTTTTGCAGGCTGCCGGGGGTAAGGCCCAGGCGCTCAGCGGCCTCTTGCGTGGTGAGCAGCCTGGGGGTCATACATCGCTTGTTGTGAGTGTCATACCAGCATGAAAGCTCTGGTGGGCACGCAAGTCAAGCGAATGGGAGCGCTGTTTTGAGGGGTGTGGCTGTTGCCCCCGTTCTATGGCTTTTCTGTGACTTTTGCCTGCTCGGCATACCAGCGCTGAAATGACAAGACCATGAGCGTGGCCTGGGCCGCATCACTGGCCAGTTGTTCGCAGCTCACGGGGATCTGAGCGATGGCGGGATCAGGTACAGCGTGGGTGGCGGCTGCATCAACACCGGTGGCAGGCTGGGCATGGGTGGGCACTGGGCCGATACTGCTGGAGCTGGTCGAGTCGCGCATGCTGTCAGCGCCAGTGCGCAGGTCAGCAGGCACAGACTGCGAATTGGGCGAATCAGGCGTAACAACCACTGGAACGAGAGAAGCCTTTGGGGGTTGCCACAAGCGCTGAAGTTGGGTTTTGCGGGTGTCATGGTCTATGGTGATGCGCTGGTTGATCTGTTCTTGCCGGGTTTGGACCTGGGCCACCTGCAGGGATTGCTGCAAGGCGGCGGTTTGTTGCTGCAATCGCTCTGCATCCCAGGCCTGGTGAACGCCCTTCTGCCCCATCCGATGGCCAGCCCAAAACAGGCCCGCAGCCAGCAGGCTTGAGACGATCCATCGCAGGGGCAAGGCGCCAAGCCAAGGTAATTGCCACGCACTCATGTGGCCTCCGGTGATAGGTTCAGCGGTGGATCCAGCGCTTCAAGCTGATACTTGTCGATCATGGCGATCAACTTGTACGCATAACGCGGGTCGGTGGCATAGCCCGCCTTGGCCACGGCTTGGGCGAAGGTTTTTCCTGTGGTGCAGGCGAAACAGGCGGCGTAGCGTTTATTGCGGCGCAGAAATTGCCCATGGTCCACCAAGCAGGCCTGCCAATCGGGGTAGGCACGCCAGTCCGCCGGGATCACCACCCACTGCTGGTTCAGAAACTCTCGGGTGTTGAGCGTGATGCGCTGGCCCGTCCAGCTGCGATCGGCCTTGATGCCAAAGAGGTTCTTGGCCCGCTTGGCCAGGCTCGACTCACCCCAGCCGGATTCCAGTGCGGCTTGGGCCACCACAAAGCTGGCGGGGATGCCTGTCTGTAAGCGGCTGGCTTGGGCTGCTGGACCGATGAGCGCAATGAAGTCTTGCGGTTTCACAGCAGCTCCTTCACGTCCTTGGCCACCTGGTCGATGGAGGCATCGCGGCGCTGGCCAATGAAGTTGAACACCCAGCGGACTATGGCCCAGCCGGGCAAGCCGCAAGCGAACATGAGCCCACCCAGGGCGCACAGGCCCACCGTAGAAAACGCCCAGTGGTGCAAATGAAAATGCTCCACCGTGATGGCACCGCCCCCAATGCTGGAGACCACGGTGCTGATGAGCCCCACGGCCCACTCGCGTTTGTCACGCGGTGGCGTCATCAGCATGACCACCACAGCGGCCAAAGTGGCCCCACTGGCCACCGCCGCAGCTGTTCCCCCAAAGGCCTTGTAGGCGACGGCCGCCCCTGCCACGCCAGAGCTTGTCGGTTCAGGCATACGAATCTCCAAAGTAAAAAACCCGCGCTGACCGAAGCTAGGCGGGTGTGTGTTGGGTTGACTGTTGAATTGGCTGCGCTTTGACTCAAACTGCGACAGTTCGGTCGTAGGCCAGGATCGGAATCACGCGCTTGGCGCTTTGTTCGGGAGCTCCATGGACTTGCCCGAAGATGTCTTTGCGGTCTTCACAAAAGTCACCGTCGATGTAGTACGGAATGCAACCAGTCAGGTACTCGATGGCCGCAGCCAGAAACGGCACGTTGTCCGAATACGCTGCGTCGCAACCCGCATCCCACAGCGGTCCTTGCAAAAACATGCATGAGCCCTTGCACAATTGCAGGACCGGACAACTGGGGCAGTCTGGCCTTTGTCTCCAGTGCGTGGCGCTGCGCATCTTGACCGCCTGCAGGTTGGACAAATGGCCAATGTGGTGGGGCTGCCCATTGGGCGCAGTGGCTGCAGCGCTCACGTTCTGGCAGGTTAGGACATTGCCATGCAGGTCCACCGCCAGGCTGTCCGGTTTGTCCATGCCGCACTTTTGACCTAGAGACGATGCTGGGCGTGCGCTGCGAATGGACTGCACAAAGTCCATGATGCGCTGCTGCGCTATGGACATGCGCGAAGCCAGGCCCTGGCGCAGTTCTTTGTAGGCCAAGGCCCTGAAGCGCACATGGTCCTGCTGGGTTTGCAAGGTTGCCGCCAAGCCGCCTTCGTCGTAGGGGTCAATGAAAGCACCCTCCCCGAGGCTCACGTCCTGGCCAAACCGCTGCTGCAGCCAAGCCTGAATCTGCGCCCGGCTTTGGTTGCCAGCATGGACCATGGCGTTGATGCTGATACGGCCCTGAGGATGCAAGCGGGCATACAGGTCCATGATGGCGGCGTATTTCTCAGGATCGTTCAGCGGATCGGGGCCACGGGTGGACTGGCCTGGGCCGTCGTGCGACAAGCCCACAGAAAATCCCATGCGGTCGAGCCACTCGTTCTTTTGCGCGTGGAGCAAGCTGCCATTGGTGATGACGCTGAACTGCGCGTCCGCGTACAAGCCACGCAGACGTTCGGCCAGCGGCTGGAGTGTCTTCCAGTACACCAAGGGCTCGCCACCCCAGAACTCGATGCGCTCAGGTGGTTCAAGAAGCGCATCGGTCAGTTGACTGATGAACGGCTCAATGTCATCCGGATTGCTTGCATCCGCATGCGGCACAAAGCGCTGGTTGCAGTAGCTGCATTCGTAGTTGCAAGACAGCCCCAGGCTGATCTTAAGGATGCGCACCTGGCCCTTGCGGCCGGGTTGGTTGACCGACACCACCGTGGCATCTCGGAAACTGCCGGGCTGAACCGGCACCACGGGCGTGCCGTCCTGCCAGGTCAGCGTGGACAACTGGTTGTCATAGTGCAGCAAGACTTTCTGGCCATCTTGACGCAAGGCGTGAATTTGAAACTTCATGAAAGGACCTTTTGCGGTTCCTGCAGCCGCGTTTTGAACACCAAGACAGGCCGCAGATCGCGGCAGGCACGGGAGATGGGGTTGACGCCATGGCGGATGTGCCCTGCAAAGAACACCACCCGAGCGGGCGCGGGCATGACCGAGCCCAGCAGGCGACCCTCCTGGTCGTAGAACACTGTCTCTCCGCCCCAGCCTGCTTGCCAGTGCCGCACGCCGTAGATCAAAAGGGTTCTGTCCAGCTGGTGCTGGCTGTCGATGTGGACATTGCCTTCGTTGCCATGGGTGTTGGCATTGGCATAGACGCCATGGCACTGGGTCATGACAGGCAGTTGAAGCGCCCGCATGCATGACCGCCAAACATCAGAGAGCACGCTGGTTTGATCCGGCAGTAATTGCGGCGTGCAGCTGTAGTCAGACGCTTGGTTGATGGGCCAGTCCCGACCCAACAATTCGCAGTGCCAGATCGGAAACGGCTCCGGCTCGTTTTTGTTGGTGATGCGGTAATAGCGGTACTGCAGGTGCTGTAGCCAATCGACGAGCGCCTGCGTTACGCCCTGATCCAGAACGCCATCGGCGAATGAAACGGGACTGCGGGCGTCAAGCATGTCCTGCCTCCGGTTCTGCCACCGAGTGAAACTCGATGGCCAGGGTGTCGCGTGTCTGGGTGCGCAGAGGAAAGTAGCCATGCGGCGTGCACAAGGGCATGGTCACGAGCAGGCCCGGCTGGGGCGTGATCGGGAAATGCACCGGTGTTTCCCAGGGCAGCAGGTTTTCATTGAGGCGTTTGGCCGGATTGCCAATGACCATACAACCCGGCGTTCGCACATTGGGGCTGTCGGTCGTTGGGTAGTCCGCTTGCAAAAACAGCACCGTGTTGAGCCCCGCACGTGAGCTGGCAATGTGCTCAGCCACATGAAAACCCGGCTTGCAGCGCATGATGTGGGCGCTCAGCCGGTAGCGGTATGTGCCCCAGATGGATTGCAAGTGCTCACGGACCACCGCCAACATGTGATCCAGACCATCCGCCGGGGATACGCCCCCCTGAAGCAAGTCATGGCTGCGGCACTGCCAAGCCTCGGGACCCCAGCGGTGCTCGGCGTCTTCCCGAAGGATTGCCTTTGCCAGTCGTTCAAGCCACGCCGGAGGCAAGCCAGAGGGCTGGATGTACACGGTGCTGGGCCACAAAGAAAAAACCCAACGCTTAGATGACGTTGGGTGGTTCTCTGAGGCGTCGGCTGATGCACCTGGGTGCGGACTGGCTTGTGTGGCCACCGCCATGTTGAGTGATGGGGTGAGCGCTGATGCGTCAAATGACATGAATCACTCCTTGGGCCAGTGCGGTGACGGCCCCTAATCCAAATTGAAGGTGCAGGTTTTCTCCGGCACGCAGCCCCAAGGCCAGGGCCCGCACTTGGGCCCTTCCTGCAAACATGCGGACGCGTTGGTGTGGGACATAGCCAGAGACGGCGTGCACATGCAGCCAGGCATCGGCGGGCTCTGAGGCGCGAATGTCCAACTCAACCCACTGATTTGCTGTCACCACTGGTGGGGCTTGCACGGTGAGCTTGGGCATGTGTTCGTGCAGCCGGGTAATGGTGTGGGCATGCTGGGTCAATGCGTCACTTGGCTTGGCATAAGTTACGTGCTCATCCACTTGAAGGTTGATCCAAAGTGGTCCGCCTGGGTGAGCGTTGATGCGCAGCACCATCTGGGCGCTGAGCGGCGATTCATGCCATGGCACAAGGCATGACCCTGCAACCAAGTGCATCTGACGCGCCTTGGTGAGCGACAAAGACAAGGCGGTAAAGCCCTCGCTGTCTACCCGGCTGCTGCGGGTGAGCACATGGCGGTTGAAGGGTGCCATAAAGCGCCAGGTATCTGTGCACAGCACAAACATCCAGGCAGCCCAATCACCTAGGTGCTCGCCGTACATGCGGGGCTTGGCGCCCATGTCCTGTGGGTCCAGTGCGATTTCATCGACCAGGCCCCACTGAACGCCTTCAATGGTCTCGGTGTGGCCGGATGGCATGTCCATTCTGACTGGCAAGATAAATGGGCTGGACTGTCCTCGTCTAGGCAATGAATGCGCAGCTAGGATTGAGGCGCCTGAAGAATGGACTTGATACTGCTTTTGGGTCACCTTGCCGACAGGGTAATTTGGCTGGAACGTCTCCAATGGCTCCCACAGCCGCCAGGTCAGGCGATCCGCTTCAGCCAGAACCTCCACGGCCAGCGGCTGTTTGAATTCATCGACCCGCTGCACGAAGCGAGCGCAGACTATTTCAGTACCGCTCACACCCGCACCTCCAGCTCTTCGACACCGCTGAACCACTTGAACCCCAGCTTGATCTTGGCCAGGGCACTAGGGTCTGCGCCAAACAGCGTGACAAGGGCTTGCCCTTGATCCAGGTTTGGGCGGCTGTTGCTCAGGGCTCCGGCCGTAGTGCTCAGCAGCACCTGCCCGGACGCCGGGAGAACCATCCCCTGGTCATTGACCGCCAAGATACGGATGCGCCGGGGATCACCCCCCTCATCGACCAAGCGAAACGAGGGAAATGCCAGAGCCATGGCAACCGAATTGCTTTCCCACTCTTGCTCAAACTCGAAACCGGTCACCTCGGTCTGACCCGCCTGTGGCGAGCACATGAGCACCAGTGAGGGCTCAAGACCTAGCGGTGGAATCCAAAGCTGGGCCAAGACCAGCATGGGCTGCTGGTTCCAGTACTGCCGAAACCCCTCTTTGGACAAAGCTGTCTGCGCGAACTTGTTGATCCACACTGGCTCGCTTTGTCCTTGGCACAAAGCAAAGAGCCAGACCGTGTAGGCGTTGCCAGGGTCCTGTGCCAACTGTTGAAAATCAGCTTGTCGAAGGGTATGAACAAAGGCGCTTTGGTAGCCTGACAAGGTGGGCTGTGCAGATTCGTCAATGACACGACCGGATTCATCCAGTGCCATTTCATATGCAGGCAGAAAATGCTCAATGTGGAAATCACCATCGATCAGTTCGATGCGGATTTTGTTGGTGCTTTGCGCGTTGTTCACGCTAGCTGGACTTTCCCAGGGATAGGGCATGCGGATAGTTTTCATGGGCAAGCTCCACATCAGCAGCCGCAGCAATTGCAGTTGCAATCACAGTTGGTGAAATACTTGACCGATCGCAGCCGAATCTGGCCGCCCTCATCAATCAGTTCGTGCATACGACCAGAGTTGATGTTGCCGCTGCCGTAGCAATTGATGGCCACATCGCCCGTTCCAGGTTGGCTTGCACAGTTGGCGGTTGATCTGAAGAAGTAGTCGTGCAGCCAGCCATAGTTGGCGGTCCACATGGAGCCGCCGTTGTTCATGTACATATCCCAGTTGCCGTCGGTTTTCAGAAATCCCATCAGGTTGCTGTTGACGTGCAGATAACGGGTGCTGCCCTGGTCTGTGTCGTAAAAGTCGATCGTGGGCGATGTGCTTTGCACGGTCTGACTGGGCAGGGTCAGGCGCCCACTCATGCTGTCACCCGTACGTGCTACCCGGCCAGACAAATCAATGTTGACCGTGGCGTTGCCGTTCGCGTCAGGTCCGCCGCCATTGACCGAGCGGACGAAGGCTGATGAATCGTATCCATCGAGCCGGTCCGCGTCCGTCGCCTTGGCATTGATACCCAAATAGGCCGAGTTGTGGTTGTGTGAAGCTGAAGCAAAAGCACTGGCGTGCTGACCGTCGAGCAAGTCGGCATCGAGCCCTGAGCCCGCGCCATCCACCGTGAGCAGCTTGGCCAGCACGTCCGCTGCTGTGTAAGCGGCGGCATTGAGTTTGGCCGCGAACTGGGCATCGATCCCACTGGCCAGGTCCATGATGAAGCGCCAGTTGTCTGGGTTGGTGCCGATCAGCTGATAGAGCTTGAGCTGGTCCGTGCGGTAGCACAGCATGCCCACTTGCTGGTTGGTGGTGGGAAATGTGGTGCCACTGTTGCAGGAGATCGCCGTCTTGTCGTTGTTCAGGATCTCGATGAGTGAGTCAGACAGCGTGCGCGACGACGGGATGTCGGTGAAGTTTTGCATGGTGAATGGGTGGGCAAATGACTTATGGGACTGCCACTTTTGGGACTAAGCCTCAGTACCCCTGAGCGATCCAGGTGAAGGTGCCGGTCACGCGGGTGCCAGCGGTGTTTTCCAAAATGGCAGTGAACCCTGTTCGCGTGACTGCACTGGATAGGCGCGGGATGGCGACCACCGTGCCGCCTTTGTGGGTCATGGTCACCTCGGGCGGCACCCTAAAAATTCGGGCAAAGCCAATCACGGCATCTGCCTGCGCATCGGTGATCTGCACAGTGCCCCGGTCAAAGACATCTGGCACATCCACCGTCACGCGCAGCGCGTCAATAAAACCCCGGTCGGAATTTCTGGACTTCAGGATGGCCCGAAACAAGGCGCGCTGGTAGGTGTAGTCACCCTGAATGAAGTCCCGGAAATCGGTATAGCCCGGGGGATGGCCCGCTTCGACGATGCTTGCAAAGTCGGCCTCGGTGATCTCGGTGCTGGCCACGATCATGTCGCTGATCACGCCGTTGGCGTGGCGACGGTACTGCTCAGCCAGCGCCAGGGCTTCATAGGCCTTGAGGCCCACCGCCCGGCGCAAGGCATCCGAGACACCCAGCCCTTCTTGCAGGAGCCGCCTGTACGCCACTGTGCGGCCCAAGGTTTCGGCAAACGCAAGCGCCTCGGCCACCTGCTTGACAGATTGGCGACTGAGCTGATCGCGCGTGGTGAATGCCTCAGCGACTGGCTTTTGAAGCTGCTTGGAGCTCTGATCGCTCACAGCCAGTCCTTCGCCAATGCGCAGGATGAAGGCGATCAGGTCGTAATAGGTTTCGGCAAAATTCAGTGCTTCGGTGACCTGTTTTCTGAAACCCTGATCCAGGCCATCGGTCAAACCCACCCTTTCAGCGACCGCTTTGGTGGACACCCGCGCGGATACCGATGCCACCGGCAGGCTCTCGGCATGCTTTTGACGCATCTGCCGCGACAGGCCTTCGGTCACAGGCAGGCCTTCTTGCAGGGCTTTGGCCGCCGAGCGGGCCAAGCCGTCCAGCGTTTGGAGGTTTTCTTGAATGGACTTGCGACTCGATTTGGCAAGGTCCTCACCTACCCCAATCGACTCAACCCATCGCAAGACATAGGCGATCAGGTCGTAGTAGGTGTCGGCAAACCCGATTGACTCCGTCTTTTGCAGCGCGGCCTGATGACGCCGGGTTTCTGCAAGGGACAGAGTTTCGCCAATACGCTTGCCATGCTGACGACCTGACGTGTGCGTCCAAGCCAGCGTGGCAGCCACTGCGACCAGATAGACAGCGGGGTAAGCCGTAAGCCACGATTTGCCCGCACTGGCGCTATGCCAAGTGAAACTGGCATTGGCCCAGGTGTAGCGCGGGCCTTGGGACTCGCCTACAGTGACTGTCTCGGCCATGGCGATCAGCTCATGGTGAAGGTGAACACTGCCGTCAGGCTGTCGTCTGCCCCTTTATTCACCACCGGGAACACCACCCTGTCGAGCATGATGCCACCCGATACGGCATTGAACACCCCAGCTTCCGTGATCGCCCCCGTGCCGTCACCGGCAGGGAAGTCGGCGGTGAAGCTGAAGGCTTTGGTGCCAACGGTGTGGGCATAGGTGGCGGCGTTTCGGTCGAGCTCGGAGACCAGGGCCGACTGGCTGGCCGCAGCCGCCGTGGTGCCCGTGCCCAGGGCGATGAAACCCATGACCGAGGGACGACTGGCGGATTTGCCGATGGCGTCGGCGATGAAATCAAAGCCCACGTTCACGATGATGTTGTCTTTGTGAACGGTTTCGATGTCGCCATTGGCGCGGCGAACAATGAGGGTCATCGCCCCCTGCAGTTGCATGGTTTCGTCAATCATGTGGTGCCTTAAAAGTGAATTGCTAAAGAAATCAGCGCCTGCTCAATACAGCCGCAAACTGCTGAATGCGCCCACGGGCTCAAACCTTGCGCTTGCTGAATGAACATCGCCGCCCATCCGGGCGGCAAAGAGGCGGCGTTCTGCGCTGGTCTGACACACCCCCAGGCAGACCCGATCAGATGTTTCCAGTCCAAATGCCAGCGTGATGCGCCGGGACAGGTGGTCTTCCAGAAAGAAGCCTTGGGTTTGGGCGTCGTAGCCCAGCAGCAAATGGCCGACTGGCCCTGTTGCTTTCCAGATCACGCAAGTCGTGACCTCTTGGGGGATGAACCAGAACGAGGTGTGGAACACCTGCGGCAGGCTCACAGTCCAGGCCACCTGAGTGGTGTCTTTGACCATGAGCCCCATGCCATAGCGGCCATCGCCGTAACTCACGCCCGCCGACTGGCTCGTAATTGCATTGCCAATGCCTGCCAACTCGCCGCTAAGCCGCCAGCCGTAGAGCTCGCCCGGGTGCAGCACATCCTCTCGCGCCATCTGAAATCGCGCATCCACGTTGGCGATGGCGCCGTCGTAGGTCCACTGCCGCCGGGCGGCGTCACCGCTCCAGACAAAGTTGGCTTCCTGCCAGGTGGTGCGGTCATCGACCGAAGCGCCCAGGCTGCTGAGCAAGGTGTTCTGTGCCCGGATGGGCGAGACCAGATCCAGCTCGAACAGGTATTCGGCCACTTGCGCGCCGGTGTTCATGCGCAGCACGTTTCTTCCATTGACCGTGACCACCGAGGCGAAGTGCTTGGTGCCAGTAAAGCCCCCTGCTTGTTCGTCGCGCTCGAGGATCAGGTTGGCGTTTTGCGGCTGGGCCACCACGGTCGAGACGAAGGTGGGCGTGTCGCTGTAGATGCCGGGCGAGGCGATCGCCTTGATCAAGAACTTGCGCTCGCCATCAAATCCCGAGGGCAGCGTGTAGCTGGTGGACTTGACCTCGGACACAAACAGCGATGCATCCCATGCCGCCCCTTCTCGCAGCTCGTAGCCCAACACCTCGGGCTCTGGGTTGGGTTGCCAGCGAAACTCCAGCCGGTTGGCCGACTGCACCACATCAAACTGGCGCACCGTGGCCGGGGCCAGCAAGGTCAGCACAAAGGTGGTGACATGCGCGCTGTATTGGCCCGAGGTATCGTAGGCGCGAATGTGGTACGGGTACTGCCCTGCTGCGTCCTGGTCGTGAACCATCTGGGTACCCGAGGTCTTGGCGACCAATCTGGCGTCGTCCCAGCCGGGCCCGACCCTCACCTCATAGCCTGCCAGATCGGCGTCGAGCAGTTCGTCCCAGCTCAGCAGTAGATCGGACATGCGCCGCTGCACGGTAAAGCCCGTTACATCCGACGGAGGCAGTGTCTTGCCCAGCACCGTGGCGCTGAGTGCGGCGGGCGCGCTCTCCTTGCGGGTGATACCGATGGCCCTTAAGCTGAACTCGTACTCACCTTCCTGGGCATCGCGGATTTCTGCGTAATTGGCGCTCACCAGCGGCAGGCTCACGAAGTTGCCACCGTCCACCCTGTAGGAAAGCCGGTAGGCGATGGCCGCTGGCACCTCAGCCCAAGACAGTTGGACCAGCACCTGCGCCCGGTCTTTGACCCGGTAAAGGCTCTCTTGCATGCTGAGGGCTGTGGGAGCCGCAGGCATGTCCGAGAGCACCGTGATGGCACGCGGCTGCAGCGCCAGACCCTCTTCAATGGCCGCGTACTTGCCCGGGTTGTGGGCCAGGGCCGTGACTTCATGCACACCAGGCTCGCGCTCGGCCACTGAAACCACCCGAAACAGTTGTGGCTCGATGATGGAGGAAGCCAGCACCCAGATGGCATCGGTTTGCGGGGCCATGCTGAAGGGAATGGTCACCATGAGCGTTCGCCGAGCGTCTGCAACACCGCTGGACGCAGCGAATGTCGCTCCGACCAGGCGTTCTTCTACGGCTCCGTTCGGCAAGATCACCGAAAGCCGCCAAGGCAAGTCGGCTGGCAAATCCTGGTCCAGGGTGACGCTGGTGCTGGTAGCTGCTGCGACGCGCCCCCCGAGGCGCATGCCGCCCCGACTTGGGTCAGCTACCTGGATGACATCGCCCGGGCGCACCACCGCACCTTCCAGCCCCGTGCGGAAAGTGATGATTTCCGATTCAGACTGCTCGGAATACAGCAGCCACATGCCCACCCGGTTGGCCTGCCCGCGCGAAGTGCAGCCCATGGCCACCACATCGGCTTGCACCACGCCGTAACGAGCGATGCCTACGACGTCCTCAACGTATTCCACCTTCTGCCTGTAAAAATCCTCCGGATCGACCCAGCTGACCAGGGCCACCGTGTGCCGGGCTTTGGCAGACGAGCCCTGGTAGGCAAACTCGCCATCGATGACGTTGGCAGCGGTGAATTGGTAGACCGGGTCTTGGGGCGCATCCTGCGTGACGGTGATGGCGCCACCCGACCAATAGGCCATACCCCGGAAGACCGAAGCCATGTCCTGCACCACCTTGTAGGCCTGCTCGCGGGTTTGCAGGTACAGGTTGCAGGTGAAGCGAGGCTCGAGACCACCCAGGCCATCGGGCACGAGTTCGTCACAGTAACGGGCCACCCGGTACAGCGCCCACTTGTCGACCTGGGACTCAGGGATGAAATGCCCCAAGCCATAGCGGGTGTTGGTGACCAAGTCGTAAAAGCACCAGGCCGGGTTGTCGGTCCAGGCCACCTTGAAAGTGCCATCCCAGACACCCGCGTATGTGCGGGACTCCGGGTCGTAATTGGACGGCACCCGCACGCGCAGGAGTTTGAGCTCATAGCTGCGCCGGGGGATGGCGTTGAACTGCGAGGCGTCCACCCGCAAGGCCATCAAGGCGCTGTTGGGGTAGCGCAGCTTGCTCTCGATGACCTCGGTGTACGAGTCCAGAAAGGTCTTGTTTTGCAGGCTGCTTTGGGTCGCGTCCTCTGTGAGCCTGCGAAGGCGGACATCCCAAGGCCCTGTCCCGGACAGTGGCACGTAGTAACTGCGTTGGTAGCGCGAAGTGGTCTTGCCAGAAACCGTGTCGGTGAGCACCTGCACAAAACCGGCGCCTGCTGACTGCAAGTCGATCGCGTAGCTCACCGATGTGCCGTTCAAGTCGCCGTTGGTAGTGTCCTGCAAGGTGAGCGCGGGCATGCTCACTTTAAGGCGCACAGCGTCCACGTCGGGGTCGTTGATGGCGCGCACCACCGGCTGGGCAAACTTGCATTCCACGCCGACCGAGACTTCGTTCTCTACTGAAGCAAAGCCCGGGATGTAGCCCTGCTGCTGGGTGCCGGGGCGACTTTCAAGCGTCACCCCAGAAAAGTTGTAACTGCCATCGGCATTCTGAATCGGCGTGTCGTCCAAAAAAACCGACTGCAGGCCCTGCACCAGGCCTTCGATTTCTCCTTCGCACACCAAATCGACCACACGGGCGTAAGCTTTCGAGCGCAGGCTGTCAGCGGCTTCTTGGGCCACACGGGCGCTACCGCCACCTGACTTGCCACCGCCACCTGCGCCGATGATCAAAGGATTTGAAGCTGGCATCAGATTCATGCAGTGATCTCATCGACAGGTATTTAAAGGACAGGAATTTCATCGACATCGATGCCCGCGCTGATCACGGCCGAGCCCACGATCATGCGGCCGTAGCCCACGGGCACGGGATGGCCTTGGGCGGTGGTGTTCACGGCCCCGTTGAACACATAACTGGGGCGGTTTTCTGGGCGCTCGGACGGATCTGAAGCTTTGGCGGTAGGCGCAATCATCTGGGCCACACCGCCCAGAATCATGGAAGTGCCCACCGAATACAGGGTGGCTTGCGACAAGAATGAGCCAGCGGCTGCCCAGCTCATCGGGTTCCACCAGGAAACAGCGATCAAAGCTGCGCCCAGCAGGATCTGACCTAGACCGTTGCCGCCCGCGCCCGAGACCACAGGCGCGATGGTGATGCGCTGCTGGCCGGTGGGTTCATGCAAACGGTCGAGCGCGAGTTGGTCTCGTCCGGCCAGCACCCTGTAGCCCACGCCCCGCTCGCCAGAGGACACCAACTCGCGCTCAAACTGCGGAAAATTCGCACAAAGAGCGCGCACCGCCTCGGCGGCCGAAGCCACTGCCATCTGATGGCGACGCCCAAAGCGCCTGCCCAGTTCACCGAGAAGAAGGATTGTGGCCATCGCAAGAATCGTGCTGAAAGCTTTAAGAGCGGTAAAGGAAATGGTTAAAGATGCGGGTGCAGGTCTGGATGCCGCAGCACGTGGGTGGTGACCTTTTGCCAGTAGCCGCCGTACACGTCCCGACTCGACAGCCTGCCTTGCAGGTGGTGCAGGATCAGCCCGTCGCCCAGATACACCGCCGCATGGTTGGGCACAGGGGAGGCGACCTGCATCAAAAGCACATCCCCCACCTTCAGATCTGTCCGATCCGTCAGATCCGTAACCCCAAACCCGGCAGATCCAAAGTTGTCCAGGTACAGGTTCATGCCCCGTTTCCACCACTCGTCAAAGCGCTCAAAATCGGGCAGTTCGATGCCACGCTCTTGCACGTACCAGTCGCGCACCAGGGCGTAACAGTCGAGCACCCCATGCGCCCATTGACGGCCTACCAAGGGAGCGACATAGCCCACGGGCTTGATCTGCGCCCACTGACCAGCGGGAAATGACACGATGAACCATGGCAGCCCTGTGGCCTCGCAGGCCACACGGTCGGCCTGACTGGGCTCAGGGGGCAAGTTCGGGTGGGAATGGAACACCCCAACGATCTCGCCCTGGCGGTCGGCTGCCACATAGTCTTCGGGGTGGATCACGAACTGGTCAGTGCCCACACCGATGTTGCGGCAAGGGCAATAGACTTCGCGGCCCTTTTGAATGACCAGCAGCCCACAGGCTTCACGGGGAAACTCTTTGGCGGCATGAGCCAAGGCCAGGGATTGATTGATTTCATTCATGCAGTGATTTCGTTCATGGATGGACCGCATTCATTACCGGAACAAGCCCGCCGCCGGAAAACCCCCGAAAGGCAACTCGGCATGTGCACCAAAGCGCCTCTGGCAAGAGGCCAGGCGTTTGCCACAGGCGTCTTGCGCCTTGCTGCTCACCACCTCGTCGTTCGCGTTGAAATACGCACTGCCCGTGTAGCCGCACTCGGCACCCCGGTAGGACCAGGGGCAGACGTTTTGCACGATCTGACGGCGCGGCAAGTTGACGCCTTCCAGATCAAACGAGGCGGCCAACTCGAATTCGACCACCTCGCGCGTTTCACGCGACTTGCGGTCCACGCAGTAAACGTCGTCCGCAAACTCGGCCAAGGGGTCTGCCGTGGGGTTCACGCCGCCCGCAAAATTGACCGCATCGAGGTACTTGGCCAAGGTGCGTTTGCGGGTGATCCTGGCTCCCACCAGGTCCTGGTAGCTCAGCACGAGCGCGGTGATTGAACCCGTGACGTTGGCCACCCGCATCCGGGGTCGGGGCACCTGACCGCCACCATTGAATTCAAAGCCCTCAACCTGGATCGGGAACGCTTCATAGGCATGGCCTTGCCAAACCACGCGCTGCATGAGCGCATTGGTACCGGCATGAAACCTCACCGGCCCCTGGCCAAAGAGCGACAGGTCCAGCACAAAGAGCTCGATCACGGCGCTGGGGTCGAGTTTCTGGATTTCTGAGGTGATCGATGGCGAAGTGATCGCTGGTGAGGTCAAAGCCGAAACATTCATCTGTACTTGCGTCATGACAAATCAAACACCTGTTTGAACGTAGCGCGCACCGTCTCGACGTTGGGCTCATCCACCGAGCGGCTCCACTCTTCGCAGGTGAACTTGGCCGCAGTGCCTGCTGGTGTGATCCAGTCAAAGGCCTGAACACCCCCGCGAGCGCGCAAGAAATCGTCGATCGCTCCCGCGTCCTGTGTGGTCCGCCCACGAAACTCCAGCGTCCAGACCTCGGCTTGGGTGTGGATGCCAAAGGCCAAGCGCTGCTCATAGCCATCGCCAAATGCCACACGCCGCACATTGGGCCGCATGGCCAGACTGGCACCCAGCGAAGGGATCCATGTGAACACCGCCATTTACAAAGCCCTCCTGCTGTCGAGCAAGCCACCGGCCCGCTTTTGAGCCAGCAGCTCCTGGCGCACCGCGTTGGCCACCGCCTGGCCCAGGTCACGGCCGCCTGCGTTGTCGCCCCGTGTGGCTGCACCTGCGTCAGAGACATTCACGGAAATGTTGAAAATGTCGCCGCCTCCCAATCCCAGACCTGCGTTCGTGTTCATGGTCACGGGTATGGTCCGCCCATCGGGCAGCGGCACATAGGCCTCTGGCCGCGAGCCTTCGCCAAACACCGCCAGTTGAGGCGAGTTGGCTATGCCGCCACTGGCGTAACCCCGCAGCGGTAGTGACAGTGGGCCGTCTGCCGTCATGACCCCGCCATCGGCAAAACCAAAGAAACTGCTCATGGCTTTGGCCAGGGGCAGCGTGATGGCGCGCTGGATTTGGATGCGGATCAGGTCCGAGATGATGGAGTTGGCCAGCGACCTGAAGTCGAGCTTGCCCGTCATCACAAAGTCCACCAGCGCATCGGTCATGCCATTGAAGGCGCGGATAGTTGCCGCTTCCATCTGCTTGCCAATCTGCTCAGCTTCTTCGGCCACCGCGCGCAGGCCCTTGGCAAATCCGGCTTCGGGATCCGAGAGTTCCTTGGCCCGCTGCGTCAACAGCTGAGCGCCATCTGCCGCTTGGCGGGCGGCTTCTTCGATTTTGTGCAGGGCGTCGGCGAGTTTTTCATTGCCGGGGGCGGCGTCTGCCAAGGCACGCGCCTGCTCGGCCAGTGTGGCCAGCTGGTTCGCACTTTCCTGACGGGCTTCACCCAAGCGGCGCAGCGAGTCCAGCTCGCTGATGGCGCCGGTCTCGCGCAGGGTTTTGATCTGCTCTTCGCTGGCACGCAACTGCGCCTGACCGCGCGAGGCCTGCTCTTGCAGGTCTTTGAGCGATTCGCCCGGCAGCCGGATCTGGCGCTCCAGGTCGGACTGCTGGGCATCGCGCTCGAGCTTTTGGCGTTTGAGGGCAATTTCCAGAAGCTTGTCCTGGAGCTTGAGTTTGTCCTGACTGGTTTTAGCGACCGTGTCGAGACCTTTACGTAAAACGGCTTCCTCATCCGAGGACAAGGCAGAGAGCTTTTGCGTGAAGTCTTGCTGCACTGCCAGGCGGGCGTCACTGGCCTCCTTGAAACTCAGGTAGCCCTGGTTTTCATAGAGGTCGATGATGCGTTGGCGGTCCTTCAGGATGCCCGACTCTGCATCCACCAAGCCTTGCAATCGCTTGAGTTCGCTGTCGATGCTCGCCATGGCCGAGGCTGTGACGGCCGTGGTGGCGGTGCTGTAGTTCAGGCGCTTTCGGGGCGCGGGTGCAGTTGTTTCTGAGTTGCTCGCATCGCTGCCTTTGCGGATGTCATCAAAGCGTTTGGTGACCGCATCAGCCAAGAGCGGCATGTCCCACAGCTCGACATAGTTCTGATTGGCCTGCTCGACGATGGCGTTGCGTTTGTCCAGCGCTGCTTTGAGGCGTGCACGGTTCTCTTCAGAAAATGGATTGAGCCCCTCGCCCCCCGCTAAAAACGTCCCCGCCAGCTCAATGTCTGCCCACACCCCCTGGAAACTGCCGATCACCGACTTGATGGTCTGGCCGATGCCGCGCAGGGCGTCGATGACCACGGCGATGGCGTACGCCGTGTTCTGCGCCCAGGTGGTGAGCGAGCCTTCGGTGCGCAGGCGCTGGATACCACCCACCGCGTCCTGGGTGCCAAAGAGCACCTGCTTGAGCTCCTGCGCGAGCACCGTCATGGACGGGATGGCTGCCGTGACCAAGGTCTGCGCGACAAAGCCTGTCTCGGCCTTCATGCGAGCCAGCGCCTTGGAGGCGTTGTCCGCGTCCTCGATCTGCTGGGCCGTGAGCCGGATGTTGAGTTCCTGGTTTTCTGCAAGGTCTTTGAGGAAAGGCAGCATGGACGCGCCCGACTTGCCAAAGAGCTCCATGGCCAGGGCCGTCTTGCCCGCGCCGTCTTCAAATTCGGAGAGCTTTAAGGCCACATCGTTCATGACCTCGGCAGGATCACGCAGGTTGCCGCTGGCATCCTTGGCCCGTATGCCCAAAAACTGCAGCGCTTTGGTGGCACCGGCCGTCTCATCGTCCACACCCGCCAGACCTTTGGAGAGTTTGGCCAGACTCCCGCCAATGGCGTCCATCGCGGTGCCCGAGATCGTGGCCACCGGCGCAAAGCCCGACAGCGCCGTGGCGCTCGCCCCGGTTTGCTCGGCCAGGCCTTGCAGCGCTGCCGAAGTCTCCAGGGTCTGGGTCACAAAGTCACGCAGTGCGGCCACCGAAGTGGTGCCGATGACGACCGCAAAAGCAGTCCGGGCAACGCCAGCGAACTGCTGCAGCGAGGCTTTCATGTCCGAGGCGTGCTTGTCCAGCAAACGCGCACTGCGCCCGAGATCGGCCTGAAACTCAGCGGTGTCGGCTGCAAGTTTGATGACCAAGGAGCCGATATCAGCCATGGGGGTTGCCTTATCTCTTGATGCGGTGAGCGAACATGGCCTTGAAGCGGGCGATGTTCAGGCGTGCTGCATCTGCTTCAGATGCCTTGGGTTGATCTGAACGGTGTGGCTTGTGGTGATCTTTGTGGTGTTTATCCACAAAGGGCATGAAGTCCTCCGGCGTGAAGGGCTTACCCTCTTTGCTGCGGTGGGCGTTGGCCAAGGTGGATGCGATGATGGCCGAGCGCAAGTCCGCACGGAAATCCCCAAAGGGCTCCAACTGATAAAACGCCATCCACTCGGTGAGCTCGTCAGAGCCCATGCGCGCCAGCAACTCGCGCACCGGCAGACCCAAAGCCAGCGCCAGCCGAAACACAAAGCGCCGGGCCGGGCTGGCGATCAGGCGTTTTTTGCGGCTTGCGCCTCATCGGTACCGATACCGTTGAGGCGCTGGGCCACAGCAAAGACCCGGTCGAGCGCCCGGGCGCTTTTGCGGCCTAAGGCGTCGATGTCGCCATCTTGGAACATGCGCTCGCCCGACTCGCTGCACAGGGTGAGCGAAACCAGGCGCGCGCGCACGTTGTGCATGCGTTGATCGTTAGACGAGGTGTTTGAATCCCTCGTGATCAAGCTGGCTTCAAAGGCGTCGCGGTCGGTGCCGGTCATGGTGCGCACGTACACCCGACCGCCCCATTCGGGAACGCTCACGATTTCGCGCGGCAGGTCGTCTGCGGCCAGGATGGCTTCTTTGGACAGGAGGTTCATGGGTTTAGCTTTCTGTGATGTCGCCGTCGATTTCAATGGTCACGCTGGCTTCAACCACCGCGTCCACGCCGCCTTGCACGCTGAACTGCGTGACATAGCCGTAAAACGTCCAAGTGGCTGCAGCCACATCGGTGAAGGTGATCCGAAACTGGCGACGGGTGCGGTTGGCGCGGTCGGTGCGCAAGCCCTGGTGCACTGCGTCTTCGGGGTTGTAGTGAAGGCTCAGCGAAAGCTGGCCTTCGTCGCGCAAACCCACACGTTTTTCTTTGGAGGTTGAGGCCAGATTGGTCACGTCAATGACCGAGGCCTGACCTCCGGGCCCCTGAAACGAGACCACGTTGGGGATGGTTTCAAAGGTGGTGGTGCCAAAGCGGGCAATGGCAATGCCCTGTGCGGTGATGGCGGTACTGCTCATGCACGTGCTCCTGTTGTGCGGTGAAACTGTTGTGGGCTGAAACGGATTCAGCGGTGGTAGGTGTAGTCCACGCTCACCCGGTACAGCCGGGCTTGCGCTTCAAATTCACTGAGCCCCATGCGCACATCGGCGATGGTGCTCTTATCGGCCAATAGCGCCGCCAGGACCTGGTCTTGCAGGTGCAAGGCCTCCTGGTAGGTTCTGGCGTAGGTGTCGACCTGCACGCGCACGCGCTGCAGGCCTCCTGACAAATTTGGCCCATCGATACCGAAGATGTGCTCTTGTGCGATGGGCGTGTAAACGATGGCCGGGTACTGTGTGCTTTCTGGAGCGACCAGGGCGTACACCTCACCACCAGCCAAGTACTGGATGGCGTCAAAGAAGTCCTGCACCGCTGTGTCCTATGGTCTTGTGCCGAATTTTTTGGCTTCCAGCGCCACGCGCTGCTGCAAGCGCTCTTTCATGGCCTGAGCGGCTTCGCGCCGTTTGGCCTCGAGCGCCGGACGCAAAAATGGGCGTGCCGCCATCTTTCGGGTGCCAAACTCCACAAAGCGCCAATACCAGGCGTCCTGGGACAGGTTGCCTTTTTTGCCCTGCTTGCGGTACTTCTTGCCGTGGCGCACCGTCACAAAGAAGGTCTGGCGCGTGAGGCTGGAGAGCTCTGGGATGTGCTTCATGATCACCGAGCGTTTGAGGGTGCCCGGTGGGGGCTGGTTCGGCCCCAGAGACTGCTGCGCCTTGGGTGCCCGGGCGCGGGCTTCGTCACGAACGACCTTGGCCCCGGCGTACACCGACACACGCAGGCCGTTTTTGGCAACACGATCTGGCAATTCACGCAGGGCTTTGCCCAGTTCTGCCAAACCTTCGATCTTGACGGTTTCACGTTTAGCCATCGTCAAGCCCTTCGCAAGCCAACAAGATGAGTTTGACCCGGCGCTCGTCTTCATCAAGAGCCGAGTGGATGTTGAACACCCGGGCTTTGTAGAGCACGCGCATCTGGGCCACTTGCTGGGGGTTGTCAAAAAGGCTCTGGTAGCGCACCGTGATCTGGTGGGTGAGTTCTGCCGAGATGCGCCCAGCGATCACCGCTTCACGCCCGGACAAAGGCTGAATGTCAGCCCAGACGGTCGCCACATCCTGCCAAGTCCGGCAGGGGCCACCCAGGCGGTCTTTGGTCGTGCTGGGTCGCTGAATCCTGATGCGGCGCGTCAATGCGCCTGCTCCGATCGGGTTCATAAAGGCCTCATATCAGGGGTACTTTGTAGGGATCGAGCAGGCCATCGACGAAGGGCAAGGGGTCAATGCGACCTCGGGCCATCGACGCGACTTCCTCCCGGTGGGCGTAAAGACTGCCCAGACGCAACTTGATCCAGCTTTTGAGGCCTTCGGGCACATCCGCTACGCTTCCATACCCGGCATCAAAAGTCACCGAGACGGCACCGATTTGTGGCAAAGCCACAGGCCAGATTTGTCCAAACACCGGGGTGATGCGGGCAGGCTCACAGGCCTTGTCCACCGTGTAATGGGCGGAGGGCATGACTTGCGAAACACCCGCCATGTCTAAATAGCTAATCTCCACCACCGATTGCAGGGGTGACTTGGGCATCAGGATGGCATGCCCAGGCAGCGTGAAGGTCTGCCCTGCGGGCACACCCATCAGACTGGGTCCGGGAAAGCTGTCGAGCACCATGCGCCAGCGGGCCGTGACCAGCTGCCTCTGGGTCAGCATCTCGGCGGCCTGGCGAGCTGCCGAGATCAGGGCCTGAATCAGGGCATCGTCCTCGTCAAAGTCCACACGCAGATGGAGCTTGGCCTCGGCCAGCGAGACGGGCTCGGCCGCTGGCGGGGTGATCAACTGAATGGGCATGCACCGCTCTCCCCTTCAGATCAAACGATCTGAGCCACAGCAGCTTGGTTGGCTGTTTCGGCTGAGGCCAGTCGCGGGTTGACGCCCAGCAGCTGCGCCGAGGAGTTGGCTGCAGCGGCAGCCACCGTGACCACGAGGCGAACGAAGGCAAAGCCATTGTTCACATCGAGCTCTTCAGGGCGCAAGTTGATGAGCGCCTGACGGTTGGCGCCGTTGCTCGCTTGGGTGAGTTGCGCGATGGATTTGCCTGCCACGTCCTTGGCACCCGTGCCATTGGCGTCCTGGGCCTGCTGCAGCTTGGCGTCGACGGTGGCACCTGTGGCCAAAGCGCCGGTTTGCACCAGCGCCAGCAGGCCATGGTGGGTGCTGAGTGGCACCCAGCCAGTGTTGGCGACACCCGGTGCTTGGTTGCCCGGGTCGAGCGTGACCAAGATGGACAGCTGCTCGCTGCCTTTTGCATTTGGAAACATGAGAGTTCTCCTTCAAAGTAGGGCGACGATCAACGTGCGCCCAGTTGGACAAAGGGCGACAAAGTGGCGTTGCCCTTGGCCGGGGCAATGGGCGCTGCGATCTTGGACTGGCCATCCATGCGGAACGTGGTCCGAAAGGCGGTGAGGTCCGAGTCGAAGTACAGGTGCATGGAGGTGGCCGTTTGCATGCCACCGGCCTTGGTAATGGTCTGGTAGTACGACAGGTCGGCCAGCAACACATCGCCCGCCGCAGAAAAACTGTTGGCGTGCTGGGAGACGAACACCGGGCGGCCGAGCAAAGTGCCGTAGGGCGAGACCTGGATGCCCCCGACGGGTAATCCCGTGGGCAGGTAAATCGGGTAGTTGCCCAGCATGAGCGTGAAAAGGGCTGGCAACACGTCGTTGTTGACGATCCACACCGCCTTGCCAAATGAGCCTGGAGGCAAGCGCGAGATCATCTTGGCCAGGTTCTGGGCCAGAAGGGTCTGGGCGGCCTGGCCCGACTCCTTGGCCACCGTCACCGTGGTCGCGTTGGTCATGCAGCCCACAGGCAGGCCGGTGCCCGCGCCAAACAGGATCGACTCGTTGGTCTTCCAGCGAATGGAAGTGGCGATCTTGTCGGGCAGGTAGGTTGACAGCGCATTGGTGTCGTCCAGCAACTCATCCGTCACCGGCACCAGGGCCATGAGCTTTTTGAGGCGCAAGGTGGACAGGCCCAGCACCGGTTTGGTGGCACCGGCCGGATTGGCTTCGCCTTGCCAGTAGGCTCGGATGCCGTTGGTGCCCCAGGGCGTGGTCTCATCCTTGGGGAAGGCCATGGTGTTGCCCGTGATCTCAACGTTGTCGGTCAGCGGCAGCAAGGAGTCTTCACCCAGGGAGAGCTGGAAGATTTCTTGAGCGAATTGGGGCGGCACCAGAAAGCCACCGTCCTGAGCCGAGCCTTCGCTGCCAAAAGAGGCAGGGGCGACGGCACCTCGACCGGAGCCAATCAGGAGGCGCTCGTCGATGGCGCTGCCGGGGTTTTGGGCCTGACGCACGGTTTTGAGGAAGTCGCCCACGGTTTTGAAGCCGTGCTTGGGGTCGGCTTCGAGGTTGTCGGTGACGGAAATCACCGTGGCTGTGTGACCATGGGAGACTGCTGAATAGGCTGCGTTGTTCACATTGGTTACGTTGGCCACATTGGCCATATGCGCCTCTTCGGCGATCAGGGCAGCCTCGCGGTCGATGGCTGCTGATGCGGCCTCGATCTTGGCCTTAAGGGCGTTGAAGGCATTCAACTCCTCATCGGTCATGTCGCGCTCTTCAGCGGCGGCAATATCGGTCAGGGCACGTGCGTCCTTGACCAGGGTGGCTTTGCGAGCTTGAAGCTCGCGCAATTGCTTACTCATTGGTGTTGCTCCAGAAATAAAAATGCCGCCCAGGCAGTAAGCACGGGGCGGCGGTTTGAGGCGCGACCAACGGGTCGCAGGTGGTCGGCAGCCCTCAACGGAGGACTGCTGAATTTTGGAAACGGAATCTGTACGGGGTCAGATCAGCGCAAGCGCTGCTCGGGCCCGTCCAAGGCGGGAAGCACCCGATGGCTTTTGAGGGACGGCTTTCTTTTGCATCTTGGCCAGCACATCGTCAAAGGTGGCAATGCCGTCCACCATCTTGGCGGCAAGCGCCGCATCGGCGCCCAGCACCCGGCCTTCGCCCATGCCATCACGCACATCGGCAGCTGCGACGCCCCGACCCTTGGCCACGGCTTTGACGAAGGCGTCGTAGTAGTCGTCCACACGCGACTGCATGAAGGCCTGTGCCTCAGGATCCAGCGGCACATATGGGTTGCCCTCGACCTTGAACTTGCCAGCAGAGATCAGGGTTGGCTTGACCCCCTCCTCTTCCAGCGCCTTCGAGTAATCAAAGTGGGCCTGCCAGACACCAATGGAGCCGACCTCGCCACCCGGGGTGACGTAGAACTCACCAGCTGAGCAACCGATCCAGTAAGCGGCAGAGGCGGCCAGGCTGTTAGCCACGGCCACCACGGGCTTTTGGGCCCGGGCTTTGACGATCTCAGCGGCCAACTCGGCCACACCGTAGACGCTGCCGCCGGGGCTGTCGATGTCGATCAGGATCTGACCCACCGTGTCATCCGCCAGGACCTGGCGCAATGCGCTTGTGAATTTCTGAGTGCTGGTGCTGCCCGGCCCCGAGATGTCATCGACCATGTTGCCGCGCTGCGTGACCACGCCATACAGAGGCAATACAGCGATGCCAGCGCCGGAATGGGAAGAGGCACGGTCTGTTGCGAACTGTTTGCGCGTATCCCGCAGCACCCGGTCCGTATTGATCTGAAACAGCGTCTCGTCGCTGGGGGACACGTCAGAAGACCAACGGGTGAGGACGGCAGTCATGGCCTGCAGACGCTCGGGCATCAATGCCCAGGGCGTGGTCAAAAATTCAGTGATCAGAAGTTGCTTGTTCATTCGTGCATTCCAAGTTCGATGAGCGCTTGCGCCAGTGCATGCTCATCGGTAGGTGTTTCAATATGGGCGGCCCACTGCTCAACCCGTGATGGAGTCAAGCCAAAGGTCTCAGAGATCAAATTCACTTCTTTGGGTCCGATCGCACCGGTCCTGCTGATGCGGCGTGCCAGACGCTGTGCATTGACACGAACCAAACCCCTCAGCCTCTGGCGAATGGCTTGATCAGACCCGGGGGCTGCGTCAGGTGCAACCTGTGCGTCTGCCTCTTCACCTACCTCAACACTCTGTGATTCCAGCGCCTCGGCCGCGTCTTCTTCGACCATATTGAGCGGGCGAAGGGGCTGATCCAGTCCAGAAATCGGGTTGAGGTTCTCGGCGATGCGGGCCTCGTTGCGGGTGAGCCAGCCGTTTTGGATGCCGCTTTGGTAGTAAGCCGAGCGGCTGGCCGCGTCACCGCGCATCAGGTTGGCGAAGTCGAATTCGATTTCGAGCTGATCGCCGTCAAGCATCAGGTCCGCTTCGATCGAAGCCTCCCAGCGCTCGGCCCAGGGCGTCATGGTGTGCATGACGAACTCCAGGCTCTGCTGCTCAATGTTCGAGAACGTCGCCCGATCCAGGTCCGCGATCATGTGCGGCGGCACCCGAAACAAGCGGGCGATGTCCGTGATCTGGAACTTGCGCAGCTCCAGGAACTGGGCGTCCTTGTTCGTGACACCCACCTCATGGAACTTCATGCCGTTTTCCAGCACCAGCACCTTGCCCCGGTTGGCGCCGGACTGGGCGGCCTGGTAGGACTCCCGAAACACCCGCTTGGCCTCTGCGTCCTTGAAGTTACCCGGGAACTCGATCCAGCCCCCTGTGGGTTTGGCATCGTTGTTGAAGAACCGGGCGCCATAGTCCTGCGCGGCCAGCGCCATGCCCAGACTCTCACGGGAAAGCTCGATGGGACTCAGGCCCAGCAGACCGTCCGAGGACAAACCCCGCAGGTGCCAGACCTCGCCACGGGTCAGGACCAGCTCATGGCCTGCCTGGTTCTGAATCCGGTATCGGTAGTCACCTTCAGTGAGCAGTTCAATTCGCACCCGGTCCGGATGGATGGGAATCAGCTCGGTGATCTCGCCCCGGCCGTTGGCCAGAATTTGGCAGAAGGCATTGCCACGCAGGGCCAGGTGCCCCTGCAGCATCTCGCGCCACTCGAACGGGTTCTGGTACCGGTTGGGCTTCTTGCCCAGCAACCGGTAGAGCCAGTGGTCCGTCACCCTGTCCTTGCCGCCATCTGCTCGAGCCCGGTAGACCACCAGTGGCAGCGAGGCCATGGTCTCAGACAGGATGCGCACGCAGGCATAGACCGCTGCCAGGCGCATGGCCGAATCGGCCGAGACGCGCATGCCAGAGACGCTGCGCACCGATACAGGCTCAAAAAAGAAATCGCCCCATGGGGAGCGATCACTTGCGGAAGCTTTGAATCGGTCAAAGAGGTTGAAGATTCCCATCGGTGGTGTCAGAAAACGCGCCTGCCGTCTCGTTAGAGCAGCATCAGCTCGTAGTCGGCTCCCAGCACCACCGAGTCCCCCGGTTTGATCGCCCGTGAGAGGGCCATGATCAGTGCCACGATGCCGTCGATCTTGTTTTCTGCTCGCTCCTTGCGCGGGTAAATGTTGTCTTTGACGTCCGTGTGGGCCACCACGTTGCTGGCCATCCAGGCCAATACCGGGTCGCCGTCATGGACGAGCTTCTTTTGCAGGACCAGGGCTTCAAGCGTCTTCATCGGTTCGCTGAAATTGAGCACCGTAGGACGCACCTCGATCATGGGCAGGCCCTCAGAGAGCATCCGGGTGGACAGCTGTGTGGCCTGAAACGGATCGAAGGCCACGGCTTCCACCGAAAACCGGGACGCGATGTCCAGCAGATCGGTCTCGATCCAGCTGAAGTCGATCACGTTGCCCGGCGTCACCGACAGGCGTCCGGTATGGGACCAGCCCTCGTACTGGCTGTTGCCCGCAGCCTGGACCGTGTCCTCGGGCAGGTAGTACTTGCCAAACACCGCATATGCGTCTGGTGTGTCAGGGTGCTGAAACACCATGACCAGCGCCGCAATGTCCGTCTTGCTGGCCAGGTCCAGGCCCACCCAACAGGGTTGCCCGAGAAACTGATCCAACTCCAGATCCGGGTTGGTGCCCGCGTCCCAGGCCCGCATGTCCATCCAGGCCTTGTCCGCGCTCACCCACTCATTGAGGTGCTTGGTCTTGAAGTTGTTGACCGCGCTGGGCAACTGCATGGCCTTGGCCTGTAGGGGCACCAAGATCTCTTCGCGCACCGAGATGCCCCAGTTGGGGTTGGCCTTGATGAGGGAGTCCTTGATCGTCCAGTCATCCCCTTCATCGAGGCCGTAAATGATCCCGAACTGAGAGTCGTCCTCGAACACCCGGTTCAGGAGTTTGGTGACAAAGCTCCTGACCTCGTAACAAATTCCCGAACGGTTGCTGCCAGCCGTGGTGATCACCCACAGCAGGGAGTTGTCCCGCTTGCCGGTGCCAGTTTCCACCACGTCATAGACCGTTCGGGTCTTGTGGGCGTGCAGCTCGTCAATGCAGCCAAAGTGGATGTTCAGGCCATCCAGCGTTGACCCCTCCGCCGAGAGCGCTTCGAACTTGGATCCGGTTTGCAAGACATGCATGTTGTGCGCCCCGACGTTCACCGCAAACCGGTTCCGAAATCCCGGGCTCAGGCGTGCCATGGTCTGGGCATCGCCAAAGACGATGCGAGCCTGATCGCGGGTGGTGGCCAGCGAGTACACCTCAGCGCCACCCTCGCGGTCGGCCGCCAGCATGTACAGACCCACCGCCGATGACAAGGTGGACTTGGCATTGCCCCGTGGCACCTCGATGTAGGACCGCCTGAAACGGCGCTTGCCGTCCGATTTGACCCATCCGAATACCGTGGACAGGATGAACACCTGCCATGGCTCCAGAACAATCATCCGGCTGGCCAGAGGTCCTTTGACGTGGGGCAGGCGTTCAATGAAAGCGCACAGGTTGTCTGCGGGTCGGTAAGGCCTGCCGTACCGGTCAAGCAGCTCCGGGTTGAACTGGTAGATGCTGCTCTTGCGTTTGAAGCGGATCAGGTCATCGAGTTGACGTTTGCAGGCCTTCTGAACCCACTCGCAGGTCAGGATCTCTCCCGATACGACGCGCTGTGCATATTGTTTGGCGCTCGCGGCATATCCACTCATCGTTTGCTCTCGGTCTTACCCAACAATGTCCTCCCAGAGATCGAGCTCTTCGCCCGGTCGCTCGTTTGGAATGGAAATGCGCGAGCGAGACGCTGGGGTGAATCCCATCTCGATCGCGGCCTTGGTCATGATCTGTGCCTGCTTGTTGGCAATGGCCAGGTACGGCGACTGCATGGGCACACCGCTGTGGGGCGCCTTCACCAAGAGTCCCGTTTTGCCGATGCCTGCCTGGGCCTGTCGGTACAGGTCTGCCGCGCAGGCCCAGATTTCCAGCACGGACATGTCCAACTTGCGAATCAGGGTGGGCGGTGCACATTCAAGCGCGTAGCGCCAGGCAGCCTTGGCACCCTCAGGCATGTAGTCCGGAGGCTCGACCAGCAAGCCCTCTGGGACGGGCTCGTGGTAGTTGGTCCGGCAAGGCTGCAAGGTCCCCTTGATCTGCTTGACTTGAGTCGGCAGTGGCTTGCGTCCGCCCATAAATCACCCGCTTGGTTTGATGTTCATTCGATGCACGGCCTTTGCTGCGCAGAGTCTTTGGAAAAGGGGATACCCCCCCTTGTTCAATTTGCACGCACAAAAATTTGCGCAAGCGCACGCATCTCGGGCGCCAGCCTGTAGAGATTCAGACCCCCTACCCCCTCAGGACGGGGCCTGGTTGCGCAGGGATGCCGTCTCTGAGGCGGTCTTGGCGTTGTGACAGGGCACGCACAGGCTTTGCAGGTTCGCTCGCTCAAAGCGCTCACCGCCAAGCTTCACCGGAACGATGTGATCAACCACCTTGGCGGGCTGGAGCACGCCCTTGGCCTGGCACCTGCAGCAAAGCGGGTTATCCCGTAACACCGCTGCACGTGTGTTGCGCCACCTGGCCGATTGATAGAAGCCGAGCTCAGTGTCAAACCCACGCCGCGCACGCCCGTACTCACGGTGCACTTGGGGCTGGTGATTGGTGCAGTAGCCGGGCACGTTCAGCACCTGCGCGCAACCCGGATATCTGCAAGGAGTGGGCGCACTTCGCGGCATTTCAATCGTCTTTCAAGGAATAAGCGACAGCTTCAAAAATTGACTTGGCTTCATCTTGATTCAGAGCGTCAATGCTCCACATCCAATCAACACAAGGAGAAAGCGAATGAAATCAAGCCAAGAAATCGACCAGCTGTTCAACCGCATCGCGAACGAACACCTCTACATCGAAACCCTGGAGACCCAGCACAGAGACCGGCTGGATTTTCACGAGGTGGCGGTATGGGGCATCAAGTGCGCGCTGGCCGCAGCCTACGCAGAAGGGATCGCAGCAGGAAAAAAAGTAAAAGCACCAAGGAGCAAACAATGCAACTGACTGACACCCAGCGCACGCTACTCGAAGCAGCCGCCAAGCATCCAGAAAAGAAACTGGTGGACTTTCCGGAGAACCTCAAAGGTGGTGCCCGCATGAAAGTGATCACCGCCATGATCAACACACAGTTGATTGAGACCTGCGCCGATGAGCCCAACGTTTACATGGCCACGCAAGCAGGCATGCAAGCAATCGGCATCGCAACACAACCGTCAACGCCGCACACAACGCAGGCCACGCGTACAACACGTGAGGGCACCAAGCAGGCTGTGCTGATCGAGCTGCTCAGCCGCGCCGAGGGTGCCACGCTGCCGCAGATGACCGAGGCCACAGGCTGGCAGGTTCACACCGTACGCGGCGCGATGGCAGGCGCACTCAAAAAGAAGCTGGGTCTAGAAATCACCTCTGAGAAGCAGACCGGCACAGACCGCGTCTACCGCATCACCACCACAAACGTTTAAGGCTCACATGAACCCAATCACCATCACCATCGAATCCAAGCCCACGACCATCAACTTCGATGGCCGCGAATTACAGGTTCAAAAGCTCAGCATACCGCTGCCCTTTGGCCGCAAGCCAACAGACATCTCCGACATTGCCGCTTGCGGCGTCGAGGCGGTCTACGTGACCGAAATCCGGGAGATGGACCCAGAAGAATTTGATGGCTTCAAATTGAACCTGGGCAAGTCTCGAGACTGGCTCAAAGGCAAGGGGGGCGATTACTGGGATGGCCGGTTGTGCGTGATGGTGCGCGCACCTGGTCGCCCCTACTTGTTCATCGATCCATCCGGAGGAGACAGCGTTCGCTACCTCGCGCGTCTGGGCTGATCAGTCACAAATAAGCAACTGATCAAAAAGATTTGATGAATCGCTTTACTTCTTCCCCAAGTAGAGCGTTCATAGAGGCATCGCAACAAGGACGAACCCATGCACATCAACACCACACCGACAACACAAAACGAGGCCTGGGGCTTTTGGGGAACGATGGGCGGACACGCCTGCGTGGCCTGGCCCGTCGCTATGCAACAAATCGCCGAGGTCACAGGCGAACCTCTTGAATCGGTCCGGGCATTCCTGGACAGCAAGCAAGGCAGGCACTTCGCCGATTCGGTCAGAGATGGACAGGCCGGTGGCCTTTCGATCAACGCTGCTTTCGCCCAAGCCATAGCCAAATGGATGGATTGGAAGATTGGCCGACTCACGGCGCGGGAAACTGGCATCCCACGAGGCCTGCCCTACCTGACCGGCTTTGTGATTCACTGTGGCTTGGATGAGGTCTGCTACTGAGCCACAGGCTCGGCATTTTTAGATTCTGCGGCATTGGCGAATGAGACGCCATCGTCCTCCCGCACTGCCTGCTGTCCGGTGTAGTCCTCCCAGCGTTTGATGATCACGTCCACGAACTTAGGATCGAGTTCAATGAGGCGGGCCTGACGCCCGGTCTTCTCACTGGCGATAAGAGTAGTGCCTGAGCCACCGAACAAGTCAAGAACGATGTCCCGGCTCTTGGATGAATTCTTGATGGCCCGCTCAACCAGCTCGACCGGCTTCATGGTCGGGTGCAGATCGTTGACCCGGGGCTTGTTGTAGTTCCAGATGTCCGACTGGTCCCGGTCTCCGCACCAGAAGTGGTCAGAGCCCTGCTTCCATCCGTACAGAATCGGCTCGTACTGACGCTGGTAATCCGCGCGCCCCAGCGTGAAAGTGTTCTTGGACCAGATGATGAACGTGGACCACTTGCCCCCTGCCTTGATCCAGGCCTTTTGCAAGGTGTGCAGCTCAGACGAGCTCATGCACACGTAGCAGGCGCCCTTGGTGACCAGGAGCAGGTTCAGGCAGGCGTCGTAGAGGAACTGAAAGAACCCCTCACCCAGATCGTCGTTCATGATGCGACGGTCTTTGCCTCGCATCTTGTCCTTCGCGCTGTTGCCGTAGTCCACGTTGTAGGGTGGATCGGTAAAGGTCATGTCTGCAAGCTGTCCGCCCATGAGGCGCTCGACATCCGACAGGACGGTGGAGTCGCCACAAAGGAGGCGGTGGTTGCCGAGAATCCACAAGTCCCCAGGTCTGGAAACGGGATCTACTGGTGCTTCTGGGATTGCGTCATCCTCAGTCAAACCACCGCTTGACTCGTCGCCGTTGAGCAGCTCTTCGAGCTCCTTGTCGGTGAAACCCATCAGGTCAAGATCGAAGTCGGCCGCTTTGAGCTCGGCCAACTCGAGTTTCAAGAGCTCGTCATCCCAGCCTGCGTTTTCGGCCAACCGGTTGTCGGCCAGGATGTAGGCCTTCTTCTGCTCGGGCGTCAGGTGAGCCAGTTCGATGACCGGCACCTCCTTGAGACTCAGCTTTCTGGCTGCCATCAAGCGACCGTGACCAGCGATCACGCCCTTATCACCGTCCGTGAGGATCGGGTTGGTCCAGCCGAACTCGGTGATCGAGGCCGCGATCTGTGCCACTTGGGCATCGCTGTGGGTTCGGGCATTGCGTGCGTAGGGGACGAGCGCGTCCACTGGGACCATTCGGATCTCAGGATGATTCATAGGAGTGACCGGTAAAATCGACCGCAAAACGAGAATGTTCTGCAGTGCAAATCAAAGTAGTTCGCGGGGTTCTAGCCCGCAAAAGCCCGACTGAGGCCACAGCATCCGGAGCAGGCTTTACGCCGCTGATTGCTGGGACCTACAAAGTGGGATCAGAAATTCATAGCCGTCTGGAAGTTCTCCGCGAGGGAAAACCGACTGTGTACCTGCCGCTTGAAAAGCTGGCGGAGTACGAGGCAGCAGGAGAAATCGAAGTTCATCGATAGGAGTCGGACAACAGTCAGTAGACGTCGATGTCATCGACTGTCTTTGACTATTCCTCGACTGTTTCGGGGAAGATTCGAGGTGCCATCGACTGTGTGTGACTGTCATCACTGTCTTTGCACTCGTTTGTCCACCGTAGATGAAAATGTAGCTGCAAATCGCCGAAATGTTGCAGCGTGTTTTGGCCTCAAAAACCGCGCATTCACTTTTCAGATTGAATTGCGCCGCGCATGCACGCCAAAACACGCTAATTTCCTCTCTGGTTCGAATCCTCACCGTTTCGGTTGCGCTGACTGCCTGTTGAGCAGATCAGCCACCACCTGCATGTCCCGCTTCCAGCGTCTCCACGCCGTCGTACGGTCACAGGCAAAGCGTTTGCTGATCTCCACCCAGTCAAAGCGCTTGGCCCGCATCCACACCAGGTGCCGCTCATCGAGCTCGAGCATCTGCACCCAGCGCATCACTTCGAGCATGCGTTCCACGTCCTGAGGGGACGGGGGCGGCAATCGGTACACCTTGTGCGGATCCGGGTAGGCATCACTTGGCAGGATCACGATGGGCCAGGTGCTGGCGTAGCCCTGCACCATCACGCGTGGCAGGCGCCTGGCCGTTCTGGCCGCATCGACAAATCGGTCCGCCACCGTCTCGACTGTCCAGACTTCAACCATGGCCACCTCCCTTGGGTTGACCCTGGCCATGGCCTTGCCCATAGAGCCGCTCGCCAATGCTGCGAATGAGTTGGCGCTCCAGAAAATCCAGGCGATCGTCTTCGTCCGAAACGACCAGGATGTGCTGCTCGCGCCACCCCTGGCGCTTGGCCGCCTCGACGTCCATGGGAGTGGCCTGCATGCGCCCAAGGGGCGATGGGTAACGTGCTGGAGGGATCTTCATACCGGCCCTCCAAACGAAATACTCCGATGCGCCGCTGGGAAGTCAAAAACGGACTTGTCCGGTTTTGACAATGGGTCTGACGCTTTTGACGGTACAAAACACTCCTTCTCTTTATGCGCGTCTACGCGCCCGCGTAAAGAACCAATGTAATGACTCGTCAGTTGCGTCAAAGAGCCGATATCTGAAATCTTTTTCATTGAAATTTCCTCTCAATCATCGTTGTACGGATAGGACCGGGCAGGCAAAGAGGTGGGCTGTTTGAGGTCGATCCCCTGATAGCCACGCACACCCATGGAGTTGCGCCACTTGTCAAAACGTCTGGCCAACAAGGCGTCAGAGAACCGGCGCTGCGTGCCTATGTACTCACCACTGAGTTCTGCCCACTGCTTCCAGTCGTTGAAGAGAGTGGCCGTCAGCGCCTTGTGATTGACACCCAGGTTGCAGCGCTCTGTCATCCATCTGCCCATGGCGTCCTCGGCCTCGAAGTACTCCTCGGTCGCGCTCACCACAGACTTGGGCTGGCTCAGACCTTGGCTTTGCCAAAGCAGGCAGCCCTGGACGGCCCAAGCCATGATTCCGTCGCGCTCAGCCAGCAGCTTTTCGGTCAGGAGCGGATCGCGCTTTTCTGGAGGGACCGTGATCGTGAAAGGGATCAGGTGCATGCGGCGGCGCATGGCCTCATCGATGGTGCGGATCGCAGGCTTGTGGTTACCGGCAATCAAGAGCTTGAACTGCGGTCTGTAGGTGAAAAAATCTTGATGCATCAGGCGCGCCGTGATGTCATCCCCACCCGTGATCGCCTTGATCTTGGATTCGTTCCAGCGCCTGCCTTGCTCTGTCTCAGTTGCCGATACAAAGCGTGCACCACGCAGTCCTGCCAGATCGGTGGGGTGCCGGTCCGAGCGCGATTCCATGAAGGTGTCCATGGGAGCGTTGGCGGCATAGTCGCCAAGCACCGTGGAGATCACGTTCACGAAGACCGATTTGCCGTTTGCACCAGTGCCGTACAAGAAAAACAGTGCGTGGGTGCTGATGTCGCCCGTCAGGCAGTAACCCACTACACGCTGCAGATAGTCCTGCAACTCGTCATCACCCCCTGTGACGTTGACCAGGAAATTTCGCCAAACCGGGCAATCCCCTTGCGGGGTGGCCGTGGTCACCTTGGTCATGCGGCGCTCGCGGTCATGCGGACCACGCGCACCAGTGCGAAGATCCACGATGCCACCAGGCGTGTTAAGTAGCCAGACGCTTGAGTCCCACTCATCGACCGAGGCACTGTGGCGCGGCTCGGAGCGCACAATGCGCTCGATCGCCGAGATCGTTCCAGAACTGGCCAAGCGACCTTTGAGCTTGGTACTATCGGCATGCACTGAAGCTGCCCGGCAAATCAGGCGACACAGGTGCATGACATACAAGGCTTTGTCGATGTTCCAGCGCACGCCGTTCCACACAAGCCACTTGCTCCATGGTGCGCAGTAGCGCCATTCCTCGGCGAACTGGTGAGAAAAGGCCATGGCCAGCCCATCCTCGTTCGTGTAGTCGATCCCATCGACCAGCTGCATGGGCGTGTGTGCGTCTATCTGATGCACCACCGGCACGCGCTCGCCAACGGCAAGAAAGCCAGCTATGTCAAACCCGTCTTGCACCGCATCGGCCACATCCCAGCCCTCGGGCTTTTCTGCCGGGGGCTGCAAGATGACGCAGGACTTGGCCCCAGCCTGCATGATGGCCTGCGAAGCATGGGCGGCATATTGCCAGCCAGGTTTGTCGCGATCTGGCCAGATTAGGACGTGCTTGCCAGACAGAGGGGACCAGTCGGTTTTCTCAACCGGTGCGTTGGCGCCGTGCATGGCCGTGGTGGCGCACACACCCAGATCAATCAATGCTTGAGCGCACTTTTCGCCCTCCACCATCACGACCTGCTCAGCCTTGAGCATGCCCGGCTGGTTGTACAGCGGACGCGGCTCAGGTGGAGCCATCTTGCGGCGGCGCACATCCCATGGCCTGAACTCCTTGCGGCCCGGCTCTGGGTCGTAGCGGTACACCACGGCGATGAGTTTTCCGCTGGCATCCTGGTAATCCCACTTGGCTGTTGCAGGTCCCAGCTCATCCACTGCAGGGGCTTTGGCTTTGCTCGCGGCCACCGCGCTGACGGGCATGGCCGAGACGCGTCCGAGCCAGCCTTTAGCCCGTTCGAGCACCTGGGGAAACTGGGCCTGCACATCGAGGTTGTAGTAGCGGGCGATGAGGTCGAGGATGTCTCCGCCCTCACCCGTGGCGCGGTCGGTCCACAGCCCCACCTTAGGACCAGAGAGCAAAAGCTCCAGGCTGTCGCCCGGCCCTCCCATCACATCGCCCACCAGGTATTTGTTCTGGCGGCGCTTTCCTGAGGGCCAGATATCCAGAGCCAGCAAGGGCAGCTGGTCATTCAAGGCTGCGCGGATTTCATCCTTCTCTCGGGCAGCGTCAGCACCGTCCCCCGCCACCTTGCGGGTGTGGCCACCTGGGGCATCATTGAAGTCAAGCATGTGCACCTCCCTTCTGGGCTGTGCTCGTATGCCCGGCTTGTCGGGCTGCGTACCCAACTTGCCACTTGTGCAACTCCCGGATGCGATAGCGCACCATGCGACTGATCAGGTAGAACGGGATCCCCATCTCGGCTCGTTTGCGAGCATCGATGAAGTAGTACAGGGGAAGATTCAGTGCTGTCGAGACCTGCTCGGCCGTCACGAATGGCTCATCTGTGAAATCGCCGACCGAATGAACTGGCTGCGGCGTTGAAGAAATCATTGGATTGGTGTTGTTCATGAAAACAGTCTTCCCTGCAGGCGGCTTTCGCGCCCGCATCGGTTGGTTTTTGAAAATTGAGGAAACGCTCTGCCGAACTCAGTTCATTGGCGGCGCATCCAGTTGCATGCGAACGGGCGGATACTTGCTGCGTTCGTGTTCCCGCACCATGGCCTCGACATAAGTCGTGACCACGGCATTGATTAGCGCAAGGGCCTCTTGCTGGGTGTAACTCGACAGCGCTCGGTCCATACCGATCTCGCTGGCCGCCTCGCCCAGCGGCTTGAGACACTGCTGCATGGCGGCCAGTTCTGCGTCGGATGGATCAATCACCTCTGCTCCCGTTGGCAGCTTTCCCTCGCGCTCGAGGTAGCGCACACCAACTGCGTACAGCCGGTGGAAACAGGCCTGGCAGCGCAGCGAGCAGAAGATCCAGTCGATGGGGTACCGCTTGGGGTGCCCCACCTTGAAGCGCAGATCCACATGACCAAAGCCTTTGGCTTGACGGAAACACACCCAGCATTTCATGCAACCTCGCCATCACTGCGCCCATGCAGGTCGACCCTGCGCATTACTGGGGCGCGGGGTGTAGCTGGTCCCCGACTGGGGGGCTGTCGCCGCTGCTGTGGGAACAGCAGTTGCAGGAGCACCACCGGAGCCGTGGCCCCCACCCATGCCACCATCGCGCTGCAGCTTGGCCTGCATCAGTTCTGCGTACTCTTTGTGGTCAGGCTCCATCACCAGACGGATGATGTTGCGGTACTCGCCCTGGCCATCCTTCTCAATGCCGATCCGGGCTGCGAACTCGGCCCCATCCAGGTCACCGAAGCTGCGAATTTGACGAGCACGCTGAGCTTCGGGTGAGTTGTCATCAGGGTGGATATTGCGCGAGCTGTTGAGTACCGCCTTGATGAAACTGCGCCCCATTTGTGCCCATGTCGGCCCCTTGTTGGAATGCAGACCAACATTGCTCCAAATCTTGCGTTTGGCAAACGGACCTGTGAGCAGCACGAACTCGCAGGACAGAAACACTGCGCCGGTTTCGTCCGACGCCGTGGCATAGCCGCCTGTCCAGCCCTTGCTGGCGTCGTCATAGCCGCCGGGTTTTATGGTCATTCGCACCAGGGCTTGGGTACCTTTGGGGATCAGGTTGAACTCGCCTTGCTGGGCATCGGCGTCATTGAAATCAGACCAAGCGGCCTGGTGGTAGTTGTCGTTGTTCATTGAGAAATCTCCTTTGATTGGTGGTGTTTGGGTGAAGATGAAGGTTTTGGGCGCTCAGAGCTGAACATCGCCTACCCAGCGGATCTGGAAGGTGGGCTCGGTGATGAGTTCCTTGCGGGCGGGCTGAAATGCCGCACGCAACAGTGGATGCCAGCGGGCGTAGTCCTGCTCGGCCACCGAGAACTGGACCTGCATGAAGTCCTGTACGCGGTCACCGGCAACGACCATTCGTTCTGCGATTTCAGACAGGTGCTTCTGGTCCCAGACGATTTCTTTAGGCTGCGAGACATCGATCTGCAGGTCACCGTCGTCGATGCGGAATCTGGCAGCTTCTTCCTGACCAAGCGTTGTGGCATGACGGATCTGGTCGGCGTAGCGGATTTCCATGCCCCGATTGATTCGGCCGCGCATCTGCAACGTCCAGTCATGGAGTTGCTGCACTGCGTTGCTGAAGTGAGCCAGCTGGTCTTTGGGCAGACGGCTGATCTGGTTCTCGGAGAGGTCGGGCAACGCCGCCTGTTGCAATTGAAGGTGGTTCATGGAGAACTCCTCAGGTGGTGGAACGTTGCGAGGTGGAGACGTGCTGGACGCAGTTCTCAAAGGCAATCACGGCATTGAGGGGGTAGTTCACCCGCTTGCCGAGCTTCAAGTAGTGAGGTCCGCGCCCCTCCATTCGCCAGCGTTGAAGGGTCTTGGGGCTCATGCCCCAACGCGAGGCCAGATCGGCCTCGCTCAGGACTTGCCGTGGGGGCATATGTGGCTCTGGAGCCATGGCGCTCAAAGGGTTGAGCGTTGAACGTGCTGGTGTTGTTAGCAGCATGGGGCACTCCTTTCAGAGAGTTGAGGGACAACGCTGCTATTTCAGAAAATCAATGGGGAACTGATAAGGAACTGATCAAGGAACTTTGGCGATATCTCCAGTTCCTTAATCCCGACCTGGCGCTCGATGAGCTGGACGCGTTGGATCGAGCACCTGCCAATAGCAGAGTAAATTTCATAGCCACGGAAAAATAAACACTCATATATGCGTTGCTAAAATTTTTAGAACACCATAAAATGCGCTTTAAATGAAATCTCTATCCCCGCCACCATTGCCAGTTGCACGCAGCCTGACCCGACTCGGTCAGGCAATTTCGCTTGCGCGTCGGCGCAGACACCTGACACAAGAAGATCTTGCGCAGCGGATTGGTGCATCTGCTCACACCGTGCGACGGATGGAAGCGGGCCACCCGGGCACTGCCATGGTTCATCTCGCCAGGGCCTTGCAGGTGTTCGGGGAGTTGGACAAGCTCAATCAGTTACTCGACACGCCTCAAGACACCATCGGCCTGACCCTGATGGATGAAAAATTGCCCCAACGCGTGCGCAAGTCCCGCAAATCACCAGAGTCCGGAGCGTTTTGATGGCCACAAAACCTGCTGTCAAACCCGCCGCCAGGCCAGCCCCCACCCGCACCCAGATGGATGTCTTTCTGGGCAAAGCGGAGAAACCTCTGGGACGGCTCATCTTCGTCAAGGACGGCCAGCGGGAGTTTTCTCAATTCGCCTACAGCGAAGATTGGCTGGCAGATGCCCAGTTCTTCGATGTCTCTCCCGACCTCAACCGCCAAAGCGGCTACCAACTGCGCAAGCCTCCGACCAAGAACGACACCTGTTTCTTCTTGGCCTTGGCCGATACCGAGCCGGATGCGTGGGGACGGCGAGTGATCGCACGCGCACATGCCAAGGCCCGTGCCAAAGATGCGTCGCTTGGGCCACTGACCGAAGCAGACTACCTCGCTTGCGTGGATGATTTCAGCCGCGTGGGCGCACTGCGGCTACGAGATGAGAGCGGGCACTACCTGCGCAGCGTGGCCGATGGTGCGCGGTCAACGCCTGCATTTTTGGAGCTGGAAAAAATTCTCCTCGCATCCCGCGCAGTGGAAGTGAGCAAAGAAACGGCCGAAGACCTGGCCTACCTTCAGGGCAAAGGAACATCCCTGGGCGGCATGCGCCCCAAATGCACCATCCTGGATTCAGATGGTGCTTTGTCGCTTGGCAAGTTTCCAAGCGTGAACGATGAGCGCTCTGTCACGCGTGGCGAGGTGTTGGCACTGCGACTGGCCCAGCTGGCAGGCATTGACAGTGCGCAAGCACGGATCGTGATGGTTCAGGACCAGCCGGTTGCCATGATTCGCCGCTTTGACCGCACATCCGAACAAAATCGCATCCCCTACATCTCAGGCGCCACGCTGTTACAAGCCAACCGCGACGACGAGCATTCGTACACGGAAATCATCGATGTGATGCGCTCCAAATGCGAGAACTTCATGGATGACGCTAGGCAGTTGTGGCGACGGTTGGTGTTCAATCACATGATCACGAACGTGGATGATCACTTGCAGAACATCGGGTTCTTGTACAGCGGAAACAACCAGTGGCGACTGGCACCTGCTTTTGATTTGAACCCTTTTCCCGACAAGGAGTCGGAATCTAAAACCTGGCTCAGTGAAGACAGTGGACCGATCACCTCGATCCAGCAACTGTTGGGTCAAGCCGCCCGCTTCGAATTGTCGCAGCACCAAGCGCAATCCACCCTTGAAGAGGTGGCCTCAGCAGTCAAGCAATGGAAAGATGTGGCGACCTCAGCAAAGGTTGGACTGCAGGCGCACGAACTCAATGACTTCAAGCCTGCATTCAAAAGCGACATCCAATAAGCAGCCGTTCCGGAACCTGTCGCGGCGCGCGTGAAGCGAAAAATAGCGCGGTCATGGCTTGATACAACATTGCCGATGTTAGAAGTCAGATTTCCTGTTAGAAGAGCACCTCTCAGGAATTACTTCTGATCCCAGGCCAGCTGGTACAAACCCAACCGGCGCTGTCGGCTAACCAGTTGCTCATAAGCTTGGAGCGGCCCTAGGTACAACGGATCCCCGCGATTTGCGGCCTTGATCTTGAAGACATCCATTGGTTTTTCACTGGATAGACCAGCTGCCCTCATGAGGAATTCAGCTGGTTGGGCTTGGTTTCGATGCTTCCAGAGCGCAGCAAACAACCTCGCCTGAGCTTCGGTCAAGCGGATGGGGCCATGCGGCCAGTCATCGAGATACACCCACTGGAAGTCGTCGCTGAACGGCCCATTAATGGCCACAGGGATGGCGTCTCTCAAAACATCGCCAGCATCTTCATGCACATCGTCGAGCAGACGCAGCGCCATGCCATGCAAGGCAAATCGATCCTCGAGATGCCACCAGGTGGCCACACCTGCCAGCGGATCCTGCGGCATCCGACCCAAGGGCCTGGGCGTAATCACCCAACTCTGGATTCGAGGCTCGTGTCCGTGAAATATCTGCAGCCCATGGCGCTCCACCAGTTCAATCCGGCGCGCCACCACCACCGGTCGCTTCCTGTAGCGGCCGATGTCCCACACACCATCGACGATACAGGTGATTGAGGCCTGCGACGCAATGCCCAGTGCACCACGCAACTTACGAATCAGCCATTCCTCGTCCAGCTGCCAACTGCGCTGACTGGCCGGATCCAGCCGAAAGGGACCGCAGTCCGGGCACTGCACCATGAGGCCTTCATCGCTTCGGAAGATAGGACCTCGGTACAAGCCACAGAAAGCGCACATGGCATCACTGGCGTTGACCTGGCCCGCAATCACCGCCTTAACCTGCTTGAGTACATGCAGAGCTGAAATTTCTCCGTCGTGCAGGCCGCTTTCGAGCGAAAAACCACCCCTCACAAACAACAGGGCTGCCAAATTGATGGCTTGCTGGTTCTGCGTGATCTCCATTCACAGCCCTCACTCAAACAAACCACCAGCGAGCACCCCTTGCCCTGCACTTTCTGGATCAGGCAAGAGGACCTGCTGGCCTTGCAGGATGCCCAGCTGCACCAGATAGCCTTCCAGCTGGGTCCGAAGTTTTTCATCGAACTTGTGCAGGTTCAGCCGCCCCTTGCTCGTGACCTCAACACTGACCACCGGACAGCGGCTTTTGCCCTGCATGGGTGCGAGGTAGAAATTGAGCACCGCTGCCTGGATCATCCAACCACGAGTGAGTGGATTCTCCGAGTTGAAATAGCTGGCCAGCAAATCGGTCACGCAGCGCTGATCGCTGGATGCACTGGCGGTGCATTCCATCTTGAGCCGTCCACAGCCACTGACCACGGTCACGCTTTTGACCTGCAGGCCCACGAAGCCGTCCTCGATCGCTTGCGGGATGTTCATACCCATGCGCAGAGAGGTAAGGTTCAGGCGAGGCGTCTGAATGCGCTGGGCATCCGCGTCCACACCCAGCAAATGCCTGGCAAAGGCCTCACAGAGCATGGCGTGGTACTTGGCCCCACCTCGGATGATGGTGCGTGCCACACCGGTTGCCTGGGCATATTCCAGCACCATGTGGATATTGGGACTGCCCACGCGCCGCTGCAGCTGGCTGCCCTCGAATTCGAGCTTGGCCGTCGCCAGATCCTTGGCGTGAATTGAGATGAGCTGTGTGCCCCGAGCACGTTCGAGCACATTGACCACACACACCTCACCGCAGCCTAGCTCGCGCTGGTAGAACCCCTTGATGGCATCGCTGAACGCAGCTATCGAGGCCTCGTCTCGTTGTATGGCTCTCTTGATGCCAAGGTCATGCTGTTGGGCCTGCTGCCCATGGTGGTCTAGGTATTCGATTTCGGCCGCCGCCTCAAACAGCGCGGGGTGGTGAACATAGAGCCATAACGCCCGCTGCAGGTCACTCTTGCAGCCAATCAGGCCCATCAACTCGGAGGGTCGATCATGCGCCGCCTGGAACATGGCCTGCTTGCCCAAAGGGTGAGCCAGCAGCGTGCTGGCGTGCAAACCCGCCACGATGCAGTCACGCATGGCAGCCACAGGGTGGGACTGGATCAAGCCAATCAGGCCTTTGGATGTTTGAACGGAGTCGTTCCATGACCAGCCCTCGGGCAGTGGCAAGGCATGGCGCTCCATGAATGTTTTGAGGGTGTCGTCGACAGGCAAGTTCAGCAGGATGTCGGCGTAGGTCTGAGCTCGACTCATTTGGGTCTCCTTTGTTGTTTGTTTCGGCAATGAGGCGTCTCAACCCCCTGTCTCTTGACCGGGGGCTTGGGTTGAGGTTTTGCCGGATTGCTGGATAAATATACAGCTTTTGGCAAGTTTGTCAAAGCCACCGCTGCAGGCCGCTTGAATGCTGGCCGGTGTCTCAGAAACCCAGGATTTATTCGGCTCTCCAACTCAAGGGCCTCATTGGCCCGCCAAAACACGTTACTTCTGGAGGGGTTCATTCATACGATTTGTGGACGGTTTTCTCAATCAACTCCTCCCCATGAAAGTCCACCTGAACCAATTCACAAGCCCCCTGGGCAATCGCTCGGAAAAGAGCGGCTACCTCTGCCTTGAACAGATCAGCGAACTGATGGCCAAAGGCGCCCTCAGTCAACACCAGAAGCTCACCGAAATCCACAGCAGTCAGGTTTACGCCACTGATCTGGACGAGTTCGTGGACTTCCATGCCTGGCAGAGTGTGAATGTGAACCCGTCTACAGAACAAGGAGTTCACCCATGAAGCCACGATCCATCACCCCGCGCGAGCAGCGCAGTCTGGAAAAGCTCAATGCCGTCCAGCGCGAAGTGGCCGCACTGCATGAAATGAAGATGCCCGATCTTTGGAAAGTGTGGGATCTGCATTTCGCAAGCCGCCCGGTGCACCCCAACCGCAAATACCTCATCTCACGCTTGAGCTACCGGATTCAGGAACTGGCCTTTGGCACCTTGCCGCAGTCCACACGCGAGCGATTGGTCGACTACGGCCAAAACCTCTCCAAAATCAAGACCAACACCCCGGCCAAAGCGGTGGCCATGCCCGGGGCCACCCTGGTGCGGGAGTTCGAGGGCAAGGAATTCAGGGTGGAGGTTTTGGCTGACGGTCGCTACGAGTACAACCAGAAGATCTACCGCAGCCTATCGGCGATTGCCAAGAACATCACCGGCACGCATTGGTCCGGACCCGCATTTTTTGGCGTGAAAAACATGGTGGCCGCATGACTGAAGTGACCATCAAACGCTGCGCCGTGTACTGCCGTGTGTCCTCTGATGAAGGCCTGGACCAGCAATTCAACTCCATCGATGCCCAGCGCGAAGCAGGCCTGGCCTTTGTGATGAGCCAGCGCGCAGAAGGCTGGGTGCCCGTTCAGGACACCTACGAAGACCCCGGCTTCTCCGGCGGCAACATGGAACGCCCCGGCTTCAAACGCCTGATGGCAGACATCAAGGCCGGGCGTATTGACGTAGTGGTGGTCTACAAGATCGACCGCCTCTCACGCTCCCTGGCCGACTTTGCCCAGATGATGAAGGTCTTTGACCAGCACACGGTCAGCTTCAGCTCCGTCACCCAGCAGATCAATTCCTCGACCTCCAACGGACGCCTGATGCTCAACATGCTGCTGTCTTTTGCTCAGTTCGAACGCGAAGTGACCGGCGAACGCATTCGAGACAAGATTGCCGCCTCCAAACGCAAGGGGCTGTGGATGGGTGGCGTGGTGCCGCTGGGCTACCGTGTGGAAGATCGCCAGTTACTGATCCACCCGAAAGAATCGGAAACTGTGAACTGGATCTTCGACACCTACGTCAGCACAGGATCGACCACGCAGATGGTCCAGCAAATGAAGGAGCAAAACCGCCTGACCAAAACGGGGCGGCATTTTTGCAAGCAGTCGCTGTACAAGGTGCTGCAAAACCGCGTGTACCTGGGCATGCTCTCGCACAAGGGCAATTTCTACCCTGGTGCCCACAAGCCCCTGATCGATCAGGTCCAGTGGGACAAGGTGCAAAAGATGCTTGCGCGCAAACCCGAAGAAAAGTCCCAGGCTACTTGGTCCTTGAAGGCCCGGACCCAGTTTCTGTTGCGCGGCTTGATCTACACCCCTGCAGGCGATCTGTACCTTCCGATGGCCTGCCAGAAGAAATCTGGCAAGGTCTACCGCTATTACGTGCACAACAAGAAAATGCACGAGGGCGCCAGCCAGAGCACCGTCGCCAACCAACCCGCCGAGCCGGTGGAGCAGGAAGTCACCCGGCAGGTGCTCGATTTCCTGTGCTCGGGCACGATGCTCAATCAATACTGGCACCAGATCCAGCAGTTGAACCCCGGCATTCCCGAAGCCCAAGCTGTGAATTTAGTGCTTCAGCGCACAGCGGAAATCTGGGACAGCTACTTCGATGAACTCAAAAGTCACATCATTCGCAGCCTGGTGGAGCGAGTCACGCTGCACGATGACGACACGATCGAGGTCAGCTGGCGCACCACTGACTGGCTGGCTCTGCTGGAGGCGATGAAGCCCGGGACCATTGGCGCAGAGATGCTGGAGTTGGAGATGTCCTCATGAGCGAAATGGCAATCAACAAAGACGGTGAAGGTCTTAGGATCTCCACGCGCAAGCCCTTCAAGCTCAAACGCCGCCCAGGCATCAAAACATTGGTCCTGACGCAGGACGCGCCAGAAGGCCAATCGATGAGTGCGGTGTTAACCAAGAGCACCCACGTCGCCATGTTCCATGGGCTGGCCAGGGCCCATTACTGGCAGTGGCTGCTCGACACCGGAGAGGTCAAGAGCGGCTCGGAAATCGCCCAATTGGAAGGACTGGATCCGAGCACGGTCAATGAGCAGCTGCGCCTGACGCTGCTGGACCCTGCCCTGGTGATGAACATCCTTGGAGGCAAGCCACCTCTGGAAGCTAACATGATGTGGTTCACTAGGAATGCCTTACCGTACCTGTGGCATGAGCAATTCATGCCACAGCAAGCCGTCTGAAGGAATTCAGGCCCGCTCAGTCAGGGTTTCGGCCAATTTGGCGGCCATGGCTTGGTTTTACGAAAAGGGGCGTTTTGACAGATTGCAAGCGACGCACTCTTCAGTCCCATTTCCGCTATGCAGCGTGAGCTGTCATTGAGTATCGAAGACTAAATTGAGATGGACGGCACGAAATTGGCTAAATCCTGATTAGGCATCGCTAGGTATTGCACTTGAGTTGGCAGCGCCCCTGCCAATACCTACTGGCTTTGGCCTCGAAGATGCGCAGTTTGGTCGGGTAGTTGGCTATGGGCGTGATTGACGCCAATATGGGCAGAGTGCGGTGCCGTTAGGGCTTGTAGCCTGTGTCGTTTGCTGCTGCGTCCCACTTGCCCAAGTCCATGCGAGCAAGCGTAAACTCGAATGAAAATTCTCGTCAACCAATTCTGGGGACTGTTATGTCGGAACTTGTCGCTGATTGCCCAAGATGCGCTTCAAAGCACATGACATTTGATGTGGACGCGGCAAAAATTTACCGTCAAGAACATGGTTGGCAAAACTGGTATGAAGCATTTTCGACATGCCGTCATTGCGGCCATTCGACGATTTTTGTATTGGCAGAGAGGGTCGGAACTGATTACACCCAGGTTCACCGAACAGGCCTGCTAAAGATGCCTGCGGCTTTGAACAAATATGCGGACGTGAGAGGCTTTGTAAGTTACAAAGACAAAGCGACTGTTACGCCTCCTCAGTTTCTGCCTGCTGATATTGAAGCAGTGTTTCTGGAGGGCGCTACCTGCTTGGCAGTAGGATGTTTTAATGCTGCTGGGACAATGTTTCGTCTATGCGTCGACTTAGCCACTAAGGGAATGCTGCCTTCGGATGAAGATACGCCTGGTCTAACCTGGAAGGTGCGTAGAGATCTTGGATTACGGTTGCCGTGGTTATTCGATGCTGATCTTATTCATGAGAGCTTGCGGGATCTTTCCACGTGTATCAAAGAAGATGGGAACGATGGCGCACATGCAGGAACACTGACAGTCGATGATGCGAATGACTTGTTAGATTTCACGTCCATGCTTCTAGAGCGAATCTACACAGAACCAGAGCGCCTGAGACTGGCGAATCAACGGCGTAGTGAGCGCCGTTCACAAAAATGATTACTACGAGGCTGGCAAGTGAAGCAGTATCCTTCCGAAGATGATGATCTGAAACTCGCTGAGAAGCTGGTCTTTGCTCCCATTGGTCTCAGCCTACAGAAGATTCCACGCGGGGGAGGTCGTACAGCTGACCTCAAGGTGCTCCAGAGTGGCGCGCTTGTAGCCTATTGCGAGTTGAAATCGCCGCGCGATGAGTGGTTAGACAAATTACTTGATCTGGCTAAGCCGTGTCAGATTGTTGGTGGTGGGCGAGATGATCCAGTTTTCAAGAAGATCAGAAAGCATGCCAACAAGGCTTCGCAACAGTTTGAGGCAGTCAATCCAACACGAGCTGTGCCCAACATCTTGGTTTTCGTCAACCATGATGACATTTCGGGCTTCGGTGACCTAAGGGAAACATTCACTGGCTTGTTTGATGCGGTCGATGGCAGTCGGCACGCCACCATGCCCGACATGGCGGCATCGTTAAACCGGGCTAAGTCTCAGATTGATTTGTGTGTCTGGATCGATGTGAAGACCAGCAAGACCCAAGGCTACTTCTTCAACCAAGGCGCAACCCCGAACTACTTGAACCACCTGTGTGCTCTGCTGGGGGTCAATCCTGCGGCCATCCAGTTTTAGACCAGCTTTGAAGCTTCATGTTTACTCCTGCATCTACCATTACTGAATACAGGGCGAAAGACCATGGATTCTTTGAAGAACTGGTCAGACTTGTTGTCTGTATTGGGTCGGTTGGCTCAGGCTTCGAACTCCATAAAAACGGCACAGCAAGGCCCTTCGGGCAAATGGATACGATTACCCTTGTTGGTAAACCAGACGTTAGTGGCCTTGAAATTCATGTCCTTCCTAGACCCTTGTTTGATCGTTTGTTGAGTCCGTCCAGCAGGCAACCAAAGTTTCTGACCTTGGTCAAGCGAACCATCAACCCATCGCCACCGGATCACCCTATTTTCTTGTCAAAAATCCAATTGATGATGGCGAGGCTAGTTGGTGATACCTTCGTGTCGTACTACGAACGGCACCTTGAAGCCGTGGAGGCCAGTTGGGGAAGAGAGTTCGAGGGTAAGTGGCATTGCGTCTGGCAATTTGCTTGGGCAATTCGTAACGCAATCTCGCACGACGGAAAAATACGTTTTAAGAACCCCAAACACCCACCTGTTCACTGGCGCAACCTGAAGTACGACTTCAAGGACAACGGACGGCCTGTGCTGTTCAACGACCTGACTGGCGTCGAATTGATCCTGCTGATGGAAGAGATGGATGCTGAACTTCGGCGTTCGTAGCCCGCTAAACCCAAGCCACCCAACCCGCAGGTGTAGCAAACCTGGTCGGCTGACCCGGGCCCACGCTGGCCCACAGGCTTGGAAGCAGTCCACGACCCAGCCCAGACACCTGCCACCTGGAGTAGCTGACAGAGAACTTTGCTACAAAAGCGTTTAAACAAGTGGGAGGTGAGTGGAGTCCGGGCTGGGGCACCCTTTGAGCGGTCAGTGGACGTGCCTAGAAACAAGAAACCCACCGACCTTGGAAGATCAGTGGGCTTCAATGGATGAACCTGGTCGGGGTGAGAGGGTTCGAACCTCCGGCCTCTACGTCCCGAGCAGTAGCGCTCTACCAGGCTAAATGACAGCTATCAACCTCAAGCAGGTGTTCGACGACCTTTTAACCAGTTCAACTCCCCTATGCTCGGCCACTGGTAAGGTCCAACCCGATCGCTGGAACCCGCATGAATACTGGGTCCAACTTATGGACACGTCCACAAGGCAACAGAGAAAAAAGAGAGAAATTCGGGTTTTGAGGTTAAAAACCGGAGAAATGTGACCTGCCGCGTCCACAAGGAAATATCGCGGAAGCCCGCAAATACAGGGCTTGCCGGGCATAACAAAAGGGGGACAGAGAAAATCTGTCCCCCTGTGTATGGTGGAGCTGGGGGGATTTGAACCCCCGTCCATAAGCCTTTTTCGTACAGTTCTACATGTGTAGTCGTCTGATTTGAGTCTCGCCAAATGAACCGCGCAGCGACACGCTGAACACCCAGCCAGCACCCTTTTTTCTCACA
>JBEIEP010000013.1:0-67184 GCA_040382935.1 Burkholderiaceae bacterium
CAACAGCAGCGACGCGGCACAAAGCGATATCCGCACCACCGGCGGTAACGGCAACATAGTTGTACGCACCACGGCAGGCAGTATTACGCTGAACAACGGCAGCGCGCCCAACAACGACACCGCCGTCAGCGCCGATGGTGCGGGCTCTGTGGTGCTCAATGCATTGGGCGCGGGCTCAGACGTCTCTATCAACGCCAAAATCGTCAGTGGCAGCGGGCCGGTTACTGTTTATGCCACCGATGTTGTGACGCTTTCTAGTGTGATCGTGACCCTTGGTGTCGTCCAAATAGATACCAGCAAAACCGGCAAGGTCTTGTTCAACAAGCCCGATTCTGTTACGGGTAGCAACCAAGATATCAATGTGGTTGCCAATACCGTGGAGATCACCACACCGCTGTCATCAAGCAGTGGCAGCTTGGTCATTGCGCCATTGCCAGTGACTACCGGCGCACCAGCTAATATTGTGCTAGGCGGCACCACAGCGGTGGCGGGCGTGCATCTGGATCTGACCGAGATTGGCCTTATCGATAAAGGTTTCACTGACATCACCTTGGGCACGGGCTTAGATAAGCAAACTATCGTAGTTAACGGCACCGAGGGCGCAGTGGAATTTAAAGACCCGCTCGTCGTCAATGCGAGCGGAGCGGCCAATGCTTTGGCGGTATCTGGCGGTTTAAGTGGCGATACCTTCACTGTACAGGGTAGTTTGGCCAATACCACCACCACCCTCACAGCGGCTGATATCACTATGGCTGGCAACATTACCGTTAATGGCCTGATGCAGGTGGCGACGGGCAGCACGGTCATCACGGCAGGTAATACCGCCGACGACGGAGTTACGGGCAACCTCATTATCACTGGCAACATTACAGGTCTCGGGGGTGCTAACGAGACACTGACGCTCAGATCTGAGAGCGATGTTCTAGTCAGCGGTACCGTCTCGGGCATTGACGCCCTGACGGTCACGGCCACCAAAAATGTCACCTTCAGCAGCGCGGTGGCTGTTACCGGCACCCTGGTCATCAATGCCGGTGGTGTGGTTCGTTTTGACCAAGCGCTCACGCTGACCAACGGCGGTACCCTTGATGTTCGAGGTGCCAGCAGCTTGGTATTTGCCGACGGCAGCATCATCAATGTGGATGGCGACGTTACCATTGACGCCAAGTCATTGGCGCTGCCTAAGGCCGCTAACTCGCTCAACACTACAGGCGGTGTGCTCACATTGCGCTCTACCGACAACGGTGGCAACGTAATGATAGGCGCAGCCGACACACAGGCACCTGCAAGCAACGCCTTGAACCTCACCAGTGGCGCTATCCAGGCCATCGGTAGCGGCTTTAGCGCGGTGGTGATTGGTCAGACCGGCTTGGGCAATATCGTCTTGGCAGGCAATACCGACCTCACGTCGGTGGTCAACACATCGGGCACCACCATCACTGGTACCAACATCCAGGTCAATGGCAACACCATCACCATTCTGCAACTCCCCAGTGGCGTTGTGCAGGTGCCGGGTGAATTGGCACTGAATGCCGACCACGATATCGTACTTAAATCCAGCATAAGCACAGTGGGTAATGGGGCGGTGCAGTTGAGCAGCGCGCAGGGCAGTGTCACCATGGCCGCTGGTACACGGGTGGACACAAGGGGTGGCGATGTACAAATTAAGGCCACGCAAGCCACTACCGTGGAAATTGCCACGATCAATACGCGCTCATCCGACCTAACGCAGCAAGGTGTAGTAGATATTCAAGGCGGCGATGCAACGATTACCGATGCCAATAAAGATACAACCGCAGATATTTTTGCCAAAGCAGTGAATATCTCTGGTTACGGCCCGGCATTCGGTAGCGGTCTGGATGTTTTGGAGGTGATCGCCGACCTGATCCGTGTCGACGTACCCGCAGGATCCGTAGTCCGTCACACCGACCCCGATGGCCGCACCTACTTTGATGTGATCAGACCGGGTCAAAGCTATCAGCAGCTGGTAGCCATTGGAAGCGTGACCCGAGTGACCGAAGATCCTGCCACCCTGCTCACAAAAGGCGATTCTGCCTTGATCTCAGCGGGCTTGCCAACCAATAGCCGGTTGCTGAGCCAGCCAACACCCGTTCAGTCGTCCGCGGCGGGAGCGATACGCACACTGAGCGCCGGTGCTGCCGGTGCAAGTCGCTACCTTGCGCCGGAATCCACCAGTGCCGCTTTGCAGCGCATTATTACCCTCGATTCCTTGGATTCAGGTATGGGGACTGACAGTGATAATTTGCTTTCCGACAGCAGCTATGGCTTGGCAAACCGTCAGCAGCAGTCTTATATCTTAGGCACAGCGGGTGAACAGCCGTGGATCAGCGGGCTGGATACCTATAGTCAAGATACGTTTGAGTATTGGGTCGATACATTGTCATTATGATTTTTAGGAAAAAATATGAAAAACCTTGCACCTCTGAAACACCTAGGGTTCACTTACCTGCGGCCCGTATCCATGGGCATCGCGCTCGCTGGCAGCTTGTTGTTGAACGCCTGTGGTGGCGGCAGCACTCCGCCCTCCACCTTGCCGCCTGAGGCCGTTGTAGTTTCTGTTGAACTCAAAAAAGAAGCCCTTGAACTTAGTGATGCCATTCAGACGTCGTTGCTAGAGTTTCTCGTTACCACCGACAAGCCGGTCTTATATGACGCTGGTGTGGTCGTATCTTTTAATACCAGCAACGCGGGTGTTGGCCCTGGGTACGCCGCCGGTGGCGCCACGTGTAAGGATACAGTGGGGGTTGAGAAGGCAGATTATTTGTCTGAGACAAAATCCCAAACCGTCATTAAAAAAGGCGACAGCTCGGTCACTATCAAAATACGGGTGTGTCCAGACGCCGATTTTGAACCCAATGAAGTGCTTGACATTAACTGGTCGTCAGGTAGTCTCACTGGTACATCTAAGGGTACTATCCTTAACGACGATGCGGGGGGGTTGAACAGCACCGGTAGCACAGCGGTGCTACCAGGCTTGACCGCTTTTGGGCGCGATACCCACCCACTGACCAATGCCGCTGCCGATGGAGCGCTAGGGTTTTCGTTTGCCACCTCCGGCGTTTGCGTATTCGATAAGGTCTCCGGCCTGACTTGGCAAAACCTGCCAGGTGTGAGCAAAACCTATGCGGACTTGCCGACCTACGTCAGCCAGATCAACGCCAGCAACCTGTGTGGCTATAGCGACTGGCGTCTGCCCACAGTTGGCGCGCTGCTCGGTTTGATGGACGTTGGGCAGGTGGCGAATAGTGCGGCCAATGCGGACAAACCGGTATCTAGCGCTTCTATGTCCGGTAAATTTTGGTCTTCTGACAAACTTGCCACCAGCAACCCCGTAGATGCTTGGGTTGCTGATACCGACGTCAACGGGGTCATCACCTTCGCCCGTATGACCAACACCAACAACGTGCGCTTGGTGCGCGGGGGCCGAGTACCCACCGCCACCTGTGACAACAACGATGGGCGCTTTACGGTCAATACCGGCGGTACGGTGATGGATACCCATACGGGACTGATGTGGAAAACCTGTCCGGAAGGCTATACCGATGCCATGTGCAGTGCCGGAACGGTGCTGGACATTAACTCAGCCGCCGCTGCGGTTGCCCAGCTTAAAAAAGCCAATGACGCCAGCGACAAGGGGTATTCTGATTGGCGTGTGCCCAGCCGAAACGAGTTGGCTTCACTGGTGAACCTCTCTTGCAGGAACCCGGCGATTGTGCAAAGTGTGTTTCCGAAAAATGAGTCGCTGGCCTACATTACTTCAAGCGTAGATGTCAACGCTCCTACCACCAGGGTATGGAGTGTGGACTTCAATGACGGAAACGTCGGTCCTGACCCGTTGACCAGAACTTATCGCCTACGCTTGGTACGACTGGGCCAATAGGCCCAACCGTCCTATCGTTAGCCCTTTGAAAAGCCCAATTGCTCCTGCAGTTGCTTTTGTACAAAAGCCAGGTGACCCCGCTGTTGCCTGGCAATGTCACTGGCGTGACGTTGGCTAAACCATTGCAGCAGATTGACTTTTAGGCGGGTTTGCTGGTCGGGGATTAAGCCCGCCAGCGGCTTGATCCAAACCGGGGTGTACTTGGTAATCAGCTCCTCTTGCAGTGACACAAAAGGTTGGGCGCTCCCGTGTACACCCTGCCGTCCCGCGCGGCCAAAAAGTTGCCAGTCAATGCGCGGCGATTCGTGCGCTTCAAACATTAGTACGTGAAGGCCGCCCATCGCATCCACCTCGGGTGATATTTTGATGTCAGTGCCGCGGCCCGCCATATTGGTTGCTACGGTGATACGGCGTCGCTCACCGCCGCTGGCCACCACCTGCGCTTCATATTCGTGCTCCTTGGCATTGAGCACGGTACAGACCAAGCCCCGTTGACGCAACAAACGCGAGATTTCTTCGCTATCCAAAATACGCCGTGTGCCTACCAGTACCGGTACACCGATGCGGTGCAGTGTTTCAATGCGCTCTATAAAGGCCGCCAGCTTCTCCGCCCGGGTTACAAAACACTGTTTTGGCAAAACGCGAAGGCGGCTGGTGATGCGCGGAGGTACCCGCAGTATCAATAAGCCAAAGGTTTTCCATAGTTCCCAGTCCAGCCCGTGCAAGGTGCCACTGGCACCACTCAAGCGGTGGTAGTGACGAAAAAACTCCTGAAACGTCATGCGTGCCGAAATTTTGGTCAATGGGGTGAGCTCAACCCCTACCCGTGCCTCAATGGATTGGTGAATGCCATGACTCCAAGAGCGGCCAGGCATACTACGCCCGGTACTTTCGTCAACAATCACCACCGCCCCTTCTTGAATGATGTAGTGCCGGTCTTTTTGGAACACATCACGGGCCATGATGGCCAGCGTGAATATTTCTTCACGCCGACTTGAAACCTGCCAGTAGCTGCTAAATGACTGTGACAAGTGTTCGATCTTGCGCTTGCCCTGCTCGGTCAGATGAACAGATCCTCCACCTTTGCTGTACAGGGTGTAATCCACTTCCAGCTTGAGTTGATCGACCAAGTCTCGGGCCAGCCGAATCGCGCCCAGCATATTGGCTTTGTCTTCTTCGGCGCTGGCAATGATCAGTGGTGTTGTGGCTTCATCAATCAAAATGCCATCGGCCTCGTCAATGATGACAGCATACAGACCCCGCATCACCGGTTGGTCGTCACCGTGCTGGTTCTGCATTTGCCAAAGTCGCCGCCGCAGAGGGTCACGAGCCCCGCTTAGCCGCAAATCGTCGCGCAAATGGTCGGCCAAAAATTGTTTGGCCGTGGCATACACCACGGCGTGCCGGTAGCATTCGGCCAATTGGTGCGGTGGCGTCTCGCTCACAATCGACGTCACGCTCAGGCCACTGGCTTGGTAGAGGGGCGCCATCAGTTGGGCGTCACGGGCAGCCAAATAATCGTTGGCCGTGACAATATGCAAGGGCTTGCCCGTCCAGGCGATCAGTACCGCTGCAATCGCTACGGCCAAGGTTTTTCCTTCGCCAGGCGCCAGTTGTATCAAATAGCCCTCGGTCATACCCAGTGCTGCCATCAGTTGCGGAAATGACGCACGCTGACCTATTTGTTGGCACGCCAAGCGCGTCACTACCGCAAGCGCCTCCATTTGGGCCGTCATTTGTGCTTGCCGCTGCTGCGCTGAACCATTCGTACCGTGAATTTGTAAGCGATAAACGGTTTGGCGCGCGGTCTGTAACTCCTGGGCTGATGGAGCAATCACCTCTTCGGGGTTTTCTGCTAAGTGCAGATGCAAAGCCATAACCGATTCGCGCAGGGTTTGGTAGCTGCGGCCGCTGTGGTGCGCAGCCAGTGACATCCAGCCCGATAGGCTAAACCAAGGGGTTAAAGTGGCGTCGCGGGGTGCATGCCAAGGCGCGCCAGACAAAACGTTCATCACTCTGTTTGTTCACAGCGCATAGCGCTTTTGCAGTAATTGATTCACGGCCCGGTACACCTGTGTGGCAATAGGCCGGGCTGGCGTTTGTACACGAAGGGTACCGGTTAGACCATGCAGCAGCGTGATGTCATGCGGCGCGGTATGGGGCAACTCGGTTTGTAGCAGAAAGAAACTCTCTTTGGCCGTCGTACCGCTGGGCTCAGTGGGGTTGACTGCAATATCGCCCCCTCCTAGCCAGCCCAGCGCAATAGAGGGCAGGCGGTCGCTTTGAAAGGGGATGATTTGCACTTTGGCCAATAACACGTTGCTGTCGGCCTGCCCGGCCAGACGCACCTCGGCCTGATTAAAGTTGTCCTTGAAGAGTCTATCGGTTTGCTCTTGTGGTACGACCGCGACAAATTTGAATTGGCTGGTGTCTACCACTTCGCCTAGTAGATGGCCGCGTTGTAGCCAACTGCCCACACGCTCGTGCAGGTCAGGAGCCACCCACTCGCCCTCTAGCTCGGCCCGTACTTCAAGAAGTTGCTGCTGCTCGTTCAAGCTGCGTAGACGATCTTCAAGGGTATTGATTTTTTGCTGCAAGGCACCAAGGTCGCTGCTGCTTCGGTGCAGGGCCTGGCGGTACTGGGCCTGGGCCTCTGACTGGCTGGCCTGTGTCTGTGCGATGTCGGCGCTTAGGTCTGCATTGCTCAGACTGACCAATAACTGGCCAATCTGTACACGCTCTCCGTGGCGCACGTGCAATCGTTCCACTATCCCGCCGGTTTGCACGTAAATTGTGGTGGAGTTGCTCGCCTTCACAATGCCTTGCGCACGCACGGCATCGGGGAACGGAACTACTCCCAGTAACACCACCAAACCGACTACGCAGGCGGCCACCGATAGCCAAGCGCGGCGGCGATTGCCTTGGGTGGCCACTCCGCGCAGATGCTTGAGCAACTGGTAAAGCGGCGCGAGCGCCAGTTTGTAAACCGTCATGGACAGCACCAATAGCCCCAACGGTAGCCACTGGTCCATTAAAAACAGGCCGATCCCCACCGAAATCAGCAGCAGGTACACAAAACTCAGCAAGCCATAAAGTGTGAGCCATAGCCATTCTTTTAGTTCGGTTGCTTTGCTTCGTGCAGAAACGGTGCCCAGTAGGTAACGATCGCCAAAGTACTTCCATTGTTGCTGGCTTTTTTGGTATAAATTGGGAATCTCGGCATAGTCGCTCAGCATGTAATAAGCGTCAAAGCGTAGCAGCGGGTTACCATTGAAAAGCAGACTCGAGACCGAGCCGATTAGCATCACATTAAAGGCCAAGCTATGGGTGAGACCGGGTGCGGTGTGGGCCCACACCAGCGCGCCAGCAGCGGCAAAGAAGAACTCAACAGCCATACCTGCGAAGGCAGCATAAATGCGGTGCCAACGTTCAGGAAAGCCCCAGCTGCTGGACGCATCAACGTAGGGCAACGGTGTGAGCAGCAAAAACATTGCTCCCACCGTGCGCACTTCTCCTCCAAAACGCTTGCAGACAAAAGCGTGCCCCGCCTCGTGAAACAGTTTGAGCACCGTGAGGCAAACATAGAGCCAAGGCAAGTTGTCAACCGACAAAGCGCCCTGCGACTGGTCCATCAATTCGCCGCGTAAATCAAACGCAGTCAGTCCACCCCAAATCAGTACCACACACCATACAGCGAATGCGCCCCATCCGGTGGTGAGCAAAATCAGCGGCCGAATACGGTTAAGCGCCGCGTCCGGGTTCCACAAAGGAATGCGGATAAACAAGAAAGACGCAATTTTGCCGAGCAGCTCTTTGTTTTTTTGCTTTTTGTAGCGTTTAACGATGGCCTCGTTGTCCGATTGCTGTAACGAGTACAGTAGGTTGGACATATGCAATTGGGAAAGAATCTGTATCACTTCCTCGCGGCTGGGGGCGTCTTCAGGGCGCTGGTTGACAAAGTCCTCCCACACCTCCTCGACGGTCTGGCTGGTACTTAGGCGTTGAATAAAGTGACAGGCCTGTGGCGAGGCGCGAAAGTAGCGTTGTGTGTAGGTGTCCTGCAATATGTGCCAGGTCTGACCGCGAAAGACTTGCGTTTTCACCTCGACGCTGGGTAGTAAGGCCACGCGCAGACCGGATACGCGAAACCAAGAGTCACTAAAAATGCTTGTCGCCACGTTAGAACCGCCGATTTGCTAGCGCTACCACCACAGCATCAACCGCAGCCTGTCGACCAAGCGATGCGTGATGATCCAGATAATGTTTTTGTCGCCCACATCAATGCGTGCCATTCCGGTCATACCAGGACGCCACCAGGCCTGAGGTGCTTGCAACAACTCGGCTCTGATCATGAACTGGTTACCGTCTTGGCCTTTGACCTGCGCTACCGGAATGACCGAGCTGATTCGAACTGGGATGTTCACATTGGGGTGGCTGATAAGCGCCACTTCGCCTGTTGCCTCTGGGGTGATGTGTCGCATAGCACGCTCAGACACCATCAGCGTCACATACAGCCCCTCTACCTTAGCCAGCCGAAAAATCTTTTCGCCTTTTTTGATGGGAGCACCCATCAGATCCTTTTTTTCGCCTTCAACAATCACCCCTTCAAAGGGTGCTTTGCTTTGCGCTTGCTCAATGTAAGCTTGCACCCTTTGCGCCCGAGCCAAGGACTGATCCAGCTTGGCTTGGGCAATTTCGGTTTCTGCCAACAGACGCTCAGCCCGGTATTTGTTCACCTCACTTTGCCCTTTGCTGATTTCGGCGGTCAACTCGCTTTGCTGCTGTAGCAAGTCTCGTGTATCAAGATTGACCAGCACAGCGTCGGCTTTGACCAGATCGCCTGCCGTAGCAAAAACCTGGTCGATGCGGCCATCAAACTGGGCGCTGATCAGGCGAGTAGAGTCGGTATTGAGCTGCGCTGTTGCATCCACACGATAATGCCAAGTACCAAAAATCAGGTACAGCAGAAGTGGTGTCACTAAGACCATGGCCAGTTTGAGTAGCGCGTGTTCAACACCAAACAGGCGCTCAGAAAGGCGGCGTAGCGCGTGACCAGTGCGCCGACGTAAGTTGAGCGATTGTTGACGCAAATCGGACAAACGCGGCTGCACCAATTCCAGCGCCAGCATCAACTCGTTCAGGCTGGGAATGTCTTGATCTCCCTTGGCCAATAAGAGCACCGCGTGAGTCAAGCCCTGCGCGTCGCGCATGGGTACCGCCACCGCGTGTGCAACGCCCAAGTGCTGGGCAAAATCACCCAGTGCAGTGACATCGGTGATCGCATCAACAGCACTTGGCCAGACCGCTTCGCTGCCTTGAATAATGGCCGGTAGCATCGCCGCAGTGATTCGTTGGGTTTGTGATGAGCTTTGCTCAAACCGATCCAGATGGCTGATGGAGACGACTTCGACGTGCTCACCATCCACCCATCCCATACTGACGTGCAGCAGCTCCCACGATACCGCCAGACCGTTGACCAATGACAGGCAGGCAGCCGCAAAGTTGGGACGCTGCATGACCTCCGCTGCCAAACCCAGCATGGCACTCAATTGTGCCGCAGGGGCGGGGGTCAAGGCTGGGGATGTGGCGGGCCGAAAATCAACACACAGCAGGGCCCGTAAAGTTAGCTCATTGAGTTGCCCACGCTCTTGCGCTCGAATATTCAGCACCAAGTAATGATCAGCCAAACCTTGCAGCACCAGTACCAGCACCAGCCAAGTCTGTCCCTGCGGGTCTTGCGCGGGCGCTTGGCTGTAGCCCTGATCCAGCGCCTTGGCCAGCATATCCACACCAGGTGGCATGGTTTGCATGGGTGACCAAGTGGCCGATTCAGAGGCGCGCCCCAGTTGCGCCAAGCTGTCGGATTCGGTCAGGCGTTGCACCAGCGCACAGTGACTGGCCTTACATAATTGGCGCATCAATTCGCAATAGTGATTCCAGTCCAGTTCGGCCGGATTATGGCGGCGAATCTGCTGCAACTGCGCAATCAAGGCACGGGCGTCGAGCGCCGTCTGGTTGGGGTTAGCGGACACAACAGACATAGCGTGTCACTTTGGTTTTGCCGTGGTGGGCACTTGAAGGTCGATGGTTCCTTTGGTGCCGGGTTTGACCATGTATCGAGGGTTGTTGAAGGTGATTTCCACTTGTACCAGTCCGCTGGCCGGGTCTGCCACGGGCGAGACAAAGCTGACGCGGCCAACTACGCTCACGGGTACAGCAGAGTCGCTGGGCTCTGTTTTAATGACCTGGTTCGCACCTACCCTGAGCGCCTTGGCCTCAGTGTGGGGTACCGCAAGGCGCAAAATCACGGTGGACGCATCCACCAAAGAAATCACGGCATCCCCAGGTTTGGCCCACTCGCCCACTTGGGGAGCCAATTTGGTGATCACCCCATTCACCGGGGCAGTAATCCGGCGTTGCAGGCGATCATGTTCTGCCGACTCAAAGTCGAGTTTTTCTCGTTTTTTTTGCTCTACCAGTTGATCCACGCGCGCACTGGCTGCCAGTTGTTCTGCCTCCAAGCGCAGTAACTCGTCTTTACTGACCGATCCGGTCGCGTTAAAAACAGCTTGGGCATCTTTAAGCAAAACGTTCAAAATTCGAAGACGCTCTCTCGCCGCGTTCACCTCGCTTTGGTCTTCAAAAATCACCTTGCGTCGGTTACTCTCTATAGCCTGTGTACGGTCATCCAGTTGCAGCAATACCTGATCGGCTTTAACGTGCTGGCCCAGTTGCACTTCACGCCGCATTACCAACCCAGCTACACCAGCGCTTAAAGTGATATCGTGCACGGGATAAACTAGCCCTGAGAAGGTTTTTGCGCCGACATCTGCACAGGCTAGCACCAGTGCTAGACAGATCAACCTAGCGGGCCAGCGTTGGCAGAGTGAATATGAAGCGTAGTCCATCGGATTCTCTTATTGGTTTACTGTTGCGACGCAGCTTGGCCAGAGACTTCAATTTGATAGACCGCCAGCAGATCGCCCTGGATGTATTGCCAAGTGGCCAGTGTCAGTTCATAGCGTACTTGGTTTTCAAGTTGACGTTGTTGGGCCTCAATCAAATCGACTTGCCTTTGAATCAATGTGCTTAGTGAGCCTGTACCCAGATTGATCCGCTGCTGCTCAATGTCCAAAATGCTTTGACGAAGTTTGACATCTTCTGCACTGCTTTGCAGCAATTGGTAGGTGACGTGTAAATCATTGGCACGGACGGTAAAGTCATTGGAAAATGAATTTTGAACAGATGAGATTTCCAGCTCTGCTTGGGTAACGCGGGCACCTTGGGCAAAAAATTGTTGCTGGGCTTTCTGGTTGCCGTCTAGGGGTACCTCAAAATTAAAACCAAAATACCAGTCGGGATATTTGGCCTGTTCTGTGATGTTACGGGTGCTTCTCGGCTGCTTACCGTAGCCCGTACCGCTATAGCTTAAGACCAGATCTGCGACGGGCAGCATCTGGTTTTGGGCGAAATTGAGTCGAATTTGGGCTTGTTGACGTTTGAGCAGACTAATTTGGTAGGGCGACCAGCGCTCTAGAGCCTGTGCAAGATTGGCATTCACGGCTGGGAGCGGCGTCGTACGCTCAATGGACGCTGTGGCAAGACGAGATGATTCTGTCAAAGTCAAGTCAATGGCCGTCAGCACCTTGCCCTGCGCTTCATGCAGGGCTTGTTCGCTGCGCGACAGTTCCGCCTGTCGGTTAAGCAGCACGCCCTGTAGCTCAAGCAGCGCAGCAGCAGCCAGCTTACCGGCTGCGATACGGGCTCTGGTGTCGGTTTCTAGGGTCTGGGTGTTGGCAACCAATTCTTGACGCAGTCGAAGCGTTTCTTGTGCTCGGTAGAGCTGCCAGTACAGGCTAAGGCCCTCTACGCTTGATTTAAGCGTTTGCTGCGTCAATTGTTGCACGGCAATTTGGTGCTCTAAGTCGGCGATCTTAAGATCGGTCTCTGTTATTGAACGCCCCGCATTGCGCAGCAGGGGCTGCTTGAGAGTCAAACTCAGTTGGCCGTTGTACTCGGTATCAGAGGCCGAGGTTTGTGAAATGATGTTGTTACTTTTCTTTGCGACCTTGTAGCTAAGTCCCATCTCTGCGCCCGAAGGCAGCTTTTTGCGTACACCGATTTCGTCACTGCGAGTCGTTTCATTGAGAATCTCCGTGCTAGCGGTAAATGTGTTTTGTAAGCGCTCGTCTGCTGTTCTTTGGCGCTGTCTGCCTTCCTCCCTCAAACTCATAAACCCGGTAGATTCGTAAACCGCTTGTTCACCCCGTTTGAGGAAACGGGCCACCTCGCTGCTAAGTAGGCTGTACCGAATTTCAACACTGCGCGCAACCAGCAATTGCAAAAAGCCCCGTGGACTCAACGCACGAAGCGGTGCCGTGGTGGTGGAGTCGGCAGAGATGCTCCCGGGTTCTGACGCGCCATGCGCCATACTCCAAGAGCCGCTAAATAGCATCAACATAAGCGCGAACTTTAGAAATCCCAACTCCGATCGCCTGACGGGTTTCCCGTTTGAGCGGGCAAGTCGTTGAAATAGCGAGTTCATGGGTTGCGTTAACTTATTTTTGCCACGCCACAGAGGAGGTGCTGGCACAAGCCTCTTTGGATTGCGCCTGAAAGAGAGATGTATGAATCTCAAAGGATTGCATTGATCCACACGCCATCCAACTCAGGCCCAATGGTTTGAACTCGGGGTTGGAGAGCGGCGCTTTTGTGCGTGACTGATGAAAAAACGACCACTGTCGCAGCCCCTGTTACGCAAGCGTCCGGGGCCACCTGTGACCAATTACTTAGCGGCCGCTGCAGCTGTTTTTTCGTCTTGCAGCTTGACTAAGCGTTCAGTTTGCGCCAGCGATATCAAATGCGCGTATAGAGGAGCCAAGTAGCTTTTACCTTTGATTTCTAGGAAACGTTCGTCAGACAAATTATTAAGACGCTCCTCGTTAACCACGTAGCAGCCCGAGATATTTTTAACTTTATCGTCGTCACGTACACGCATATTCAAGGGGGTGAACATATTGTTTTCTGACAGGAATTTACAAAAACCGTTGGTAAGAGTATCCATTTGTTGGAGTTCGCCCAGGTAACGCTTAACATTATCGATTACTTGCGTGGGTTCGCCTTTGTCGTCAAACAGCGGTGCACCTTCTGTATCACTGACCAGTGCACTGCCTTCGTCAATACAGACAACATACTGACCTTCTCCACCAGAAGGAGCCAGAGCAAAAGGATAACGACGGATGATTGCCGGTACGTAAGAGGCTTGCCATTTTCCCTTGGCATCGACGAAAAGATTATCTCCGGCGCTGAGCCCCATTAATGCAACAGGCCGGAATATATCCTTCTCTTTATCCTCCAAAAAGACAATTGGAAAAATAGAGGCTGCTCGTGCAAATTCGTGCATCGTCACGTAAGCAATATGAAATTTAGAGGCGAAATCAAAGCTCGAAATGTCTTTGATTTTTTTATTGGCATGACGCTCTTTGTTGACGGGAACGACTTGTTGGAACATGACTACTACTCCTGCGATTGAGAATTGATAAAAGAGATGAACGCAATATAAAAACACGCTCAGTTGGGTACACCCAACTTTGCTGTGATGATTATACATGAACAAGGGGTGTTGACAGGCTTTTTGGCCCCAAATAATTAATATTGTCACCTTCCCCCTGGGGGTTCTAACAATAGGCCTTCAATCACCCCGCTAGACAGATTTTGAGCATGTTACTGCCCCCCGGTACCCCCATGGGTTCGCCGCAAGTGATGGCGTAGACGTCTCCCGCTTGCACGATGCCTTTGGCTTTGAGGTCGGATTCGGCCTGGGCCAGTGCGGTGTCACGGTCTTGGCTGGCGTCCATCAGGATGGGGCGTACGTTGCGATACAGGGTCAGTTTTCGTTGGGTGAGCAGCTTGGGCGTCATCGCGAAAATCGGGATGTTGATGCGGTGGCGGCTCATCCAGACGGCGGTGCTGCCGCTGTCGGTCATGGCGACGATGGCCTTGGCGCCTAGGTGGTGGGCCGTGAACAGAGCGCCCATGGCGATGGAGTGGTCGATACGACTAAAGGTTTTACCCGAAAAATCGGCGTCTAATTCCACCTCTTGTACCTGTTCAGCAGCCAGGCAAATTTTGGCCATTTCTTCTACCGTGGCCAACGGAAATTTGCCGGCGGCGGTTTCGGCCGACAGCATCACCGCGTCGGTGCCGTCTAACACGGCGTTGGCCACATCGCTCACCTCGGCGCGGGTGGGCACGGGGTTGGTAATCATGCTCTCCATCATTTGGGTGGCGGTAATCACCACTTTGTCCAGCTCGCGGGCCAGCTTAATCATTTTCTTTTGCAGGGCTGGTACCGCCGCGTTGCCCACCTCAACCGCTAGGTCACCGCGGGCCACCATGATGCCGTCTGAGGCGCGCAAAATTTCTTCTAGGCGGGGGATGGCTTCGGCGCGTTCAATCTTGGCGATCATGGCCGGCTTGTGGCCCCATTGGGCCCCTGCCACGTTGGCCAGTTGGCGCGCCATTTCCATGTCGGTGGCATTTTTCGGGAAGCTCACGGCCACGTAATCGGCCTGAAAACTCATGGCGGTTTTGATGTCCTCCATGTCTTTGGCCGTCAGCGCTGGCGCGCTCAGGCCGCCGCCCATTTTGTTAATACCCTTGTTGTTGGACAACTCGCCCCCCAACTTCACGACCGTGTGCACGGCCTGCCCTATGACTTTTTCAACCACCAGCACGATGAGGCCATCGTTCAACAACAGGGTGTCACCGGCTTTGACCTCACTGGGCAGGTCTTTGTAATCAAGGCCTACGGCGTGATCGTCGCCCAGCTCTTTGCGGGCAGCGTCGAGTACGAAGTGGGTGCCCGGTTCAAGTTGTGTCTTACCCGCCGCGAATTTACCCACTCTGATCTTTGGCCCTTGTAAATCGGCCATGATGGCCACCACGGTTCCGGCGCGTGCGGCCGCTTCGCGCACCAGGGTGGCGCGGTCCACGTGGTCTTGTGCGGTTCCATGGCTAAAGTTAAGCCGTACGACGTTGACCCCAGCGCGAATCATTTGTTCCAGCAACGCGGGGTCGCTAGAGGCGGGGCCAAGGGTGGCAACGATTTTGGTGGCGCGACGGTACATACGGGTCTCTTTAGATTGGATTTGACGAACGGGCAGGCATGATTTTGCCGCAGGGGTATTGTCTCAGGTCGCGGGGTTCACGGGTTACCAGGCAGTTACCAACCCAAGCCCAGGTGCAAAGGCAGGTACACCGCCATGCCCACCACAATGGTGCCCAGCACGGCAAAGCTGGAGCGTTTTTGCCAGTAATAAACCGCAGCTCCTGCCAATGCCGCCCAGATGCGTGCATCTTGCCAACTTAAGTGCAAGGCCCCGTTGGTCATAAAAATCTCTGGCGCGATGACGGCACTCAATGCGGCCAAGGGGGCATAGCGCAGCCCTTTGTCTAGCCAGTTGGGCAGAGGCCATTCATGGCTTGAAAGAAAAAACAGCGAACGGGTCACTACCGTCACCAGCGTAAGCCCCGCGATCGTAAGCAGTGCTTCGGTGTTAGACAGAGCCCCTATGCTCATAACTTTCCGCCCTTCTTGGCCTGCGCGCGGGCGACCAAGCCCTCCATCAGCAGGCAAATCACTACCGAGCAGCCAATCGCAACCACAATGTTCAGGCGCAAGGGCATGGCAAAAAATGCAATGGCTGCGGCGGCGGCCACCACTGCACCTATGGCTTGCAAACGCGTGGATACAATGGCGCAGGTCAGGCCTAGCAAGGCCAAAATGCCCGCAAACGCCAAGCCCCAATGCACAGGCACATAAGCGGCAAACACAATCCCCACCAAGCTGGCGCTCATCCAACTCACATAGTTCACAAAACAGGTGCCCATGAGGTAGGCGTAGCGGGCCTGCCGCTCTGCTTCTGTGGTGCCAGCTTCTGGGTAGGCGCGTATAAACATCACGTAGTTCAGGTCACCGGTGACATAGCCCGTGAGCAACCGGTCTTTGAGCGACAAATGCATGAGGTATTTGCGCAAATGAACGCTAAACACCACAAAGCGCAGGTTGACGCAAAACGCGGTGGCCAAAATAACCCAGATCGGCGCGCCCGCTACGATAAGCGGGGTGGTTGCCAATTGGGCGCTACCGGCAAAGATGGTCAGGGTCATGAGCACCGCGCCCAGTGGCCCCAGACCCGAGTTGGCCATGGCCACCCCGGTCACCAGCCCCCAGGCCAACACCGCAGCTGCAAGTCCCAGCATATCGGTGATGCCGCGTTTGAACTCGGGGTGCCGCAACAGGGCCTTGTTCAGTTGGGAGGGAATTTTTCTCAAAGTGAATGGGGGTTAGGCAATGCAGTGCTAGCTAGCGCGGGGATGAATGGTTTCAGGTAAAGCGATCGCCGATTTGCAGGGGCATGCCGCGTAACAATTCGGCCATAGGAAGTCGTTTACCCCCCGCCCGCTGCATTTGAGTCACGCGCAGCAAGCCGTGGCCTGTGGCAATAGTGACCGCCTCAGGCGCAACGGCCAGAACAGTGCCTGGCGTTGAAGAGGCAAGATCGCCAATAGGTGCTAAATTGGGCCCCAAGGGTTCTGCCTGCCAAAACTTAACCAGCTCGCCAGCCCAACTCGACCATGTCCCTGGCGTCGGGTTAAACGCACGAATTTTGCGAGCGATGGTGGTTGCCGGTTCATGCCATTTGATCTGTCCTTCGGCTTTGTTTATTTTCGCGGCGTAGCTCACGCCCTCTGCCGCTTGTGCGGTCGCGGTAATCTCGCGACGGCTCAGCGCCTGCAGCACCTGGTGGCACAGTTGCGCGCCTAAGTCGGCCAATTGGTCGTGCAAACTACCCGTGGTTTCATGGGCTGCAATAGGTATCGCCCCGGTCTTGTAAACGGCGCCCGTGTCCAGTCCCTCATCCATTTGCATGATGCTGATGCCCGTCTCGGCATCGCCCGCTTCTATGGCGCGGTGAATGGGCGCAGCTCCTCGCCAACGCGGCAACAAAGAGGCATGGATGTTGATACAACCCAGGGGTGGCAGGCGCAGCACCCACTGGGGCAATAGCAGGCCGTAGGCGGCTACCACCATGGCCTGTGCGCCAAGGGTGTCTACGGCGTGTTGTAAGGCCTGGCGGGCTGTGGCGGCATCGTCGGCAAATCGACCATCGAGGCGCAGACCCTGTGGCTGTTGTACGGCGATTCCATGCTGCTGGGCCGCTTGTTTGACCTCTGAGGCCTGTAGGCGCAATCCTCTGCCTGAGGGTCTATCGGGTTGGGTCAGTACCAGCACGACCTCGTGCCCATGGGCGATCAGGGTGTTGAGCGCGACCTCTGCAAAAGTAGGCGTTCCCGCAAAAATCAAACGCATCTACGAACCCATCCGCTGCTTCTCTTTTTGCAATTTGGTCAGTTTGGCGGTTATTCGATTGCGTTTTAGAGGCGAGAGGTACTGCACAAACACCTTGCCCATCAGGTGATCCAACTCGTGTTGAATACATACAGCCATCAGGCCATCGGCCTCAAAAATTTGCAGCTTGCCTTGGCGGTCAAGGGCAGTCGCACGCACCTGCACGCTGCGCTCCACCCCATCGTAGTAGTCGGGTACCGACAGGCACCCCTCGTCGTTTTTCTGCTTTTCTTCACTGGCCCACACAATTTTGGGGTTGATAAGCACCATGGGTTGGTCGCGGCTGTCGGATACGTCCATGACCACCACGCGCTCGTGCATATTGACCTGCGTGGCGGCAAGGCCGACGCCCTTGGCATCGTACATGGTCTCTAGCATATCATCCACGAGCGTGAGGATGCGCGGCGTTATCGCTTCAACCGGCTTGGCGACAATACTGAGCCGGGGGTCAGGGTGAATCAGGATAGGTAATAGCATGGTTCGTGTCGGCGGTCATCAGCCCTGTATTTTCTATCACTTTCCAAAACCATGGTTTTTGGTGGCGCAGATTGCCCCATTGTGGAATTTGCCCACAACATAGACAATGTCGATGGCTGATAGTCAATACAATACTCAGGGTGGGCCGCAATTGCACACAAGGCGGAGTTGCCACGTTATTTGGGGTACAAATGGTCAAGCATAAATGGGACTTTCATGGGGCACTGACACTGCCTTTGGCACTTTGGTTGGGCGTTTTGGCGTCTTCGTTGGCTGGGGCGCAGACGCCTGCGGCTGCTGTACCGCCAAAAGTAAACCAAAATTCAATGGCTACGTCGGGTTTGGCGGCAACTGAGTTGGTGGCCAACGCGCCAGATCAGTACATTGTTAAAGCAGGCGATACCTTGTGGGGTATTTCCAGCCTTTATCTCAAGAGTCCTTGGCGCTGGTCTGAGCTATGGGGCATGAACAAAAGCGGCATTCAAAATCCAAACCTGATCTACCCCGGACAGGTGCTTCACCTAGTCAAGCAAGGCGATAGTGTCAGCCTAAGCGCCAGCCCTGCTGCGCCTGTCACATCGTCTGCTATTGCATCGGCGCAGCAACTGGCCGACAAACTATCGCCTAGTATCCGCACAGTAGACGTGGATGAACGGGCGATTCCTACCCTTCGAATGCAACACATCCTGCCGTTTTTGATCGATCCTGTTTTGGTCGAAGAAGACACTTTGTCCACCGCGCCTAGGGTGGTGGCCATACAGGATGGGCGGGTTGTAGCCGGAAAAGGCGATAGGATTTACGCATTGTCCAGCGGAGGTGCTCTTTCCTTGGCCAAAGGGGGAGCAGGCAGCCGAATGATGCGCGTGGTGCGCAATGCCACGCCGCTTAATCTGGTAGGTGACAAAACACCGCTTGGCTTCGAAGCGCAGTACATCGCAAAAGTTCGTTTGCTTGCAGGTGAAACCCGTGCGGTTGCGTTGGACGCCGCGTCGGGCAGTGACGCCGATTTGGTTCCGGCCACACTTGAAGTGGTGTATTCCAAAGAAGAAATCCGGGTAGGTGATCGGCTGATTCCTGAGGCGGAATTCGAATTGCGACACTATCAGCCCAAAGCTCCTGACCAGCCCGTTGTGGCGCGCGTTTTGTCGATTCATGGCAATGCGGTCGCCAACGCGGCGCAAAACCAGGTGCTGGCGATCAACAAGGGCAAGCGCGATGGGTTGGCCAATGGGGACGTTCTCACCTTTATGTCCTTGGGGCAAGTGATTGTGGACCGTACCAATGGCGTCAAGCAGGAGCTGCGCTTACCCAATGAGCGTAAGGGTTGGGCAATGGTGTTCAGGGTGTTTGACAAGGTGTCTTATGTTCTGGTGTTGGAGTCCACCAATCCGATTAATTTGGGGGATTACCTCGTCAACCCCAACTGAACGGCATCTTGTCAGAGGCGGGTCGTTTTTTCGCGCAGTATGACCTGCGCTTGACGCTTACTCCAGGACTGGGGCGGGCGTCTGCGCTGTCCTTGCTACGTGCCTTCGGCAGCGCCCAAGGGTTGTTTTCAGCGCACACGGATCAACTCGTTTCCGTGGTGGGGATGAAAAAGGCCAAAGCGTTGGCGCAAGTGCCGGCGCAATTGGAGTCGCACCTGAAAGCTACACAGCAATGGCTTCAAGCGTCCACTCAACATCACCTCATTACTTGGGACGATAGCTGCTACCCAGATACGCTGCGGCAAGTGGACGACGCACCCGTTCTGTTGTTTGCACAGGGCAATCTGGACTTGTTGAACAAGCGGAGGGCACTGGCCATCGTGGGCAGCCGTAGCCCCACGCCTCAGGGAGCCAAAGATGCGTTTGCCTTTGCACAGACCTTGACACAGCAAGGTTGGGTGATTGTGTCGGGGTTGGCCAGTGGTATAGACACCGCCGCGCACGAGGGGGCGCTGGTGGCACAGGGTGAAACCATAGCCGTGGTGGGAACGGGTTTGGACCGTGTGTTCCCGACCCAAAACAAGGCACTGGCCGAGCGCATTGCCCAGCACGGCTTGGTGCTTAGCGAATACCTGTTGGGTACACCGCCACTGGCAGCGCATTTCCCGCAGCGCAACCGCTTGATCGCCGGTTTGGCGGTGGGTACTTTGGTTGTCGAGGCGGCGCTTAAATCGGGCTCATTGATTACCGCGCGGCTGGCTTTGGAGCAGGGCAAAGAAGTGTTTGCTATACCGGGCTCCATCCATTCGCCCATCGCCAAAGGTTGCCACCAGTTGATCAAGCAGGGAGCCAAGTTGGTGGAGTCGGCAGAGGATATTTTGGAGGAGTTGCAGGCATACAAAACGCCAATGTCCGTGCGCTCTTTTCAAAGCACCCGGTCTGAAGATCAGGCGGCTAGGGTGCCGCCATCGGCCTTTAGCGACTCCCCCTTGTTGGCCGCTTTGGGCCATCAGATGATGAGCCTTGATGAATTGCAGGGGATAACCGGGTGGGACGCGGCGCATCTGCAAATTCAATTGCTGGAACTGGAACTACAGAACCGCGTGGCACGGGTGCCTGGCGGTTTGTTTCAGCAAATCGCCGAGGTTTGAACCCCACGGTTTACAGGCCTAGGTATTGCTGGGCCAGCGCGGTATCGCGACCCAGTTCCTCCATAGAGCCGTCATAACGCACCACGCCTTTTTCTAGCACTACAGCGCGGTCGGCCACGCTGCGGGCAAAGTGCAGATTTTGTTCGGATAACAGCACCGACAGGCCCTGCGTTTTGAGGCGTATAACCATCTTTGCCATTTGCTCCACGATGACTGGCGCTACGCCCTCTGAGGGCTCGTCCAGTAGCACTAGGTAGGGGTTGCCCATCAGGCTGCGTGCCACTGAGAGCATTTTTTGCTCGCCGCCGCTCATCTGCCCCGCCTTGCGGTGGGGCATGGCGGCCAGGTTGGGGAAAAGTTCAAACAGTCCATCCACCGTCCACGCAGGCGCTGCGCTGCCATCGGGCCACTGCCTTTGGGCTTGGCGCGCCACCTCTAGGTTTTCTAACACGGTAAGGTCGGTAAACAAACGCCTGTTTTCTGGTACGTAGCCCATTCCAGACCGGGCAATTTCGTAGGCCTGTGCGGATGCAATGGATTGACCCATCCAGCGCACCTGGCCGCTGCGCCTGGGCATCAGGCCCATCAAGGCTTTAAAGGTAGTGGATTTACCCGCACCGTTGCGCCCCATCAAGGCCACGACTTCGCCTTTGCGTACGTGAAGATCGATGCCAAATAAGGCCTGTGCGTGGCCGTACCATGCACTTAGCGCCGTTACAGATAGCAAAGGGGCGGAATCACTCATCACGCGGGGGTCCCGTCTGGCGTTGGATAAACGCCCAAATACACCTGGCGCACTTCTGGGTTATTGGCGATGCTAGTGGGTGAGCCCTCTGCGATGCGCTGCCCCCGTGCCATCACCAACACGCGATCGGCAAAACCAAACACCACGTCCATGCTGTGCTCGGTAAACAACACGGCCAGGCCTGTGCGCCGCACCTGTTGCTGCACCAAGGTCATCAGCGCGTGGCGCTCTTTTAGGGCCATGCCAGCCGTGGGCTCGTCCATGAGCAAAAGCCGGGGTGCATGGGCCAGTGCGACGGCCAGTTCTACGCGTTTAACGTCGCCATACGACAAGGCCCCACAGGCGCTGGGGGCCAGATCGGCTAAGTCCAGTTGTTGCAGCAGCGCCATGGCCTCGTCTTTGTACGTGGCCGCGGCAGAGCGCCAAAAGTTCCAATGTTGGCGATGGTGGGACAGCAACGCCATTTGCACGTTTTCAAGCACGGTGAGCGAGGCAAAAGTTTCGGGGATTTGAAAAGTGCGTCCCACGCCCATGCCCCAAATCGCCTCTGGGCGCTGGCCGGTCAGCGACTGCCCGTCGAGCAGCGCGCTGCCACGGTCGGGTTTGAGTTGGCCGTTGAGCAGATTAAAAACCGTGGATTTGCCCGCGCCATTGGGGCCAATAAGAGCTACCAGTTCGCCCGGTTCTACTTCAAATCCCAGGTCCAGCACCGCTTGGTTGCCGCCAAAGGCTTTGGACAATTGCTGAACTTTAAGCAAGCTCATGAGTGGCCCCCAGCGCGGCGTGCTTTGAGGCCCAACTTCTGCACCAACGTGGCCAAAGCGTTGAACAGGCCGACCAGACCTTGCGGGAAAAGCAGCACCAGCACCACCATGATGCCACCTAGGGCGGCGCGCCAGTAGTCTGTACTGCGGGACACCGTATCCTGCAACCAGGTAAAGGTGACCGCGCCCACCAGTGGCCCGGCCAAATGCTGCACGCCACCCAGCAAGACCATGACCAATGCGTCAACGGAGCGGCCTACACCCAGGCTGTCGGGTGAAATACTGCCCTTCGAAAACGTAAACAAGGCCCCTGCCAAACCGGCCAACAAGCCCGATAGGCCAAATGCCGCCCATTGCAAGCTGCGTAGCGGCAGGCCTATGGCGGCTGCCCGTACGGGTGAATCACGCCCGGCCCTTAGGGCATAGCCATAAGGAGAAAACAACACCCGCCGCAAGGCCAGGACCGATAGCGTGACAAGGGCCAAGCACAGGTAATAAAAGTTACCTGACTGGGCCAGCCAAGCCGCAGGCCACACCCCGTTGATACCGTTGCTGCCGCCGGTTATGCCGTCCCACTGAAACACCACCGACCAGACAATTTGCGCAAACGCCAGCGTGAGCATCGCCAGGTACACCCCCGACAGGCGCACACAAAAGGCGCCCACCAACAGACCCGCCAAGGCACTTACCCATGGCCCGATAAGCAACGCCACCTCCATAGGCCACAGCGCCCTCGTAACCAGCAGGGCTGCCGCATAGGCACCGATTCCAAAAAACGCCGCATGGCCAAAGGAGTGCAAACCGGCCGGCCCCATTAAAAAATGCAAACTGACCGCCAACAACAAGGCTGTGAGAAGGTCAATTCCTAGCACGGTCGCGTAAGGCGATTGCGCCAGCACGTAGGGAACCATCGCGGCCCCAAGCACCAGAGCCAAAGTGATCTGTCGACCCAGCTGACCCAGAGGTTTGAGCGGCTCTTCAGGCGGCGCAAAGTTTCGACTGAGTACCTGTGGCTTACCCATGAGACCGGCGGGCTTGAGGATAAGCACTGCGGCCATCACCACAAATTCCAGCACCAAGGCGAGCTTGGGCATCTCCACGGCCCACCCCAGCCATTGCACCGTTCCCAGGGCGATGCACAAAGCCTTGATCAGTGCGATCAGCAGTGCGGCTACAAAAGCACCAGGCAAAGAGCCCAAGCCCCCGACCACCACCACCACAAAGGCCTCGCCAATAATTTGCATATCAAGCCCTAGGTGCGCGGGCTCACGCGGTAGCTGCAAGGCGCCTCCTAGACCGGCCAGCATGGCGCCCAGGGCAAACACACTGGTGTACAGCCACTTTTGATTAACCCCCAAGGCACCCAGCATTTCACGGTCTTCAGTGGCGGCGCGTACCAAGGTTCCCCATCGGGTGCGGTGCAACAGGCCCCACATCAGCCCCAACACGATTGGGCCAACGACGATCAAAAACAAGTCATAGCTGGGCAGGCGTTGATCGCCGATTTGTACCGCGTCCTTTAACCCCGGCGCACGTGGCCCCAGCAAATCCTCGGGGCCAAACAGCCAAAGGGCTGCATCCTTGAGCACCAGCACCAGTGCAAAGGTAGCCAGTAGCTGAAACAACTCCGGCGCGGCATACACCCGGCGTAACAGGCCCATTTCAACCACTGCGCCCAACAACCCCACCAATAAACCCGCCAGCACGATAGCTACCCAAAATCCCCAAGCACTGCCCATTGGCACTGCCAAGACATTGGCCAGGGTATAGGCCAAGTAAAGGCCCAGCATATACAAAGAGCCGTGGGCAAAATTGACCACACGGGTGACCCCAAAAATCAAGGACAAGCCCGCCGCCACCAAAAACAGCGAAGAGGCGTTGGCCAAGCCCCCCAGGGTATGTACGGCGAGTGAGTCTAGTTCCATGGCAGCGTTTTGGTTGGGCAGGGCACTGACACAGCCACCGCCCGAGCCTGTTACTCAGCCGGGCGCATTTTTTTCACCTCGGCATCGCTGGGCAGGTACTTGGCCCCATCCAAATAGCGGTACTCCACCATCGTGCCTTTGCCCCCTTGGTTCAAGGTTTTTCCGACGTAGGCACCCATGGTGGATTGATTGTCTTGGGCACGATAGGTGATTTTTCCAAAAGGGGTGCTCACTTGAAGACCTTTAAACGCCGCAATCAACTTTTCTGTATCGGCACTTTTGGCTTTTTTCATCCCTTCGGCCAACGACCAAATCGTGCTGTAGCCAATCACAGACCCCAAACGCGGGTAGTCCTGGAACTTGGCCTTATAGGCCAAAAAGAAGGCGGTGTGCTCGGGTGTTTGAATCCCGTACCAAGGATAGCCTGTTACCACCCATCCGTTAGGGGTGTCGTCTTTCAGCGTATCCAAATATTCGGGTTCCCCAGAGAGCAGACTCACCACCCCTTTGCCTTGGAACAGGCCGCGGGTGTTGCCCTCACGCACAAATTTTGCCAAATCAGCGCCAAACAACACGTTGAAGATGGCGTCCGGTTTGGCGTCAGCAAGCGCCTGCGCGACCGGCCCTGCATCGACACGGCCCAGTACGGTAGCCTGCTCGGCGACAAACTCCACATCGGGCTGTGCCGCTTTGAGCAACTGCTTAAACGTGGCCGCAGCAGACTGCCCGTACTCGTAATTGGGGTACACAATGGCCCAGCGCTTGCGTTTCATTTTGACGGCTTCAGGCACCAACATGGATACCTGCATATAAGTGGAGGCGCGTAAGCGATACGTGTAGCGATTGCCGTTTTGCCAGACGATCTTGTCGGTCAGCGGCTCACTGGCCAAAAAAAACACTTTCTTTTGCTTCGCAAAGTCGGTCAGTGCCAGGCCAATGTGAGACAAAAAGGAACCCGCCAGTACGTCCACTTTTTCGCGCACCAGCAGTTCTTCAGCGGCCCGTACCGCATCGCCAGGAGAGGCATTGTCGTCACGGGTGATGAGTTCAATTTTTTTGCCATTGACCCCACCTGCTGCGTTGATCTGCTCTACCGCCAGCTCCATACCCTTTTTGTAGGGCTCTAAAAAAGCCGGTTGAGCCTTGTACGAATTGACTTCTCCAATTTTGATGGTGTTAGCGGCAAAAACCAAGGGGGAGGCCAGCGCAAAAGCGGTTAACGGGGCGTAAATGAAAAGTGTTTTGCGTTGCATGATCATGATCCAAAAAGAGTGATTCCGAGCGGCGATCCGAGGAGCGATAACCCAAAAAACCCCCGGGGTACCGACAAGGACATGATTGTCGTTTAAAAAAGTGAAATGCGTATTTTCAGTGCAAGCGTGAACCACCGAGAACGATGGCGATCGCGTGCTACAAAAGGCTGCGAATCTTCGGCTCGCGGATATCGATGCAGTGGCATTTATGCCGACTTGGGTCGTCTCGAAACTTCATGAGGCCGGAACTTTTAGTAGGTGCGTGCTATGATCCCCTCATGATTGTGGTTTTGGAATAGTTCCAATAAAAAAGGGCAAAAAATGGGAAGTTACGTTAACTCAACTTTAATGAAAGATGAAAAAATTCTTCATGAGGCCAAAGTAAGTTTATGGTCGCAGTGGTCGCTGATAGTGTTGGGATTTTTGCTCCTTTTTTTCTATGGCATTGGGATAGCCTTTTGGGCTTTGGCTTATTTGCGTTATGCGACCACCGAGCTAGCAATTACAGACAAGCGTGTCATAGCAAAATTCGGATTTATTCGTCGAAGCACTATCGAACTGAACTTGAAAAAAGTTGAAAGTGTCCAAGTCAATCAAGGTATTGTTGGGCGTATTTTTAATTTTGGGGATTTGGTCGTATCTGGAGGCGGTAGTCCTCAAGCGCCTATCCCAGGAATTCACGATCCAATGAGCTTCCGTCGCCAAGTGACCGAAGTTCAGCATGAACCGCAAGCTGCAGCCTAGCTTCAAATTGGCTTACGGCATAGCAACAAATTTTCAGTTTCTTAGGTTCCTTAGGCTAATGAGCGGTGGCTCAGTGCCTTGCTGCGAGTCACTTGGCGCTGTATCGCTAACTAGGTTCAAATCTTAAATGTCTTTGGAAGCTTTTTTCGTCTCTACCGGCGTCGTCGCCCTCGCAGAGATGGGAGACAAAACACAATTATTGGCACTATTGTTAGCGGCGCGCTTTAAAAAGCCCGTGCCGATTATCATGGGCATTTTGGTTGCCACCTTGCTCAATCACGGGTTGGCGGGGGCCTTGGGGGCATGGATCACCGCAGTCGTTAGCCCCACTGCGCTGCGTTGGGGTTTGGGTTTGTCGTTTATCGCCATGGCGGCATGGACCATGATTCCCGATTCAATTGAAGAGGGCGAGGCCAAGGTGAACCATCGCTTGGGCGTGTTTGGTGCCACACTGGTGACCTTCTTTTTGGCCGAGATGGGCGACAAAACCCAAATTGCCACCGTTGCAATGGCCGCTCATTACGCCATCCCCATTGTTGTGGTGCTAGGAACCACCCTTGGCATGCTGATTGCCGATGTACCCGCCGTTTTTGTGGGTGAACGCATGGCCAAGAAGGTGCCGATGCGGCTGGTGCACACCATCGCCGCGCTGATCTTTGCAGCGTTGGGCGTGGCCACATTACTGGGTGCGGGTGCAGGGTTCGGGTTGTGAGGCCAAGCAAACCATAGCCAAACCAGCGACAATAAGGGCTATATTCCTTCTCGATTGCTCCCTATCTACCCATGAGTGCATTTTTCGAAGAACGCGTCCTAAGCGTTCACCATTGGACCGACCGTCTGTTCAGCTTTACCACCACGCGTGACCCCACGCTGCGGTTCTCTAACGGGCACTTCACCATGATCGGCTTGAAGGTCAACGGCAAGCCCCTGCTGCGCGCCTACAGTGTGGTGAGCGCCAACTACGAAGAGCACCTAGAGTTTTTGTCCATCAAAGTGCAAGACGGCCCGCTTACCTCGCGCTTGCAGCACATTGCTGTGGGCGACACCCTTATCGTGGGTAAAAAGCCCACCGGCACCCTGTTGATTGATTATTTGTTGCCCGCCAAGCGCCTGTACATGTTTGCCTCGGGCACCGGCTTGGCCCCCTTCATGAGCATCATCCGCGACCCCGAAACCTATGACCGTTTTGACCAGCTCATCTTGGTACACGGTGTGCGCGAGGTCAAAGAACTGGCCTACCACGACTACATCACCCAAGAACTGCCCCAGCACGAACTGCTGGGCGAGATGGTGCAGGGCAAACTGCTGTACTACCCCACAGTCACCCGCGAACCGTTTAAAAACACCGGCCGCAGCACCGACCTGATCGAGTCCGGCAAATTGTTCACCGACCTGGGCCTACCCCCCCTCAACCCCCTAGAAGACCGCGCCATGATCTGCGGCAGCCCAGGCCTGCTACGCGACCTCAAACAAATCTTTGAGCGCCGGGGATTTGAAGAAGGCAACACCACTAAGCCCGGTGATTTTGTGGTGGAGCGGGCGTTTGCGGAGAAGTAGGTTGACGCTGGGGGTGGCCGAATTAGCCAGTTAACCCATTAGAGCGCCTGCTGTTTAGGCCTCGGATGACTCGGTTATTTCGGGTTCATTTTGGGCGTTTGACCGCCATCCGATCCGGGTTGACGTCATGATGAGATGGACGGTACGCTCGGCCTCGTTGAGAGACGAGACTATGTTTTTAATTTTCTCATCCCCGTTGGTGTGCAGGGCATAAAGGACTCGAATCATGGTGTCTCCGTGCTTGGGGGCAACACCGCGTTTTTCCCAAATCGCAATTGTTTGACCTTGTACGCCTATGGCCTGTCCTAATGCCGACTGCGACATCAACATCGCCGAACGGATATAGCGAAATTCAACTCCGGTCAGTTTGGATTTTTTGCGAATCAGTGATGAACAGATGGCTGTCACCAGCCCGGTCAGGTCGGTAATGGCGACCGCCTCACCATGGCGGGTCATGCGCACCTCGTAGCCGTTGGACAACCAGACATTACGCAAGCCCCCATCGGTAAAGTGATACATACAAGCTCCCATCAAAATTTATAAGAGGTCACAACCACGCAATCGCTGGCGCTCTCGTATTCAAGTGCAACGATTGCAGCAATGTGCTGCCCCGCCACATACCGTTCCATTTTGCAAACCATGTCGCCTGTTTTGATATCAGGCTCGGGTATTCGGTGCAGTGAGCCAAGACGCAACACGTCGATAACCATGCCCCTAGGGAGCCTCTGCAAAACCCCATGCGCGATCTGAGACCCCGATAATGGCGCCCCACTGCGTTGGCTTTTTAGCTCATACCGCCCGGTATGAGCTGCAAAATCCGCCTTGTGGTGCATCCATTCTCGTGGCTCATATCGGCACAGCGAGTTTTGCAGAGGCTCCCTAGTGATACATCTTGACTTCATTTGCGAAAGCGCGTGCTTGGTAAAGAAAATTCGCCCCTCTTCCCGCGAAATCCCTCGAATCAGCTGCTCCCATTGATGGAGAGTGTAAGTCATAAAATCTATATTTTTTATAGATAAAACCCCTTGGACAACTCAGAATCTAGGCGTACTTGGGGCATGGCGGTCAAGCTCTGCAAGAGCCTAAAAACCCTCTGCACAACCCTATGCACAATCCGAGGCCATGAAAATGGCACCCCGCTGCGTTGGCTTTTTTAGCTTTACCGCACAGCGCCTTTTGCAGAGGGTCCCCAGGCGGGTTGAATTTTGGATTGTAGGGCGAATTTCACCAAAATTATGATTTTGGTGTTTTCAATCCGTCATGGATGAAGGATCGCTGTGGACTGCAATAGGCAGGCATGACGAAATCATGGCCTGAAGCTGACCCAAAGTTGCTTCAAGTTTGTTATCCGGTGTCTGGACCCCTCATTCCATTTCCAAACCATTCGTGTCTAGGCGACTAGCCGCAGACAGTGCAAAACGCACGGCAAGGCTAGGCAACAACGACACGGATGATTTAGAAATGGAATCACTCCACCGCCTTCACCATATCCTCCACCACCTTCTTGGCGTCGCCAAACACCATCATGGTTTTGTCCATGTAAAAGAGTTCGTTGTCCAAGCCCGCATAGCCTGCGGCCATGGAGCGTTTGTTGACGATGATGGTTTTGGCTTTGTAGGCCTCCAAAATGGGCATGCCGTAGATGGGGCTGCCTTTGACCAATGCGGCGGGGTTGACCACGTCGTTGGCACCCAGCACGATGGCCACATCCACCTGGCCAAATTCGCCGTTGATGTCTTCCATCTCATGGACTTGGTCGTAGGGCACTTCGGCCTCGGCCAAGAGCACGTTCATGTGGCCGGGCATACGGCCTGCCACGGGGTGGATGGCGTACTTGACCACAATGCCTTTGGCCGTGAGCTTGGCGGCCAGTTCTTTGACGGCGTGTTGAGCCCTGGCCACGGCCAAACCGTAACCGGGAACAATCACCACGGTTTCGGCGTTGCCCAGCACAAAGGCGGCATCGTCGGCACTGCCGGTTTTAACCGCCCGTTGCACAGCGCTACCGGTGGCAGCGGCGCTGGCATCACCCCCAAAACCGCCCAAAATCACGTTAAAGAAGCTGCGGTTCATGGCCTTGCACATGATGTAGGACAGAATCGCCCCCGAGCTACCCACCAGGCTACCGGCAATGATGAGCATGGAGTTGTTCAGGCTAAAGCCAATGCCCGCCGCCGCCCAGCCCGAATAGCTGTTGAGCATGGACACCACCACGGGCATATCGGCGCCACCAATCGGGATGATAAGCAGCACACCCAGCAATAAACCCAGGGCGATGATGAGGCCAAAGTCCAGAGCGCTTTGGCTGTGCCAAAACCCGAAACAAAAGAACAATGCGGCCAAGCCCAGAATTAGGTTGAGCTTGTGCTGGCCTTTAAAGGTCACCGGTGCACCCTGGAACAAGCGGAACTTGTACTTGCCCGACAACTTGCCAAAGGCAATCACAGAGCCGGTAAAGGTAACAGCCCCAATGAAGGCCCCCAGTGCCAGTTCAACGCGGTTGCCGCCGGGAATCGCCGCACCTTTGGCGCTAATGGCAAAAGCCCAGGGTTCGGCTACTGCGGCAATGGCGATAAACACCGCTGCCAAACCAATCATGCTGTGCATAAAGGCCACCAGCTCGGGCATTTTGGTCATCTCTACCTTGTTGGCAGCGTAGGCCCCGGCAGAGCCACCCACCAACAAGCCCAACAACACATAGCCCAAACCGGCCACACTGCCAGAGGACAACTGCACAATGAGTGCCCCCGTGGTGAGCACGGCGATGGTCATACCTATCATGCCAAACAGGTTGCCCCGAATCGAGGTGGTGGGGTGGGACAAGCCCTTTAAGGCCTGTATAAAACAGACCGAGGCGACCAGATACAACAGGGTGACAAGATCCATGCTCATTTGGCGGCTCCCTCTTGAGTGGCTGCGGCTTTAGGGGCCTTCTTTTTAAACATCTCCAGCATTCGGCGCGTGACTAAAAAGCCGCCAAACACGTTAACAGCGGCCAGTGCCACCGCCAACACCCCCATGGTTTTACCCAGGGTGGTTTCAGTGAGCGCGGCGGCCAGCATGGCCCCCACAATCACGATGGCCGAAATGGCGTTGGTCACGGCCATAAGAGGCGTGTGCAAAGCGGGGGTGACGGTCCAGACCACGTGGTAGCCGACGTAAATGGCCAGTACAAAAATAATCAGGTTGGTGATGGTGGGGGAGACGAGTTCCATAGGGTGTCCTTGGGGTTCAAATGATTGACGCTAGACCGGTGCGAGCGTTGGGTTGTCTGGAAAGCCTTTATGCCGCCCGTTTCACTTGGCCGGCTTGGGTCATAAGGCAGGCGGCAACAATGTCGTCGGCCATGTCCACGGTAACAGTGCCATCCTTGGGCAGCACCAACTTTAAAAAATCCAACACGTTACGCGCGTACAGGCTGGACGCATCAGCCGCCACCAGTGCGGGTAGGTTGGTCTCGCCTATCAATGTCACGCCGTGTTTGACCACCGTGGCGTCGGTTTCGGTCAGGGGGCAGTTGCCGCCACCATTGAGGCCTTTGCCTGCGGCGATGTCCACAATCACTGAGCCGGGCTTCATGCTTTTCACCATGTCCTCGGTAATCAAGGTGGGGGCAGGGCGGCCGGGGATCAGTGCAGTAGAAATCACCACATCGGCCAAGGCCACGCGTTTGGCCACTTCAGCCTTTTGCCGCTCCAGCCAACTGGCGGGCATGGGTTTGGCGTAGCCCCCCACGCCTTGCGCGGCTTCGCGTTCTTCATCGGTTTCGTAGGGCACGTCAATGAATTTGCCGCCCAAGGATTCGATTTGTTCTTTCACACTGGGGCGCACGTCTGACGCCTCAATCACTGCACCCAAGCGCTTGGCGGTGGCAATGGCTTGCAAGCCCGCCACGCCCACACCCAAAATCACCACGCGGGCGGCTTTAACGGTGCCTGCGGCGGTCATGAGCATAGGAAAAAAGCGTTGGTACTGGTTGGCCGCCAGCATCACGGCCTTGTACCCGGCAATGTTGGCTTGTGACGACAACACATCCATGCTTTGCGCGCGGGTGGTGCGGGGGGCTGCCTCTAGGGCAAAGCTGGTCAAACCCGCACCGGCCAAGGCTTGCAAGCCAGCCGCATTAAAGGGGTTGAGCATGCCCACCAAGGCACTGCCCGGTTGCATCAAGGCGAGTTCGGACGCGCTGGGTGCACGCACTTTGAGCACCAAAGCACAGGCCAGTGCACTGGCTTGGTCAGTGATTTGCGCACCGGCCGCCGCATAGGCCTCATCCACCACGCTGGCGGCCACGCCTGCACCGCTGGCGACCTGTACTTGATGGCCTTGAGCGACCAATTTTTTCACCGTCTCCGGCGTCGCTGCCACCCGTGTTTCGCCGGGCAGGCTCTCTTTTGGAATGCCAATGTTCATGCTCTTTTTGCTCCCATCAGATGCTTAAAACGGGGTGTTGTGACCCCAAGACGGTGAATATACGGGACAAATGCCCCAATTGGGTTGGGCGGTTTCGATTCCCAGCGTGTCGGCATGGCGATAATAAAGGAATGCAGTGTAAACAAAAAGTCGTGGTGGGCCTAAGTGGTGGAGTGGACTCTGCGGTCAGCGCGTGGCTGCTTAAACAGCAGGGCCACGAGGTGATCGGCATCTTCATGAAAAACTGGGAGGATGACGACACGGACAACGACCCAGACGGTGTACATGCCTCGTACTGCTCGTCGCGCCAAGATTTCTTAGACGCTGCCGCCTGCGCCGATGTGCTGGGCATTGAGATTGAGCATGTCAATTTCGCGGCCGAGTACAAAGACCGGGTGTTTGCCGAGTTTTTGCGTGAATACCGAGCCGGGCGCACCCCCAACCCCGATGTGTTGTGCAATGCCGAGATCAAGTTCAAGGCCTTTTTAGACCACGCCATGCGCTTGGGTGCCGACCGCATCGCCACCGGCCACTACGCCCGGGTGCGAACCCTAGGCGAGGCACCGGGCAGCCCAGTGCAGTTGTTGCGCGGCCTAGATCCCAGCAAAGACCAGAGCTATTTTTTGCACCGGCTAACCCAACAACAATTGGCAACCACGTGGTTCCCGGTGGGCGAGCTGCATAAAACCCAGGTGCGTGAGATTGCCCAGCGTATAGGCCTGCCCAATGCCAAAAAGAAGGATTCCACGGGTATCTGCTTTATCGGCGAGCGCCCATTTAGGGAATTTTTGAACCGCTACATCAGCAAACAACCCGGCCCCATCAAAAACGAGCAGGGCGTTGAAATCGGCCAGCACCAAGGCCTGAGTTTTTACACCCTGGGGCAGCGCCAGGGCCTAGGCATTGGGGGCGTGAGGGGCCAGGGCCTGCAAAAAGGCAGCGGTGAGCATTCACCTTGGTTTGTGGCGCACAAAGACCTAGAGCAAAACACCTTGTGGGTGGTGCAGGGCCAAGACCACCCGTGGCTGAATGCCCGGCAACTGGTGGCGACTGATGCGAGTTGGGTGGCGGGGCAAGCACCTGCGGCGGGTCACTATGCCACCAAAAGCCGCTACCGGCAGGGCGATGCGGTGGCGCAGTTGGCAGTGGGTGCCACAGATAGCAGTGGCTTCTCGTTGGACTTTGACGCCCCGCAATGGGCCGTGACCCCAGGCCAGTCGGCCGTGGTGTATGACGGCGAGGTGTGTTTGGGCGGTGGGGTGATTGACCAGGTGGAAACCGTGGCCCCCTGGTTGCGGCCTAACCCGCCTGCTTCAAAAGCCGCGCGGCGTCGCGGGCAAAGTAAGTCAGGATTCCATCGGCCCCCGCCCGCTTAAAGGCTAACAGGCTTTCCATCATCACCGTGTCGTGGTCCAACCAGCCGTTTTGCGCGGCCGCTTTGAGCATGGCGTACTCACCGCTCACCTGATAGGCAAACGTGGGCACCCCGAAGGTGTCTTTGACGCGGCGCACTACATCTAGGTAAGGCATACCGGGTTTGACCATCACCATATCGGCCCCCTCTTGCAAGTCCAGGGCCACCTCACGCAGGGCCTCGTCGCTGTTGGCAGGGTCCATTTGGTAGACTTTTTTGTCGGCCTTGCCCAGGTTGGCGGCCGACCCGACTGCGTCTCTAAAGGGGCCATAAAACCCGCTGGCGTACTTGGCGCTATAGGCCATGACGCGGGTGTTAACCAAGCCATGGGCCTCAAGCGCCTGTCGAATCGCACCAATGCGGCCATCCATCATGTCGCTTGGGGCCACAAAATCCACGCCTGCACGGGCCTGCGTGAGGGCCTGTTGCACCAACACCTGTACCGTTGCGTCGTTCAAAATGTAGGAGTTGGCCCCCGGTGTTTCGTCCAGCAGGCCGTCCTGGCCGTGGCTGGTGTAGGGGTCTAGTGCCACATCGGTCATGATGCCCAAGCCGGGGAAACGGGCTTTAAGTGTGCGCACCACGGCGGGCACCAAGCCGTCCGGGTTAAGCGCCTCTTGGCCGTTGGGGGTTTTAAGTGTGGGGCTAATCACCGGGAACAAGGCCATGACTGGGATGCCTAAATCCACACAGTCCTGCGCCACCTCTAAGAGCAGGTCCAAACTCAAACGCTCCACCCCCGGCATAGAAGCCACAGCCTCACGCCGACCCGTTCCCTCCAGCACAAAGACCGGGTAAATCAGGTCGTTAACCGATAGCTGGTTTTCTGCCACCAAGCGGCGGGTAAAGGCGTCAAAGCGCAGGCGGCGTGGGCGGCTGATGGGGTAGGGGGCGGGGGTGTGCATGGGGTGTTTGCGAAAAAGTAAAGTAGATGCTCTGTCTGCGCGTATCGTCCTTTGATTATCCCACCGTGTGCAGAAAACATCACTCAACGGATGGCGTTGTGCAAGTGAGCGCTGTGCCTTGAACCATTCAACTCATGGTAATCTCATTGACCCATGTCAATGCCCTCTCCACCTTCGCAAACCTACCTAGTCGGCGGTGCCGTGCGCGACCAGCTGCTGGGTCGTCCGGTGCAAGACTTGGACTACGTGGTGGTGGGGGCAACGCCCCAGCAGTTGTTGGCTGAGGGCTATTTCCAGGTAGGCCGTGACTTCCCGGTGTTTTTGCATCCGGTGACCCGGCACGAATATGCGCTGGCCCGTACCGAGCGCAAAAGTGGTCCTGGTTACAAGGGGTTTGAAACGCAGTTTGACCCTACGGTGACCCTGGCTGAGGACTTGGCCCGCCGCGACTTGACCATCAACGCCATGGCAGTGCCGGTGCAGGCCTTGGGCATTGGCCAAGGCGGCAAAGTCACTTTTTATTGGGCCGATGTGGTGGACCCTTATGGGGGCATGGCTGACCTTAAGAACAACACCTTTAGGCATGTGAGCGCGGCTTTTTCAGAAGACCCGGTACGCCTGTTGCGTGTGGCACGGTTTGCCGCCCGCTTTGCTGGCTTTGCACTTGCCCCAGAGACGCAAAACCTAATGCGGCATATGGTGCACAACGGCGAAGTCGCAGCCTTGGTGCCCGAGCGAGTCTGGCAGGAACTGGCCACGGGCTTAATGGAGGCCAAGCCCTCGCGCATGTTAGAGGTGCTACGCGACTGCGGGGCTTTGGCCGTGATCTTGCCCGAGGTGGAAGCCCTGTGGGGTGTACCCCAACGCGCAGACTACCACCCCGAAATTGACTGCGGCATCCATCTGATGATGGTGTTGGACCAAGCCGCCCGTTTGGGGGCCTCACTCCCGGCGCGTTGGGCTTGTTTGTGCCATGACCTGGGCAAAGCCACCACGCCTGCCGATGTATTGCCTCGCCATTTAGGCCACGAGGGGCGCAGTGTGCGCCTGCTAGAGCAGGTGTGTGAGCGCTTGCGCGTGCCCACCGAATGCCGCGAACTGGCGCGGGTGGTGGCGGCCGAACATGGCAACATCCACCGCAGTGCCGACCTGGGCGGGGCTGCATTACTGCGCCTGTTGGAGCGCCTGGATGCCTTTAGAAGGCCAGAGCGCTTGCCTGATGTTTTGTTGGCCTGCGAAGCCGACGCCCGGGGGCGTTTGGGTTTTGAAGACAAACCCTACCCGCAGCGCCCACGCCTGCAAGCGGCGTTTGATGCGGTCAATGCGCTGGATACGGCCCAAGTGGCCCAGCAAGCCCAGGCGCAAGGGCGGTCCGGGCCTGCGGTGGGGCAAGCCATACGCGCAGCACGAGAGCACCACCTGACGCAATGGCTGCGACAAGAGGGGCAGGGGTGATTCAAACCCTCACCCTACGGTTTGCACGGCAAGAACTGCGCGCACTGGCCCAGTTGTCTTGGCCAGTGCTGGTGGGCTTGCTGGCCAACACCGGGATGGGGGTTGTGGATGTGGCGATGGCGGGCCACGTGTCGGCCAATGATTTGGCGGGGGTGGCGCTAGGCGTGTCAATTTGGCACATTGTGATGATTACCTTGATAGGCATCATGACGGCGGTTAACCCCTTGGTGGCCCATCATGTGGGGGCGGGCGCTGTCAACAAGATCCCGGCGGTGGTGCGTGATGGCTTGTGGATGGGGCTGGGGGTAGGAGGTGTTGCATTACTCCTGACGCTACTGAGCGCCCGCGTCTTTGACCATATGGCCATTACCCCAGAAGTGCGAACCGTGGCCCAACCCTTTTTGTGGACGATTGCCTTTGCCCTGCCTGCCTTTGCCATGTCCCGCGCCCTGTACGGTTACTGTGCCAGCCTGGGCCACACCAGGCCGCTGATGGTGGTGGCTTTGATCGGTTTGGGCTTATCGGCGTTTCTGAACTGGTGTTTGGTGTTTGGCCGTCTGGGTTTCCCGGCCATGGGGGGTGTGGGCTGCGCTTGGTCTAATCTGATTAGCGTTTGGGCCAGTTTGTTCATGTTGGCCGGCTGGGTTGCCGTTCACAAGGTGTATCGCAGCAGTTCACCCTTTGGTCGTTTTGCATGGCCTTCTTGGGCGGGTATTGGCCCCATGTTACGGCTGGGGTTTCCGATGGGGGTGACCTATTTTGCGGAAACCACCGCTTTTAGCCTGATTGCGCTCTTGGTGGCCAAGTTTGGAGCGGTCGAGGTCAGTGCCCATCAGATTGCGCTTAACTGCGTGTCACTGGTATTTATGGTGCCCATGAGCTTGGGCGTGGCGCTGCTGACCCGTGTGGGCACGGCCTTGGGATCGGGCGACGCCCAAACCGCAAGGCTGCGTGCTTGGGTGGGGGTGTATGCAGGACTGGCGTTTGGCGTAGTGTCGGCCTTGGGCATATTGATGTTCAGGGCCCCCATTGCCAACCTCTACACCAATGATGTGCTGGTGGCACAACAGGCGGCGGGCTTGCTGGTGTTTGCGGCGATTTTTCAGGTATCGGATTCGGGCCAGGTGGTGGTCAGCAACGCCATTCGGGCCTACAAGATGACGCGCATCCCTATGGTGATTCACCTCACAGCGTTTTGGGCGATATGCCTGCCCCTGGGCTGTTGGTTGGGCCTGGCCCCCTCTTGGCTGCCTGCTCCACCATTGGGGGGCGAGGCCTTAAAAGCGCAGGGATTCTGGTTGGCCCTGATCGTGGGCCTAAGCGTAGCCGCAGTGGCCTTGGTGGTGTATTTGAGTCGTTTGTCTAGGCGGGTAGCACGGCATTCCTATCCGTGACCTGTGCAGTTATCGCGGTGCGCCCGCGAACCGCCGGGCATCCTTGAGCAACAAAATCAATTGCCGGTCGTTGTGCGGTGTAGGTTCAAAACCAAAGCGTCGGTAAAACGCATCGGCCTGCGCGTCCAGCGGGTGCGTCAGCAGCGCACGAATGCCAGCGTGTTCCGCCACCGCAACGGCGCGATAAATGGCGTCTTGCAACAGACTCACACCCAAGCCCTGTCCTTGGTAAGCACTGTCTACCGCCAGTCTCGCCAAAATGACCAACGGAATCGGGTATTGGCCCATGCCACGCCTTACGCGCTCTGGCACATCCAGCGTGTCAATCTGGCCTACCGTCAGACTGGAGTAGCCTGCAATGCGTTCACCGTCGCAAGACACAAAGGTTCTAGCGGAGCCACTGCCCTGGGCCTGACGCGCATGGCGTAGCAGCCAATCGGTGAGCGCGGGTTTTCCGCAATCGAATCCCTCTAAGGTGTGGTGAGCATCCAGCGGCGCGGGGGCCGACAAGCTCATGAAGCGGACCAGGCAGGACGCCGAGAGAGTAAATCAGCCAAGCCTGGGTTGTCCGATGCCGGTCTGTCCATCAGGGTTAAGAGCGCTTGGTACTGACTGCCAGACACCATAAAGAGTCGCTGATCCAGCAGGGTCTGTTCTGCCGCTTGGGTGGCGGCGTCTAGGATGAAGTCGGTCAGCGATTTGTGCGCGACCTCGGCAGCGCGACGTAATACGGTTTCTTGTGCATGGGTGGCGCGCAGGCCTAGACGGGATGAGCGAGCAGTGGTGAGGGTGGTCATGGTGGGCTTGGATCAAACAATAGGTCTAATGTTAGTACAAACGACGCACATTGTCTACCCGTCCCCAACCCACTAGTCCTCGCTGGCCAATGCTTTCAGCGTTGAGATCGAAAAAATTGGGTTATGCTTTAGGTATCAAATTAGTTTCGCGCTCGAAATGAAAAATATACCAATTCATGCGGCTATCACTGCTAAAGCAGCTTCAGAGATTTTAGGTCTCTCAGAACAAAGGATTCGAACCCTGCTTCGATCCGGTGCAATTGAGGGAAAGCAAGTAGGTAAGCAGTGGATTACCACCGACGCTGCGGTATCAACGTACAAACTTGCTGGAGCGCTATCACCACCTGAAGATAGAGTTCGAGCCCTTGGCCCCTTGCCAAAATTAAAAGCACTTTCATTCTTTTCTGGTGCGATGGGGTTGGATCAGGGTTTAGAGAAGGCTGGAATTCATTTGCTTGCCGCGTGCGAGTTTGACAAAGCCTGTCGCCGGACAATTACCGCGAATCGGCCGGACATTGGTTTGCTTGGAGATATTTGGAAATATTCAGCGGACGCCATTAGAGAGGCGGCCGGGTTGAAGAGAACCGACGAGATCGACATTATTGTGGGTGGTCCACCATGCCAAGCTTTTTCAACTGCTGGCGCACGTCGTGGATTCGAGGATGCACGTGGAAATGCATTTTTACGATATATCGAAATCATTCTGACGTTGCGCCCAAAATTTTGCGTCATTGAGAATGTCAGAGGTCTGCTTTCTGCGCCTATGGCGCATACGCCTCACGCCGAAAGGGCGAAAAATTGGATTCCCGACCCTGCGGAACGTTCAGGCGGTGCACTATTTCATGTGTTACAACTTCTTCGTGCCGGGGGTTATGGCGTATCGTTCAATCTTTACAATGCCGCCAATTTTGGCGTTCCACAATCGCGCGAACGAGTCATCTTGATTTGTTCGCGCGACGGCGCGAAGCTCCCGCACCTGAAGCCGACGCACTCTCAGGATGGTTCCTTTGGCTTACCCAAATGGAAGACACTTAGAGAAGCACTGGCAGGACTTGATCCGAAGGCTGGCGACCATGAAGAATTCCCGGAAGATCGCTTACGTTTCTACCGCCTACTTAGTTCAGGTCAGTATTGGAAACATCTACCACCGGAGTTACACCGACAAGCGCTGGGTGGGTCGCTCGATTCGGGGGGCGGGAAAACTGGTTTTTTCAGGCGACTAGACTGGGATAAGCCGTCATGCACATTAGTGACGTCCCCCACGATGCCTGCGACTGACATTTGCCATCCAGAAGAGGATCGGCCCATCTCGGTGCAGGAATACAAACGCATTCAACAGTTTCCGGATGATTGGATCGTCTGTGGTTCCCTTACGGATCAATACAAGCAAATTGGTAATGCTGTTCCAGTCGGTCTAGGTGAGGCCGTTGGTAAGGCCATACTCGCTTATATGGCGGGCGAAGACGAACGTCCACCCGTCGGCTTTCCATTTAGTCGATACAAGGGCACTGATGAGGTGTCGTGGGAAACTAATACGAGGATCGCCATGGGTCTTGACGAGAAAGTGCAGCAACCAAAGCCGGATTCACAAAAAAAGCAAAGCGTCCACGTACCAAATACCAGTAACCAATTGGCGCTTTTCTCATCAGAGAATGAATAACAAATTTTTGGAATCGACGCTCACTTGGGAAGCGCCCGCAAATAGTTGCGGGCAAAGGTAATAAATGCGCCCTCCGAAAGTACCATCCGTAGCGACTGGTCGGGGAACTCTAACCAGTTAGAGCCAACTCTTCTTGAAAACGTCCGATGCCATTTCTCTATATCGGTTCCATCTCGAACTGTTTTACTAGACGAATTTTCAGAGTTGTCACGATTCTTGACCTGGAGCATCCTCCAGATGCTAACGCCGTTAACCGGTGGCTTAACAAAGTCAACTGCCCGCACAACTGCACCAGAGCACCATATCCATCCGCGTGACTCCATCTCTGAGGCTAAGTAACGCTCAAGCAGATCACCCACGAGGTTTTCAGCCCCCATCGATAGCAAATGTTCCCTTTTTACTCGCCCTAGTTCGGTGACATCAATATCAAAATACTCGTGTAGTATGACTGACACCATTTCGTCGGGAATCGTTGTCGGCGCTTTCGGGGCACGGGGGGATCGGGTGTCTGCGAAGGCTTTTGCCTGATGCTCAATATACGACGCGGAACCGACCGCAGGAGCAGATCGTCCCCGAAGATTAGAAGCCATGTCAGGAAATGCTACTAGGAACTCAATGAGAGAGACGTAAGTCCCTTGCCACGCCGGGTTGATTTCACCCATTGCTTTATGGGCCACCACCAACGCGTCAGGTATGAAGCTCATACCCCTGCCTTCACCTTCAAGCGCCAGGCATGCAGCAAAGGCTCGGTGTAGCCACTGGGTTGCGCCAAGCCTTTGAACACCAGGTCGCAAGCTGCTTGGAATGCCGCAGATTTTTCAAAATGCGGGGCCATGGGCTGGTAGGCCGCGTCGCCTGCATTTTGTTGGTCCACCACCGCGGCCATGCGCTTTAGGGTTTCCATCACCTGTGCTTGTGTCACCACCCCGTGCAGCAGCCAGTTGGCCATGTGTTGGCTAGAGATGCGCAGGGTGGCGCGGTCTTCCATCAGGCCCACGTTGTGAATGTCGGGTACTTTGGAGCAACCCACCCCTTGGTCCACCCAGCGCACCACATAGCCCAAGATGCCCTGGGCGTTGTTGTCCAGTTCTTGTTGCTTTTGCTCAGGCGTCCAGCTGGGGTTAACGGCCACGGGCACTTGCAGCAGGCCACCCAACAGCGATGCACGCTCGGCATGGGCATTGATTTTTTCGAGGTCTTTTTGCACGTTGGCCACATTGACCTGGTGGTAATGCAGGGCGTGCAAGGTGGCGGCCGTGGGGCTGGGCACCCAAGCAGTGTTGGCACCGGCCAGCGGGTGGGCCACTTTGGCCTTGAGCATATCGGCCATTAAATCGGGCATGGCCCACATGCCTTTGCCGATTTGGGCACGCCCGCGCAGACCGCACGACAGGCCCACCAGCACGTTGTTGCGCTCGTAGGCGGCAATCCAGGCGCTGGATTTCATGTCCGCTTTGCGAATCATGGCACCTGCGTGCATGGCGGTGTGCATCTCGTCGCCGGTACGGTCCAAAAAGCCAGTGTTGATAAACGCCACACGCTCTTTGGCGGCAGCGATACAGGCTTTTAAATTCACACTGGTGCGGCGCTCTTCGTCCATGATGCCCAGCTTGACGGTGTTGGCAGGCAGGCCCAGCAGCGCCTCGACACGGCTAAACAGCTCACAGGCAAAGGCCACTTCGGTGGGGCCGTGCATTTTGGGTTTAACGATGTACACCGAGCCGGTGCGCGAGTTGCGAATCACCCCTTTTTGCTTTTGGCGTTGCAGGTCGTGCAGGGCGATGGTCACGGTAATCACCGCGTCCATGATGCCTTCGGGGATTTCTTGTCCCTTGTCGCCAAACAAGATGGCGGGGTTGGTCATTAGGTGGCCCACGTTGCGTACAAACATCAAGGAGCGCCCGTGCAAGACCCGTTTGCCGCCACCGGGTTTTTTGTAGATGCGGTCCGCATTAAGGGTACGCACAAAACTGCTGCTGCCTTTTTGCACCGTCTCGGTCAAGGTGCCTTTTAGGATGCCCAGCCAGTTGCTGTAGGCGGTGACTTTGTCATCGGCATCGACCACCGCCACCGAGTCTTCTAGGTCCAAAATAGTGGACAGCGCAGCCTCTACCACCAAGTCACTCACCCCAGCCGGGTCAGAGGCACCAATGGGGGTGGACTTGTCGATTTGCAAATCCAGGTGCAAGCCGTTGTGTACGAACAGGATGGACGAGGGGGTTTTCTCATCACCTTGATGGCCCGCCAACTGGTCTTTGTCGGCCAAGCCTGTGCTACCACCGGTGGTCAGTTTGACCACCAGTTTGCCGTCTTTGATGCGGTAGCCGGTGGCATCGATATGCGAGCCTTTTTTGAGCGGTGCGGTGCGGTCTAGCACGTAACGGGCGTACTCGATCACCTTGGCACCCCGCTTGGGGTTGTAGGCCTTGCCACGCTGGCAGCCCTTGGCCTCGCTAATCGCATCGGTGCCGTACAAGGCATCGTACAAACTGCCCCAACGGGCGTTGGCGGCGTTGAGGGCGTAGCGGGCATTCAAAATCGGCACCACCAATTGCGGCCCGGCCTGCTTGGCCAGTTCGGCGTCCACATTTTTGGTGCTCGCTTTAACCGACTTGGGCTGGGGCACCAAGTAGCCGATTTGGGTCAGGTGGGCTTGGTAAGCCGCCATATCGGCAATCGGCCCAGGGTGGGCCTTGTGCCAGGCATCCATCTCTAACTGCAAACGGTCGCGCTCGGCCAGCAGGGCAGCGTTTTTGGGGGCCAAGTCACGCACGATGGCGTCAAAGCCCTTCCAGAACACCTTGGGCGCAATGCTGGTGCCGGGTAGCACTTGCTGCTCAATAAAGTCATGCAAAACAGTGGCGATTTGGAGTTGGTGCTGTGGGGTGCGGGCGGTCGTGGTCATGGTGATTGTTATTGTGGGTAAGCGTGTTGGCCGATGAGGTAATCATTGTAAATCGTCGCACCTTGTCCAGAAACAGGATAAAAATGACAGTGAAGTAAAACGGGCCGTGGTTGTTGGGCATGCAACCTAGAAACGGCAGTTGACCGCTTCCTTCTTTTGGTAAAGCCGTATGAACATTGATGTTTTGATGCCCTTCAACCTTCACCGTATAGGTGAGCGCGCTACAGACCCGACTGAGCCGCCATGCAGCGCTCTGGCGGCGTTGCGTCTCCTAGCGGGCAAAGGCCCGCGTCGTCGTTGCGCCTTGCCAGCGCCCCGCCTGACAGCCCATTCGGGCCTGTCCAACTGCCGTTTCTAGGTTGAACGGCCGCCCCATCTGGCACCGACTGGCAAAAAGAAGTTAAGCTTGACCCGCACCCAAAAGTAGCCAAAAAACAATGTTCGAGCAAACCTTTAAAAACATCGACGACATCTTGCACAAAGATGCAGGCTGCACCAGCGAGTTGGACTACACCGAGCAATCCTCGTGGCTGCTGTTCCTGAAATACTTGGACGCGCTGGAAGCCGACAAGGCCCTAGAGGCCGAGTTAAACGGCAAAACCTACAGCTACATCATCGACAAGCCCTACCGCTGGGATAGTTGGGCCGCACCCAAAGATGCAAACGGCAAGCTAGACCATAACACCGCCATGACGGGCGACGATCTGCGCGATTTTGTTAACAACAAATTGTTTGCCTACCTGCACGGCTTTAAGCAACGCGCCAGTGGGCCGCAGACCATTGAGTACAAAATCGGTGAAGTGTTTGGCGAGATCAAAAACCGCATCCAAAGCGGCTACAACCTGCGCGATGTGATCGAGCTGGTGGACCAATTGCGTTTTAGGTCGCAGACTGAAAAGCACGAACTCTCGCACCTGTACGAAACCAAGATCAAAAACATGGGCAACGCCGGGCGCAACGGCGGCGAGTACTACACGCCCCGGCCGCTGATTCGCGCCATGATACAAGTGGTGGCCCCCAAGATTGGCGAGCGTATTTACGATGGTGCCTGTGGCTCGGCAGGCTTTTTGTGCGAAGCCTTTGACTACTTGCAACGTCAGCCCAACCTTAGTACGTCTGACCACCAGACGCTACAAACCCGCACCTTTTACGGCAAAGAAAAAAAGAGCCTGGCCTACGTGATTGCGATCATGAACATGATCCTGCACGGCATAGAGGCCCCCAACATCGTGCACGCCAATACTCTGGCCGAAAACATTGCCGACATTCAAGACAAAGACCGCTTTGATGTGATCCTGGCCAACCCACCCTTTGGCGGCAAAGAACGCAAAGAGGTGCAGCAAAACTTCCCGGTCAAGACCGGCGAGACGGCCTTCTTGTTTTTGCAGCACTTTATTAAATCCCTCAAGGCCGGTGGCCGTGCGGCCATCGTTATCAAGAACACGTTTTTAAGCAACACCGACAACGCCAGTGTGAGCTTGCGCAAGTTGCTGCTAGAGAGTTGCAACCTGCACACCGTTTTGGATTGCCCAGGCGGCACTTTTCAGGGGGCGGGCGTTAAAACCGTGGTGTTGTTTTTTGAAAAAGGCGCACCCGCGCGCAAGGTTTGGTTTTACCAGTTAGACGTGGGCCGCAACATGGGCAAGACCAACCCGCTGAACGACACCGATCTGGTGCCTTTTATACAAGCGCAAAAGACCTTTGCCGCCACCGCGCAAAGCTGGTCGGTAGACGTAACGGCGGTCAACGCCAGCACCTTTGATCTGTCGGTCAAAAACCCGAGTGGTGGAGAAGTGCTTACCCACCGCAGCCCGCAAGACATCATGGATGAGATTGCTGCGCTGGATGCGGAGGCGGCTGAGGTGTTGGCTTCTATTCGGGGGTTGTTGTGATTGTCGGCTTGATCGGGTGTGAGGCATGAAAACGGGATGGCAATCTCGAAGCCTTGGTGACTTGTGCAACGTCATCGGTGGCGGCACCCCGCCGAAGGACAAACCAGAGTACTACTCAGGTGATATTCCCTGGGCAACGGTGCGAGACATGCGTGCAGAATTAATCACCGAAACTGAGTTTAAAGTTACTCCGCGGGCAGTAAAAAGTAGCGCAACAAACGTCATTCCTGGAGGGAATGTAGTCATTGCAACACGTGTGGGTCTTGGGAAAATTTCCCTGCTTGGACAAGATACTGCTATCAATCAAGACCTCCGCGGCATCGTTCCGATAAATCCTAAGGTCCTTGGGGTCAGATTTCTCTTTTGGTGGTTGAAAAGCATTTCTGACGTAATCGTCGCGGAAGGGACTGGTGCAACCGTCCAAGGTGTGAAGTTGCCATTTGTGAAGGGACTGCAAATTCCACTTCCCCCACTCCCCGAACAGCAACGCATCGTCGCCCTCCTCGACGAAGCCTTTGAGGGCATCGCCACCGCCAAGGCCCATACCGAGAAGAATTTGCAGAATGCGCGGGCTATTTTTGAGAGTCACCTGCAATCGGTTTTTACGCAGCAGGGAGATGGATGGGTTTCCACAACTATTGGTGAATCTTGCACACTGAAAAGCGGAACAACGGTTCCGGTCAGTATTGAAAAGTCGTCTGGCGATATTCCATACGTCAAGGTTGCAGAGATGACGCTACCCGACAATCAGGATGGCATTACTACTTCGATTCGGTTCCTTGATCGACAAGACGCTAAGCTAGGATGGCTGATTCCCAAAGGGGCAGTAATTTTCCCAAAGAGGGGCGGTGCAATTCTCACCAATAAAAAGCGACTTGTTTTGGTGGATATGTGCGCGGACTTAAACATCATGTCTGTCATTCCGTCTGAAAATATCACTCCATATTTTCTGTACTTCTACTTTCTCACAGTAGACATGAGAAGGTTAGGAACCGGTTCATCCATCCCGCAAATAAACAATTACGATATTGCACCATTGGCCATTTCTTTCCCGAAATCCTTGTCGAAACAGGCTGAAATTGCAGAATCCATTCGATGCTTGGAATCAGAGTGTCAGGCGCTCGAATCCATTTACCAACAAAAACTAAGCGCCCTAGACGACCTGAAAAAATCTCTGTTGCACCGCGCCTTCAATGGTGATCTGTGAAAGACGCCGGTGAAATCTAAAGAACTCCAATTTCTCGATAACGCATCAGCCAAAGGAGCGTTTACACCATGACCGATCAACGCATCGCCAATCAGCACCACGCCACGTTTGAGGGCATTCGCCAACGCGATTCCGATGGCAATGAGTTCTGGTCCGCGCGCAAGTTGGCCAAAGTATTGGATTATTCTGAATACCGACATTTTTTGCCGGTCATTGAACGTGCGCGTGAGGCCTGCCTCAACAGTGGCCATGCCTTGGTAGACCATATCGAGGATGTCCTCGATATGGTTCCCATTGGCTCGGGCGCACAACGCAAAGTGGCCGATGTGCGCCTGTCGCGCTATGCCTGCTACCTGATCGTGCAAAACGGCGACCCATCCAAGCCCGTAATCGCCAACGGGCAAACTTATTTTGCGATGCAGACGCGGCGGCAAGAGCTGGAAGACAACGCCAAGTTTGCTCAATTGTCAGAGGACGACAAGCGGCTCGCAATTCGCAATGAACTGGCCGCGCATAACAAACATTTGGCTGCAGCTGCCAAGACCGCCGGGGTAGAGACCAGCCTAGATTACGCCATTTTTCAGGACCACGGCTACAAAGGCTTGTATGGCGGAATGGGAGCCAAAGATATCCATGTCCGCAAGGGTTTGAAGAAGAGCCAAAAGATTCTGGATCATATGGGCAGCACAGAACTGGCGGCAAATCTATTCCGCGCCACACAGGCAGAAGAAAAATTGAAGCGCGAAAACGTACAGGGTAAAGAACTCGCCAACCACACCCATTACGAAGTTGGCAAGAAGGTGCGGCAAACCATTCGGGAGCTGGGTGGTACCATGCCCGAGGCCTTGCCTACCCCTCTGCAAAGCGTCAAGCAAATAGAAAATTCCAAGAAAAAACTGGCAGGTAAGTAATGAGTAGCTGTAAGTCTGCGTCATGAACGAAGCCGAAACCCGCGCCGACCACATTGACCCCGCGCTCAAAGCCGCAGGCTGGGGTGTGTTGGAAGGCTCGCGCATTTTGCGAGAAAAGCAATGCCAGATTACGCCGGGGCGGCTGTTGGGTGGCGGCAGGCGGGCCAAGGCTGAAGTTGCCGACTATGTGCTGGTGTACCGCAATACCAAGCTGGCCACCATCGAAGCTAAGGCCTGGGGCAAGCCCTATACCGAAGGCGTTGCCCAAGCCAAGAGCTACGCGGCCAAGCTGGCCGTGCGCTTTGCCTACGCCACCAATGGCCAAAAGATTTATGGCATTGATATGGAAACCGGCGTTGAGGGTGAAGTGGCGCAGTACCCCAGCCCGCAAGCCTTATGGGATTTAACCTTTGCCGAAGCCGCTACGGCCCATGCCATTTGGCGTGACCGCTTTGCGGCAATTGCTTTTGAGGACCAGGGCGGCACATGGCAGGGGCGCTATTACCAGGACATCGCCATCGCCCGTGTGTTGCAGGCCATTACCGCCGGGCGCGACCGCCTATTGTTGACTTTGGCCACGGGCACGGGCAAAACCTTTATTGCCTTCCAATTGGCTTGGAAGTTGTTTCAGAGCCGCTGGAATCTAAAAGACTGGCAAGCAGGCGCACCACCCACCCGCCGCCCACGCGTACTGTTTTTGGCGGACCGAAACAATTTGGCGGACCAAGCCTATAACGCGTTTTCGGCATTTGAGACCAACTCGCCCGGCTCTTTGGTGCGCATCGCCCCCGATGAAATCCGTCGCAGCGGCCGTGTGCCTAAAAATGGCAACGTGTTTTTCACCATCTTCCAAACCTTTATGAGTGGGCCTGGCGATACGCCCTACTTTGGTGAGTACCCACCGGACTTTTTTGACTTTATTGTGGTAGACGAGTGCCACCGGGGTGGGGCCAACGATGAAGGCCAATGGCGCGCCATCTTGGACTACTTTGCCCCTGCGGTGCAATTGGGCCTAACGGCAACGCCCAAGCGCACGTTAAACGCCAACACCTATGCATATTTTGGTGATCCGGTGTATGTCTACTCGCTTAAAGAAGGCATCAACGATGGTTTTCTGACACCGTTCAAGGTCAAGCAAATTGCCACCACCTTGGATGACTACACCTACACCCCCGATGATGCCGTAGTGGCGGGTGAGGTGGTGTTGGGCAAGCGCTATGGTGAGAGCGACTTCAACAAAATTATTGTGATCAAGGAGCGCGAAGCCTATCGGGTTAAGTTGTTGATGGGCATGATAGACCAGCGCGAAAAAACCATTGTGTTTTGTGCCACCCAGGCCCATGCCCTGATGGTGCGCGACCTGATTAACCAGAACAAGACCAGCACCGACCCCATGTATTGCGTGCGCGTGACCGCCGACGATGGTGAACGCGGCGACCAAGCCCTGCGTGCGTTTCAGGACAACGAAAAGACCATTCCTACCATCTTGACCAGCTCGCAAAAACTGTCCACTGGCGTGGATGCCCACAACGTGCGCAATATTGTGCTGATGCGCCCGGTGGGCTCGATGATAGAGTTCAAGCAGATCATTGGCCGTGGCACACGTTTGTTTGACGGCAAAGACTACTTCACGATTTATGACTTTGTGCGGGCGCACCACCATTTCAGTGATCGCGAGTGGGATGGTGAACCGGCCGAATTTGACCCGCCCCAAGGCACCACCCGTAACCCCCCTGGAGTGCGCGAACCATCCCCCGACTATGGCCCGCAGCCGTCAGAGCAAACGGTCAAGATAGAAATCAAACTGGCCGATGGCAAGGTGCGCCAAATCCAGAGCATGACCGCCACCAGCTTTTGGAGTGCCGACGGAACGCCGATGTCGGCCGCGCAGTTTTTAGAGAACCTGTACGGCGTGCTGCCTGAGTTTTTTAAAGATGAAGACCAGTTGCGCACGCTGTGGAGTTCACCCGATACCCGCAAAAAGTTACTAGAAGGCTTGTCTGAAAAAGGTTTCGGCAGGGAGTTATTGGCTGAAATGCAAAAAGTAATCGAAGCGCAAAGCAGTGATCTGTTCGATGTTTTGGCCTACGTCGCCTTTGCCCTAGCGCCCCACACCCGCGCCGAACGCGCTGCCATGGCCAAAACGCAGGTGCACCAGCAATTTACCGACAAGCAACAGGCGTTTGTGAACTTTGTGTTGGCGCAGTATGTGAAAGAGGGTGTCGAGGAACTGGACGCCGAAAAGCTGACGCCATTGCTTCGCCTTCGCTATAACAATGCCATTGCGGATGCGGTTGACGATCTTGGTAGTACGGATCAGATCCGCAAGGTTTTTGTGGGGTTTCAGCCTTATCTGTATGTGGCGGCGCCTTCCGTTGGCGCTTAATCTGGCTTTTGAACAACGCCAGTCAAGGGTTAACACTAGGGTGTTATAGTTCTTTCAGCTATTGCCAATCGTAGGCACGGCACCTTGCCTTCTCGCGCCTTGATAGGCGCTCATTGGTTGTTGAAACTATGACTTCTAAACGTATTGGAATTACTCTTGCAGTGTTGGTGCTGCTGGCGGGTGCGGCCACCTATTGGTTTAGCATGGGGCGTGGCGCAACTGGTGCGCCAGCCGTGGCCGTACCGGGCGCCAAGCCTGCGGCGTCTGCCTCGGCGGCGGCCAAGGCGCCTGTGGTGTTTGAGTTGGCAGCCTCTGAAACGGTGGTTGCCGCGCCGCAAACCTTGGCGCAAACGGTGGCCTTGACGGGTTCGCTCAAGGCGGCAAAAACGGCTGTGGTGAAGGTGCGCGTGGCTGGTGAAATCACCGGGTTAACGCTGCGCGAAGGCGATGCGGTGAAGGCGGGGCAAGTGGTGGCCCGCATTGACCCCACTGAGGTGGCTGCGCGCTTGCGCCAAGCCACCGACCAGGCCGAAAGTGCCCGTGCGCAGGTGGACATTGCACAGCGCCAATGGGACAACAACCAGTCACTGGTGCAGCAAGGATTTATTAGTAAAACGGCCCTTGAAAATGCCGCAGCCAGTTTGGCCGGTGCCAAGGCCACGTTTCAAGCGGCCAAAGCCGCTGTGGATTTGGCCCAGCAATCGGTGGACGATACGGTGTTGCGGGCACCAATAGCCGGTGTAGTGGCGTCTAAAGGCGTACAAAACGGTGAGCGCGCAGGGGTAGAGGCCCGGGTGATTGAAATTGTGGACCTGTCCAGCTTAGAGATGGAAGCGGCATTGCCCGTTCAGGATGCTGCCTTGGTCAAAGTGGGGCAGGTGGCCCAGCTAAGTATTGAAGGCGTGGCCGGGCCCGCCCTAAGGGCCAAGGTGGTGCGCATCAACCCCAGCGTGCAAGCGGGCAGTCGCAGCGTGACCGTTTATTTATCAGTAGCGCCCCAGCCGACCCTGAAAAACGGTTTGTTTGTTCAAGGCGAATTAAGTGTAGGTGCCACCACGGGGGTGGCGGTACCTCTGTCAGCGGTACGCATTGACAAACCCAATCCCTATGTACAGGTCATCGCATCTGACAAAGTATCCCACCAAGCGGTAACCTTGGGCGCCAAGGGTAAGGTGGACGGCCAAGCCTTTGTGATCGTGCAGGGCTTGCAGGACGGCACGCGCCTGGCCTCTGGCACCGTGGGGCAAATAAGAGAGGGGACTTTGGTCAAGGTGACGCAAGGCACAGGGCCTGCGAATGCACCTGTTCAGCCTACCAAGGCCGCGATTTCGGCGTCTAGCGGATCCGCTTCTCAAGCCCAGGGGCAATAAGCATGTGGTTCACCCGCGTTAGTCTGCAAAACCCGGTTTTTGCCACCATGATTATGTTGGCCATCATGGTCTTGGGTGCGTTTTCGTACCAACGCTTGCAGGTGGATCAATTCCCTAACGTTGATTTTCCGGTGGTTGTAGTGGTGACCGACTACCCCGGTGCCTCGCCTGAGATTGTTGAGAGTGAAGTGAGCAAAAAGCTCGAAGAGGGGCTTAACGCGATTGCCGGGATTAACGCGCTCACCTCCCGCAGCTACGAAGGCCAGTCGGTGGTGGTGGTGGAGTTCCAACTGCATATGGAGGGGCGCAAGGCGGCCGAGGACGTGCGCGAGCGGGTGGCGTTGATCAAGCCCACTTTGCGCGCGGAGGTTAAAGACTCACGCGTGTTGCGTTTTGATCCGTCCAGCAAAGCGATTTGGTCGGTGGCTTTGCAAGCGGCACCGGGCGCCACTGCGCAGGATGCGGTAAGCGTGACCAACTGGGCCAACCAGGTGCTAAAAAAGCGCCTAGAAAACGTACGCGGCGTAGGCTCAGTGACCTTGGTGGGTGGCACCAAGCGCGAGATCAATATTTACCTGGACCCCCAGGCCATGGAGTCTTTTGGCGTGACGTCTGACCAGGTACTGGCAGCCGTGCGCAATGAGAACCAAGATCTGCCCGCCGGAGCGATTCGTTCATTGGCGCAAGAGCGTGTGGTGCAGGTGCAAGCCCGTGTGCTGCGGCCCGATTCTTTTGCTGACATTATTGTGGCGCGTAAAGGCGGCGCACCGGTCAAGCTGGGGCAGGTGGCCAAAGTGGCGGATGGGGCCGAAGAGCTTGATACCTTGGCCTTGTACAACGGCGAGCGAACCTTGTTGTTGCAGGTACAAAAATCGCAGGACGAAAACACCATTGTGGTGGTGGACGGCCTGGGCAAAGCCGTGACCGAGCTGGAGTCCCAGTTGCCCAGCGGCTGGCGCATTACACCCATTTACGACGGCTCGCGCCCCATTCGGGTGGCGGTGGACAATGTGCGGCGCACCCTGTTTGAAGGCGCTGCCCTGACGATTCTGATTGTCTTTTTGTTCCTCAATTCCTGGCGCTCCACTGTGATTACCGGGCTGACCCTGCCCATTTCCATCATTGGCACGTTTTTGTTCATGAACCTGTTCGGGTTCACCATCAACATGATCACGCTAATGGCCTTGTCGCTGTGTGTGGGGCTGCTGATTGACGACGCCATTGTGGTGCGCGAAAACATTGTGCGCCATGTGCAAATGGGCAAGTCGGCCTACCGGGCTTCTTTAGAAGGCACCCAAGAGATTGGCTTGGCGGTGCTGGCCACTACCCTGTCTATCGTGGCGGTGTTTTTGCCCATTGGTTTTATGGGCGGCATTATTGGCAAGTTCTTTCACCAGTTTGGCATCACCATCGTGGCGGCGGTGCTGATTTCGATGTTTGTGAGTTTTACCTTAGACCCCATGCTCTCGTCCATTTGGCACGACCCCAGCATTGACAACCACGGGGCCAAGCGCGGTGCGCCGCGCAACCTGTACGACAAAACGATTGGGCGCGTCACGGGTTGGTTTGATGTGGGCACCGAACGACTGGGTGACGGTTACCAAAGGATTTTGCGGTGGTCTCTGCGGCACAAGCTCACCACCCTGTTCGCAGCCTTGATGATTTTTGTGGGCAGCGTGTTAATGGTGCCCATTTTGGGAACCGAGTTTGTACCCAAAGCCGATTTTTCTGAAACAACATTGGCCTTTCATACCCCGGCGGGTTCGTCGCTGGAGGTGACTGAGGCCAAGGCCCGCCAGGTCGAGGGTATCGTGCGCTCGTTTCCTGAGGTGCGCTACACCCTGACCACAATGAACACCGGCAATGCGCCGGGCAAGATATATGCGGCCATGTATATCCGTTTGGTCGACAGAAAAGACCGCAGCCGCAACGCCGACCAAGTCTCAGCGGCCCTGCGCGAACGCCTTTTGAGCGTCGCAGGCATCAACCTAACCCACGCGGGTTTAACCGACGCGGTGGGGGGCAATAAACAAATCGAGTTATCGCTCTTAGGCTCCGATCAGCAAGAGTTGGAGCGCATCTCCTTTTTGGTCATGGACAAATTGCGGCAAGTCCAAGGATTGGTCGATTTGGACTCTAGCGTTAAGCCCAACAAGCCCACGATTGAGGTGAGCGTTAAGCGCGAGGCGGCCTCTGACCTGGGCTTGGGTGTCGCCAGTATTGGCAACCAATTGCGCACCCTGCTGGCTGGGGTGACGGTGGGCAACTGGCGTGCACCCGACGATCAAACCTACGACGTCAAGGTGCGCTTAGCGCCAGGCGCGCGCGATGCGACGTCGGATATTGAGCGCTTGCCCTTTGCGGTCACGGGTGCTGATGGGTCGACCAAAATCATTCGCTTGAACCAAGCGGCCGACGTGAAAGAAGCCTTTGGTCCTAACCAGATCAACCGGCGTGAGTTGTCGCGCGAGGTGGCCATCAACGGCAACGTGTTTGGACGGTCAGCAGGCGAGGTATCGGCCGATATCAAAACGGCGTTGGATGGCATTGCCATGCCACCGGGCTACCGCTACCAGTTTGGTGGCTCCACCAAAAACATGAGTGAGTCGTTTGCCTACGCGTTGTCAGCATTGGCCTTGGCGATCATTTTCATTTACATGATTTTGGCCAGTCAGTTCAAGAGCTTTTTGCAACCCCTGGCGTTGATGACCTCCCTGCCTTTAACGCTAATTGGGGTGGTGCTTGCGCTGATGGCTTTTCGATCTACGCTCTCAATGTTCTCCATCATTGGGGTGGTGATGCTGATGGGTTTGGTGACCAAAAACGCCATTTTGTTGGTTGATTTTGCCATTCGGTCGCGCGAGTCAACGGTGGATGAAGCCGGCGCCAGCCAGCCAGGTTTGCCGCGCACCGAAGCCTTGCTACTGGCGGCCAAAGTGCGCCTACGCCCAATTTTGATGACCACTTTGGCCATGATATTTGGCATGGTGCCGCTGGCCTTTGCGCTCACCGAAGGCTCAGAGCAGCGCGCGCCCATGGGCCAGGCGGTGATTGGGGGCGTGATCACCTCCTCACTGCTAACCTTGGTGGTGGTGCCTGTGATGTATTGCTATATGGATGACTTGGCGAACTGGTTTAAGCGCCTTTGGACGGGGTCACAAGGCAAAGATTTGGGTAAATCCCCAGGTCAGGACGCCATAAGCCCAGGCCACTAAAATGGCAGACCTTTCAGAGTCCCTAGACGCAACATTTTTGAACATCGTTGACTTACCATGAACGCTATCCAGAACGCCCCCTTTAACGCCGACCAGGCCAGATTCAACATGATTGAACAGCAAATTCGGCCGTGGAATGTATTGAATACAGCCATTCTTGACCTGCTCGATTCGGTGCCGCGCGATGCCTTTGTGCCTCTAGGGCAGCAGGCCTTGGCCTATACCGACACCCAACTGCCCCTGCCCTGTGGGCAAAACATGCTGGAGCCCAAAATTGAAGCGCGTATGCTGCAAGACTTGGCCGTTCAGCCCCACGAAACCGTGCTTGAGGTGGGCACAGGTTCGGGGTATATGGCCGCCTTGTTGGGGCGTCAAGCGGCGAAAGTCGTGAGCCTGGAAATTCATCCGGAACTGGTGGAGTTGGCCAAGGGCAATCTCAAACGTGAAGGCATTGAAAACGTAGAGGTCATTTGCGCCGATGGTTCAAGTTATCGCCACGGCGACGCGCCGTTTGACGTCATAGTTTTGAGTGGTTCAGTGGCTGAAGTGCCTGCATTTTTGTTGACACAACTCAAGCCGACTGGGCGTTTAATGGCTATCGTGGGGCAGTCCCCCATGATGCGGGCGCATTTGGTGAAGTGCGACGCGGTTGGGCGTTCGGTCACACAGGCCTGGGACACCGTGGCTCCCCGCTTGCAGGGTTTTGCTGAACCGTCGCGGTTTGTGTTTTAGTTGAGAATTTCAATCCCCGTACCCAAGGCGTTGGGCATAGGGCGGTTACTTAAGGGCAGGGCATGACAAAGGTTTCAACACAATTACTTGTGAGCGCGCGCAGGCCTCTTTCGATGGCTATTGCAACGGCTTTGATGCTGATCGGCCAGGCGGCCCACGCCCAAAGTTTAAGCACACTGTTTCAGTCGGCCACAGGCTACGACGCCACGTACGCCGCTGCCAAGGCCCAGGCCCAGGCCAGCCGTGCACGCGCGGACCAGGCCAGAGCGGGGGTGCTACCGGTGGCTGGACTGTCGGCTGGCATTTCGCGGTCTTCGCAGGAAGTGATTCCCGATATCGGTACAAAAAGCGATAGAAGCTTTGGCGCAAGAAGCATGAGCTTGTCGCTCTCCCAGGCGCTGTACCGCCCCAGCAATTGGGCTACTTACGAACAGGGCAAACGGCAACTTGAGTTGGCCGATGCGGTACTGGCGGGGGCCGAGCAAGAGGTGATGATGCGCTTGTCGCAAGCCTATTTTGATGTACTGGCCGCGAAAGACACGCTGGTGTTTATTGGCGCACAAAAGGCCGCAATTACTGAACAGTTGGCAAGCGCCAAACGCAATTTTGAGGTGGGCACCAGCACCATTACCGACACGCGTGAGGCCCAAGCCCGTTACGACTTAATGCTGGCCCAAGAGGTTTCGGCGCAAAACGATTTACGCATCAAAACATTGGCGCTAGAGAGCGTATCGGGTGTTGCTGGGGCCCAGCCTAAACCACTGATGCCCGTTTCCGCATTGCCTGAGGTGGCCATTGGAACCCTGGACGAATGGGTGGTCAAGGCAGTTGCCGTACACCCCACCGTCAAACAGGCAACGCTGGCCGTTGCAGTGGCCAAGTTAGAAGTGGACAAAGCCAGCGCTGCCCACAAACCTACCGTCGATCTAACCGCCTCCTATGGCAAGAGTCAGAACGCGGGCGGCTCGGGCAGCTCGGCCATTGGTTCACGTGCAACATCGGGCTCTATTGGGGTTAATTTCAACATGCCCCTTTTTGCAGGCTTTGCCCACGAAAACCGCATCAAAGAAACCATGGCCCTCTTAGACAAGGCCACTACCGACCTCACCAACGCCGAGCGATCAATAGCCCAGGCCGTGCGTTCCGCCTATCTGGGCACCCAGTCGCTGGCCGGGCAAATCAAGGCCTTGCAGGCTGCTGAGCAGTCCAGCCAAAGCGCCCTAGACGCCAACCGCTTGGGCTACCAAGTGGGCGTGCGTATCAACATAGACGTGCTGAATTCTCAAACCCAATTGTTCCAAACCAAACGCGATTTGGCCAAGGCGCGCTACGACTACCTGGTGGCAGGTCTTCGCCTCAGGCAAGCCGCAGGCCAGCTTGAAGTATCTGACCTAGACCGGGTAAACGGCTTGCTTGCCCAGTAAAAGGGAGCGATCCGATTCTTTAAGCGGGCCAGTTGACTATTCCAACGCACTGTTTAAAAATGAACTTAGCACGAATATGATTGGCGCTATGGAAATAATTGCCCTGCGAACCACGCTAAAGCAGCAACCGACCGACCGAGACTATTGGCTAACTCGGCCTATATCAGAGCGAATGGCTGCGGTGGAACAATTGCGACGCCAAGCCTATCCGCTCACCAATCCGGACAACCATGCTAAGCACCGACTTCAAAGAGTTTTTAGAGTTACTCAACTCCACGAACGTTGAGTACATGGTGGTAGGCGGGTATGCGCTTGCCAGTTACGGACACCCGCGCTATACCGGCGACATTGATGTTTGGGTCAATCAAACAAAGCCCAATATTAATAAATTGATTGATGCGTTAAACGCCTTTGGCTTTGCGAGCCTAGGATTAAAAGAATCTGATTTTTTAGAGTACGAAGCGGTCGTGCAATTAGGCTACCCGCCCACGCGCATCGATTTGCTTACCGCAATCGACGGCGTATTATTTGCGGATTGCTTCGAGCGAAAGTCAATGGCAACCATTGATGGAATAGACATCGCTGTTATTGATATCGACGATTTCAAAACCAACAAATTGGCCGCTGGGCGTATGAAAGACTTGGCCGATTTAGAGTCGCTCAACACCGACCCTAGGCATTCAGCAGCGCCTTAACACCGTGCAGATTTTTGTAGTCTAGGATGGCCTCTGACATGCTGTTGATGCTGTTTTTGACTCTGGTCACTTTTTGCGGCGTATCGGCAATTTCCAGAAATGGCACCACCACCGTACGAATAAGAAATACGCTGGTGACACCCGGGGTGATGGTGTCAAAGGTTTGTACTTCGTACCTAAAAAACAGTCCATCCACCAACAAAGGTTCTACTTTTGCATAGCTAGGATGGTTGCTGAGTTCGGGGTTGGCGGTGAGTGTCCAAACCGTTCGGCTCCACGGGCCATTGCCACTGGCCATGACCTCTGCAATTTTTGGACTGGCGCGGCGCAACTCGTCACCATCGGCTACCGGTTGGTGAATGGCCGCCAGCGGCATCATGAATTTAGACAGCGGGTCCCAACCGCTTGGAAACGCCACAAAAAAAGCCTGCAACTGCCCATGGTGAAGAATCACCACGTCCTCTTCCAATTGGTAACCCAAGTCCAGCACGTGGTTGGCCTGCAAGCCCAAATGCCGCGCAGTGGACTGCACAATTTGATCCGTTACCGCCTGTTCACTGCAGGCCCATAGGCCGTAAGGATGTGCGATGGCCGCTAATTCTTTGGACTTTTGGGCCAGATAGGCGGCATTGGGCGGATCGCAGCGCAACGGCCCTATCAGCTTTTTAAAGGTGGGGCGCATGGTGTAGGGGCGGTCCTCTACCATGGAGAAAAACAATTCGTCAGTGGGGTTGGAGGTCATAACAGTTATCGCCCATGGGCCAGAAATCTTGGACGGCGCAGTGCAGCCGTCCGCCTCTAAAGGGGACATTATCAAGGGTGGTAGGCTACAAAGGGAGCCGTTGATTGCAATAGACCGAACAAATGGCCCGACGGCATTCGTAAAATGGCCACAACACCAACTGTTTGCCTTTCTTAAAACCCTTTTATGAAACATCAACTCGCCGTCATCATGGGCCGTTGGCAGCCTTTTCACAAAGGGCACGAAACGCTGCTGCATGCGGCATTACTGGCGGCTGAAAAAGTGCTGGTGGTGATGGGTTCGGCCCACCGGGCGCGCGATGTGCGTAACCCCTTTACCTGGAACGAACGTAAAGAAATGCTGTTAGCCAGCGTGGACCCACCAACGGCGGCACGCTTGGTGTTTTTGCCGGTGCGTGACTATTTTGACGACGTGCGCTGGGCCGCTGCGGTACGCCAAGGGGTGGGCCAGTTCGCCGCTGATAGCCAAGTGGTTTTGGTGGGCTATAAAAAGGACGCAAGCAGCTACTACCTTGACCATTTTCCACAATGGCAGCACCTGACGGTTTCGCAGGAAATAGCGCTGGACGCGACAGCGCTTCGGCAGGTATTTTTTGAGACAGCAAATGCCGTAACGCGTGCCCAACAGTTGGCCCCTTTTGTACACCCCGGCGTGCTACAGAGTCTGCAAGTGCTGGCGGATGCGCTCTGGTACCCCAACCTGGTGCGCGAGTACCGGGCGGTACAGGACTACAAACGGCGGTGGCAGGCGGAGGTTTACCTGACAGCCGACGCGGTGGTGCTGGCCAACAACCATGTCTTGCTGATTCAACGCGGCGGTGACATTGGTCGTGGCCTATGGGCGCTGCCTGGGGGATTTGTGAACAAGGGCGAGCGGTTTTATAGCGCGAGCCTGCGTGAATTGCGCGAAGAGACGGGCTTGCAAGTGCCCGATGCCGCCCTGTACCAAGCCCACAAAGGGCACGAGGTGTTTGACCACCCCCTGCGCAGCCCCAGGGGCCGTTTGATTACCTGTGCCTACCACTTTGACTTGGGTGAAACCGTCTTGCCCAAGGTTCAAGCCGATGACGATGCGGCCGATGTGCAATGGGTACCCCGGCACGAATTGGCGCAGTGGGAAGATGTGCTATTTGAAGACCACGCGGCGATTCTGGACCGCTTTATCGGTCTTTATCGCTAGCGCCTGGTATAGCGATGATCTCTCGCAGGGCCAGCAAGGTACGCACTGTCGCACCGCCGTTGTGTTGGGCAAATTGCCTGGCGGCTTGTCGATAGGCGGATAGCTGGTCAGCGTTGTGCAGCCAGTGCTGAGCGATGGTGATGGCGCTGGCGATATCCGGGACCGATTGGGCGGCTTGGCTGTTAATCGCCCCTTGTGCCGCCTCGGCAAAGTTATAGATTGAAGGGCCCAATATCACCGGGCAATCGTAGCGGCAGGCTTCGATCAGGTTTTGTCCGCCCAGGGGCAAAAAGGTGCCCCCTATCAGCGCACAGTCGGCCAAGGTGTAGTAAGCGCCCATCTCGCCCAAGGAGTCGCCCAACCAAACGGTTGAGGCCTCAAACGGTGGCGGTGTGTGGTCGGCCCAAGTGCTGCGGCGCGATACCTGCCAACCGGCTTGGCTTAGCAAGGCGGCCACCTCGTTAAACCGTTGAGGGTGGCGTGGCACGATCAGCCACTGCAGGTCAGAGCTGGGGGCTTGGGGTGTAATGCTCAAGTGTTGCAGGGCCGATAGCCACAGGGCTTCTTCGCCTTCGCGGCTGCTGGCCAATACCACCACCGGGCGTTGGGCAGCGCCGCGCCAGCCTTGGCCCAGGGCCGTTAGCGCGGGGTTAACGCCGTGGTCAAATTTAATATTGCCCAAGGGCGGGCCGCACCGTGCGCCCAATCGCTGCAACCGGGATTGATCTGCGGCGCTTTGAGGCAGAGCCAAGGCCAAGGACGCGTAAGCGGGGCGCATCAACCATGCGCCCCATTGCAAAGTGCGGAGCAGGCTGCGCTCGCTCATGCGGGCGTTGACCAACACGGTGGGCACGCCATGGACTTGGCATTGGTGCAACAGTTCGGGCCAAATTTCGGTCTCAAACAGCAGACCAGCGATGGGGTGGTAATGGGCCAAAAACCGGCGCGTTGCGCCAGGCGTATCCACTGGCCCCCAAGCTTGCAGGTCACCTTCGGCCAGCAGCGCCTTACCCGCTTGCCGCCCCGTGGCCGTGCCGTGGGTGAGCAGCAGTCGCGTGTTGGGGTATTGCTGGCGCAGGCCCTCCAGCAGGGGGCGGGCCGCTTGGGTTTCGCCCAGAGACACCAAATGCACCCAAATCAGTGGGCGTCGGTCTACAGTGGGTGTTAACTTTTGATAAAAACCAAAGCGTTCAGGCAGGTAACGGCGGTACAGCGGTTCTTTAAAACTGCGCCACAGCAGCCTGAGCACGTAGGGCAGCACCAAAAAGGCGATCAAACCCCGTGCGATAAGCCTTGCCATGGTGTGTGTTGTGCGCGGCTTTTGCTGGGTTAGGCCACGGCGGGCGCTGCTGGTTTTACCGTCGACAGCACCGATTGCCACGCCTTCCAAACCGCCTCAACAGGCGGTGTGGGACGGCTGAATACGGCCACCTGGCGTTGCGTGTTGACCGGACCCGTGCGCCAGGCCGTGTCAAAGTTGTAGATCTGTACATGGGGAAGGTCTAAGGCCACGGCCAAGTGGCTAAGACCACTGTCCACGCCGATCACGCCGGTGCAGGTCAGCATGGTCTGGTGCAGCGCACCCAAGGTCATACGCGGCAAAATTTGAACCGATGCGTGTGGGCCAGCGGCCTGTGCAATACGCTGGCAGGTGGCTTGTTCGGCATCCGACCCATGCACCAGCACGCTGCCAAGACCTTGTGCCGCCAGCCGCTGTACCAGTTCCACCCAGTGGGCCTCGGGCCAGGCTTTGTCAGAGCGGGAGCTGCCTTGTAACAACATCACCTGCGGGGCAACGGGCGTGGCCGCCGATGGCCGTTGTAGGCCGTAGTCAAGGGCGTGAGGCACCTCGTAGTTTTGCGATTTGGCGCACAGCAGGCGACCCCTTGTCATGGCGTGAACGTGGGGTTCTAGCCGTATGGCCACATCGGCCGCCAAGCGCGTCAGGCGTTCGTAACTGGAGCCTTCGGTTTTGTTGGCCATGGCGATGCGTTGGCCGGGAATCGTGACTTTGGCCATGCCCATGACCAGGGCCGATTTACTCAGGCCTTGCAAGTCAAACACGGCATCGTAGCGCTCAGAGCGCAGGTCGGCCACAAAGGCTTTCCATTCGGATTTGGTCTCTTTAGAAAACGGGCTACGCACCCACTTGCGCAGGTTGCAATGCACGATTTTGCGAATACCTTTGCACTGGGCCACCAGGTCGGCAAAGGCGGGCTCTACCACCCAGTCCACCACGATGTCATCACGGTATTTGTGCAAATCGGCCACCACGGGCAGGGTGTGAATCACATCGCCCAGCGAAGACAGCTTCACGATCAACACCCTAAACGGGCGGTTAGGGTCACTGTCTTCGATAAATAGGGGGTCTTTACGCATAAATGCTTCTAAGTTAGTGGGCTGCAGTTTCTAAGGCTGCATGGGGCATCACGCTTTTGAGCAGGGCCAACATGGCCGACTCAATGCGGTGCAGTGCTTGTTCGTTGGTGCCTTCAAAGCGCAGTACCAGCACGGGGGTGGTGTTGGAGGCGCGTAGCAGGCCAAAGCCATCGGGCCAATCCACCCGCAGGCCGTCAATGGTACTGACTTTAGCGGGCGCCGCAAAAGCGGCTTGGGCAATGGCCTGGGCCACAACGCGTGGGGGTTCGCCCTCGGCGCACTTCACATTGAGTTCGGGGGTGGAGTGGCTGTTGGGCAGTGCGTGCAGGAGCGCATTGGCGTCGGCCACGCGGCTCACAATCTCCAACAGGCGGCAGCCCGCGTAGGTGCCGTCGTCAAAGCCATACCAGCGCTCTTTAAAAAAGATGTGGCCACTCATCTCACCACCCAAAGGCGAGTCCACCTCGCGCATCTTGGCCTTGATCAGCGAGTGGCCGGTTTTGTACATCAGCGGCACGCCGCCGGCCTGTTCGATGGCGGGGGCTAATTGCTGGCTGCATTTCACATCAAACACAATGGTGCCGCCGGGTTGGCGCGCTAAAACATCGCGGGCAAACAACACCATTTGCCGGTCGGGGTAAATGGTTTGGCCGTCTTTGGTGACAATGCCCAGGCGGTCGCCGTCGCCATCAAAAGCCAGGCCCAGTTCGGCGTCACTGCTTTGCAGGGCTGCTATCAAGTCGCGCAGGTTTTCGGGTTTGCTGGGGTCGGGATGGTGGTTGGGAAATGTGCCGTCCACTTCGCTAAACAGCTCAATCACCTCGCAGCCCAAGGCTCTAAAAATCCCCGGTGCGCTGGCTCCTGCAATACCGTTACCGCTGTCCACCACAATTTTGAGGGGGCGCTTTAAGTGGATACCACCTACGATGCGTTGGATGTAGGCGGGCAGTACATCCTCTTGGCGCACCGAGCCACCGGCTTGCGGCTGCCAAGTTTGGTCGGCCATGATGCGGTGTAGGGCCTGTATAGCGTCGCCATAAATGGCTTGCCCCGCCAACACCATCTTGAAACCGTTGTAGTCTTTGGGGTTGTGGCTGCCGGTGATTTGAATGCCACTGGTGCACAGGGTGTGGGCCGCAAAATACAGCATGGGCGTGGTCACCTGGCCCACATCGATCACTGCAACGCCCGACTCTTGCAGGCCTGCTATCAAGGCCTGTGCCAATTGTGCACCACTCAAACGCCCATCGCGCCCTACCGCCACGGTGCGCTCGCCTTGGCGCATGGCCACCGTGCCAAAGGCCAAGCCCAGGGCGTGCGCCACCTCGGGATTGACGGTGCTGGGGACTATGCCTCGAATGTCGTAGGCTTTAAATATGGAGGGGCTTAGCTGCATCAATCGGTTAGCAGTTGGTTGGGGTGTTGGCGGTTAACCCGCCATTTTAGGGCGCAATGGGTTGGCAGCAGACGATTAACTGCCATTACCAGTCACATCCAGCCTAAAGCTGAAAAACTGTCTTCTAACCACAGGTCCGAAAACGGCTATCGTTGGTGCCAGCTAACACCCTTTCGCCCACTATCATTGGGCCATGTCTGCTGCAACTGCCCCTTTTAGCGCGCCCGCCATGCCTTTGTCGGCCCAGGTGTGTTACAGGGCCGTTTTGGCGCGAGATGCCCAGTTTGACGGCCAGTTTATCGTGGGCGTGACCAGTACCGGTATTTACTGCCGCCCGGTGTGCCGCGTCAAAACCCCCAAGGCCCAGAACTGCCGCTTTTTTGCCGACGCGGTGCAGGCGCAGTTACAAGGCTTTAGGCCTTGCAGGCGCTGCCGCCCCGAACTGGCACCGGCTGCGTACGGGTGGTCGGTTCAAGACGTGTCGGCCTCTTTGGCCGCCCAGGCACTGCGCTTGCTAGACCCGGTGGGCAATGCCTTGCAGGTGCAGGCCGTTGCCGCACGCCTAGGCATTACAGACCGGCATTTGCGGCGCATCGTGCAGCATCACTTTGGCTACAGCCCCCACCAGTACCTGCAACAAAAGCGCCTCACCCACGCCCGCCAGTTGCTCATGGACACCGTGTTGCCCGTACAAAACATTGCCCGTGCCAGTGGCTACCAAAGCGTGCGCGCCTTTCATACCGCCTTTGCCAAATACGATGGCCGTGCCCCCCTTGCCTTACGTGCGCAATGCCAACCACCGCCTATGGGCGCTTTGGAGCCCGTGATGCGCCTAAGCTATCGCCCGCCCTACCAAACGGCGGCCCTGCTGGGCTTTTTGGCGCGGCGTGCCATCCTGGGTGTGGAGTGGGTGCACCCTGGGCAGGGTACAGGGGCCTTGGCGTCTGGTGGTGGGCAAGAGGCCTGGCATTGGATACGCTCGTTGGCATTAGAGGGGTTAAATGGATTAGAGGGCCAGCCCCACCCGGTTGCAGGATGGGTGGCCGCACGCCTGCAAGAGAACCCGCCCCGGCTGCACGTAGCCGTTAGCGCCAATTTGTTGGCGCATTTGCCAGCGCTGCAACCCTGGGTGGCAGCCCAGTTTGATTTAAATGCCGCGCCAGCGGCGATTGCCTCGGTGCTTGGAAAAGATTTTGCCCATGTGGCCGGTTTGCGTGTGCCCGGTTGTATGCAGGCCTTTGAATTGGTGGTGCGTGCTATTTTGGGCCAGCAAATCAGCGTAGCCGCTGCCAACACCCTGCTGGCCCGATTTGCCAATGCCTTTGGCCAAGCCGTTACCACCCCGTTTGCAGCCATTACCCACCAGTTCCCCACGGCGCAGCAGTTTGCCAACCAAGGCACTGAGGTGCTAGAGCGCATGGGCGCCATAGGCATTATTCGGTCCCGCCAAAACGCCATAGCGGCCTGTGCCCAGGCGCTGGCCGACAGCTCTTTGGTGCTCAACCCCGGTGCCCCTGTACAGGCTGCATTGCAACGCCTGCTGCAAGTGCCCGGCATAGGCCCTTGGACGGCCCATTACATTGTGATGCGCAGCATCAAATGGCCAGACGCATTTGTGGCGGGCGATGCGGCCCTGCACAAGGCCCTAGGCCTGTCGCAAAGTGCCGCCCAGCGCACCGCTTTGGCCACAACACGGGCACAGGCCTGGCAACCCTGGCGTAGTTACGCCGTCATGGCCAGTTGGCAAACCTTGGAGTAAGTGATTCACCATGCAAAAATCCATCCCCACTCATCGGCCCACTAACCTACCCACCAACCGGTGCGTTCCCGCGTCCGTTACGCAGCCCAGCACCTTGTCCTTGCCTGCCAACCTTCCACCCAGCCTGAGCGCCAACCCTCAGTGGGTCACCACGCGCCACCCCTCACCCCTGGGCACTGTGTTAATAGCGGCCACCGACAAGGGTGTGGCAGGCCTATGGTTTGAAGGCCAAAAATACGCCCCCGATGGCAGCCAGTGGCCCAGCCACCCTGACCACCCTTTGCTACGCCAAGCCACTGCTATGCTGGATGGGTATTTTGATGGCCACACCGCCCGTTTGTGGACAGAGGCAATGCCCCTGGATTTGTCGGCAGGCACCCCGTTTCAACAACGCGTGTGGCGGGCCTTGTTGGCCATCCCCTTGGGCCAGGTCACCACCTACGGTGAACTCAGCACCGCCATGGGCAAGCCGCAAAGCGTGCGTGCCGTGGCTGCGGCCATAGGCAAAAATCCGATTAGCATTGTGGTGCCCTGCCACCGTGTGATTGGCAAAGACGGCAGTCTGGTCGGTTATGCTGGCGGGCTGGCGCGCAAAGCCCATTTGCTTGGCCTAGAAAAAGCACCCGTCCAGTTTGATTTGCCAACCATTTGATCGCCCTGACAAGCCCACCCTTAGCCACCCCTCTTGCACCGATCTGTTGCGCCAATCCGTTGCGCCATCCCGCGCATAGGCTGTCGTCCCTAGCCCATTAAGACCCCCACGAAAGACTCTTTATTTTGAAAACATCGCTGCCACTTGAGTTTGTATCGCTGGGTGCAATATGGGGCTCGTCGTTCATGTTTATGCACGTGGCCGGTGCAAGCTTTGGCATTTTGCCCACCGCTGCCCTGCGCGTTCTGATCGCCTCAGTGGCCCTGTTGCTCATCCTAAAAAGCGCAGGCCAGTTTGCCAGTCTGCGCCAACACTGGCGCAAAATTTTTGCCATTGGCATCATCAACTCGGCTATCCCCTTTGTGCTGTTTGCCTACGCGGTGATGCACATCAACACCGGCCTTACCGCCATCCTTAACGCCACCGTTCCCCTGTTTGGTGCCTTGATTGCCTGGGTGTGGCTTAAAGACAAACTCACCTGGGTAAGGGTGCTGGGCCTGTTGCTGGGCTTTATCGGCATTGCCCTGCTCACAGGCGACAAAGCCAGTTTTAAACCCGGTGGCTCGGGCCTGGCCGTATTGGCCTGCTTGGCTGCGGCTTTTTGCTATGGCTTTGCCGCCAGCCTGGCCAAGCGCCATTTAACCGATGTTCACCCCTTGGCCAGCGCCACCGGCAGCCAAATTGGGGCCAGCATTGCGCTTGTCGTGCCCTGCGTTTTGGCGTGGCCCAGCGCCCCCATTGGCCTGGCCCCTTGGCTGGCCGTGGCGGTACTGGGCGTTTTTTGCACCGGGGTGGCCTACATCTTGTACTTTCGCATCATTACCAAAGCCGGCCCCACCTTTGCCCTAGCCGTGACCTTTTTAATCCCGGTTTTTGCCATGCTGTACGGTGTGTTGTTCTTAGACGAAACCGTCACCCTATGGATGCTGGGCTGCGGCCTAATTACCGTGCTGGGCACCGCGCTATCAACCGGCATGGTCAAGTGGCCCGGCGCTCCTAAAATGCCCTAAGTCCCATTAGCCACTCCGCACCACCATGACCAGCGCCCGCAAAATCAAAGTCAAACTGGCCCAGAGCAAACCCCGTAACCCGGTGGTGGCCAGCCTGGCCAAAAGCGCTGGTAGCGGCCGCGCGGGCAAGCACCAAAAGAGTAAGAGCGCCGAGCGGCAGGCGCAAAAGCGGGCGTTGCAGAGGGTGTTGGGGGCGGGGCAGGTTAAGGATTAAATCCGATGCCGTCACGAAAGGGGTTGTGGCGAAGTTAAAATATCGGGCTGACGAACCAACCGTCGTCAGGGCAAAGAGTTAGGAAGCGTGGCAGAGTGGTTGAATGCAGCAGTCTTGAAAACTGCCGAGGATGCAAGTCCTCCGTGAGTTCGAATCTCACCGCTTCCGCCGTAGATCTCCAGTAACTTCATGAAACTTCGATCGATGCGTTATAACCGCATGCCCAGCTTCATGATGTGCAACTTCTTTTGTAGCTGTCATTTGCCTCCAAAGAGTTGGGCATTAATTACAATGAAGCTCAGGTGCTACTGGTTTCTAGGCGTCACCTTAATAGCGCGTCGCGCAACTTTAGTGCTTGAGGATGATCGGGCACAAGATTCAAAGCCTTTTCCATCATCTGTAATGCTTTGTCTCGGTCACCGTTTGCTAGGTATTGGTTTCCGGCTCTTATGTACCAGTCGGTAGCGATATATTTCGATTTTTGAGCACAAACACCCTTCTCATGCATTTCTCCTATTTGCTCCATGGCTGCAGTAGCCTCCCAGAGACTTTGTATTTTTTCATCGGTCGCAACTTTTTTCATGTCGTCATATACCGTCCCTGCGCAAACAAGGCCGGTTACGCCGATAGCCGCTAGCATTTGGTGCATATACCAAGCCCGCCAAAACACTGCATCTTGCCGTCCAGAGTTTGCTCGCATCCAGAGCTCTTCAGTTGCCATCTTAGAGGTTTCAGTAACTGTATTCGCCTTGATCAGAATCTTGACCAAATCACTCGACGGCATCGTTTGAATTTCTTTGATGTCAAGTGCATACGCTATACGCGACACAAACGCGAAGACGATGCATAGGATTACAACTTGTCTGATTACATTCATACGCCATCCCTTTATTTGATATGCCGGATACATTTCCCATGATATGACATGGGAAAGTCCGTCAGATTTCAACCGTACCGTCTGTGGAACAGACGGCAAAATGATTTGTGTATGTCCGTTGTTAGAACATGCATCGTACTTAGCAAGACACGACTCTTGGTGGTTATTCACACCAAACGTCGAAACGGTATACGAATCATCAGCACCCAAAACGTAGCCCGCTATGAAAAAAGCATCTATGAAAACGGCTGATCAGAATATCCCTGAATTAAAGCGCGATGAGCTTGGCAAGGGCGTTAGAGGCAAGTACCTGAAGCGCTTTAGGCAGGGCAGCAATGTAGTGGTCCTAACGCCCGAAATTCACAAGGCATTCCCCGCGTCCGAGGCGGTCAACAAAGCCTTGGCCACTATGCTGGCCTTTGCTCAGGAAACCCAAGATTAACAGGTCAATCACGTCAGACAACGCGCAAACGCGTCGCAGTATCGCCTTGACCCTTATAAAATCTTATGGCCGTTGGCGAACCGAATATGATGGCGGAAGTCCATTAAAAATGAACTGGCAAAATAGGTAACCTGCCCCCATGCCCTCCACCACCAGCCTATTCCTGTTCGTAGGCGCAGCCCTGCTCATGGCGCTCACCCCTGGGCCCAACATGGTCTATCTGATCTCGCGCTCCTTGTGCCGATTAAGTCCCTAAACTGCTGCAAATTAAAGGGGTAGCCATCGCAGCTCTCCGAGTTTGACAGAATCGAGTTATCGAGAACGATTTTGTTAACCAAGGAAGGAGTGAGTGCGATGGCTGGAATAGATATTACCGTAGATGA
>JBEIEP010000014.1:0-65499 GCA_040382935.1 Burkholderiaceae bacterium
CCCATTTAACGTTTGAGGGTGGTGTTGGGTTGACTTATTCAGAGGATCCCTAGATATGCAAGATTATTGGGAGTGGCGTGAGGCCAGCGTGGGGCAACGTGCGGCGCTAGAAGTTCGCCCGGCAGGGCGAACTTCTAGCCTGAGCGCCGTGGGTTAAATTCAAACCAAATTCAAAGGAATACGGCTTGATCTGTTGAACTGAATTTGCAGCAAAATTGGGACTTGACTCAAATGCCGCGCAACTTTATTCGACACTTGATGCAAAATGAACCAATACCAACCCAACAACCACTTCGGAGATCAACTATGGGCGTGATGCAGGAATTTAGGGAATTTGCCGTTAAGGGCAATGTGATTGATTTGGCCGTGGGCGTCATTGTGGGCGGCGCGTTTGGAAAAATCGTTGATTCGTTGGTCGGCGATATCGTGATACCTCTGATCAGTTTTGCGCTGGGAGGTAAATTGGACTTTACCAACTTGTTCATCGCTTTGGCCCGCGTGCCTGACGGTACTTTAATGACGCTTGAGGCCGTAAAAAAGGCGGGTGTGCCTGTACTTGCGTGGGGCAACTTTGTGACCATTTGCCTTAACTTTACGATCATGGCTTTTGTGATTTTTTTAATGGTCAAAAAAATCAATGCACTAAGAGCGTCAGGGGCATCGCAAGACCCGTCTGTACCAACACCCCCGGCTGCGCCAAGCGACGAGGTTTTGTTACTGCGTGAAATTCGCGATCAGTTAAAGAAATAGCCTCCTTGAGCAAATGGTCTGCGCCAAATGGCCCTTAGGCTGCACGGCGTTCGCCTATGAAGCCTCTGCATAACTGGCTGTACGGACATGAACCATGAGAAGGGATGCACCACAAGGCGGGTTTTGCAGAGGTTCCTTGAATCCTAGGCAATCCATTGAACGGCGGCACGCATGGCGCTGATCAAGCTGCTGGGGTCGGCGATTCCTTTACCGGCAATATCAAATGCCGTACCGTGGTCGGGGCTGGTTCGAACAAAGGGCAGACCCAAGGTCACGTTGACGCCCTCTTCTAGGCCCATGTACTTGACGGGGATTAGCCCTTGGTCGTGGTACATCGCAATAACGGCATCGGGGGCATTCAAGGCCCCATGTTGCGCACGCGCAGACATGAAAACAGTATCTGGGGGATAGGGGCCGTTGACCTTCATCCCAAGGGTACGGGCCTGCTTTATGGCCGGGACAATGGTGTCCAACTCTTCCCGCCCCATCAAACCGTTTTCACCGGCGTGGGGATTTAGCCCTGCGACGTCAATGCGTGGTGCCCGTCCCAGCCAGCGGCTAAAAAAAGCATGGGTGATGGAGAAGGTTTCTAGGAGAGACGGAACTGTGACCTCGCGCAAAGCCTGACTGAGTGGCACATGGATGCTGTGCAAAACCACTTTTAACCCGGGGTTCATCAACATCATTCGAACCGGCACTGGTGCCCCGGAACCCAGCGCTTGCCCAGCCTCGGCGGCGAGGATTTCAGTATGCCCCGGGAAACTCACCCCGGCTAGGTGCATGGCCTCTTTGTTTAGCGGCGCGGTTACCACCGCCTGGACCTGACCTTGCAGTGCCAGTTGGGCCGCTATACGAACGCATTGTGAGGCAGCGGCCCCGCAGGTGGCATTCAGTACACCCAGAGGTATGGGCTGAGGAATTTGAACCCCACTTAAAACCGGAAGCGCGCAAGAGGCGGCCCTCTGGGGTAAATGCAAGGGCAACGCACGTCCAAGGTCAATCACCTGCAGCCCCTCTGCCCACAAAGCGACGGCCTGCCGCATGACCTCCAAGTCACCCACGACAAAGGCGTTGGCGAAAAGCGCTGGATGCTGCTGCCACGCTTTGACGATGATTTCCGGGCCAATGCCCGACGCATCGCCCATGGTCAGCGCTACCCGTGATGTTTTTACCGCAACAGGTCTTGTATCGGTCATGCGTGGCAAGCCTTTGCTGTTATGCGGGGTTGTCTATATCCACAAAGATGTGGGACAACCCAAGCTTTGAAGCCACGTAATCGCCTAAGGCCGGTGCCCCATAGCGCTCGGTGGCATGGTGTCCACAGGCGAGGTAGGCCACACCGCATTCGCGTGCGTAGTGGGCCTGTGGTTCGGAAATTTCGCCGGTCAGAAAGACCTCGGCGCCCGCTGCGATGGCCGATTCAAAGTAGGACTGCGCGCCTCCTGTGCACCAAGCGATGCGATGCACTATTTGATCACCGGGCCACTCGGGTGGCAGCACCTGGGTAACCGAGCGGCCCATCACCTGCTCTATCTTGTGCACGAACTGGCTAACGGGTGTATGGGGTACGCTGCCCAGCCATCCCAATGACTGTTCGCCAAAACGTCCATCTGGCGTCAAACCTAAGCGCTGGGCCAACTGCGCGTTGTTGCCCAAGGTTTCGTGGGCGTCCAATGGCAGGTGATAGGCGTAAAGATTGATCTGGTGAGCCAACAACAGGGCTAAGCGCTCTTTCAACCAGCCAGTAACGCGCCCATCATGGCCGCGCCAAAACAAGCCGTGGTGCACCACTAGCGCATCGGCCTTGAGCGCCACAGCTCTCTCAATCAGCGCCAAACTGGCCGTAACGCCGGACACCAGTGTTTGCACTTCTGGGCGCCCTTCGACCTGCAATCCATTGGGTGCATAGTCTTTAAACGCAGATGGACACAACAGCGCATCGAAGGCTTGGGTCAGTTCGGAGCGGCTAGTCATACAATTTTGGCAATGGTTAACGGTGGTTGCAAAGGTTAGTAGGACCTTTGGGGTGTCGACGACATTCAACGTAGGGGGTATTGCATTTGCAATAGGCTACCCCACTTAGCCACATTATCGCCCGCGATGACTGGGCACCGGGACACTGAAAGGAAACCTATGAAACGCTTATGGCTGATTTTTTCACAGACGGTGGCTGTCGCACTGGCCGCCTACTTTGTGGTGCTCACACTGAAACCTCAATGGCTAGGGCCTGGCACTGCTTTGCCTAACCCGGTGGTCTCGGTCATTGATTCACAACCTGTGGCCTCCGGTGTTGCCCCTGTGGGCAGCTTTAGAGTAGCGGCCCAAAAAGCTGCGGCGGCCGTGATTAGCATCAACACCACGCAAAAGCGAAAGGCTAGAAGTGCGGCTGAAGAGTTTTGGTTTAGGCACTTTAATGGCGAAGAATCTGAAGAGTCGAATGGCGGCCTGGGAAGCGGTGTGATCGTGACTACCTCAGGCTATATCCTAACCAACAACCATGTTATTGCCGATGCAGACGATATTGAGGTGGTTCTCAACGATGGGCGCAAGAGCCAGGCCAAAGTGGTAGGCACCGATCCTGATACGGATTTGGCTGTTCTAAAAATTGAGCTGCCTGGACTGCCCACCATTACCTTAGGCAACGCTGAGGCCTTGCAAGTGGGCGATCAGGTACTGGCGATTGGTAATCCCTTTGGCGTAGGCCAAACCGTCACCAGCGGCATCGTTAGTGCGTTGGGGCGTAACCAACTCGGAATTAACGCGTTTGAGAACTTCATCCAAACGGATGCGGCCATCAACCCCGGCAATTCGGGGGGTGCACTGGTCGATGTCAACGGGTCGCTGTTGGGGATTAACACCGCGATTTACTCGCGCTCGGGCGGAAGTTTGGGCATTGGCTTTGCGATTCCCGTGTCCACCGCCCGCCAGGTCATGGATGCGTTGGTCAAAGACGGACAGGTTTCCCGCGGTTGGCTGGGCGCCTCTTTGCAAAACCTCTCGCCTGAAGCGGCCAAGGTAGCGGGGCTGAGTAGAACCTCGGGTGTTTTGGTGAACGGCCTGCTGCGCAATGGGCCGGCCGCCAAGGCAGGCCTTAAGCCTGGTGACATCATTGATGCGATTGGTGGTAAGCCTATGGACACCGATACCCAAGTGCGGAATCAAGTATCGTCAATGAAACCCGGTGCCACGGTGCCGGTGGAAATTACGCGCGAAGGCAAAAAGCTGGTGATTCAAGTGGAACTTGGGGAGCGCCCCAAAGCCAAACCGCAGAACCGGCAATAGCGTTAGCGGTCAGGAGGCGGCGTCATCCGCCTCTGCAGTTTTGTTTTTTAGCAAAAACTGCGCCACGAACAAACCCAGTTCGTAAAGAATGCACATGGGAATGGCCAACGCCAGTTGTGACACCACATCGGGCGGCGTGACAATGGCGGCAATAACAAAGGCCAGCACGATGAAGTAACCCCTGAAATCACGCAGCTTTTGCAGGCTCACAACACCCAGTCTAGCCAGCACCACGACCACGATGGGCACTTCAAAGGCTAAGCCAAAAGCCAAGAACATGGTCAACACAAAGCTCAGGTAGGCTTCAATGTCTGGCGCTGCCGTAATGCTTTTGGGTGCAAAGCTCTGGATAAACGCAAACACGCTTTTAAAAACAATAAAGTAGCAAAAACCAACGCCGATAAAGAACAGCGCGGTGCTAGAGATCACCAGTGGCAAAACCAAACGCTTTTCGTGGGAGTACAGCCCCGGCGCAACAAAAGCCCAGGCTTGGTACAAAACAACGGGTAAGGCCAACAAAAATGCGGCCATAAACAAAATTTGAATGGGCACGAGAAAAGGGGAAATTACCGAGGTGGCGATCAAATGGGTGCCCGCTGGCAATGTTGCAACCAGGGGCGCGGCCAACAGGTCATACAGGTGAGCTGGGCCAGGAAACACCGCCAAAACACCCGCCATGACGAGCACTGCGAGTGCCGCACGAATTAGGCGGTCGCGCAACTCCACCAAGTGCTGAACAAAAGGTTGCTCAGTACCGGCCAGTTCGTCGTCTTTTTTATCGGAATCTGCCATGGAAAAAAGGCGTCAATACAACGCCGTCCAGTGTTAAGTGGCTTTTTTAGGCCGGTAGCGGGCGACGCGGGCAGCGCCAGAGAGTGCATTTTTGCGCGTGCCGTGCCGGGCTTTGTACCAATTGGGGATGGAGTCCACCTTGGTGCGCCAGCGCTTTTTTGGAACCCTGTAATCCGGTACGGGGTGCAAAAAGCTATTGCTTGATCCCGATAACGCCGTGTCGGTGGCCTCGGCCCAGGATTTTTCAAAATCCTGGGCCGTTGAGGTCATAGATGACTCCACGTCACGGGCTGCACCTTCAACCGTTTCGCGCATTTTGTTGAGCTCTTCAAGGTCCATCGTTCGGTTGACTTCGGCCTTTACGTCCGACACATACCGCTGCGCCTTGCCGAGCAAAGCCCCGACGGTACGCGCCAGTCGAGGCAACTTTTCCGGCCCGATAACCACCAGCGCAACCGCTCCTATCAAAGCGATTTTGGTGAAGGAAATATCAATCATGCAATCTGGGTAGCGTCAGGGCGTCAAACGGGATAACAGTTCTTACTGCTTGGGCTTGGCTTCTACGTCAATGGCTTGGGCGTTATTCGCACCCGGGGCAGGGGGAGTGGTGGTGGCTGCCGCGTTGTGCGCAACGGCGGGGGGGTCCTCGGACGCGTTGGCGTTGCCATCTTTCATACCGTCTTTAAAACCCTTGACGGCGCTACCCAAATCGCCTCCCATATTTTTGAGCTTCTTAGTCCCAAACACCATGACAACGATAAGTAAAACAATTAACCAGTGCCAAATTGAAAATGAACCCATAGTTCCTCCTAAACAAATAATCAAGTTGCCCAAGTGGGCAGGCTGCCGCCGATTCTAGTGCCTTCGCCCAACCATCATCCACGCAGCCAGGGGCGTGGACCACCCATGACGTGAATATGCAGGTGGTGCACCTCTTGCCCACCCTCTGTTCCATTGTTACACACCACCCTGAAGCCCCCCTCAGGGTAGGGCTTACACCCCTGCTCCAAAGCCAACTGGGGGATCAGCGCCATGATGCGCCCCATGAGGGCCTGATGCGCGGTGGTGAGGTGTAGCATGGATGGAATATGCGCCTTGGGGATGACCAAAAAGTGGATGGGGGCCCAAGGGGAGATATCGTGGAAGGCGAAAATTTCATCGTCTTCGTAAACTTTACGGGACGGAATGCGCCCGTCGACGATCTTGCAAAAAATGCAGGAATGTGCAGCGCTCATGGTTTAGCAGGGCAGCCTAAATGATTTAAGAAACGACAGCCAGTCCCTTGTTCATGGCCATCACGCCTCGAACGATACGGACCAAAAACCAAATCGAAATGACGGTCCATGCAATCCAGCCGGGAACCACCATCAAAGCCCACAGAGGCGCAGTGACCAAATACAAGAGGCCCACCCACAACACGGTGCGGATACGCCAATCGAAATGGCTTTGCTGCCATGTGCCAACGGCATCGTCCTTCTTGACCCAGTCAAGAATCAAGGCCACCAGCAACAACGCAATACTGGCGTTGGCCCCTGGCACCACCGCAGCCACGGCCACAACCAGGTGCAACAGATAGCTTACCCAACTCCAACCGATCAGCGATTGAACTTTTTGTGCATTAATAGCTTCAATGGGTGTCAGGTCATTCAAGGGGCAACTCCTTCTTGTTGATGGCGATCTAGCAACTTGCGCAGGGCTTTTTCTTCTATGCCGCTGGTGCCTTCGCGACGTGCCAGCTCGGCGACCACGTCATCTGGCCCCAGGCCGTAGTGCGAGAGAGCCACCAGGCAATGAAACCAAAGATCGGCCATCTCACCCACGAGTTTGGATGTGTCACCGCCCTGCGAAACGTCTTTGGCCGCCATCACCACTTCAGTGGCTTCTTCACCAATTTTTTTGAGGAAACTGTCAGGCCCGTTGGCCAGGAGTTTGGCCACATAACTGGCGTTGGCGTCGCCGCCGTTTTGGGGATGGCGACTGGCAATGACCTGGGCCAGCCGCATCAATACGTCTACAGTTGGGTCTGGCATTAAGGGGGTTGAGGATGATATGGACAAGGGTAGGCTCATAAAGGGTTGCACCGCTACTACTTGTAGATGCTTTGGGGATCTTTCAAGACGTCACTGACACTTTTCCAGACATATTGTTCACCGGTTTTTTGCAATTGCTGAAAAAAACAACTGTGGCGCCCAGTGTGGCAGGCAATCGAGGGGGTATGTCCGGTTTGTGTGACCGTTAACAGAACGACGTCGTTGTCACAGTCCAGGCGTATGGCGTGCACCCGCTGCACATGGCCAGACGCCTCACCTTTGTGCCACAGGCGTTGCCGCGAGCGGCTGTAGTAAACGGCGTGGCCTGATGTCGCCGTTAGTTCCAGTGCCTCTTTGTTCATCCAGGCGAACATCAGTACGTCGCCAGTGGACTGTTCTTGCGCGATAACAGGCACCAGTCCCTTGTCGTCCCAACCAATGGCATCCAGCCAATTACTCACGGTCATGGTCTTGCTCATTGCCTTCGTTTACGTCTGAGCCCTGCCCCACCATCCTAAGGCCTTTGGGCAATGGGAATTTAATCGTTTCCTCTATCGTGACCAATTTTTGGACGGCAACGGCACCGTAGGTTCTGACCTTGTCCACCACCTGTTTGACCAAAATTTCGGGAGCAGACGCGCCTGCAGTAATGCCCACCCGCTGCTTGCCTACAAACCAGGCAGGGTCCAACTCATGGGCGCCGTCGACCATATAGGCTGGGGTACCCAGCTTTTCGGCCAGTTCACGCAGTCGGTTGCTATTGGAACTACTGGGGCTGCCCACGACGATCACCACGTCCACCTTGCCCGACAAAATTTTGACCGCATCCTGGCGGTTTTGCGTGGCATAGCAGATGTCTTGCTGCTTGGGCGTTTGCACCTTTGGGAATCGCGCTTTGATGGCTTTTGCAATCTCTTCGGCGTCATCTACACTGAGGGTGGTTTGGGTCACCATGGCAAGCTTTTCAGTTTGCGTGGGACTAACACCTGCTACATCTTGGGTCGACTCCACCAGATGGATACCAGCGTCCAACTGCCCCATGGTGCCTTCCACCTCCGGGTGGCCTTTGTGGCCAATCATGATGAATTCGTAGCCCAACTTGTGCAGCTTGGCCACTTCGACATGGACTTTGGTGACCAATGGGCAGGTGGCGTCAAACACCGTAAAGCCGCGGGCGGCAGCTTCTATTTCGACGGCTTTGCTGACCCCGTGTGCCGAAAAAATCAGGGTGGATCCCTCTGGCACCTCGCTTAACTCCTCAATGAAAATCGCGCCTTTGGCCTTCAAATCGTTCACAACAAAGGTGTTATGCACGATTTCATGGCGTACGTAGATGGGCGCGCCAAACTTGGCGAGCGCCCGTTCGACGATTTCGATCGCCCGGTCAACGCCAGCGCAAAACCCACGGGGTTCAGCCAACACCAATTCAGACAGCGACGAGGGATTTTGCAATGGGTCCATGACGTGAGGCATGTGAAAGATCCCTACAGTACACCAATAATTTGGACTTCAAACACCACCGGCTCACCGGCCAAGGGATGGTTGAAATCAAACAGCACCGAGGCGGGCTCGCTTGAATCCACCCCTCTGGTGCCACGCAGTTCCCGCACCACACCGGCATAGCTGCCCGTGCCGTCGGGGGTTGGAAAGGTCACGACATCCCCCGGGTTGTACTGCTGAAGTGGGTCGGCCATGCGTTTGAGCAAGTCCAGACCCACCCATTGCACCATGTCTGCATTGCGGGGTCCAAAGGCCAGTGAAGCGCCCACCTCAAAGGTCTTGTGGGCGCCTTCGGAAAGCCCCAAAAGGCATTGCTCCAACGCTGGGGATAACTGGCCCGTTCCGAACGAAATCGTGGCCGGATTGGCATTGAAGGTATTCACTACATCACCTTTAGCGCCGCTCAGGCGGTAATGCAAAGTGACAAAAGAGTTCAATTCGATTTGAGGTGTAGCTGCGGCCATGTGCCCGTTCCAGTAAGGCAGCAATTGTCGCCGGTTTAAGGGGGAAATTTATGGTCTGGTGGCGATCAGGTTGACGTGGGATTCACCATATTATTATTTTTGGGGTAAAGTGCGACTATGCAACTGAAACAATTACCCAGCGAGCACCGACCGCGCGAGAAGCTTTTGCGCCTTGGCCCACAAACTTTGACAGACGCCGAGCTACTGGCCCTTTTGCTGCGCACTGGCCTCAAAGGAAAAAACGTTGTGGCACTGTCCGAACAATTGCTAAGTACGACGGACGGATTTGGTAGCCTCACCGCCTTGCTGGGTGCCTCGATGAAGGAATTGCGCCAAACCAAAGGTTTGGGACCGGCCAAGTGTGCAGAGTTGATCGCCGTGCTGGAGCTGGCCAAGCGTGCATTGGCCGAGCAGTTGCGTGCGCGAGAGGTGTTTCAATCCCCCGACTCGGTCAAGCAATTCCTCCGGATTCATTTAGGCGATAAACCTCATGAGGTGTTTGGTGTTATGTTTTTAGATGCGCAAAATCGCTTGATTGCCTGGGAAGAAATGTTCAGGGGCACATTGAATCAGGCCAGTGTTTATCCCCGGGAGGTGGTACTCAGGGGCCTGTTTCATCATGCCAGCGCGGTGGTATTGAGCCATAACCATCCCAGTGGCCGGGTCGAGGCGTCTCGGGCCGACGAACTGATGACCCATTCGCTCAAGTCTGCGCTGGCGCTGGTGGACATCCGGGTGCTGGACCACATCATTGTCGGCCCGGGTGCGGCCACTTCAATGGCAGAATCGGGTTTGATGTAGATGTAAAGATGGGCGCCAGTGGTAAAAAAACTTGGGCCAAGCCCACTGTTTGAGGCCCTCGTTCATGGAAAAATTGACCCCGGCAGAGCAATTGAAACGACTGCGGCAGACCTTGCAAGCCGAACAGGCCCGGTTTGCCGCGGAACAAGCCAGGCAAGCAGAACAGGCAGCGCGATTGGCCCGGCAGTCTCGTTTGTTTGCCGACGCGGTAGGCAAAGTGACCGCACTTGCCAGCCCGACCCGCGCGCCAGTTGCCCCAAGCCCGCCAGAGCCCATTGCAAGGCAACGTGCACGGGACGAGGCCAACGCGCTAAAAGAGTCGTTGAGCGACGTGTTTGAGCCCCACGCTCTGCTAGATACAGACGATGCTTTGAGCTTTAGCCGACCCGGCGTAGGGGCAGACGTGATGCGCAAGCTGCGCAAAGGCCATTGGCAAATACAAGCCCATCTTGACCTGCACGGCCTGCGGCAAGATGAGGCGCGAGAAGCGGTAGGCCAGTTCGTGCGCGATAGCCATAAGGCGGGGCTAAGGTGTGTTCGGGTTGTTCACGGCAAGGGGCTGGGCAGCGAAGGGAAAACGCCGGTGCTAAAGGCTAAGGTGCCGCGGTGGTTGGCCCAAAAACAAGAGGTCATCGCCTATGTCCAAGCGCAGCCTCTGCATGGCGGCGCCGGGGCCTTGTTGGTGCTGCTGAACGTTGGGCGCCAAAGCGCATAGCACTTTGAATTGGCAACACAGTGGGCTTTACTGATTTCTCATCCAATCTGCGGTCTGAAAAAACGACGCATTGAGCCGCAGCCTTAATTCGTTGTCCAACCCTGTATCTTGCATCGCCTGGTCCATGCATTGCAGCCACTGGTCGCGCTCCTCTATGCCTATCGAAAAAGGAAGGTGGCGCGCGCGCAGCCGCGGATGACCAAACGCCTGCTCATACAAGGGCGGGCCACCCATCCATCCTGACAGGAACATTTCAAGCCGCTGGCGGGCAGTCTCCAGATCGCTGCCATGTCTGGAACGCAAAACCTGGTAGGCCGGCTCCATCTCCATCAGGTCATAGAACCGTTGCACCAGCCGGTGCAACGGTGCCTGCCCCCCAAGACGCTCATAAACCGTTTGCAAGTGTTCTTGACTCATAGGGAAAGGTCGAGGTGACCAGTGTGGATCAGCCCAATTGCCTCAGCGATTCGATAACCGGGCGGGAGGTAATGCCCCTTAAGGCGAAGGTTCCAGCCGCCAAGGACAAAACGACACCCGCACCCAATCCCAACACGGCGCTCATCCATGAAAAAGACCACGCAAAATCGAACACATAGCGTGACAACAAGAGGGCTATTGCATTGGCGACCAGGCAGGCGACACCACCGGCCAACGCACCTAGCAAACACAATTCGGTGCGTTGCACTTTAATCAGCAGTGACCGTGATGCGCCCATGGCGCGCATCACGCTTAGCTCGTGCAAGCGCTCTGCGCGGGTGCCTGACAATGAGGTGGCCACCACCCACATTCCGGCCACCAAGGTAAACGAAAACAACAACTCGACCGCGGTAATTACTTGTTGCAATACCTTTTGCAACTGCATCACGGTTTGCCGGGTGTCAACAATCGTGATATTGGGAAACTGTTGTACGAGTTGACGGTCCAGTTGACTGCCCGATGGCACCTTCAACGTTGCCATCAAGGTTTGCGGAAAATCAGGCAAATTATGGGCTGGATAGAGTGCAAAGAAGTTGGCTCGCATGGAGCTCCAATCGACCTTGCGCACGCTGGTCACCCGCACTTCACTGGTCACCCCAGCGACATCGAACACGAGGGCGTCGCCCAACTTCAAACCCAGGGTCTGGGCAATGCCCTCCTCCATGCTGATGGCCCCCGCCTCGTTCGGTTGCCACTGGCCACTCACCAGTTGGTTGTGGGCAGGCAGTGTGGCAGAGGTGGACAGGTTGAACTCTCTATCGACCAGGCGCTTGGCGCGTTGGTCCGTGAACTGCTCTGCACCAACGTCCTTCCCGTTGATTTGCACCAAGCGTCCGCGAATCATGGGGTACAAGTCCATGATCTGGGCTTGGCCTTGATTTAGCGCAGCCTGAAACGCTAAAGACTGTTCTGGCAACACGTTAATAACGAATCGGTCAGGCGCACTCGCCCCACTGTTCTTGCGCCATTCCTGTACCAAATCAGTTCTTAACAACACCAGCAAAAGCATCGCCAGCAAACCAAACGACAAACTGGCCACCTGAAATGATGTAGCTACAGGTGACGCGGCCAACTGGCGACAGGCAATTTTGGCCCAGGTGGGAACGGCCGCCGCACCGACCAAGCGCCGCAACCCGCGCACCGCGCCGTAGGCGGTGGCAACAAAAACAACCCCAGCAAATGCAAATCCGAGTAATACGATGGCGGTGAGTGCTAGGTCTTGCGCTACCCAACCCAAGATAAGCGCTAAACCAGCGCCCGCGGCCATCAAACTCAAGCCCATAGCCGCCTTGGGCGGACCCAGATCCCGCCTAAGAACGCGGTTGGTAGGAACCTTGGCCAATTGAACAAGGGGTGCCAAGCCCAACGCCACAACGAGCAGAATACCGACCCCCATGCCCAGCACTATGGGTCGCCACGATGGCAATGGCAAACTCATCTGTACAAGCCCACCTACGGCGTTGGCCAAGGCCAGTTGCACCGTGTACCCCAGCACCACGCCTACCCCACTGGCGACGATAGCCAAGGTCAGCAGTTCCACCGCGTAGAGGCCAACGATGCCCGCTTGTGAGATTCCAAAAACCCGCAACAATGCGCAGGCGCGCAGGCGCGCGTGCGCAAACTGTCGCATGGCGACGGCCAGTGCTACGGCCGCGATCAAGGCCGCCAATAAGGTCACCAAATTGAGAAAAGCGCCTGCGCGGCTCAGTGTTTGGGTCATTTCCGGACGGCCACTTTCAAGGGACTCCAATCGCACGCCTTTCAAGGCCGTGCCGGTCGCGTCCAGGGCTTGCCGGGTCCACTGTTGAAACTCGGCTAGGCTCTTGCGCGAGTCGGATGAATCTTGGGGTGCGGCCACCGCTAGGCGGTAACTGACACGGCTGGCGGGTTGTATGAGTCCGGTATCTACAACATCGTCCCAATTCATCAGGACCCGCGGTGCGAAATTGGCAAACCCTGCCCCTCGGTCGGGCTCGCTCACAACGATGCGACTCACCTGAAACCCTCTGTCGCCCAGCCGAACCTGATCACCTACCTGAATACCCAGCGCGTCCAATAGCGCAGGGTCCACCCATACCGTTCCTTTTTCTGGTGGCCCGGCAGCTGGTAGGGCGCTAGCGCCAACGCCTTGAGCCAGCAGCATTTGGCCGCGTAACGGATAGCCTGGCCCAACCGCTTTTAGCGATACCAATTTTGTTTGTGCCTGCTCGCCACGGTCACTTTGAGCCATGGTGGGAAATACAACTATGGAGGTGAAAGAAAGCGAACGGGCAAGTGCCTGGTCTTTAAATGACGAGGGCAGTGGGTTGTCGCTAGAAACCACCACATCGCCACCTAACAACTGCGCCGCATCGCGCGCCAACCCTATAGTTAAGCGGTCAGAAAAGAACGCAACGGTGGTCAACGAGGAAACAGCCAATACCAAGGCACCTGCGATCATCCAAAGATCGCCCGCCCGCAGGTCCCGGCGTAACTGGCTCCAACCCAAACTGATCATTGTGCGACTATGGTTTTGGGGTAGAAAAAAACAGTGCGTTACCCATTTGCCTGACGGGACTTTCGGGCGGTCCACTGCCCCAAACCCAACACGCCACCAATGGCCAATGCATAAACGCACCAACGCAGAAAGGGAAAATCTCCATCCCAAGAGGTAAAGGCTTCTTTAAGCATGGGTTCGTTCAATACCATATGTGAGGCGGTGTAAGCCAGAACCGCTGCGCCCAGTTGGATGATCACAGGCCATTTTTCGACCAGCTTGAGCACCAGCGAGCTGCCAAACACCACGATGGGCACGCTGATCAACAGACCAATGATGACCAGGTCAAACGAACCGTGCGCCGCACCGGCCACGCCCAGAACATTGTCAACACCCATGAGTGCATCGGCTATGACAATGGTTTTCATTGCGCCCCAAAAGGTTGTGGCCCTTACATCCCCATGGTCTTGGTCGCCGCTGTCCACCAACAAGCGATAGGCTATCCAAAGCAAACCCAGACCCCCAACCAGCATGAGGCCTGGAATCTTTAGCAGCCAAACCACCGTAACGGTCATGATGGAGCGAATGATGATCGCGCCTACTGTGCCCCACACGATGGCTTTCTTTTGCAAATGGGTGGGCAGGCTACGTGCAGCCAAGGCAATAACGATGGCGTTATCGCCCGCGAGAACCAAATCGATAAGGATGATCGTCAACAGGGCTGACCACCATGGGGCTGATAAAAATTCCACAAAAAACTCCGAGTTGTGCCAAACAATATCCCCGACGGGGTGCTGTCATTGGGAGCCATTTTAGAGCAAAGGGTGGTCTTCGTCGAAAAGGCCTAAGTCAGCCTGCAATTCGACGGTCTCGTTTACGGATCGCGGTGAATAAAAAGGCAATTCGGTGGGTTACCGGGGCACAATGAATACCGAATCTTCTTGCACTTGGTCCTCTGACAAGGTGTTTCGCACTTTAAAGACTATCGCATGGGATCCACTGCTGGCCACCTGCGCCGGTGCCTGAACCCGCACCGCCACCCAGCGCGACTGGGTGGATTCCACCTGCACAGTGGGATCGGTGGTCACGCTCAGACCTTGTAATCCTTCTACGCTGATCTCATAACGCTGCAATTGTTCAGCGGCATTCATGATCTGAAGGCTGTACACGTTTTCTATTTTTCCAGCGTCCACTTCACGGGCCAGCATGCCTCGGTCGCGCACCACGTCCACCTTGAATGGCGTACGCAAAGCCAGGCTAACGCCCATCGCCAAAATAATCGTCCAAAGAATAGCGGTGTACACCAACACCCTGGGCCGAAACACATGGGCCAGGGTCTGACGGGCCGTCCAGTGGTTGTTAACGGCGTTTTGGGTGGAGTACCTCACCAGTCCGCGTGCGTAGCCTACCTTGTCCATTACCGTGTCACACACGTCAGCGCATGCCCCACAGCCTATGCATTCGTATTGCAGGCCTTTGCGTATATCAATACCTGTGGGGCAGACCTGCACGCACAAACTGCAATCGACACAGGCCCCCAGATTGAGCGTCTTTAGATCAGCCTTTTTGGAGCGCGCGCCACGGGGTTCACCGCGTTGCGCGTCGTAGGTCACGATCAGCGTGTCTTTGTCAAACATGGCGCTTTGAAAGCGCGCATAGGGGCACATGTGTTTGCAGACCTGCTCGCGCATAAAGCCCGCGTTACCGTAGGTGGCAAACCCATAGAAAACAGTCCAAAACGCTTCCCAACTGCCCATTTGAAGTGCCAGCAACTCCTGACCCAACACGCGTACAGGGGTGAAGTACCCCACGAACGAGAAGCCCGTCCAAAAGGCCACCGCGAGCCATAGGCCGTGTTTGGCCGATTTGCGACTGATTTTGTCCACACTCCAGGCGCCAGCATCGCGTCGCATACGGGCCGAGCGGTCGCCTTCGGCAAGTTTCTCAAGCCATAAAAACATCTCGGTGTAAACGGTTTGCGGGCAGGCGTACCCACACCACAGGCGACCCGCAACCGCCGTAAACAAAAAAAGCGACAAGGCGGAAATAATCAAAAGACCCGTCAGGTAGATGAAGTCCTGCGGATACAGCACCAAACCAAAGATGTAAAACCGCCTGGCACCCAGGTCAAACAGCACGGCCTGGCGCTGACCCCATTCCAACCACGGCAATCCGTAAAACACCAACTGGGTGAGAAACACCATGCCCCACCGCCATTGTGAGAACAGGCCACTCACACTACGGGGATAGATTTTTTTATGCGCCTCGTACAGTGAAACGAGTTCACCCTCGGACGCGTCGCGGCCAGCGGCTGCTACCAGCGCAATGGGAATGACTTTTTTGGGCGGCTCGCCATTTTTGGGCTCTGGTGTGGTCACGGGGGGTACCTGAATCGAATAGCGATCGCTTCTGTCTATATAAGCGTTCACTTTATCAACAAGACACAACGGGCAGCATGAGATAGATCAAAGGATCTTTAAACAGGGTTTCTAAAGTGCGCCTAGACCTTTGCGGGCGGTGGCATGGGTACGATGGCCCAACCGCCGACTTGGTCTAAGATGCGCCTACGACAGATAGTTGCACCACTGCTAGGCACTAGCGTGGTGACCGGTCGGTCTTAACCCCAGGAGTAATGCCTTGAAACTCTACATGGCCCAACGGGCCCCCAATCCACGCCGAGTGGCCCTATTTTTGGCAGAAAAAGGCGTCGCAGACATTCCTATGGAGATGGTCAACTTAAACCAAGGTGACCACCGCACAGGCGCCTTCCTTGCCAAAAGTCCTTTGGCCAAGGTGCCTGCGCTTGAGCTAACAGACGGCCGGGTACTCACAGAAACCCGGGCCATTTGCACTTACTTTGAAGGGCTGTACCCAGAACCCAACCTGATGGGTGACGGCTTTGAAGAACGCGCATTTATAGAAATGGCGGACCGCCGCATCGAGTTGTACTTAATGGTCGGGTTCGGCCAAGCCATACGCCACACCCACCCCGGCTTGGCTGTGTTGGAGCAACCGCAGTTCCCAGACTTTGGACAATCGCAAGCGGAAAAAGCCACCGCTGTGGCAAGGTGGCTGGATGGTGTGCTCACGGAACAACCCTATGTGGCGGGACAGCGCTTTACCATTGCCGATATCACCGCCTTTTGCGCCCTGGAATTTGCCCGAGGCCTACTTAAATTTGTGCCGGGTGAGCACGGAATGCCGCATTTGCAGGCCTACCGCGACCGTTGGATGCAACGCGATTGTGCCAAAGTGATGTAAGTAGCGTCCCGGTGTACGACAAAATCCACCTCAAAATGGTAGCTCATTTGCACGATTCGAAGGCTTAGAAGCACCCAATCCTTCATCAATTTGGCCGACCACCCCTTGAACTTGGCGAAAATAGCCTTATTATTAGCACTCGCCCGCAGTGAGTGCTAATAACTCGCGAACTGCGATGCGGGTTAGCCCTAGGCCTTGTTTGGCCAACAAGTGGCTTTCCACCCCTTTTTGTTATTTTTAGACTAGGAGAAGTCAATGAAACTGCGCCCTTTACACGACCGCGTGATTGTTAAACGCGTCGAAAACGAAACCAAAACCGCCTCTGGCATCGTCATCCCTGACAGCGCCGCAGAGAAGCCAGACCAAGGCGAAGTCCTGGCCGTAGGCCCAGGCCGCAAGAACGACAAAGGCGAATTAGGCGCCATGTCGGTCAAGGTTGGCGACCGCGTTTTGTTTGGCAAGTACAGCGGTCAAACCGTGAAGATTGACGGCGACGAGCTGTTGGTCATGAAAGAAGACGACCTGTTCGCGGTTGTTGGCTAATTTTAGAAACATTTAGGAGAATATCAACATGGCAGCAAAAGACGTCATTTTCGGCGGCGAAGCCCGCGCACGCATGGTTGAGGGTGTCAACATCCTGGCCAACGCCGTTAAAGTTACCCTGGGCCCTAAAGGCCGTAATGTGGTTTTGGAGCGCTCGTTTGGCGCACCTACCGTGACCAAAGACGGTGTTTCAGTCGCTAAAGAAATCGAACTGAAAGACAAGCTCCAAAACATGGGCGCACAAATGGTTAAAGAAGTGGCCAGCAAAACCAGCGACAACGCTGGCGACGGCACCACTACCGCCACCGTGTTGGCTCAAGCCATCGTGCACGAAGGCATGAAGTACGTGGCCGCTGGCATGAACCCCATGGATTTGAAGCGCGGCATCGACAAAGCGGTGATCGCTTTGGTTGAGCAGCTCAAAAAGGCTTCTAAAGCCACCACCACCACCAAAGAAATCGCCCAAGTGGGTTCGATTTCTGCCAACAGCGACCACAGCATCGGCGACATCATCGCCAAAGCCATGGACAAAGTGGGCAAAGAAGGCGTGATTACCGTTGAAGACGGCAAATCGCTGGACAACGAACTCGACATCGTTGAAGGTATGCAGTTTGACCGCGGCTACCTGTCGCCTTACTTCATCAACAACCAAGAAAAACAAGTGGCCTTGTTGGACAACCCCTTCGTGTTGTTGTACGACAAAAAAATCAGCAACATCCGCGATTTGCTGCCCACCTTGGAAGCCGTGGCAAAAGCCGGCCGCCCACTGTTGATTATTGCTGAAGACGTCGAGGGCGAAGCCCTTGCCACTTTGGTAGTGAACACCCTGCGCGGTATCTTGAAAGTGGTTGCCGTGAAAGCCCCTGGCTTTGGTGACCGCCGCAAAGCCATGCTGGAAGACATCGCCATTTTGACGGGCGGCAAAGTGATTGCCGAAGAAGTTGGCATGACCCTTGAGAAAGTCACCCTGGCTGATCTGGGACAAGCTAAACGCGTTGAAATCGGCAAAGAAAACACCACCATCATTGATGGTGCAGGTGCCGCTGCCGACATCGAAGCACGTGTTAAACAAGTGCGCGTTCAAATCGAAGAAGCCACCAGCGACTACGACCGTGAAAAACTGCAAGAGCGCGTGGCCAAATTGGCCGGCGGTGTTGCCGTGATCAAGGTGGGCGCTGCCACTGAAGTCGAAATGAAAGAGAAAAAAGCCCGCGTTGAAGACGCTCTGCACGCCACCCGCGCTGCGGTAGAAGAAGGCATTGTGGCTGGTGGTGGTGTGGCTTTGCTGCGCGCCCGTCAAGCGGCTGGCACCATTAAAGGTGACAACGGCGACCAAGACGCTGGTATCCGCCTAGTCATGAAAGCCATTGAAGCGCCTTTGCGTGAAATCGTGGCCAACGCCGGTGGCGAGCCTTCAGTGGTGGTTAACGCCATTTTGGCCAACAGCGGCAACTATGGCTTTAACGCCGCCAACGACACCTATGGCGACATGATCGAAATGGGTATCCTGGACCCCACCAAAGTAACCCGCACGGCATTGCAAAATGCAGCATCGGTATCGGCTTTGATGTTGACCACCGAGTGCATGATTGCTGAAGCGCCAAAGAACGAGTCTGGCGCGGGCGGCATGCCTGGCGGTGACATGGGCGGCATGGGTGGAATGGGCGGCATGGGGATGTAAAAACCCGGCCCTTGAGACCAATGGCTTAAAGCGGTTGGCCTCTTCACTCAAAGCCCGGTCAGGTTTGCGCCTGACCGGGCTTTTTCATTGGCGAGTGCAGACTTATTGGCCAGATGCGGCCGCCATTTTCTTAAAGAAATCAATGCGCTCTTTGTCGCTGGGGTGGGAGCTAAAGGCAATGCCCAAGGGGTTCTCACGCTCGGTGTCGTCGCCATTTGCTTCGCGGAAATGCGTGCTTAAGCGATCAAACAAAACCACCATCGCCGCCGGGGAACGGCCCGTAGCTGTTAACAGATCGGCCGCCACCTGATCGGCCTGACGTTCGGCACCGCGTGAATAATCCGCTTGGACCAGCAAGGCTGGAAGGGTTGCCAGTACGGTGCTGAAGTCACCCAATACAAAATCACTCAATAGCGCGATAGCTGCGGATTTGTAAACCATTTTCATGCCATGGCGGTGCAACACATGGCCCAGTTCGTGACCCAGAACACCCAACATGGCATCGGGCGCGCCATCTAGCAAGGTCACCATTTCGTCCGTCATCACCACAGTGCCTCCCGGCAGGGCAAAGGCGTTGGGGCCAAAACGCATGGACCGAAAGTGCAAGGTGTAGGCGGGCTGCGCAGGTGTCGTCTGTGCCTGACCCTCTACATGTTTTCGCTGGGCGGCACCGGCCACCTCTTGAAACAGCGCTTGGACTTTGTCACGCTCCGCTTGCGTGATTTTGCTGGGTGACAACAAGGATTTGTCCAGGTAAGACAGGGTGGACGCACCCACTGCCACGTCCACCGACTCAGGCGTCAATATCACAGCGGCATCTGCCGCCCAGTCAATACCCCAGCGCCAAATCCCAAGCACCACCAAAACAAAACCGAGAACCGCCGCAATGGTCCATCGCTTAGAAATTTGGGCCTTGGCCACCCAGCCCGCACGAATACCATTGGACTGCAGCCAAGCCTCCCACTCGGCAACCGATATGCTCTGAAACGCCGCTCCATCGGGAAGGTGGGCGGTGAGTACAGTTTGACCCATGTTTTCTGGCCAAGCAATTTGGGCCAGATCGTAGTCCTTCTCGAAACCTTCCCCGCTGACCCTGAGCGAGCCATTTTCAAGGTGCAACCAGGCTGGTCGCAATTGGGTGCTTTGACCATCTAGGAAATGGATAGCCAAGGGCCCAGTCAACATGAAATCACCTCTTTAAAACCCGACATCGATGTCAAAAATATCGGTCACAGCATCACCCACCACATTGGCCTTCAACCGGCCGCCCAGCGCAAGCATTTGATCAAAGTCGAGGGTGGTTTCTAGGGTGACGCTTTCAAGGCGTAGCTTGGCAATGGCCATTGCGGCATAGGGGCTGTACAAACCCAGTGTCAATACCATTAACAGCCAGTTTTTCATGCGCAAAAGCCACAAACGTTTGCACCGCAGGTCACTCACGAATCGCAGATGGGGGTGAACAGTGTTGTTCCAAATTACGTTTTGCTTTCTGCTTTGGTAATAGGCCGAAACAAAAGACAGCAAGGCAACCACAGAGACCGTAAACAGTAAACCCATCAAAATTGACAACCCAAAAGCGAATTTTGGCATGATAGGGGCAGAGGGGTCTGCCGATAAAGACACCACGACGGCAAAAAAAATGAACGGGGCAAACATCAAAACCACGCCCCCAAAATAAACCAATCCCGTTTTGATCTGGTAGCCAACGACGGCTTGCCAACGCCCAATAAAGCGAGACTGTAGGCTGCCCCATGCCAGATGGCCTTGCAAGTAAGCGACCATTCGGTAGTTCACCCAAAACCAAACCGCCAGAGAGACCGGTGCCGCCACGCTAAGTCCAATCAAATAACGAACTTTTTCAGCCGACGATGCCTGTTCCGTGGGCTCGGATACCAGATCCGCCACAAAAAACAATGCCAGCACCCATGCCGCCACCCCAATAATCAGCGGCAAGTAACATAGAAAGGCCTGTTTCGCAGAGCCCGTGAACTGAAATTTTAGGCCGCGCCAACTGGTATTGGCCATGTAAAACCGGCGGGAGGAACGCACCAGCAACGGATAGATCGCTACAAACACCAATATCAGTGACCAGTGGAAAACAGGGGCAAAATTGGCGGACACCGAGTACGCGATAAACAAAACAAGTCCAATTAAGTAGCCTCTGAACATGATTTTAGGGTCGCCATGAAACTCAAAAGGCTGGCCTTCCAACATGGTGTTGCTATGAAAAAACCGCAAACGCTTGGCCTTGGCCCAGGGGTAATAAAACCCCAAAGTCACCAGCGTTAACAGCAGGTTGACGTACCAAATACGAAAGTACAACTTGCCCTGTCCGGTGAATTGAATCGGGACTTCACGCCATACTGGCGCAACGACAGTCTCCGGGTGCAGTGAGTCGGCCAAACCGTGGGGTACTTCGTTTGAGGAATCCGTGTCGGTGTCGTTGGGCGAGTCGTTCATAATGACAGTGGGTGTGAAACCTATGGCTGCTAAAGAGTTAGCATTGTGTTACACATTCACCCAATGTCCGCTACCAGCCGATAAAAAAATGGCATCCACGATGCGCATATTGGCAATCGCATCGCCCACTCCATAGGTCAATGTGGCCTTGCCGCGCAGGTCCAAAGGGATAGCGTTGCCTGTCGCCCTTGCTAGAATCGCTCACCCCAAATTTACTGGTTTTATGCGCCCACGCTGTCAATTGTCACCCTTTGCGGTTTTGTTATGAGGGCCGATTTGCTTGCGCTGGCGGCGATTGCCTTGTGGGGTTTGCTGGCCCCGCTGGGCGCGCGCCTGGCGCACGTTCCGCCATTTTTGCTAACCGGCCTAGGCTTGCTGCTGGGCGGATTGATCTCGCTGCCCCTGGCACGGTTCAATGTCAAGGCATGGAGCGTTCCCTGGCCCACCTTGCTGGTGGGGGTGGCCGGCCTGTTTGGATTTCATTTTTTGCTGTTTATGGCACTGCGCCACGCGCCTGCGGTTGAGGCCAACTTGATTAACTACCTATGGCCATTGGGCATCGTGGTGATGAGCCCGGTTTTTTTGCCCGGTGTCACGCTTCAACGGCGGCACGTGGTGGCCGCGCTCATTGGCTTTGCGGGGGCCATAGTGGCGATTACCGGCCAAGGTGGCGGGGCTTTTGCACAGGTGCAGTTCCATTCGGGCTACCTCATGGCGCTGGCCTCGGCCTTTGTGTGGGCGAGTTACTCCTTAATGACGCGGCGTCTGCCCCATTTTTCAACGGTGGCGGTGGGCGGCTTTGCCACAGTCTCGGGCCTGCTCTCGTTGCTGTGCCACGTGGCGCTAGAGCCCGCCGTCACACTTGGCCTACAAGACGGCCTACTGCTGCTGGTTTTAGGCCTAGGCCCCCTGGGCGGTGCCTTCTATTTATGGGACGCCGCCCTGAAACAAGGCGACCCCCGCCGCATTGGCCTGCTGGCCTTTATCACCCCGATTTTGTCCACCCTTTTGTTGCTTCTAAGCACCAACCAGCCACTGCGCTGGAATATTGCCATGGCCGCTGTGCTGGTGGTGGGGGCGGCGCTGTGGGGCAGGGATTAACCAAGGAGTCAAAGATGAACAGTCGACGTATTTTTGTGCTTGCGTGGGTCATGGCCATAGCTGCCGCAATAGGCGGTTGTGCCACCTCGCCTTATGAGGGCGACGGCAAAACCAAAAGCGATGCCATGCTGCAAGCGCAGTTCCAACAAGCAGAACAACAAAGAGCAGGCCGCACCGAAGGGCAAATCATCTTTGCAGGCTTTGCAATGAACTCAAAGTCCAAAGCGTTTCGTAACGATGTACTGGCGGCTGAAAAGTTTGTAAAAAACATAGACCCCAACGCCATCGTGTTCAAGCTGGACAACCCCGCATGGGGGCAGGGCATGGTTTGGCCCTATGCGACGGCCGAGAATATTGTCGCCACAATGGGCAAGGTTACGGCACTGGCAAGGCCGCAGGACAAGGTGGTCATTCTGATGTCTACCCACGGCAACGTTGACTTATTGAGCATCAACTTTGATGAGAAATACTATCCCCATATTGATAGCAAACTCATGCAACGAATGCTGTTTGGTTTGCGCGGCAAACCCACGCTGTTGATTCTTTCGGCCTGCTATAGCGGTTCATTTGTCCAACCGCTTGCAGCGCCTAACCGCATCATATTGACCGCCTCAGCCAAAGACCGCAATTCGTTTGGGTGCAACTTCCACAGTGACAACACCTTTTTCGTAAGAGCCCTGCTTAACCAGCCCACGGACATAAAAAAAACCTTGGTTCAAATGACGTCTGACGCTCAAAAAGAAGTCGATAGGTTGGAGAAGGCAATGAAACTTTCGCCCCCCTCCCTACCGCAAGTATCCGTCGGGCCGATGGTTGAAAGCTGGGCCAATCGCCCCTTGGCGGACTGGTTAACGGTGCGCTAGCCTGCTGCATCTTGCAGAGGCAGTGGCTGGGTGTGCCGTGGTTGGCGTCCCATTTCACTTCTGAAGTGCCCAGCCATTTTTGGGCGTGTAAGCGCAATTGCCCCATTTGCTCGGGCGACAAAAAGCTGCTGGCAATTGGCACGTCAGTAGCGCGTTCCAGAAAGTAAAAAGCCCCTGATAAATCAGGGGCCTATATACGTTTGGTGCGGCTGGCAGGAATCGAACCCACGACCCCTTGGTTCGTAGCCAAGTACTCTATCCAGCTGAGCTACAGCCGCTCTGGGCGCTATTGTAGCCGATTCGCTTGAGCCAAAATTACCGCCCTGCGAATTACCAACTGGGCTGTGCCTGCTCAAGCGCCTCCACAAACGCGGCGGCCACGTCAAACCCGGTTTGCTGGGTGATTTCCTGAAAACCGGTGGGGCTGGTGACGTTGATCTCAGTGAGGTGGTCGCCTATCACGTCTAGGCCTACGAGCATGAGGCCTCGGCTGTAGAGCGTGGGGCCCAGGGTTTCGGCGATTTCGCGGTCACGCGCGGACAGGGCTTGGGCCACGCCTTTGCCGCCTGCCGCCAAATTGCCACGCACCTCGCCGCCCTGGGGGATGCGCGCCAGGCAGTACGGCAGGGGTTTGCCCGCCACCAGCAACACGCGTTTGTCGCCCTCGGCAATTTTGGGTAAAAAACGTTGCACCATCACGGTTTGCGTGCCCAGGCGGTTCAGGGTTTCGATGATGGAGCCCAGGTTAAGGCCATCGGCGGGCACTCTAAAAATGCCGCTGCCTCCCATGCCGTCCAGGGGCTTGAGAATGATGTCGTGGTGCTCGGCGTGAAAGGCGCGTATGTCGGCATCTGACCGGGTGACCAGGGTGGGGCCAATCAGGTCTGGGAACTCAAGAATAGAGAGTTTTTCGGGGTGGTTGCGCAGCGCATCGGCCCTGTTAAACACCTTGGCCCCTTCACGCTCAGCCTGCGAAAGCAGATGGGTGGCGTAAAAGTATTCGCTGTCAAAAGGGGGGTCTTTGCGCATAAGCACGGCGTCAAAGTCGCGCAGGGCGCGGGGCGCGGCCGCTTCGTTGCCCGGCTCAAGATCACGAAACCACTGTGGCTGGTCTGGTGTTAGGGCAATGGCCCGCACCTTGGCCATTACCAGTCCGCCTTTTTGCCAGTGCACGTCTTTCATTTCGCAGGCAAAGAGGCTATGGCCACGCTGCGCTGCTGTGCGCATCATGGCAAAAGTGGTGTCTTTGTAGGTTTTGAAGGACGCCAGCGGATCGGCAATAAATAGTAGGTTCATGCTTTACTGTCTTTAAATATGCGCCGGCGCGTTGAGGGAGTTAAATTTCAACCTTGCTGCCCATCTCCACCACCGCATTGTTAGGCAACTGCAAAAAGTCGGCCGCAGCGTTGGCGTTATGGTGCATTTGGGCAAACAATTTTTCACGCCATGGGGCCATGCCGCCGCCCACGGTAGGAACCACCGAATCGCGCGACAAAAAGTAACTGGTTTGCATGGGGTCGATCGCGCAACCGCGCCCCTTAAGTTGGATCAATGCTTCAGGCACATTGACGTCATTCTTGAATCCGTAATGCAGCGAAATCTGCCAGCAATGATGTCCCAAAGAGTCTATTTTGATACGCTTATCCATAGTGATCCAAGGAACCTCGTGGGTGCGCACGGTTACAAACAGGTTTTGTTCGTGTAAAACCTTGTTGTGCTTGAGGTTGTGCAGCAAGGCGCTAGGCACTATGCCTTCTTCGCCCGTTAAGAATACGGCAGTGCCCGCCACTCGGGTCGGAGGGTAATCAAACACGCTAGTCAAAAATTCTTTTAAATCCATTGAGTTGGCGCGTTGCGCATGAGCCAACATGGTGCGGCCCTGCTTCCAGGTCATCATCAATACAAACAAAACCCCACCAATGGCCAACGGGAACCAACCACCTTGTGCAAATTTAAGCAGACTGGAGCCAAAAAAGGCCAAATCAATGACGAGGAACCATCCGGTGGCACCTAAGCACAGCCACAGGGGGTACTTCCAAGAATAGCGGATTACATAAAAGGTCAGTATCGTGGTGATGAGCATGTCGGCACAGACGGCAATTCCGTAGGCCGCAGCCAAGTTGGACGACGTGCGAAACAGCGCTACCGCCAGCACAATGGTGACAAACAATCCCCAATTGATCAACGGAATGTAAATTTGACCGGTTTCTTTTACGCTGGTGTGGATGATGTTGACCCTTGGCAAAAAACCCATTTGTACGACTTGTTTGGTAACGCTAAAGGCCCCTGTGATCAGCGCCTGGGATGCGATCACGGTTGCACAAGTTGCCAAAATCACCAGAGGCAGCAATGCCCAGCTTGGTGCCATGAGGTAGAAAGGGTTTTTGACCGCCAAGGGGTTTTCCAAAAGCAAGGCACCCTGACCAAAGTAATTGAGGGTAAGTGCAGGCATCACGACGGTAAACCAAGCTACGCGAATAGGGCGCTTACCGAAGTGGCCCAAGTCGGCATAGAGGGCTTCTGCCCCTGTTACGCATAGCACCACTGCGCCAAGGATGATAAAGCTGGTACCCGGTTGCGCAAGCAGAAACTGCAAGGCATAAACGGGGTTAACAGCGCTCAGTATGGCGGGGTGTTTAGCGATATGGACAAGGCCAAGCACGGCAATGACAAAAAACCACAGTAAAGTGATAGGGCCAAACAACTTGCCGATGGTGCCGGTGCCCTTCTTTTGTGACCAGAAAAGAGCAAAAAGAATGGTCAACGTAAGTGGCATGACCCACGATTTGAACGTGGGGGAGATAACTTCCAGACCCTCTACGGCAGATAGAACTGAGATGGCAGGGGTAATAACACCATCCCCATAAAACAAACAGGTGCCGAAAAGTCCGATGGTGAGCAGAACTTGGCGCAATTTTGGTTTGTGCTTGACGGCCTGTAAGGCCAGGGCGAGCATGGCGACCAAACCACCCTCGCCATTGTTGTCGGCCCGCAACACTAACGAAACGTATTTAACCGACACAATGGTGGTCAGCGTCCAGAAAAAAATCGACAAAATGCCGTAGACGTTGGTCTGATTGAAGGGTACGTGCCCTGAGCCAAACACCTCCTTGAGTGCATAAAGGACGCTGGTGCCAATGTCGCCGTACACCACACCAATAGCCGATACACACAGCGCCAGCAAAGAAGATTTCGATTGACTCATACAGGGGCGGCGCGGGTGGTGCGCCTGCGGTTGCGAAGGTGCAGATTGTGCACTGCAACAATACCGCCGTCTAGGGGGTACGCTCTAGCCCGCTAGGGGTTTGCACAATTAGTCCAGCAGTTGTGCTTCAGGATCGGCCATGGCCAGTTGGTAACTACCGGCTAGCATGGCAAGACGGGCGAGCACGCCCACCATATAGAAGCGGTTGGGGTCGACCATTTTCCCGTTAGCGCCAATATGCGGCGCAAACGACAAGCCCGGATGGGCTGTGCCGCTGGCAGTTTGTGAGTCTGCGTCAAGCCCCTGGGGCCAGTCGCGGTAAAAGCCACCCACCACATACCGGTCTAACATGTACACCACGGGCTGTGCGGGTAAGCTGGCTGTTGCGTCTTGGGTATGTATGCCCTCTTGAAGCAGCCATAAACCTTGGTCAGCCGGGACAGACGCCACCGTGGCCTGTCTGGACATCTCTGCCAAAGGAGCCAAGGTAGCGGGCGCTTCCAGGTCGCGGGCGTCGGTGACCCGCAATAGACCATCAATGTCCCGCCCCTGATTGGCTTTTACCAGCACAAAGGGTTTGTCGTCGATGCCGTATTCACGGTATTTGCGTTTGATTTTTTGCAGCAGGTCTTCAACCTGGGCTGCCAGTTGTTGGCGCGACGCGGCGGTGTCCACTTCTCGCAATGCGGTGGTTTGAAACTGCGCACCCAATAGCCATGGGTCTACGCCCAAGAGCTTGGCAAAGCGCTTGGCCAGGTCGTCATACATCTGGCAATGGGTGCTGCGCTGGCGTGCGGCCCAGGCGGCGTGAAGCGGTGGCAGCAGGTACTGGCCTGACAAGTCCTCCATGATGCCAGGTATCCCTTGGCTCAGGTCGTGGTTAAGCAGCAGGGTACAGGGGTCAAAGTGTTTGAGTTTGAGGCGCGTGCCCTCGCGCTCGGCGGGCTCTACGGTAAAACGCTGGCCGTCGGGTAGCACGGCATCGCGCGAAGCGGTAAGGCCTGGGTCAATCGAACCCACACGCACATTAAAGCCCGCCATATGAAAAATGCGCAACAACTGGGCCAAGCTTTGTTGGTAGGCAAGGTCTTGGATGCGGTGGTCAGGAATCAGCATGAGGTTGCGCGCCTCAGGGCAGATTTTTTCAATCGCCGCCATCGCTCCTTGAACGGCCAAGGGGATCATGTCAGGCCGCAGCTGGTGCCATTGCCCGGGGTACAGGTCAAGCTCGGCGGGCGCCCGTTTGTAACCCGCGCTGCGCACGTCCACCGCACTGTAAAAGCTGGGGGTGTGCTCCATCCATTCGAGACGAAACCAACGCTCAATGGCGGGCATGGAGTCCAACACACGTTGCTCCAGCTCGTCGATGGGGCCGGTCAACACAGCATCTGGGGCATCAGGCATGGGCGGTTCTAGGGCAGGCGCGGATCAGGTTGTAAGGGACACAAGTACTTATGTCGGGGCATATCGTGGCGTTGCAAGTGTGGCGCGCCAGAAAATCAGCGACATCGGTCATCAGCTGCGAATTTCCCCTTGGCCCAGGACGATGTATTTCAGTGAGGTCAGGCCCTCAATGCCTACCGGCCCACGGGCGTGGAATTTGTCGGTGCTGATACCAATCTCTGCACCCAAGCCGTACTCAAAACCATCCGCAAAGCGGGTGCTCGCATTCACCATCACACTGGCCGAATCGACCTCTGTGAGGAAGCGCTGGGCATTGGGGTGATGGTTGGTGACAATGGCGTCGGTGTGGTGACTGGAATAACGGTTGATGTGGGCAATGGCTTCGTCCAGGTCCTGTACTACTTTAATGCTGATGACCGGGGCCAAGTATTCTTCATACCAATCTTGTTCAGTGGCCTCTACCAGTTGCGCGCCTACAACCCCCGCCAGAGCCGCCTTGGCCTGCGGGCATACGCGCATTTCAACGCCTTTTTCGGCAAATACAGCGCCTATGCGTGGCAAGAATTGGGCCGCAATGGCCGCGTCTACCAGCAGGCCTTCGGCGGCGTTGCAGGGGCTGTACTTTTGGGTTTTGGCGTTGTCGACCAGACGCAATGCCATGGCCAGATCCGCAGAGGCCTCGACATACATATGGCAGTTGCCATCCAGGTGTTTGATCACAGGCACTTTGGCCTCGGCGCTGATGCGCTCGATTAAGCCCTTGCCACCGCGCGGAATAATCACGTCCACATAGGCAGGCATGGTGACCAAAGCGCCGACGGCGGCGCGGTCTTTGGTGGGCACCAGTTGCACAGCATCAAAGGGCAGGCCTGCGCGTTCTAGGGCCTGGCGCACCAGATCGGCCAATGCGCGGTTGGAATGCATGGCCTCAGAGCCACCGCGCAGTATGCAGGCGTTGGCGCTTTTGATGGACAGGCTGGCCGCCTCAATGGTGACGTTGGGGCGGCTTTCATAGACCATGCCAAACACGCCAATGGGCACGCGCATTTGCCCCACGCGTATGCCGCTGGCCTGTTGGCGCATGCCAGAGATTTCGCCAATGATGTCGGGCATAACGGCCAGTTGGTCGCAGCCCTGCGCAACGGTTTCTATGGTGGCTGCGTTAAGTTTTAGGCGGTCATACAGGGGGCCAGACAGGCCAGCGGCCTTGGCTTCTAGCAAATCTTTTTGGTTTTCTAATTGCAGCGCATCAGTGTGCTCGCGCAGCAGTGCGGCCAGGTGGCTAAGCACGTTGCTGCGGGTCACGCTGGCCGACTTGGCCATCAAAGCACTGGCACGGCGTGCGGCCTGCCCCATACGGGTCATGAGTGCGGGGATGTCCAGTTCAGGGGTGTGGGGAGCGTTCATGGGATTATTTTCGCACAGACGCTATGCTCATTTGGGTCGCCCATTGGGCCAGTGCCATCCACGGATCGCTGGGCCACTGGGGGTAGCGCAGGCCTTTAACGACACCATCCACACGGTGCGCGTCTTGCAGCCATTGCTGCAGTTGGGTCAAACTGAGGCGGGGCAATACGGACTCGAACTGCTTTTCTTTGGCGCCCCAAACCCGGTGGTCACGCAATGCCAACGGCATGGGTTTGCCCGCAGCCAGATCGGATTTGACGCGCAGCAACTGCCTAACATCTTCGGCCAGGGTAAAGTGCACCAGTACGGCGGCAACGCCCTCGGCCTTGAGCCCGTCTAGCATTTTGCGCGCGCGGCCCACTTGGGCCGACCATACGGCCTGCCCCAGAGAAAAAACATCGTAGCGGGCTACGTCCAGTACCGCGCGCTCCAACTGCGCAAGGCTGATTTCACCGGGGGGGTAGAGCAAGGCCAGCTTTTGAATTTCCTGGTGTGCAGCGAGTAAATTGCCTTCAACCCTATCAACCAAAAACCGCATCGCCTCCTGCCCCACCACACCGCCGGGCAAATTCTGGCCATTGCGCGCCAGCCGCTGGGCTATCCACGTGGGTAAGGCGTTGAGTTCAACTTTATCGACAGGAACGCAAACGGCGTTTTTTTCCAGCGCCGCAAACCACGGCGTTTGCCGGGTGGCCTTGTCCAGCTTGGGCAGGCTAATCACCAGCAAGGTGTTTTCATCAGCCGCTTGCAAATCCGCCAAGGACTGCAGCGCCACGGCGCCCTCTTTGCCGGGCTTGCCTGTGGGAATACTCACTTCTATGATCTGGCGGTCGGCAAACAGGCTCATCGCCCCGCAGGCGGCCTGCACGGACGACCAATCAAAATGCGCGCCTTGCACCACAAACGACTGCCTCTCGGTATAGCCCAAGCTTCTGGCCTTGGCGCGAAGGCTGTCAACAGCCTCCTGCATCAGCAGGGTTTCATCGCCGTGCAGCACATACAGGGGGCGCACGCCCTTGCCCAGGTGCGCTTCCAACTGTCCTAAGGTGAGGTTCATACCTTTTGACGATAGGCTGCCAGACGGCGTTGCAACTGCTGCGCTACGTCTGACAACAAATCCTGGGTGAGCAGGGCTTCTTCGGACGCCTTGCCCAGCGCTTGGGTTTCGTTGTAGCTGATGTTGCGCTGTTGCGCCACTGAGGTTTTGGCGATCAGCTCGTTGCCCTCATTGTCCAACAGCGAAAAATTGACCCGAAGACGTATTTGCAGCTCCCTGACCTGGCCTGAGGCGTTGGTCACAGTAATCACCCGATCAAACTGCTCGCCCGTCAGTACCAGCACGAGCTTGGCTTTGGGCCTGTCCTGGGGCTCGGTGTAAATGGTCAACTTGTTTTCTTGCTTGAGCGAACGCACCAAGACTGCCCCCACCTGCGGTGCCGACTCCATATCTACAAACAGGGCGTTGAACACGTAGTCGTAACTACCGCGTAGCCTAAAGCCGCAACCGGGGAGCGCCGCACCCACGACCCAAGGGGCCAGCGCAAGGCAAAGTTGGCGGCGGTTCATGCTAAACCACCACGTTGACCAGACGACCGGGCACAACAATCACTTTTTTAACCGGCGCACCCTGTGCGATGCGTTGTACCGCCTCGCTTTGAATCGCCAGTTGTTCGATGTCGGCTTTTGCCAAATTGGCCGCTACGGTGAGCGCACCCCGCACTTTGCCGTTCACTTGCAAGACCATCTCGATTTCATCCTTAACCAAAGCGGTTTCGTCGACTGCTGGCCACGGTGCATCCAACAATGTACCCAGTCGTCCCGCATACCCACAACCCTCCCATAAGGCGTGGGCCAGATGAGGCGCGACGGGGTACACGCAACGCAGCAAGATGCCGTAGCCCTCGGCCAACGCGGCAGCTCCGGTCGATCCATTGGCATCGGGGTCAAAGGCCTCAAGGGCATTGAGCATTTTCATGGTGCCAGACACCACGGTGTTGTATTGCATACGCACAAAATCGTAATCAACCTGCTTGAGCACGGTGTGCAGCTCGAGCCGCAAGGCCTTGACGGCCGGGGGCACAGAGGCATTGGCGGGCATTGCCCCATCAGTGGCGAGCAAACGGGCCTTGTGCTTGGCGGCAAAACTCCATATCCGCTTGGCAAAACGGTACGACCCCTCGACCGCCGAATCGTTCCACTCCAAAGTGGCCTCAGGCGGTGCGGTAAACATGGTGTACAGGCGCGCCGTATCCGCACCGTATTTTTCGATCAGGTCCTGCGGGTCTACCCCGTTGTTTTTGCTTTTGCTCATGGTGCCTACACCCAGGTAGTTCACCGCGCTGCCGTCGGCCTTGAGGGTTGCCCCAACCACCTTGCCCTGCGCGTCGTGCACGTCGGTGACGTCGGCAGGCCAAAAGTAATCCATGCCGCCCTTGTCTGTTTTACGCGCGTAGATATGGTTGAGCACCATGCCTTGGGTGAGCAATTTTTCAAAGGGTTCATCCACCTGTACCAAGCCCAAGTCACGCATGACTTTGGTCCAGAACCGCGCGTACAGCAAATGCAAAATCGCGTGCTCAATGCCCCCAATGTACTGGTCCATTGGCATCCAGTAGGCCGCGCCTTGGCCCACCATGGCATCGCTCAAGGTGGGGTCGCAGTACCGCATAAAGTACCAGGACGAATCCACAAAGGTGTCCATGGTGTCGGTCTCACGCCGTGCGGCTTTGCCGCAGATGGGGCAAGTTACGCCATGGTGAAAGGCTTCACTTTTGTTGAGTGGGTTGCCACTACCGTCGGGCACCAGGTCTTGCGGCAAAATCACCGGCAAGTCTTTTTCGGGCACGGGTACGGCGCCGTGTTCGTCGCAATGAATGATGGGAATGGGCGTGCCCCAGTAGCGCTGGCGGCTAATGCCCCAGTCGCGCAAACGCCAAGTGGTTTTGCGTTCACCCAAACCCTTGGCAGCCAAATCGGCGGCTACTGCATCAATACACGCAGCAAAGGCCAAACCATCGTAAGGGCCGGAGTTAACCGCCACCCCGTCGCCTTTATTGGCGTACCAGTCGTGCCAATGGTTTGCGTCAAATGTGGGGGCAGGCGCATCGCCTTTGGAACGCAGGGCCACCACTTGTTGGACGGGCAATTGGTACTTGCTGGCAAAGGCCAAGTCGCGCTCATCGTGCGCAGGTACACCCATCACCGCACCGTCGCCATAGCCTATCAACACGTAGTTGCCTATCCATACCGGCACCTGTTGCCCCGTAAGGGGATGCGTCACAAAAAGGCCGGTAAATTGGCCGAGTTTTTCTTTGGCGGCCAGTTCGGCCTCGGTCGTGCCGCCTTTTTTGCACTCTTCGATAAACGCAGCCAAGCCGGGGTTGGATTGCGCCGCGTGCTGGGCCAATGGATGCTCGGGTGCCACCGCACAAAAAGTCACGCCCATGATGGTGTCGGCACGGGTGGTAAACACATACATACGCCCGTCGCCAATCAGTTGGCCACCCGCGTCACGTATGTCGTGGGTAAAGGCAAAGCGCAGGCCTTCGCTTTTGCCAATCCAGTTTTCTTGCATGGTACGCACACGCTCGGGCCAGCCGGGCAAATGCGACTGCACCTGCTCCAACAACTCTTGTGCGTAATCGGTGATCTGCAAGTAATAGCCCGGAATTTCGCGCTTTTCAACCACTGCACCAGTACGCCAGCCTTTGCCGTCAATCACCTGCTCGTTGGCCAGTACCGTTTGATCCACGGGGTCCCAATTGACCACCTGGGTTTTGCGGTAGGCGATGCCTTTTTCCAGCATCTTTAAAAACAACCACTGGTTCCACTTGTAATAGCTGGCGTCACAGGTGGCGACCTCACGGCTCCAGTCAATCGCCAAACCCATCGCCTGCATCTGCTTTTTCATGTAGGCGATATTGTCGTAGGTCCATTTGGCCGGAGGCACCCCATTTTTCATGGCTGCGTTTTCGGCGGGCAGGCCAAAAGCGTCCCAGCCCATAGGCATCAGTACGTTGTAACCCTTCATGCGAAGGTAACGCGCCAGCATGTCGTTGATGGTGTAGTTACGCACATGGCCCATGTGCAGCTTGCCGCTGGGGTAAGGCAACATAGAGCAAGCGTAGTACTTGGGACGCGAAGCGTTTTCGGTCACGCGGTAAGCATCCACCTGTTCCCAAAAAGCCTGCGCGGCGCGTTCGATTTCAATGTGCTGGTAAGTGTCTTGCATGGAAGGGCCATCAAAAGCAGGTGCCAACGGGGCAGCCTGAGGCTGACATTTTACGGGGAAGGGGGTGCCTTGCTTGCCCCTACTTGTTCACACGTTCCGTCATAAACCCAATACGCGTCAAACGCGCTTCTTGGGCACTGGCCAGTACCCCTGCCACTGCGCCGTAGGCGGCCGCTTGGTCGGCGCGTAGGCGTACTTCGGTGTCGGGGTTTTTGGCTTGGGCGGCTTTAAAGGCAGCGAGCAGGGCTTCGCGGGTGATGGCTTGGTCGGCCAGGTACAGCTGGCCCGAGGCTTGTACCGAGACGCTTAAAAATTGTGGGGTATCGCTGACCGTACCATTTTGGGTTTGGGGCAGGTCTAGCCGAATAGAGCTGGCCATTAATGGGGCGGTGATGATGAGAATGACGACCAGCACCAGCATCACGTCGACCAGGGGGGTGACGTTGATGTCGGCCATCAGGCCGCCACTGGCTTTGGAATCAAACTGCCCCATTGCCATGGTGATTACTCGGCAAGCAGTTCGCGCAAATCGTAGGCAAACCCGTCTATCAGGGCCATGATTTGGGAGATTTGTCGGTTAAAGACGTTGTAGGCCAACACCGCAGGCAAGGCCACAGCCAAACCGGCGGCTGTCATGACCAGGGCTTCGCCCACAGGGCCAGCCACTTTATCGATCGTGATAACGCCCGCGCCCGCGATGCTAAACAGGGCGTGGTAAATGCCCCATACGGTGCCCAGAAGGCCTACAAAAGGCGCGGTAGACCCTACCGTCGCCAGCACCACCTGGCCAAACTCCAGCCGCGTTTGGGTTTGGTTTTTGGCTTCGCGCAGCAAGCGGGTGTAGCGGGCGCTTTTGCGCTGTGTGGACTCATCCCCCACGGGGTTGGGCTCGTTCATGACCGCCAACAAGGGTTGTAGCCATTGGCCTTTGTCAAAGGCCTGTGCGGCCAGCTGCGCGTCTTGTGGCGCTCCGTTTTGCCAAAATGCGACCAAGGCCCGCGCTACGCTGGTGCGGGCACTGCCTAGCGCCAAAATCTTTAAAACAATCACCACCCACGCGCTAACAGACATGAGCAGCAGCGTCAGGGCCACCACCCACGCCACCGCGTCGGCCTGTGCCAGATAGTGTGTGAAATCCATACGGCCCTAGCGCAGTTGTAAAACGTCGAACATATCAAAGAGGCCCGCTGTTTGCGCTTCCAAAAAGCGTGCGGCGCGTAAGCTGCCTTCAGCATAGGGCTGCCGGCTAGAGGCTTTGTGGCTGATTTCAATGCGCTCGCCGGTACCGGCAAACAATACGGTGTGGTCGCCCACAATATCGCCCCCGCGTATGGTGGCAAAACCAATGCTGGAGGGGTCGCGCTCGCCGGTAATGCCGTGGCGGGTAAATACGCCGTCTTTGTCTAGGTCGCGGCCCAGGGCCTGTGCCAAGACCTCGCCCATTTTGAGGGCTGTGCCTGAAGGCGCGTCGATTTTATGGCGGTGATGCGCCTCGATGACTTCAATGTCGTAGCCCTGGTTGAGTACCTGCGCGGCCATGGCCAACAGTTTGAGCATAACGTTAACACCCACGCCCATATTGGGCGCCAGCACAATGGCAATGCGCTCTGCGGCCTGTGCAATCTGCGCCTTGTCGTCGGCTGAAAGCCCTGTTGTGCCAATCACCATTTTGATGCCCATGCGCTGGCAAACGCTAAGGTGCAGCAATGTGCCCTCAGGCCGGGTGAAGTCGATCAGTACCTGCGCGGTTTTCAAGGCCGCTTCCAAATCACTGCTTACGAAAACACCACTGCTACGACCCAAAAAAGTGCTGGCGTCACTGCCTAACGCGGGTGAACCTTTAATGTCCAGCGCACCCACCAACCGACAGTCGTCGGACTGCAAGATCGCCTCGATCAACATTTTGCCCATTCGCCCGGAGGCTCCGGCGACGGCAATACGGATTTTTTCAGACATGAGAGATTCCTATTTTGCGCCTAATGAGGCCTGCAGGCGCTTAACGACGGGGGAACAGGGAGTTGACAAAATCCGCCTCCTTGGGCAGGGAATCACCTTCGACCCGTTGCAGTACGTTGTCTTTAAAAAATACGGTCAAGCGTCGGCTTTGCGGAGCCACGCCCATACGCTGCAAAGTAAACACGTAGTCCCATCGGTCGCTATGAAAAACACTTATCAACAGCGGACTACCCAATATCTCACTTACCTCGGCCTTGGACAGACCTGGTTTGAGTTGTTCTGCCATTTCACGCGAAACGAAATTGCCCTGGATGATGTCGATTTTGTAGGGCTTGACCGTATTGAGAAGTTCTTTGGTACTACAGCCACTGACCAGTACCAAAGACAGGATGAGACCAACGACAGGAAGCCCCCTGCGAAGGAAAAAGGACACCGGCATAGAGTGGAAAAATGGCATGAAAATACCTGTCAGGCGATATGATGGGGTCATTGTAGCGTTTGATAACTTACCACCATGACCTCGCTGGAAGAACTAAAAAACACGGGCCTGAAGGCCACCACCCCTAGGCTCAAGATCATGGAGTTGTTTCAGAAGGGGGAGAGCCGCCATATGGGGGCTGAAGATGTTTACCGACTGTTACTCAATGAGAGGCTGGACATTGGCCTGGCGACGGTATACCGGGCGCTTACTCAGTTTGAGCAAGCTGGGCTGCTCAAACGCAGTAGTTTTGAAAATGGCAAAGCGGTATTTGAGCTAAACGACGGCGCACATCACGACCACCTAGTGTGCCTAGACTGCGGCTTGGTCGAGGAGTTTTTTGACGCCGATATTGAACTGCGCCAAACCGACATCGCGCGCCAAAGGGGGTTTGAGATTGCCGACCACGCCTTGAGCCTTTACGCCCACTGCGTCAAGACCGATTGCAGCCATCGCAAAGTGCTTACTCCGGCGAAGTCATAGCCAAACGTTGGCGGGCGACAAAGTCTTCGTAGGTATTAATACCACGCAACTGCAAGATGGTGTTGCGCACTGCCGCCTCCACCAACACCGCCACGTTACGGCCAGCCACCATTTGAATGACCACCTTACGAATCGGAATACCCAGGATGTCTTGGGTGAGCGGTGCCTCTGGCATGCGCTCGTAGTCACGCTCCAGCGTTTCTTTGCGCACCAAATGCACGATGAGTTTGAGGCGCATGTGACGACGCACCGCCGTTTCGCCAAATATTGCGCGGATATCGAGCAAACCTATGCCACGCACCTCTAAGATGTTTTGTAAAAGGTCGGGACAACGGCCTTCTAAAGTGGTTTGGTTGATGCGATAAAGGTCGACCGCGTCGTCGGCGACCAAGCCGTTACCGCGGGAGATCAACTCCAGGCCAAGTTCGCTTTTGCCAAGCCCCGACTCGCCAGTGATCAGTACGCCCAGCCCCAAAATGTCCATGAACACGCCATGCACGGTTTGGCGATCGGCAAAGTGCTTGGACAGGTAAGCGCGCAACAGGTCAATAACAAAAGCGGCTGACTCGTGGGTGGCAAAGAGTGGAATTTGCGCCCGCTCGCAAACCGCAACCAAGCCTTCGGGTGGAGTCTGCCCGTCCGCCAATACCAGTACCGGGGGCTCTAGGGTGATGATGCGATTAATGCGGCGCAGGCAATCTTCCGAAGAGGCGTTGGTCAGGTAGGCGACCTCGCGCTCGCCCAAAACCTGCACTCGGTAAGGGCGTATGTAATTAAGGTAACCCACAAGATCGGCACCTGAGCGCGCGTGGCGCACGGCCACCTCGTCAAAACGGCGCTCTGAGGCGCTCAAACCACTCAACCATTGCCAAGCAAGCCGGTCACGGTAAGCTTCGAACAACGCATCGGCACTGACGACGGCGTGCTTCATCGAATTACCCGTTGCTGGCGCGGTGGCTGCTCTGCCAGGTGCTGATGGCCGCGAATGCGCCCTGCGCCGTGTCACAGCTTTGCAAGCGTTCACGAAGCGGTGTATCGCCCAGCAGCTCGGCGATTTCGGACAAGATGTCCAGATGCTTTTGCGTGGCCGCTTCTGGAACCAACAAAAACACCAGCAAGGAAACGGGCAGCCCGTCCGGCGCATCAAACCCTATGGGTTGGGCCAATCGAAACACGGCAGCGATGGGGCTTTTAAGGCCTTTGAGTCGCCCATGGGGAATGGCTACGCCGTGCCCAAGTCCGGTAGAACCCAGACGCTCTCTGGCAAACAAAGCATCGGTGACCAAAACGCGGCTGAGGTTGTGCTGACGCTCAAACAACAAACCTGCTTCCTCAAAAGCCCTTTTTTTACTGGTGACATCGACGTCAACCAAGGTCTGTTCAGAGGTCAAAATGGCAGCGATTCGGTTCATAGTTGAGCGCGATTGTCCAAAAAAACAGTTCTAGAAAGAGTCCCTACAGGAGACCGAAGTCCACCTCAGGCGAGGCCGTTTTGATTTTCCAATCGAGTGACCACGGCGCCGCATTTTGGCCTATTTAATCCGTCAAGTTCACAGGAATGCAATATTTATTTGAGCGCAGGCGAATCCTGGGTCGCGGACACTGCCTCGTGAATGTCTTTGAAAGCCCAGACCCACCACATTGAGCAAAAAAGCCGCCCTAGGGCGGCTTTTTATGACGGCATGACCCTCTTACATCATGCGCTTGGCAGATTCGTGGTGATGGGACTGCAATTTGTCTTTATGTCGCACGACCTGGCGGTCTAGCTTGTCGACCAACTCATCAACTGCCGCGTACAAATCCTCGTTGGCACTTTCGGCAAACAGATCGCTGCCCTTGACATGAATGTTGCATTCGGCGCGCTGTCGCTTTTCTTTTTCCTTTTGTTTCTCAACGGTCAACAAGACTTTGATATCCACCACATGGTCGAAGTGTTTGGTAATTCTGTCCAGCTTGTGCGTGACATAACTGCGCAGGGCAGGGGTTACTTCCAGATGATGTCCGCTGATCGTCAAATTCATAAAACGCCTCCTTGTGCCCATAGGGCCGTTGAACCACTTGCCAACCCAAAAGTCTGTTCAAGCCTTTGACTTGGCAACCCACGCAGACGGAGCGACATCACTTTTTTTAAGTTGCTGACCAGCCCCTCCAAAGTGACACTATGCACCTGTCAAGTCTGGCTTGCAAGCAACTTCGGTGTTGCAAAGCAACATATCGTAAATAATCAAAAAATGTATTTGAGGTTCGGCCTTTAGATACCCTGCCCCATCGCGTGTCGGGCCATTAACACCGGCACCTAGGAACCCTCTGCAAAAATCGCTCCGTGGATATGAGCCCCAAGAATGGATGGGCCACAAGGCGGATTTTGCAGCTCATACCGGGCGGTAAAGCCAAAACAGCCGACGCACTGGGGTGCCATTATCGGGGCCTCAGATCGCGCATGGGGTTTTGCAACGGATTCCTAGGCTTTAGGGACGTTGGGAGGGGGCAGATGCACCTTCGGTGCCGTGCAGAAACAGCCCTCTGGCAACCACAATAGCCATTAGGCTGGCCACAGCGGCTACCAAACCAGCATGCCAGTAGTTTTGCACCAAGTGCTGCGCATCACGGCTGATAAGCGCACCACCCACTATGGCCGCAAGCCCTAACGTCGCCGATTGAACTGCCGAACTGAGCGTTAGGAAGGTGCCTCTCACATTTGGCGAAGAGGCGGCGCTGACAATGGCCATCCCCGGCACCATGCGCGCGCTCATCAAGGCAAAAAACAAGGTGCAGATAGGCATCACCACCCAAATTGGCCACCCGTCAGACACCGTAAGCAGCACAATAGGCACCGTCACCAGTACCGCCACCACGCCAAACACGCGCACTTTGCCATGCTTATCGGCCAGCCGCCCAATATACCTTGCGGACACCAGCGTTGCCAGACCCCCTATCAAGTAATTGGTCGAAATGTTCTCTGCCGTCCAGCCATGGTTGGCTTGAAGATAAATGGTTATGAAAGGTATCACCACGAATCCTCCCATCATGAGCAGCGCCGTAAACAAAAAAGCGCGCCAATGGTTGGCCTGGCCCAAAACCTGCTTGATGTCGGATAGGGCGGTCTTTTTCTTGCCCTTTGCCAAATGGCTGGTCAGGTTTGGCAAGGTAAAGAAAGTGGCAGCCAAAACCACCAGCACCATACCCGCAATCAAAAAAAACGGAACGTGCCAATTGAATTTGGCGGCCAGGTACAGGCCCAGCGGTACGCCCGCCACGGTAGAAGCTGAGAACGCTGTCATCACAACGCCCATGGCGCGGCCACGGCGCTCGAATGGCACCACGTCGGCCACGATGGTGGTCACCAAAGCGGCCAGCACGCCCCCTGTCACGCCGGCGGCCACCCGCGCAAACAAAAACGCCCAGTAGTGGGGAGCCAAGCCGCAGGCCAAGGTCGCGATGCCGAAAAGGGCGTACAGGGTGATAAGTAATTTCTTGCGATCGAATCGGTCAATGTACCGACTGGCAAAAAGACCAGATGCTCCTGCTGCAAAGGTGTAGCTGGACAACAGCACCGAAAATTCTGCGTCGGTAATCCTGAAAATTTCAATGAACTGAGGCCCCAGTGGCATCATGATCATGAAATCAAGAATATTGGTAAACTGAATGCCAGCTAAGGTGAGCAGCAGCCACTTTTCGCGCTGGATAGATAGCACCATGATTGAAGTGAAGTGAACGCAGAAGGTGCACTCTACCATCGTTCCGAAAGCGTACGAATCGGCGATAATAGAACCCTCGTTACTTTTGGAGCAATGTTCTTGGAACCCGTACCCAGTCCATTGCTTTCAGCCGCCCTGTAGTCGGCCACCTTTTGCGCTCTTTCTCCCCTGCTTACGGCACGGGCATCAGCCTTGGGTGACGCTCCCCCTGGCTGAAAGCACCCCACTTTATTTATAAACCTGTTGCGTTGTGCCCAGATTGTTAGGCACAAACCCAGCGCCTTGTTGCCGCGCAGACTGTGCGCCTAAAAGGAGAGTGCGATGCTGAATATTTTTTCCTTGGTCAATGGCCGCCTGTTTCAGGAGGAGATCGAGTCCCTTGAAGAGTTGGCGCAGTTTCACCCCATATGGGTAGATCTAGAGTCCCCCACGCCCGAAGAAAAGCGCTGGGTGGCCGAACATTACGGTTTGCTCATTCCCGACAATGCCATGGATGAGGACATTGAGGAATCGGCCCGTTTTTACGAAGAAGACGCGGGCGATTTGCATATCCGCTCGGACTTTTTGATTGCCGACGTAGACAACCCCCGTACCGTGCGGGTGGCCTTTATTTTGCATCACACCCAATTGGAAGGCGCGGTTGGCGGGGCAGCCACAGGCCGGGGGATTTTGTTTTCAGTTCACGACGAAGATGTTCCGGTGTTTAGGCTGTTGCGCTTGCGCGCGAGGCGAATGCCAGGGCTGATTGAAGACGCCAAAGAAGTTTTGTTGAAATTGTTTGATGCCGACGCCGAATACTCGGCCGACACGCTGGAAGAAATCTATGTGCACCTAGAGCGGGTCAGCAACAAAGTGCTGTCTGCCGATGTGACAGACGCCACGGCTGGTGAAGTGCTGAGTGCCATCGCCCGCCACGAGGATTTGAACGGGCGCATCAGACGCAACATGATGGATACGCGTCGCGCGGTGAGTTTTTTGATTCGCAGGCGTTTGTTAACAGCCGATCAGTTTGAGGACGCCAGGCAAATTCTGCGAGACATTGATTCACTGGATTCGCACACCGCCTTCTTGTTTGACAAGATCAACTTTCTGATGGATGCGACGGTGGGTTTTATCAATATCAACCAGAACAAGATCATCAAGATTTTTTCAGTGGCCAGCGTCGCCCTGCTCCCCCCTACCCTGATTGCCAGCGTTTACGGCATGAATTTCAAGTTCATGCCCGAACTCGACTGGGCCCTTGGATACCCCTGGGCCTTGGGGCTTATGGTGGCCAGCGCCTTGGTGCCTATGGTGTATTTCAGGAAACGGGGCTGGCTGCGCTAAGGTTGATCGCAGCCCCCTTTAGGCGGCGGGTTTGTCGCGCAGCTCGCGGCGCAAAATCTTACCTACAGGTGTTTTGGGCAGTTCGGTGCGAAACTCAATCACCTTGGGCTGCTTGTACCCGGTGAGGTTGGTGCGGCAGTAGGCTTTCACGTCGTCGGCACTAAGAGCGGGGTCTTTCTTGACGATTACGAGTTTGACTGCCTCGCCCGTTTTGTCGTCGGCCACCCCGACGCAAGCGCATTCCATCACGCCGGGCATGGAGGCCACCACCTCTTCTATTTCGTTGGGATAGACGTTAAAGCCGCTGACCAAAATCATGTCTTTCTTGCGGTCAACAATCTTGAAGTAGCCGTTCTCGTCAACCACGCCAATGTCGCCCGTTTTGAAGTAGCCGTCGGGCGTCATCACCTTGGCCGTTTCGTCAGGTCGTTGCCAGTAGCCCGCCATGACCTGAGGGCCTTTGATGGCGATCTCGCCGGGTGCCCCTAGGGTGGTGACTTCGACGCCGTCGTCGTCCAGCAGCTTGAGCCAGGTATTGGGAAGCGGCACGCCAATCGTGCCCGTAAAAGCGGTGTTGGTGACCGGGTTGCAGGTGGCCGAGGGAGAGGTTTCAGACAGCCCATAGCCTTCGCAGATGGGGCAATTGGTTTTCTCAAGCCACAGTTTGGCCACCGCCCCTTGCACCGCCGTACCACCACCCACGGATACCTTGAGGTGCTGCCAGTCGACTTTGTTGAAGTCAGGATGATTGGCCAACCCATTAAAGAGAGTGTTGACGGCCGGGAAGCTGTGGACGGTGTGATTCGAAAGCTCTTTGAGCACACCGGCCAGGTCTCTAGGGTTGGGGATAAGCACCAATTTGCCCCCCATGCGCATACTGAGCATCATGCCCACGGTAAAGGCAAAGATATGGTAAAGCGGCAATGCACAGACACCGGTGACCTGCACGCCGGCTGGAACACTGGCCATCAGGGGCGAGTTCCAGACCTCGGATTGCAACACGTTGGCAATAATGTTTTGATGCAGTAATACAGCGCCCTTGCTCACCCCAGTGGTGCCGCCCGTGTATTGCAATACCGCCACGTCTGAGGCATGAATTTCAGGTGGGTTAAAAGGTGCGCCGGTGCCCTTGGCAATTGCAGCATTAAAGCGCACCGCACCGGGTAGGCTGTAAGCGGGCACCATTTTTTTGACGTTGCGAACCACGTAGTTGACCAACGAGCCCTTGAGCAGGCCCAATTGGTCACCCATGGCACATAGCACTACGTGTTTTACAGGCGTATGGGCTACACACTGCTGCAATGTGTTAGCGAAATTTTCGATGATGACAATGGCTTTGGCACCCGAATCCTTGAGTTGGTGTTCTAGCTCACGCGGCGTATACAGGGGGTTGACGTTGACCACGACCAAACCGGCACGCAGTATGGCAGCCACAGCAACCGGGTATTGCGGCACATTGGGCATCATGATGGCGACGCGGTCGCCTTTTTGCAGTCCCAGGCCTTGCAGATACGCGGCAAACGCACGGCTCAGGCTGTCAGTCTTGCCGTAGCTCACGTCTTTGCCCATAAAGCTATAGGCCGTAAGCGAGGCGTACTTGCTAAAACTTTCTTGCATCAGGTCGACCAAGGAGGGGTATTGGTCGACCTGGATGTCGGCGGGAACACCCGGTGGATAGGCGCTAAGCCAAGGCCGTTGGTCTGAGGCAAATGTCATCGGGTGCTCCATTTTGTAAGGTTCGGTTCAGCATGGCTATTGTTACTGCCTAGTGCTGCCATTTTGAGGTACTGTCACCCTTAATTTCCTAGGAAAAACCCGCGAACCAATGTAATCATGGCAGCACCGTGCCTTTTATTTGAGCGCTTTTGCCACGAAACAGTGCAATTGCCTCGTCGTGCTGATTGGTCACCACCATATCATAGATGCCGTGACGCCCGCTGAGTACCTGCTCTTGACCCACGCAAGTCAGTACATCGCCTGCATATACCGGCTTTAGGAACTCAATGGAGCACCCCGAAGCCACGGTGTTTTGGTTGTAGCTGTTGCACGCAAAGGCGAAGGTGGAATCGGCCAGCGTAAAGATAAAGCCCCCGTGGCAGATATGGTGACCGTTCAAGTGTTTGGCCTGCACCGTCATTTGCAAGGTGGCGTTACCAGGCCCACAAGCCAGCAATTGCATGCCCATGGTTTCTCTGGAGGCCACATCGGCGGCAAACATGGTTTGCCCCACCTGGGCGGCCAACTGCTCGGGGGTAAGCGCCACGCGATCCATCACGCCCCCGTAAATTGTGGTGGCCGCTTGGCCAAAAAGGCGGTTACGCCCTCGATGTAATCGTGGGTTCTGCCCAGCTCAGACTGTGCATCGCGCTCGTGGTTGAGGTGCTCTTCTAAGGAGCGCTGGCCCGCGTTTTGCAACAAATGCCGTGTTTTTACCAGGGCTTTGGTGGGCATGGTAGCCAGGCGCGCGGCCAGTGTCATGGCGGCGTCTAGGCAGTCATCGGCCACATCCCAGATCAGCCCCCATTCTTTGGCTTGTGCGGCGCTTAACTTGTCGCCAGTCATGGCCAAGGCCATGGCACGAGCCATGCCTAAGCGCTCAACCAGCAGCCAGCTTCCACCCGCGTCTGGAATCAAACCGATTTTGGAAAAGGCCTGAATAAAACTGGCGCTAGGCGCGGCGATGGCGATGTCGCAGGCCATCGCCAATGACGCCCCCGCCCCAGCGGCCACACCGTTGACGGCCGCGATCACGGGCATTCGAAGTGCCTGCAATTTGCGCACGGTGGGGTTAAATGCCTTCTCGATGATAGGGCCGGGGTTGGCACGGTTTATCAGGTCGGGGCCCTCTGCAAAATCGAACGCCGACAAATCCGCCCCGGCGCAAAACCCCCGGCCCGCCCCCGTAATCACCATAGCGCGTAGGCCAAGGTTGGCCTCGGCTTGGTCAAACGCCCGCCACAAATCATGGTGCATCTGAAGGTTAAAACTGTTTAAAGACTGTGGACGATTCAAGGTAATCAACGCAACACTCCCAACAGCTTGAAACTGCACGCTGGGCAAGACGGCTTCAGACATAGGACTCCTGACTCACAAGGTGGGTGGACGAGTCCACAATTTTGCATGGGTTTGCGGCAAAATGGTTTCATGCTTGCTAAAACTTTGCGCCTTGCCATTTACTTCACCTTTTTCTGGGCGATGGCCGCATCCGCCTTTTTTGCATCGCTGTCGTGGTGGCTGGCTGTATTGATAGGCCTAGCAGTGATGTTTTTCTATGCTTGGGTGCTTGTGTTGGGCTTTGCGCTCACGCACTGGATCAACCGCGACGATGCGGCGACACGCGCCCATATTGGACAATTGGCCCGCGCTTGGTGGGGCGAAATCATTTCGTGCGGGCGAGTGTTTTTGTGGTGGCAAGCCTTTAGAGAGCGGGCCATCCCCGACTACCTGCCCATCACTGACCCACCCCGCCGAGGGGTGGTATTGATTCATGGATTTATTTGCAATCGCGCGTTTTGGACCCCCTATATGCGCCAGCTTCAGGCCCAGGGTATTCCGTTTGTGGCGCTTAGTTTGGAGCCGGTATTCGCGTCAATCAACCGGTACAGGCCAACGGTTGAGCAAGCCGTGCAGCGCCTGAACCAACACACCGGTTTGGCCCCCAATTTGGTGGGCCATAGCATGGGGGGACTGGTGGCCAGAGCCTGGATACAGACACGGGCCGATGTCGATGCCTTTCATCGTTTGATCACCATTGGATCACCGCACCACGGCACAGCCCTTAGTCTTTTTTCGCCTTTTGCCAATGCCCAGCAAATGCAGCGCGGCCATGAATGGCATCAACTGCTCGGTGCGCGTGAAACGCCTGCAATAAGGGCGCGATTTACCTGTTGGTATTCGCACTGCGACAACATTGTTCTGCCTGCCAGCACCGCCACGCTCATCGGGGCCGACAACCGCTTTGTGCCCGCCAGAGGCCACGTAGACATGGCGTTTGACCCCACGGTTATGGCGGGTACTTTTGCGCTGCTGCGTGACGATTAAATCGGTGGGGCGTGGGCAGGACCTGGTGACGATGGAACGAATGGTTTAAGGTAACCGCTCTAAATACGATAGTATTTCGCTACAAGTACGGGCCAAGGCTTGCAAGCCAAGGGAAAACCCTTATATTGCACCCATGACAAACAAGGGTTTCGAAGATCTTATCCCTCGCGAGAACACCGCTGCAAACGGGTTGGGGCGGGCTTGGCCTGAAGCTATAAATCCCAAGCGGCCGACCCAAGGCCTCAAAGGTCTGCAACTGGTACCCATAAGAAGCTTAGGGGCACGCCACCGCCCGGCCATTTTGAAACACCTACTGGCCTTGGACGCAGACGACAGGTACTTGCGCTTCGGCTACGCCGTGAACGATGCGCATATCGCCAGCTACGTTGAGCATCTTGATTTTTCTAGGGACGAAATCTATGGGGTGTACAACCGCAAGCTGGCCCTGATCGCCGTGGCCCATTTGGCCTTTAGCACAAACCCCGAGCAAAAACACTTGGTCGAGTTTGGCGTCTCGGTGCTAAAGGCCAGTCGAGGCAAAGGCTATGGCGCTCAATTGTTTGACCGCGCGTTGCTGCACGCGCGCAACGCAGGGGCCACCGAGATGATGATTCACGCCCTGTCTGAAAACACCACCATGCTGAAAATTGCCACGCGTGCGGGCGCTTTAGTGGTGCGCAACGGCGCGGAGTCAGAGGCGCATCTCAAAGTACCCCACGCCACCTTGGGTAGCCACATGGATGAACTGGTGGGTGACCAATTGGCCGAACTTAACTACACGGTCAAACGGCAAGCAAAAAACATACATGACTTGTTGGACCAATTGACGCTGACGGGTTGACACATCACGCGGATTTGCCGCGCAAGCGATCAAAACCGCGCTTGATCAAATGCTCCAGATCGTCAAACAAAGTGAACACCGGTGGAATAACGACCAAACTCAAAATGGTTGAGGTAATCAAGCCGCCTATCACTGCCACCGCCATGGGTGCCCTAAAGCTGGAATCCGCGGCCCCAAGGCTAAGTGCAATCGGCAGCATACCTGCGCCCATCGCGATAGAGGTCATGATGATGGGCCGCGCACGTTTGTGGCAGGCGTCGACCAAGGCATCGAAGCGGCTCATGGGTTCCACCACGGGGTTGCCGTCACTGCCGTCATGGCCGCGCCTGGCGATCACGGCGTAATCGACCAGCAAGATCGAATTTTTGATGGCGATACCCATCAGCATAATCAGACCAATAAATGACGGCATGGACAGGGCTTTGCCAGTGATGAGCAAAGCCACAAAGGCGCCTCCGGGTGCCACCAGCAGGGCAAATAGCAGGGTGGCGGGCAGCAAGAAGTCTTTGAACAGCAATACCAGCACCAGGTAAATACACAGCACGCCGGTCAACATCGCCAAGCCAAAGCTGGCGAACAATTCGCCCATCATCTCAGCGTCTCCCACCTCGATTTTCTTGACACCCGCGGGAAGGTTCTTTATAGCCGGTAGCTTGTCCACCTGCTCAGTCACTTCGCCCAACGGCAGTCCCGACAATTCGATTTCGAAGGTCACATTGCGTGCACGGTCATAGCGATCAATCACCGCCGGTCCGCCGGTGAGTTCCAGTGTGGCCACCTGGCCCAACATCACCGGGCCTTTAGGGCTGGGCACGTACAGACGCTCTAAAACACCCATGTCTTTACGGGCTGCTTCGTCCAGTTTGACCACGATGGGGATCTGTCGTTGCGCGAGATTGAGCTTGGGCAGGGCTGCGTCGTAGTCCCCGGTAGTGGCGATTCGAAGTGTCTCACCAATGGCGGCGGTGGTCACACCCATATCAGCGGCTTTGACCAAATCAGGCCGTATGGCCAACTCGGCGCGAATCAAACTGGCACTTGAGGCCACACTGCCAAGGCCAGGAATGGTGCGCAGGTCCTTCTCTACCGCTACTGCGGCGTCTTGCAAGGCCTTTGCATCGTCTCCTGTGAGCACTAGGATGTATTTTTCTCCCGAACCACCCAAGCCAACTTTGCTGCGCATACCAGCCACCGGTTCTATCGCTCCGCGAATTTGGTTTTCAATCACCTGCTTGCGCGGACGTTCCCCTCTGGGGTCTAGCAAGATCGTCAAGGTGGCCCGCCTAGACTCTGCCGCCCCCGAACTGGCAAAGGGATCGGCCCCGGCAGAGCCGCCACCCACGGTGGTGTAAATACTTTTGACATGCGGGACTTTGGCAACGGCGCTGCGCACCTGTTCTGAAATGCCTACCGTTTGCGCCAAGGTGGCACCGGGTTGAAGCTCGAGGTAGACCTGGGTTTGCGAGTTGTCATCCGATGGGATAAAGGCCGTAGGCAGCAGGGGAACTAGGGCGATAGAACCAAAGAAAAACAGGATGGACATTAACAAGGTGCTCCATCGATGCCTTATGCACCATGCGGCCAGGCCCAAATACCAGCGCATCCAACCGGGGTCGGTATGGACTTTGCCGCTATCAGCTTTGAGCATGTAAGCGGCCATCATGGGCGTGAGCAGGCGGGCCACGGCCAGCGAGGCAAACACCGCCAAGGCGGCCGTCCAGCCAAACTGTTTGAAAAATCTGCCCACAATGCCGCTCATAAACGCCGTGGGCAGAAACACCGCAATCAGCGTAAAGGTGGTGGCAATTACCGCCATGCCGATTTCGTCGGCCGCCTCCATCGCGGCCTTCAATGGGGATTTACCCATGCGCAAATGGCGCACGATGTTTTCGACCTCAACAATCGCATCGTCCACCAATACGCCGACCACCAGCGACAGCGCCAAAAGGGTCACCACGTTGATAGAAAAACCCAGGTAGTGCATGCCGATAAACGCGGGGACTACCGACAAGGGCAGCGCCACGGCCGAGACAAAGGTGGCGCGCCAATCGCGCAAGAACAACCACACCACCAGCACCGCCAACACGGCACCCTCGTACAGCAGCGCGAGCGAGCCGTCGTATTCTTCTTGCACCGGATCTACAAAGTTGAACGCCTCCGTCAACTCGATATCGGGATGGGCTTCTTTAAGCGCGGCGAGCTTTTTCATGACACCCGCACCCACCGTCACTTCACTTTCGCCCCGGCTTCGAGACACCTCAAAGCCCACTACGGGCTGCCCATTCAGAAAAGCGGCTGCACGGGGTTCGGCGTAGGTATCTTCTACCTTGCCCAACTGGTCCAATCGAATGCGCTGCCCGCTGGACAGAGCGATGGGCAACTGGCCTATGTCTGCGGCGGTTTTGGTGGTCACAATGGTTCGCATGGGTTGCTCACTGCCCCCCAAATCAACCTTGCCACCCGCACTCTCGGACTGCACCATGCGCAGTTGCCGAGACACGTCGGCTGCGGTGGCGCCAAAGCTTTGCAGCTTTAATGGATCCAAAGCGACGACCACCTCGCGCGTGACACCACCCACCCGTTTGACCGAGCCTACACCGCGCACCGAGAGCAGTGCCTTGGATACCTCGTTATCAACAAACCAGCTCAAAGCCTCGGTATCCATGCTGGGGGCCTGACCACTGGCCCTCGGCACCGACCGAATCGTGAAGGCCAACACCGGCTGGGCGGCCATGTCCAGTTTATTGACCACGGGTTCGTTCAGGTCGCTGGGTAAATCGTTGCGTACCTTGGCCACGGCCGAACGCACATCGTCGATGGCCTCTTGTATCGGCTTTTCGAGTTGGAACTCGTTGGTGAGCGTCACCATGCCGTCCTGCACTTTGGTGGTGGTGTGCTTGAGCCCTTGTACGGAGGCAATGGCGTCTTCCAGCTTGCGCGCCACCTCGGTTTCTAACTGCGCGGGTGCGGCGCCAGGTAGCGCCGCGCTGACGATCACGATGGGCATCTCCACATCAGGAAACTGCTGAATCTTCATGGCCTTGAATGAAATCACGCCTGCAAAGGTGAGCAGGACAAACAGCATCAAGGCCGGAACCGGGTTTTTAATCGACCACGTAGAGACGTTCATAACAAAACCACTTTCCTGTTATTTGCTGGCGGACGCCGCGGGCACTGGCGCAGTCGCGCCCGATGCGCCACTATTGGCAACCACGCGCACCAAATCACCATCATTCAAGAACCCGGCACCCGTTGCCACCCATTTGGCTTTTGGATCAACAGAGGTGAGCAGCTCAACGTTGTCGCCCACAATGCGTCCGGTTTGTACTTTCACTTGCGAAACGCGCTGATCATCGTTAATGCGGTACAGATAAGAAAAGCCGTCGCGTACCACCACCGCCGACTGCGGCACCGTTGACGCTGTGGTGGCTCCCAGGTCAAATTCACCTCTTGCGAACATGCCCGCCTTGGCCACTTGGGTACCAGCGGGCAGATCGACGTAAACCAATGCAGCGCGGCTGGTGGAATCGACCGTGGGGGCAATCGCCCTGACTTTGCCGACCAGCTTGCCGCCGCCTGCGGTGATGACAGCCACCGTGGCACCAACTTTGACCCGTGGAATTTCAGCAGAAGTGACCTCGGCGCGCCATTCCAAACGCTCCTGGCGGATCAGTCGGAACAACTCCATGCCCGCGCCCACCACACTACCGACACTGGCATTGCGCGCGGAAATTACCCCTGAATCAGGCGCCAGCACCGTTGCATTGGCCAAACGTATGGTTTGTGCGTCGACGGCGGCCTGCGTCGCTTGTACACGTGCCTTCCCGGCATTGGCTGCCGTTTGCATTTGGTCGATTTGTTGGGTGCTTAAAGCGCCGGTTCCTTTGAGGCTCTGGGCGCGCTCGGCGTTGGCCTGTGCGTCTGCCCATTGCGCCTGTGCCTCGGCCAAGGCGGCTTTGCTCTGTGCCAAATCGGCGCGCACGCTATCGGCGGCGAACTGGGCTAACAGCTGTCCCTTTTGCACCCGGTCGCCCACGTTGACCACGACTTGGGCCAGACGCAGTCCGTTGGACTCTGCACCAATGCTGGCCTCCTGCCAGGCGGCCACATTGCCGTTGGCCGCCAAACTGACGGGCAGTGAAACCTGTTGCACCGAGACGGTGTTGACGGTGAGCGCGGGCTTGCCTTTGGGCGCGGACGCGGCGGCTTTTGGCGCCTCGACAGCGGCTTTGGTGCCCGTGGCCTTGCTTGGGTCTGATTTATTCATCCACAGGGCCCCGGCAGCGGCCAATGCAACGACGGCGGCAATCACCAACACCAAAGGGCGAGATACGCCCGCTTGCGCTTTGAAGGGGAGAAGTTTGAAGTTCATGCTAAGTTCCAATGCGTTGAATTTACTGAGGGTTGGGGGCGCTGGCGGTTTGGGCTTGCCAGCCTCCACCCAAGGCGCGGTAAAGGGCAATCCAGGCGTTGATGCGTTCATTTTCGAGCGCGTAAAGATTGGCTTGTGACGACAGCCACTGCCGCTTTGCGTCTTCAACATCGGTCTGGCTGGCCAAGCCTTTGCCCAACCTGGCCAAAGTGGCCGCTTGCAAATCGGCCAATTGTTGGACACTTGCCTTCGCAAGTGCGCCTTGCTCTTGAGAGCTGTTCAACCGGTTGAGCGCATCGTCCACCTCGCCCACCGCTTGGCGCACCTTGGCACCATAGTTGACCAAGGCCAGCTCGAACTGTGCCACTGCCACCTGTGTTGCGGCGTCGCGTTGACCCCCATCCCACAGGGGCATGCTAAGGCCCAGCGGCCCCAAAGACCAAGTTAAGAAGTCGCCGGTTGCGCCGTTCACACTGGCGCGGGTACCGCTCAAGGAACCGTTAAGGCTTAACCGTGGGTAATGCTGTGCGCGGCTGGCGCCGACCTCGTGCCGGGCGGCGGTTGCCTCTTGCTCGGCGGCCCACACGTCAGGGCGCTGTAACAACAATTGAGCGGGTAATTCTGGGATAGACGGCAAGGCAACGGCTGTGACCAACGGAGCAGCGGGCTGCACCTGGGTGGCACGTTGCAGCGTGGCAGCACTTTCACCCGTCAACGCCACCAGGCCTATGCGTGCGCTGGTGCACTGCGCCCGCGTCTGCGCCAGCGCCGACTGGCTTTGTAGCTGAGCCACCGACAACCCCGTTGCCTGAGTGGCGGCCAAAAGCCCCGCCTTAACCAGCAATTGGGACAATCGTACCGACTCGGCCAAAGACTTGGCTTGTTCATCCTGGGCGTAGGCCAGACGCTCGCAAGTTTTGAGCGCGAAGTACGACCGTGCCACCTCCGCGGCCAACGAGACCCTTGCATCATGCCAGTTGGCCTGGCCCGCCGACAGCCTGGCCTTGGCCGCCGCCTGGGTGGCAGCCAAGCCCCCAAAAAGATCAATCTCCCAACTGGCCTGTGCCGACGCGATCAACCCTGAGGCCACCGGGTCTCCCACAGACCCCACCCCACGACTCAATCCCAGCGAGCCCTGGGCCAGTGGCCCCGCTTGGGCACCGGCCTGTATTTGGCTGGCCCGTGCCTGTGCCATACGGGTTTTGGCCGCTTCTACCGACGGCGACAACGCCTGCGCTTTGTCAATCAAAGCCACCAGGGTGCTGTCACCCAAACCCGCCCACCATTGGGACAGGCCCTGTACGGAGCCTTGATGTGGCACCAGCACAGAGGCCTGCGCCGTGGATGCCGCACTGGGTACGGTACTGGTCCAGGCCGTCTGGGTTGGGGCTGCCGGTACAACCAACGGCGTTTGCGCAGAACAAGCGATCAATGCGAGGGGGACAAGGCAGGCTGCGGCTCGTCGAAAATGAAATCGGTTTACTACCATTTGCTTCACACGGGTTTCCTTATAAATGGGGGCGGGTCTCAAGTCGGCGACGTTCACATTCGACCATGGCCAGGGCATACTCCAACAACTGATCGGTGTAGTCGTCAATCGCCTTTTCATTGGCAAGCAACTGGGGAGCAACGCCCTGTACCACATCACGTGAGACCAACAGGTGCACACCCAAACCCGCAATGGACAAAGCCAGACGCAAAATTCTGTCGTCGGGTTGCGCAAGGCCCAATTCTTGGCACAAGCGCTGCTGCAGCGCTTTTTGGGCGGGCAAAATCTCTTTGTGGATTTCGTCCTCCCACAAGCCCGAGGGCTCCAACATTTCCCGCATGTGCAAACGAATCCGCCAGGCGGCCACGTCACCGTGTTTGAGAGGTTCAACGAAGGATTTAATCAGATCCGAAAGCACCTGGCGCAGCGTTTGCTCGCTCAAAGGCGTCGGATTGGTAACCATGCGCTCAAACAGGCCTGAACTTAACAAATTGTCGTTATAGGCCGCGCGGTACAGCCCGGCCTTGTCCGTGAAGTAGTAGCTGACGGCCGATACGTTGACCTCGGCCTTTTTTGCCAATTCACGAATCGAGGTGTTGGCAAATCCACGTTCAGCAAACAACTGCAAAGCGCTTTTAAGCAGGCGTTCGCCCGTGCAGCTGGCATCTTTGGAGGTCACCGTGGGCGACATAAGCTGGGTAGTGTGATTTGATCCATGTGACATGGCGTGATTAAACCACGATTCAAACAAACGTTTGATTAATCCGCCTGTTTCTGTGATTAATGCGGGGGGTTATTCTGGCGGAAACACCAACTCCCACACCTGCGCAATTGCCATTTGCTCGGCTTGTAAATCCTCTAGGGCTACCTGGGTGGGGGCCTCGTCCAACCGCGCACGGTGCTGCACCTGCCGCAATGTGCGGTAGGCATTGGCGGCAGCAAGCCCTGTGCCAGGGGGTAGCAGTCCCACCGCTTCCAAGCGTTGAAGCAGTGCAATGTTGCCCACGTTGTCGCGCAGTTGGGGGTAGTTTCGGGCGTGCCCCAAAACTAAAGTTTGCACCACAAACTCGGCATCTACCATGGCCCCTTTGCTGTGTTTGACATCAAACAAGCCCGGTTTAGCCGGATGGGCTTGCCGTACTCTCTCGCGCATGGATGTGACCTGCTGGTGCAACAAAGCCAGGTCACGCGGCGCTGTCAATACCTGTTCCCGCACGGCCTCAAAACGCTGGGCCAAGGCAGCGCTTCCCAGCACAAAGCGCGCGCGGGTCATGGCCTGGTGCTCCCAGGTCCAGGCGGTGTTGGAGCCTCGCTGCAGTTGGTAGTCAGCAAAGGCCTCAAACGTGGTGATCAGCAGGCCTGAGCTGCCGTTGGGTCGAAGTGCCGTATCGATTTCAAACAAATCGCCTTCACTGGTTTTTACGGTCAACCAGGTGATCAGTTTGCGTACCAGCGCGGCGTAGGCCTGCTGGGCCAGTTCGTGGTCGTCTTCGTAAACAAACACGATGTCCAAGTCACTGCCGTAACCCAATTCTTTGCCCCCCAATTTTCCGTAGGCGATGATCGCAAATTGCGGCACAAAATCGGCCTCGCTTCGGTGTTTGTTGCGCAATCGCTGCCAGCACCATCGGGCGGTTACCTCAAGTACGGCGTCGGCCAGCGCGGTCAGGTCGTCGGCTACCTGTTCAACCGTCAGCGCGCCCTCTACGTCACGCGCCAAGGTACGAAATACTTCGGCGTGGTGGGCCCGGCGCAGGAGGTTGAGCAAGGACTCCTCATCGTCCTCACCCGTGACTTGTAAGGATGCGCGGCGCTTTTCCAGCTCTGCCGCAAATTCTGAGGCGCTAAATCGACCGGTGACCAAATCCTGGCTGGCCAATTCGTCAATCACGCCCGGGTGTTGTTGCAGGTAACGGGCGGGCCAGCGCGCCGATCCCAGCAGGCGGCACAAACGGGCGTGAACGGCTGGGCGTTCCAGCAGCATGGCCAGGTAACTTTCGCGGCGCAACAGGGTCTCCATCCAATCGACCAGTCGAGTCGCAGCAGACTGTGTGACCTTGCCCTCATCCAGCCACTGGCCCGTCCGCTGCATCAGTCTAAACAAACGCGACCGTGCCTGGTCACGCAGCCCCTGCACCTTGGGGTTGTTGCGCCAGTCCTGGCAACGCGCACCCAGCGCCTCGGGCAATTGAACCAGCAGAGCATCCAGGTCGCAGCCGTCAAACGAGGCCCCCTGGCGCACTCTGCTTTGACCCTGGGGAGATGCCACCGTGGCGCTGTCATGACCTGGGTCATTTTGATCGTCCTGATCTCCCCCCAACAAACTGTCAAACTCCTTGGCAACAAAGTTGCGGTGGTCGGCCAAAGTACCCAAAAACTTTGCGGTACTTTCCATGCTCAGCGTGTTGGCCAACCAGTCCAGGTCGGCCCGCTCAATGGGCATGACCTGGGTTTGTTGATCGTCCAAGTACTGAATGCGGTGTTCCACCTGCCGCAAAAACCGATAGGCATTGCCCAGCTGCTGTGCGGCCTCTGGGGTCATTAGACCGGCTTTTGCAAGCAAGGGCAAGGCACCCAAGGTAGAGCGGGTGCGCAATTCGGGAAACTGTCCACCACGCACCACCTGCAGCAGTTGCACAATGAATTCGATCTCGCGAATCCCGCCCCGCCCCAGCTTGACGTCGTTGGCGCGGTGCGCCTGCCCCGCGGCCTGGGTGGCGGCGTGCTGGCGAATCTGGCTATGCAGGGTGCGCAGGGAAGAAAAGACGTTGTAATCTAGGTAACGCCTGAACACAAAGGGCAACACCACCGGTCGCAGCGCCCGGGCCGCGCCGCTTTGCACGGCCGCCAAAGGCGCAACGATGCGGCTTTTGAGCCAGGCAAAACGCTCCCATTCTCGCCCCTGCACCTGAAAATACTCCTCTAGCGCCGCCAACGATACACAGGCCGGGCCGGAGTTGCCATTAGGTCTAAGGGCCAAGTCCACCCTAAACACAAACCCGTGCGCGGTGACCTCTCCTATCAGGCTTGATACCAAGCGTACCACCTTGCAAAAATACTCATGAACCGTGGTTTTCCCGCGTCCGTCGGCTTGGCCCTGGGTTTCACCATCGGCGTCATATACATAAATCAGATCAATGTCGCTGGACACATTGAGCTCGCGTGCGCCCAGCTTTCCCATGCCAACCACCCACAACTGGGCCCGGCGTCCATCAGCCAATAATGGGGGGCCATGGCGAGTGTCCAGTTGGCACTGGGCTTCTTGCAACGCTAGGTCTAGGCTCCACTGCGCCAATTCCGAGGCCGCCGTGGTGACTACGTCCAAAGAAGCGCCCTGGTCACAGTCCATCTCCACGAGACGGTGCATCACCAACTGGCGCGTAATGCGTAGCGCATCGGCAACGTTTTCTCCTTCTTCTTGCAACGCGCGATAACAGGCGGCAATGGTGGAATGCACCGGTGGCCCCAAGGGCAAACGGTCCAAGCGGTCTCCATACCGCCGCTCCAACCTTTGAAAAAAACGGCTGTGCTTACTTTTTGTTCCGCTTTCCAGACCAAAATGTTGGGCCGCTTGGGCTTGTGCAGGAGTGTCAGACGTCATAATTGGCCGTTCGTTTTAAATCACCAGTGCCCGTGTTCCAATCCATCCACCTTAGCCGTTTCTTAAGTGCGTTCGCGCGCTGGGTCTGGTGGTCGGTGCTTGGCGTTGGTTTGGCCCTGTGCCTGGCCAGCCTCACCCTGCATGGGTGGATTGTGCCCCGAATCGATGAATGGCGAGCGCCATTGGAACAGGCGGCCAGCGAACGCCTTGGAACCCCCGTAAAAATCGCTGCATTGCGGGCTCACTCCTCCTCTTTTTTACCCTGGTTTGAACTGGTGGATGTAAAGGTTCTGGACGCAACCCAACGCCCGGTACTGAATATAGACACCGTGATGCTTACCCTCTCGCCAAGGAGCCTACTGTCCTTGACCTTTGAAGAGGTTGCCATTGAACGACCCGTACTGGATATTCACGTCGACCGTGCGGGCAAGGTGAGGGTCGCGGGCATTGATTTTTCCAAACCAGGGGCGACCGACGCCTCGGCGCTGGACTGGTTGTTTTCACTCAACCACCTGCGTCTCAACCAAGGGGTCATCCGTTGGTCAGATGAACGCCTAGGTAATAATGGCGCGGCGGTGCCGTCCGTTGAACTGACCCAGGTGGGGCTGAGCATTCGCAACCCCTTGTACCGGCACTTGATTCGTTTAGATGCCACTCCCCCAACTGGCTGGGGACAAGCTTTTTCGCTGACGGGTCAGTTCACCCAATCACTGATTCACCCCGACAGGGGGCAGTTCAACCAGTGGAATGGGCAGGTGTTTGCCGACCTGCCGCACCTGGATCTGGGCAAGCTGCAACAGCACGTAAAAATGCAGTCCCAGCTTAAAGCGGGCAAAGGCGCTGCGCGCGTGTGGGTGGAGCTGAAAAAAGGGCAAATCGACGAAATCCATTCTGACTTGGCCTTGAACAAGGTGCATTTTCATTGGGCCGGTGCTGCTACGCCCCTGACCCTGGCGAACCTAAGCGGCCACTTTGATGGCAAATTCACGCCCAGCGGCTTCGACCTTTCGACAAATAAGTTGCAGTTTTCCACGGCCTCAGGACTGGTGTGGCCTGGTGGGAACGTCGAGTTGAGTTGGCGCCACGCAACCGAGAAAAAACCTGAGTCCGGACAAATCAAAGTGGACGAACTGGACCTGGCGGTGGTGCGCCAACTTGCCACCAGTCTTCCACTGGATGCGAGCTACGTTCAATGGCTGCAAAGTGTTGCCCCCGAAGGACTGGTCAAAGTCGGGCAAGCCAAATGGCAAGGCGCTATCGGCCATTTGAGCGACTTGCAGGCCAGCGGGCGGGTGGAGCGTCTGACGCTGGTCTCAGCCCCAGCACCTGACAAGACGAGCACCGGCCGCCCTGGCCTTAGCGCCGCAACGGTTGATTTTGACCTGACACACAACAGCGGCAGCGCCAGGGTGCTGATCAACCAAGGCAGCGTTACCCTGCCTGGCGTGTGGGAAGACCCATTGGTGGCCATCAACCGCTTGGAAGCCGACCTGTCTTGGCGCATCAGCCCGGGAACCCAGGGTCCCAAAATACGCCTCGAGATCAACAACGGTATGTTAGACAGCCACGACGCGGATGGACGGTTCAATGCCACTTGGGAAACCTCGGATCCCCAGCGCTCCTCTTCAGGTTCGCGCTTTCCGGGGGTAATTCACCTGCAAGGCAAACTGGCCCGCGCCGACGGGGCTAGGGTGTGGCGCTACCTGCCTTTAGTGGTGTCGCAAAGCGCACGCGACTACGTGAAGATGGCGATCAAGGAAGGCATTGCCTCAGATGTCCGCTTCACGGTCAAAGGCGACCTGCACGACATGCCATTTGCAGATCCGGCACTCGGGCAGTTTTTAGTTGAATCCAAAGTAGACAACACCGTTTTAGCCTACGTGCCGCCCTCGCTACAGGAGCCGGGCGAAGCGCCATGGCCTGAGTTCACCCAACTGTCTGGCGATCTGATCTTTTCCGGACAAAGCATGGAGGTGCGTAACGCCAAAGCGTCAATTCGTGGCTTGCCAGGGCTCAAAATCGCCAAGGCAACGGTCAAGATTGCCGATCTTGAATACCCAGTGGTGAAGGTACAGGCACAGGCACTGGGCCCTTTGGATGAGATGCTCACCCTGGTCAACCAGTCGCCCCTAAAAACACTTTCGAGTGACGCATTGGCTCAGGCCACGGCCACAGGTACCGGGGATTACCAACTGTCGCTGACTCTGCCGGTGGATCACTTGCAAGACTCCCAGGTAGAAGGCGCTGTCAAACTGGCGGGCAACACCCTGCAAATCAGCCCTTCAACACCTGTGCTGGCGCGCGCAAGTGGACAGGTACTGTTTAGCCACCATGGCTTTCAAATCAAGGGGGCCAAGGCGACCATGTTAGGAGGCGAAGTGGAGTTTGAAGGTGGTAGCACCAGCCTGGGTATCACTGGTAGGCCTCGTCTCGTTACCGAGGCTCAGCGTCTATCAGAGCCCACGGTGTCCATCAAAGGGAGCGGAGTGGCCACTGCAAGCGGCCTTCAACAGGCCACTGAACTGGGGTTTGTGCCGCGCTTTGCCCAATTTGCGACCGGATCCACCCCTTACACCGTCCAACTCGATGTCCGGCACGGTCGCCCTGAGTTTTTGGTTTACAGCTCGCTGGAAGGTCTGGCCCTACACCTGCCTCCACCTTTTTACAAACCGGCCGAAACCGCCTTGCCGTTTGTGTTTGACAACCATCTAATCCCGGGTTCTGACCTTAAAAAGGCACCGGTTCAAGATGTGCTGAGCGTGGAGCTGGGAAATCTGATTTACGCCAATTACTTTAGGCGCATCGACACCGTGGTGCCCAGTGTTCTTCGCGGCGAGATTCGTGTGGGCACTCCGACCGGTGAATACCTGCCACAGCCGGAAACGGGTGTAGGCGCCAGCCTGAATTTTCCTGGCCTCAACATTGATGCTTGGAACCAGTTGCTATTGGCCATCAGCCCTACGGGCGGGGCATCGCCCCAGCTATCAACCGCTGGCCCGACCCTATCGTCAGCAGGTTCCAACCCCACGACCGATTACCTGCCGCGCATCGCCACTGTCACCGCCGACGACATTACCTGGAACGGCCGGATATTTGACCAAGTGGCCATCACCATGGTGCGGGATGGATCGACCTGGCGCGCCAATGTCAACACCCAACAACTGGCAGGCTACGTCGAATACGAGCAAAACGCTACAGCCCCCCAGCTATTTGCCCGTTTGAGCCGTGCGCGGCTAGGGGCGGCTCAACAGGCAGAGGTAGAGCAAGTGCTGGACGATGCCACCTTGGTTCTGCCCGCCTTGGACCTTGAAATCGAATCCTTCGCCTTAGAGGGAAAATCTTTGGGGGCGGTCAAAGTGCAGGCGGTTAACCGCAGCAACGCGCAAGGCGGCCGCGAATGGCGTCTGAATCAATTACAACTCACTCAACCCTTTGCAAAACTCACCGCTACGGGCACCTGGTCGGACAGCCCTACTGTCAACCTTAACAGCGCACCCGTCACTTTGGGCAAACGCCGTATGCTGCTGAACTTCTTGCTCGATATCGACAATGCCGGCGACCTGCTGACCTGGTCGGGCAACCCCAAAACGATTCGTGGCGGCAAAGGCAAACTGGAGGGCACGGTCGCCTGGCGTGGTTCGCCCTTCGCGGTGCACTACCCCAGCATGGCAGGGCAAATGGCCTTGTCGGTCAAAAATGGTCAGTTCTTAAAAATTGACTCTGACGCGGCCAACGCAGCCAAACTACTGGGGCTTTTAAGTCTTCAGTCCTTGCCGCGTCGGTTAACGCTGGACTTCACGGATATTTTCAGCGACGGGTTCGGATTTGACACCATAACGGGCGACCTCAGCGTTGACCAGGGCGTGGCCAATACCAGCAACCTTCAAATGAAGGGCCCCAACGCACTGATCTTTCTTCAAGGCAACACCGATCTGGTGAAAGAAACCCAAAACATGCGTGTGGTCGTGGTTCCTGAGATCAATGCAGTGGGCGCCTCACTGGCCTATGTGGCTGTTAATCCGGCCTTGGGCTTTGGAAGTCTGATTGCCCAGTTGTTCCTTGCCAAGCCCATTGCTAAAGCCACGACACGCGAGTATTTGTTGGCGGGCACCTGGGACGAGCCAGAATTCACCCAGGTCAAGCGCGATCCCAACGCCAAAGTGCCAAGTCAACCGGCTAGCCCGAGTGCCGACTCTTCGGTTTCTCTCAAGCCTTAATTTGCCCCCTTGAAAGGCCCCCATGAAAATTGCCTCTCTACAAATGGTCTCTGGTCCCTCAGTCGATGCCAATGTCCAGCAGGCGTGCAGCCTTGTCGCAGAAGCGGCCGCACAGGGGGCTGAGCTGGTCGTTTTGCCTGAGTATTTTTGCCTGATCAGCGGACAGGATACCGACAAACTTGGAATTGCCGAGGCCGAACACGACGGCCCCATACAGCGTGCCATGGCGACGGCGGCCCAAACCCACAAGGTCTGGCTGGTCGCAGGCACCATCCCTTTGCGCGCGCCAGTTACCGATCGCGTCACCAACAGCGTGCTGGTCTATGACCCCAGCGGCGCACAGGTGGCCCGCTACGACAAAATTCACCTTTTCAAGTTTGACAACGGCCAAGAAAGCTACGACGAAGCGCGGGTGTTGCAAGCGGGCACCCACACCAGCCGCTTTATGCTGCCTTCCTGCGACGGGCACGAATGGGCGGTGGGTTTGAGCGTATGTTATGACCTGCGCTTTGCCGAGTTGTACCGGCAGTTGGCCTGTGACTTGCTGCTGGTTCCTGCCGCTTTTACCTACACCACGGGCAAAGCCCACTGGGAGATTTTGCTGCGCGCCCGCGCCATTGAAAACCTGGCCTATGTCGCGGCCAGCGCACAGGGGGGCGTACACCCCAACGGGCGTCGCACCTTTGGCCACAGCATGGTCATCAACCCTTGGGGCGAGGTGCAAAACCTGCTGCAAGAGGGTGCTGGTATGGTCCTGGCCGATTGCGATGCAGCCCAAATCGTGGAGCGCCGCCAGCAATTGCCTGCCCTATCGCACCGCGTACTGGCCTAAACCATGCAACCGGCGTGGCGTTACACCTTTGCGCGGCGAGCCAGCCCCTGGGTGTTGGCCGTATTGCTTTTCAACCTGGTGGGATGCGCAACATCGGCCGACCTTGCGCAAGCGCCCGTCAACCCCAACCCTGTTACGGGTGCCAACCCAGGGCCACCCCGTGTTTCCATCGCTTCGGTGGGTCGCCCTTGGGTTCTGGGCTCCTTTGCCGATCTGCCCGGCTGGCCCGAACCCGACTTAACTGAAGCTTGGAGTGCTTGGGTCACCAGTTGCAGACGGCCTCATCCCGCCTGGGCTCCCCACTGCCCCACTATCCGCCGCCTCAGCCTGAGCAGCACTGAAGACCAGCACGCATGGGTGCATGCCAACCTTGTCCCCTACCAACTCACCCAGCCCGACGGACAAACCAGTGGCTTGCTCACCGCCTATTTTGAACCCGAGCTAACAGCCACCCGGCGCCCGCAGGCCGGTAACACGGTGGCACTGTACCGGCCGCCCACCAGCAACCTAAAAGCCCCTTGGTACTCGCGCCGTGATATCGAAACCCTGCCAGAGGCACGCGCCCAGCTACAAGGCAAAGAACTGGTCTACTTAAGCGACCGCATAGACGCGATGATTTTGCACGTGCAAGGTTCCGCCAAGGCCACCATTACAGAACCCGATGGACGCACCACCACGGCCCGCATCGCCTTTGCGGGTACCAATGGGCACACTTATCAAAGCATAGGCCGTTGGCTCATAGACCAGGCGCAACTGCGTGACCTGACCTGGCCCTCCATCAAGGCCTGGGCCGCACGTAACCCCACCCAGGTTGACGAAATGCTGTGGTCCAACCCGCGCTATGTGTTTTTCAGGGAAGAAGCCCTCACAGGGTTGGATGCCGCCCTTGGCCCCAAAGGCGCGCAAGGCGTGCCCTTAACGGCGGGCCGCAGCATTGCCGTTGATCCCAGCAGCGTTCCCTATGGCGCGCCGGTTTGGTTGCACACCCAATCACCCACCCTTGCTACCAGCCGCCTGGTCATCGCCCAAGACACCGGCGGTGCCATCGTGGGCGCCATACGCGCCGACTACTTTGCAGGCACCGGCAGCGCAGCAGGGGAATTTGCGGGCCGCATCAAACAACCCTACCAAGCGTGGGTGTTGTGGCCTAAAGGCGCGGCGGTGCCACGGTAGGTGGCGACCGTCGATCAAATGTTGGTTCAACTACTAGAGGTGGAATTGAACTTGCCCTAGTCGACTCTCCTGTCCCATCGGTCAAGACGGTATATTCATGTACATTTTCACCCATTTGATCCACCCAGTTACTCATCGCCGACCAGAATGCAAACAGACTTTTTAGATGCACACGAACGCCATTGGCGCGATGCAGGTCAACTTTTTTCTTCAGAACGCTACGCCAACGCAGACCATCTATATGGCTTTTCAGCTGAGTGCGGATTGAAGCGGTTGATGCTGGTATTTGGTATGAAAATGGATTCTGTGAGGGACTGGCCAGACGAAGAAACTGATCGCAAACACATTGACGTTATTTGGGCTCACTACGAAACATACCGCAGTGGCAATCCTCAGGGCGTTAACTACGGACTACCCACTCCAAATCCATTTAAAGGATGGAAGGCCTCAGACCGGTATGCGAATGAATCCAACTTTACACAAGCTAGCGTGCAAGCTCACCAAACTGGAGCAGAACACATAAATCGCCTCATCAAGCAAGCACAGCGCGAGGGCCTAATTACATGAACGTACCCACTTTTGATAAGATTTTTCCAACTGTAAAGAGATGGCTTGAAGACAACCACCAAACTCTGAACGATTTTCTGAGTGACGAAGAGAATTGGTTACTTATCAATCGAGATCTTAACGGGCGAGTGCGTTTGATTTTGCCCGAGCAATACAAAGAGAATGAGCATCGAACTAACTGGAAGCTATTGGCATCAACGCTAATGCAAAATTTGGGCCAGCACGCGTACCCCGACGGTGCTGAAATTCTTTTCGACCCAAGCAGAGACCAAGCGCTCCATGGCGCAACCAGCTATTTGATCGACGGGTTCACCAATGTGTGGATGGTTGATCGACTGGCAACCGAGTCTAATTGGGCTCACATTGCACCTCAAACCGAGGGAGTGCCACGTGTTGTGTTTTTCTCTATTAAGGGCGGTGTCGGTCGCTCAACCGCCTTGGCAGCGACTGCTTGGAGTCTCGCACAAGGGGGAAAGCGCGTAATGGTGCTTGACCTTGATCTTGAATCGCCCGGCATGTCGTCCGCATTGTTACCTAATCACCGTCGCCCTTCATACGGTATCACCGATTGGCTAATTGAAGACTTAGTCGATAACGGAGATATCATTTTTCAGAGCATAGTCGCGACCAGCGATCTTTCACATGATGGGGAAATCCTTGTCGTACCTGCACATGGCGCCGAGCACGGCGAGTACATTGCAAAGCTGGGGAGGGTATGGATGCCCAAATTGCAAAAAGATGGAACGCGCGAGGCTTGGCCCAATAGGCTGGAACGACTCTTGGCAAATCTGGAAGCACGATACCAGCCCGACGTGATGCTCATCGACTCCCGTTCTGGTATCGACGAGATTGCTTCTGCCTGCATTACTGAACTGGGTGCCAATCTAATCCTCTTGTTCTCTATAGCAGGAGAGCAGACCTGGAACGGACACCGGATGCTGTTTGAGCAATGGCAGCGAGCGGGGGTAGCACCAGAAGTACGCGAGCGGTTGCAGGTCGTCGGTGCCATGGTGCCAGAAAATGATAGGGTGGAATACCTTAAGGGTTTGCGCGAGCACTCCTATGAGGTTTTCGTGGACACGCTTTACGATGAGATTGCACCAGCCGTAGGGGGTCAAGTTGGCCCCAATTCGGATATTGGCAAGTGGAAGGTCAACGCATTGAGTGAAGGTTGGAGTTTTGACGAAGCGGATGAAACGGCTCCCCATCATCCCTGGGCAGTGAACTGGCATCGCAGTTTTGCGAGTTTGCTTTCACTTCAAGGTAGGCTTGCAGCGATCGATGCCAAAGAGGTAGACTCCATTTTTGGAGCCTTGATTGATGGCGTGAACAATGCAGTTGAAGGGAGAAGTACATCATGACATTACCCCAAGAACTACGCCTAGCGATCTTAAATGCGCCGTTAGAGACCAGCAATTTTGGTGAAACACCAGAAGCAACGACGTTGTATTTACCGCCTTCACACCTTAAGGCATTGCGGTTGGATGCACACATCGTGGTTGGTGGGCGAGGGGTGGGTAAATCGTTCTGGACATCCGCGTTGCAGTCCGAACTACTCCGTCGTCAACTAGGTGCCGAAATTGCGGGACTGACTGGGGTGGAGGTCGCCATAGGCTTCAGTGGTCAAGAAAAAATAGATAACTACCCCAATGCAGACGTTTTTTCTGGACTCGTTGGTAGGACTGCAGATGCCTACTACGATCTGTGGCGTGCAGTCGTACTGCGCTGGGTAGCTCGAAAAAGCGGAAATACCATTCCCTGCGAAAGTTGGCCAGTTACCGTTGGCTGGCTACAGTCCAAGCCCGAGGAGGCAGCCCGTTTGATGCAAACGCAACGAAACTGGAGGGGGCTGATCTTGTTCGATGCGCTGGATCGCACAAGCAACGACTGGCAACAGATGGATGAAATCGTAAGAGGATTGTTGCGAACGGTGCTTTGGTTGAAGTCTTTTGCAGGTTTGCATGCCAAGGTATTTCTACGGGTAGATCAAGCAGAGCGTACAGTTTTTAATTTTCCGGATGCTTCGAAACTAACCGCTACAAAAGCCGATTTGTCGTGGGCCAAGCATGACTTGCACGGGATGCTGTGGCAACGGCTTATAAATGCACCGGGCGATCACGGTGAGCGCGTTAGATCGATTTTAAAAGCGGGCTTCCAACGTGACACCGACGGGGATGTTTGGCGCGTAACACATGACATGAAATCGGAGTCCGAGAGTCAAAAGAAGGCGTTCGAAAAGTTGGCAGGGCCTTGGATGGGGCGGGATAGACGGCGCGGGGTTCCCTACTCTTGGTCTGTCGGACATCTGGCTGATGGAAGAGGTCAAACATCACCACGGTCATTCCTCGCTGCAATTGAGCAGGCAGCCCAGGACTCCAGCGACCGTTATGTGCAGCATGAATACGCGTTGCACTACGAAAGCATTAAAAGAGGTATCCAAAAAGCCTCTGAGATCCGTGTTCAGGAGATCGCCGAAGATTACCCATGGGTTCCTGCAATACTGTCGGCATTAAGCGGCATGAACGTTCCCATTGATTTCGGATCCGTGAAGAAAAGGTGGGAAGAGCGTTTCCCCGAAGGCCCAGAAAGCATCTCCCAATCTAGCTTGCCAGCACAGCACGTAACGAACGGTTGGGTAGGGGTGGGTGAAGATTTGAGTCGCCTTGGCTTGCTTGAAACCAAAAAAGACCGCCGTATCGACATGCCTGACCTTTACCGTGTAGGTTTCGGCCTGGGTCGCAAAGGTGGTGTCAAGCCCAAGAATTAAGGCTGAGGCAGCCACCCGAATAGGTGAAATAGGTAACTTAGAAGTTAGAAAAATCATCCCCCCATCAAATGATTCTGGACTTACCCCGTTTCCACGGACACATTTAGGTTCTTGGAATTAGAGTCTGATCAGATCGGACTCTAGGTTGATTATCACCGCTGCAGGGTTATCCACGGGGCTTGCCTGTGGACAAGGCGACGTGCTTTTCATTGGCA
>JBEIEP010000015.1:0-64910 GCA_040382935.1 Burkholderiaceae bacterium
CTGCAAGAAAACGTACAAGCCGATTCGGTTCAGTTACCGCCCGAGCTACTGGCCCAAATCAACGCGTTTTTTACCCCCAGCCGTATCGCGGGTGAGCGTTACAACGCTGTCAACCAATCTGAGGTGGATACCGAGCAGTTTCCCTGAGTCCTAAGCGCTAACCGTCGGTTCTTGGCGATCACTGCAGTTGATACGCCCAGAGAATGACAGGGGGTGTCGTTGGTAGGCTAAGTTCGCTGCCATTCGAAACAACCGCTACTGTGCGAATGGCCTCTACGGTGCTGTCCATGCCGTTGATAACCCTCCCAAATGCGGCATATCCACCGGTAACTTTATCTCTATCCGTATCTAGGAATGTATTGTTAACCACGTTGATAAAGAATTCATTTGTGGCACTGTTCAACACACTGGTTCGTGCCATTGCAATAGTGCCCTTGACATTGCTAATACCTGTCTGCGCTGGTGCTTCTAAGGCGATGGCCGCGTAGGTGGATGATTTCCTTGTTAGAGCTGTGGTGTAGGTGTATCCGCCCCCTTGAACCATGAAGTCCGATATAACTCTGTGAAAAACGGTGGATGCGTAAAAACCGTCATTCACATATTTCAGAAAGTTAGCCGTTGTGATCGGCGCCTTGGTTGGCTCCAATTCAACGACAAACTGCCCCAAGCTTGTGCCCATACAAACCGTAGGCTTGGTGCTTGCGTCAGAGGCCGTATAACCAGACGCATTGCAGGGGCCGCGAACAGAAGAGGGCGCACTCACGTTACCGGCCGTATCCTTTGCCCATACATAGTAAGTCGAGTTAGGGACCACCAACTGCACCGCTTTGGTATTTGAGGATTGAAAGCAGGCATCCGAATTGCTTGGCGTTGTGTTTGAATTCTTAAAGCAGTAGCCTGACACCTGAAAATTGTCTGTGGCAGTGGCAGTCAGCGTGATAGCGCCGGAAACCGGTGCTCCCGCAGAGACGCCTGATAGCGTAGGGGCAATCGAATCCGGAGTACCGCCGCCGCCACCGCCACACCCTACAAGAATGCTCAAAACGCTAACGCTGCATGTCGTTAAAAAGTAATTCATTTAAACACCTAAGAGGTTGCTGGGCGCACACACAAAGTGTGGTGGGAGCGTATTGTTACTTAGTTTTGTGTTGAGCGCTATGACAAGCTGATATTCGCGGTGTTGGCTTGATACCAGCACTGATCAGAATCGGTTGCATGGATCGGCTCTTAATTTGGCGAGTGCACTAATGGATGAACAAGCTATTGATTATATACAATGTATATTATGTTAAATACCAAATATTCTCAGGCTAGCGTTCTAACCAGTTCTCAACCCTAAGGCCACGGATACGGTCGAACTCTCGCCCGTTCTCAGTGACCAGTGTGAGGCCCAACGCACGGGCGTGCGCGGCGATCAACAGGTCGTTCATACCAATGGGTTGGCCCGCGGCTTCTAGCTCGGCGCGAATGCTGCCGTATTCAGCGTCAACCGGACTCTCTAGCGGCAGAACCGGAACCGTTCGCAAGATCTCCTCAACCTTAGCAAGCAACTTGGCTGAACCCTTTTTGGCACAGCCATAGCGAAGCTCAGACGCAACAATGATGCTGGTGACGATACGGTTTGATCCAAGCTGCCCAATGTGACGTGCGGCCAGCCCGTCCGGGTTTCGAATTAGCTCGCTGATGATGTTGGTATCCAGCAGGTAGCCGTTCAAAACAGGTTCTCCGGCTGGGCTGGCATATCGTCAATGTCTGGGAACTGATCGCCCTGCCCAAACGGCGCGTCTAGCCGCCATTGGGTGAGTAATTCGACGATGTTAGTGGGCCGGGTCACCGGCTCAATGATGAGCCTGCCCCCTTCACGGTGTATCAACACGCGCTCGCCCGGCAACTCGAACTCAACCGGAATCCGCACAGCTTGGCTGCGGTTGTTGCGAAACAGCTTGGCTTCTTTGGGTTTGGCTGGTGTGGACAGCATAGGCACAGGTCCTCTCACTTATGTATATGCCATATTGTATATGCCATAACATCACCCTGGCAACCGGGTGGTTGACAACCCCATGTCACAAAAGGTGCGTAGATTGCCCCTGGGCCACTAAAAGTGTTAGAGCCTTCTTATCAAAGGACACAAAGGTTTCTCCGCCCAACCAATGGCCTTCATAGGCGATGACGCCGTCGGCAAAGTCTCCGCCTGCCTCTAGTACCCGCAAACCCGCCTCAACAGCCGGTCGGTTCAATTCCACGTTAGAGGTGGCAATAAGCGCTCGAATCGCGCGTGCCGCGTCTGCCTGCTGCAAGCCGTACACGCGCAGCAACACCCAAACAAACTCGCAGAGACAGGGCGTTGCCACCGCAATGAGCTCAGCTTGGGTCAAGACGGCGACGGCGGCATTCGCTTGTACTGGATCGTCACGTACCACCGCCCGCACCAGCACGTTGGTATCGACTGCGACCTTCATTTCTTGCTTGCCCAACCCTGGGTGGCCGCCTCGTTCATTTCTTCAATGCTGGCGACCTTGTCTGTTTTACCCGCTAGCAGGCCGACAAAGCCGGTGATTGTTTCTGGCGGACGCGCCGCCTTGATAACACCTCTGCCATCGGGAAGCAAATCCAACTCGATCTTGTCGCCTGGCTTGATACCCAAGTGCTGCAAAACGTCTTTGCGAAAGGTGACTTGCCCTCTCTCAGTAAGCGTCAGTGTCGTCATGTCGATGCGCCTTTTAGGATGGCAGTTTGCAAAAACACATAGTAATGCAAAATCGCCTTATCGTCTATGGCGTCTATTCCAGCCGCAAACTGACGCGTAAAGCAACAGGCTATCCCCAATACAACAAAACATCACGGCCCGAAACAGTCAGCTGGGTTTTAAGGCCAAATGGCAACACCACCTTGGTGGGTACGTGGCCAAAAGGCAGGCCTGTTAACACGGGTAGGCCGGTAAGCTGGGCCAGCCATTGCTCCACCGTGCGCAACTTAAAGCCTCTATCGGCAGGCGACAAGGTAAACGCGGTAAATTGCCCCAGCACAATGGCTTTTTGCGACGCTAGCACCCCGGCCAGATGCAACTGGTTCAGCATGCGCTCTATCTTGTAAGGCGGCTCGCCCACATCCTCTAACCACAAAATGCCGCCTTTAACCTTAGGAAAATAGGGCGTGCCCAGTAGGCTGACCAGCACGCACAGGTTGCCCCCCCACAGAACACCGCTACCCAAATCTTCCTCTTGGTCAGCGGCCAGTTGATAGGGCGATGAGGCCGGTAAACGCCAACCCGCGCCCTCGCCCTGCCCCTGAACCAAATCGTCAAAGCAGGCCTCCATAATGTCATCTGGAAGCTGCGTATTTGGGTCTTGATGCCCAAAATCAGCGCCGACTGACGGCCCAGCCCAGGTGACGGTTTTGTTGACGGCGTAACTTGCCGCTTGCAGGGCAGTAAAGTCGCTAAACCCCACAAACCGGGTGCCCTTGGCCACGGCTTGGTGGATCTTGTCGTAGGGCAATTGGGTCAGCAGCCGCGTTAGGCCGTAACCGCCGCGAGACACGATGGCAATATCGGCACCGCTAGAGGCAGCGCGGTCTATGGCACGTAGTCGCGTTTCATCGTTACCTGCAAATCGCGTAAAACTGGCCGTTGCATCTGGGTCCACCGTGACCTCGTGCCCTAAGTGCTTCAGGCGGGCCAAGCCCCTAGCAAAGGCTTTTTTGTCGATGATGAGGCTGGACGGTGAATAAACGTAAATCGATGCCATTACTGAAAAATCTCCAATGCACATTCTGCGATTTCTTTGCCGTGCTCTTGTACAAAGTGGCCTGCCTGCGGGATTTGCAGCGCAGGCCCACAACCCCGGATAGCGGGCCGCATGGCCTGCATCACGTCCCAGCCTAACACAGGGTCTTGCATTCCTACGGCCATTAAACTGGCACCGCTCCATTGCTCTGACCAAAAAGTCTTGGCCTGCCGCACCAGCGCAGCACCCGGTGCGTCTGGTTGGTCGGGCACCATGTTGGGGAAACGCCGCGTGCCTGCTCTCAACCCACTGTTCACAAAAGGCGCGTTATAGGCCTGGCACTCGGCTGGGCTTAGGTGGGGGTTGCCTCTGGCAAACAGCCGTGCAATGTCAAACACCGGGTTTTTGCCGCACATGGTGCGCCAGTCTAAAAAGCCCTGGCTTAAAGGCTCAAGACCCGTAGGCATAGCGGTGTTCATCACCAAAAGCCCTTTGTAGCGATGCGGTGCCGCCATGGGCAGGGTCAATCCCAAAATGCCGCCCCAGTCTTGTACCACCAACACCACGTTGCGCAGGTCCAACCACTCCACCAGTTCCAGCAGGTTGTTTCTGTGCCACTCAAACTGATGGAAGTCGTCGGCCTTGGGTTTGTCGCTTTTGCCAAACCCTATCAAATCGGGGGCCACCACGCGGTGCCCACCCGCCAAAAACACCGGGATCATTTTGCGGTACAGGTAGCTCCAAGCGGGGTTGCCGTGCAAACACAGGTAGGTGGTGGCCGTGTGCGCACTGCCCTGCCCTTGGTATTCATCCAGGTAGTGCTGGCGCAAACCCGACAGGCTGGGCAGATCGGCCACGTAGTGGGGTGCCCAAGGGTAGTTGGGGCACTGGGCAAAGGCCTCGTCAGGCGTTCTTAGGGCGTCGTCGCGCAGCGGAAAGTTCATTTTGGCCTGTGCCAGATTTTCATGGCGGCGTTGTTTAAAAAATGCGGACAACAAATCGGCAGATTGAGCTGCCGCTTGCGTACCCGCATACGAAGTAACTTGCGTATGGTGGTTGATTTGGCGCTGGGCAAACACATCGATCACCGACCCTGCTGCCCCGGCTTTGGCGTCTGCTGCCGCAAAATGCACCTTGGCCAATCTCGCATTGGCGATGGCCCCGGCGCACATGGCGCAAGGCTCCAAGGTCACATACAGCTCACAGCCCTCTAATCGGTAGTTGCCCAGTGTGGCCGCGGCTTGGCGCAGCGCGACGATTTCGGCATGGGCGCTGGGGTCATGGTCTTGCACACAGCGGTTGCTCCCCTCCCCCACAATGCGCCCATCTTTAACCACCACCGCACCCACAGGCACCTCACCCCGCTCAAAGGCCGATTGGGCCAGGGCCAGTGCACGGTCAAACATTGCCCTCTATCCAATCGGCCAATTGGCGCTCGCCATGCGTGCCTGCCCGGTACTGCGCCAAGGTGGTGGCGCGAGCCTCTGGCCGGTGCTGGTTGATTTTGACTTTAAGTTGCCAACTCGTCACCGTTAGCCGGTAACCCGTAATGGCACTTAGCATTTTGCCGGTGTAGTCCTCTGGCAGATCGCGCCACTGCTGGGCGTAGTGCGGTTCGTGGTCACCAATCAAGCGCTTGAGCAATTGGTCTTTTTGATGGGCATCGGTAATCACTTCTACATCGGCCCGGCAATGCAGGGCCACGTAATTCCAAGTGGGCACCCGTTGCAAATCGGGGTACACCGAGGGCGACAGGTAGGCATTGGGGCCTAACACAGTCACCACCACACGCGGCCGCGCCAGCAAATGGCGCACCTGGGGGTTGCCATTGGCCAGGTGGCACAACAAAACAAAGGTCTGTTCATCTTGCCCCGATTGGCTTGCATCACCCGGCGGCACCGCTCTGCCTTGTGCTACGTCTTGCCAGTGCAACGGCACGTGGCTGATATAGGGCAATCCCTCGTCATCGGTGCTAATCACGCTGCCAAGGGGGTATTCGCGCACCAGCCGTTGGGCTACCGACAGGTCACGGGATGCAAAGTGTTTGGGAAGGTACATGGGCTTAAACGTCCAAGGTAAGCAGGATTGTTAGGGCTTCATTCTAAGCCGCTGAAACGCCCTAGGCGCTAGATTCGGCCCAATAGCGGCATTGCTTGAAGTCGGTGTTTACGGAGAGTAAAACCCTAGTCAGGCCTATAGCCATACAACCAAGGCCGGTCTAGCAGCGCCCTGCCATTCACCTTGAGCGCCAGATTGCGCGCCACGGCTAAAGGGCCGTTGGCATGAAAAATCTTTGCGTTGCGTCTGGCCCCGGCCTGTACTTTTGCGACGCGGGCCTGACGTTGTTGCACGTAGTGCTGGGCCAGGCTTGGGTGATGGGTTTGTTTATTGTTTGCTGGCAAGGTGGCACACCCTTGTGCGATAGACCAGGCGTCTTCAATAGACATGGCCGCGCCTTGCGCCAAAAATGGCAGCATAGGGTGGGCAGCATCGCCCAGCAACAGCGTGCTGGGGTGCGGTACCAGCTCTTTTGATTGGGAAACCGGTGGCCTGTCAAACAAGGCCCATGACCGCCATTGCTCAACCGAGTCAACCAGCTGCGCCAAGGTTTTGTGGCCTATAGGGGTGCGAAGCGGCAGTTTAGAGGTCATTTGGCGTTGCTCCCACAGCGTATCCACCTGTGCCAAAGGCACCTGCAAAATGACCACCAAGTTGTACAAGTCCCCTGCACGAACCGGGTAGCCCACCGTGTGCATATCGGGGCCTAGCCAAACGCTTACACATTGTCCGGTTAATCCTAAATTAAGATTTTTCAGCGGTAACAAGGCGCGAAATGCCACTTGCCCGGTAACAGCAGGCGGGCCATCGGCCAACAACAACGCCCGCACCTGGCTAAATCCGCCATCGCAACCCAATAGCAAATCGGTGGTGATTGGGTCTGCCAACTCGTCCCCCTGCAACTTCGCCCTGAGCGTCAATGCGCCGTCTGGCCCTTGATCAATACCGGTGAGTTCTCGGTTCAACGCCAGTTGCGCCCAGCCCTCGCGTTGAACGGCCTCAAGCAACAGTTGATGAAGGTCTGCGCGGTGAACGGTCGTGTACGGCGCACCATACTGCTGTGCGCTGGTTGAGCCAAGGGGTTTGGTGGCCAAGGTTTCAGTGCGCAAAGCGTTGCACACCGCCAGGCTGACGGGCTGGCTACCGATGCGTGCCAAGGCTGGGCCTAAACCCATGCGAATGAGCAAGCCACTGGCATTGGGTCCCAATTGCAAGCCGGCTCCGACTTCTTCAAATCGGGGGGCCCGTTCCCAGAGCGTGAGCGAACCTAAGGCTTTTTGCGCGCGTTGCCCCAACGCCAGCGCCAATGTCAAACCCGCAATGCCACCCCCCACAATCACACCACGGTTGAACCGCAGGGAATTGGGCATGGCTCTATCTGCCTTGCAGCAAGACCTTGAGTGCCGCCTGCAATCGGGCCTTGTTGTCGCCAGCTACCCCGGATTGCAATACTTTGGCGACGTCAGCTCCCCACGTCTCTTTAGGGGCGGGATCGTTTCGGCGTGTCAACAACTGCAATTGCAGCGCCCGTCGGGCGTCGATATGCGTTGCCGGTGTAGGTGTATCGGTGGCGATTTCGAGGCGCAGCAGCGCTGTCGCGGCCGCTGCATCGTCAACAACCGACTCGCTAAGCGCCTTGGTCCAGGCCTGACGGGTGGATGGGCTAACTCTGGCGCCCAGGGCTTGTACACCAGGCAACAATGAGGCATCTCTGGCTTGCCATGCGCTTAACACTTGGGTCAGTACCTCACCGTGCGCCTGAACGGACAGCTTCTTGAGTGCCATTTCGGCAACTTCAAAGGCATTGCGCTGGGCTCTGAATGCCGTATCGCCCAAGCGCGGTGGTGGTGGGCCAGCGGGCTCGCGGCGCTCAAAGGTTCGGCCTGCGGGTTTGCCATCCATCGAACGCCTAGGCGCACCTGGCCTTTCACCTCGCGCATGAGCAGGGGCATGCGCTTCGGCGCGCTTTGCACCGGGCCTGTCGTCTCCGCGCATCGCAACCACCGGTTTGGCGGGCGACTTAACAGGTTCACGGACAGCCGATTCGGCGGGCTGATTGTCATCAGTGGCCAAAGCGCTGGTTTCAGGGCTGGTTGGAATAGGGTTGGCGTGTTTTTGATCGTCTGGTTTAGGTGCCGGGTCACTGCCGCCGCTTAGCACTTGCCGCAACGCCTGCATGGACTGGTGAATCGCGGTCGCGTCTCCGGCCTGCGTCGCCTGCTGAAGTGCGTTGGCCGCGTTAACCACCGCTTGGTCAAAGGCACCCATGGCCATGGCGGCCTTTTCACGCTCTTGGGTCTTGCGATCAAAGGCATCGTCAATGGGTTTGCGGAATCTGTCCCATAGCTTTTGTTCAAACCGGCGCTCTAACGGCACACGGCTGGCCTCTGTCTGCCAACGCTTTTGCAGCTCTTTGATGGCATTGATGTTAAGAACAGCCTGTGCACCGAGCGCGTCGGCCTCTGCGGTCATGAGCTTGCGGGCCTCTACGCTAGCGGCTTGAACTGCATCTATAGGCGCGGTCGCGGCGTCAAACGCAGATTTCCATAGCGGGGCAAGTTCTGTAAAGGTCTTTTCATTGACATGGCCGGCGTCTCGCCAACGCTGTGCAAACTGGTGCAAGGAGCGGCTCACGTCCTTCCAATCTGGCCCGTTTGCCTTTTCTGCTGTCCACGCGGTCAGCTCTTGAACCAGATCAAGTCTGGACTGGCGGTTGGCGGCATTTTCGGACTTGACTTTTTCTATCCACAGGTCGACCACCTTGTGAGCCTCGTTGCAGGCCTCATCAAATTTCTTCCAAAGCGCATGATTGGGATTGCCGCCTTGGTCAGTGGCCTTCCATTGCTCACGCAAACCGCGCAACTGCTCTTGGATTTTTTTACCGCCCAAGGATTGACCGGGTGGGCGATTAAGCAAACCCTGGGCTTTGGTGACCAGCTCTTGACGCAACTGATCGGCCCGCCACCGCTGCCATCCTTCTAGTTCACCGGCAGCATTCAGCGCATTGTGCGCTTGTACTTCTAAGGCGTGGTCCAGCAACCCGGCAAACTCTTTTAACCGTTGGCGCAATACCGATGCGGCTTGCACGGTCGCCTTGCCGTGGCCTTCGGCCAACTGGGCTTCTAGGTCGGCCAGCAGCTTTGCAACCGCCCCTGTTGCCTCGGCCTTTTTCTCGGGATCAACTTTTGGTTTTGAGGTTTTTTCTGGCAGAGGTGCTGCCTGCGCAAGTCCGTGCAGTTTCCTGATTTCTTCGGCCCACGTAGGCACATTGGGCAGCTCCGCACTGGGGTCATCCCGAGCGGCCACTGCCTGTTCAAGCGCGCCAGAAAAGGCATTCCAAACCGCTTGCAACTGCCGACCTGATCCTTCCAAGAGTGGCGGAAACTTGGCGTCAATACTGGCCCAGAGCCGGTGGTGCGTTAGTTCCAGGGCCTGTGTCTGCCAATGCTCGAAGTCACCTTTCAACGAGCCTTGGGCGGCGAATGCTTCAGTTAGCGACTTGGTCGACAAAACATCGGTGCGTTGGGTCAGCAACACGGCGGCCTCGCGCTGGATTTGGCAGCCATTTTGCAAATCTTCAATTTGGGACACCCGTGCCACCAACTGCTGTTTGAGCGACATCAGGGGTTCGCGCGAAAGCCCGGCACCCGCCTTGGCCGCATCGCGCTGCCACGCCATCGCGTCGGCGATATTGAGCTTGTCTTGTGCCAGTAATTGTTCGGCCTTCTGGGCCCACTCCTGCCCTATTGATTCTTGGGCTTTTTGGCGTTTGATCTCGTCTAGGCGCTCCCTAAGCGGTTTTGCCGCGCCTTTGTCTTTACTGCTCATTTCCTTGAACACGTCCTGCACCAAGGCGACGTCTGGCTGAGACGCCAACCACTCCCGAATACGTGTGGCTCGCTCGCCGGAGGTCGACGCGGAGAAGGCGCCCCCCGTCAGCTGGTCCAGCGCAAGAGCGGACAACTTCGCGGTGCCGCCATCTTCGGAGGACTTATTTGCAGAGGCCATAGTGAAACCGTTTTAAACCGTTAGATAAAGAGAAACTTGCAACGCCCACCTGTAAAGCCCAGCGGGAAACACGCGATTTTAGGTGAGGAACGACTCAGAAAACCAGCCACACGCTAGTACACGGACTGTTTAAGCGGCCAAGGCCATTAAATTGCCCGAAACCAAGCCTCACCGCGAAGGCATGCGACGGACTCGCACCATCTTTTTACATATTTTTTCATCTATCGAGGGATTTATCTAGAACACCCAAAATCACCGATGGTTGGTGCCTCTTCGGGGCAAGTCGCCCAAACGGCTTGGTACCACAAAAAAAACCGTCTAGACCCATCAGAAATTGTTAAATATCTATTTAAAACAATAACTTATGAAATATATTTGAATCAACTACTTAGGCTTGATTCAGCTCAAACGGTCAAATTTTTCTCATATTTACCAGGGTTAACCCGAAATTATTTGGCTCAGTTAGTCAGTTGATATTACTTTTATATATCATTTTAAGTTTTTATAGTGTTGACTTGATCTATATGGACCATAGAATCGCCCGGTCGTCTGACACTCTCCATCCGACTGACCCTCCGTTTAAGTGGTATTGATCGCATCTACAGAAAGGAAATCGCGCATCACACCGCATCCACCTCACTTTAGGACAGGCTTCATTGCGTTCTAGCCGGACACATTCTGGCAGGCCGCATTGGAAAGACTCTCCTACAACGCAGGCGCTGGTCGAAACGCTTCGACGGGCCCCTGCTAATAGAAAAGGAAATGCTATGCAGGTTTATACCTACCCTCTACAACGAATCAAGACCTTAGCCACCGACGTGGCCAACGGTTTTTTCGAGATTCTTCATAACGGCCTGGCACTTCTTGGTGTCGCGGTCGTCGCGCTCATGATCTTGATCGCCAATCGCCCCGATATCCGCCAAAGCATGCAAGACCGCGTGGTTCAATGGGTTGCATTCCATCACTTGATCCCACAATCGGATTCCCTCACGGGTGGTGCACGCTCCGATGCGAGTGAACGTGCCACCGCTGCCAATCCCCACGAACTGCCCAAACCACAGGCCGCCGTGGCGTTCTGGTTAAGCAAAAAATACCGCGTCGCACCTGAGCCTATCAGTGCCTTGGTCAACGAGTCCTATTTGCTAAGCGCCAAGGCCAATATTGAGCCTACGCTCATTTTGGCGGTGATGGCCATTGAGTCAGGATTCAACCCGTTCGCGCAAAGCCAAATGGGTGCGCAGGGTTTGATGCAGGTGCTAACCCGCGTTCATACGGATAAGTACGAAAACTTTGGTGGAAATTTTGCCGCCTTTGATCCGCTGACCAACCTCAAAGTGGGGGTCAAAATCCTGCGCGAATGCATTGAAAAAGCAGGTTCCGTAGAGGGCGGTCTGCGTTACTACGTGGGTGCCGCCAATTTGTTGGACGACGGCGGTTACGCCGATAAAGTGCTTGCAGAGCACGAGCGGCTCAAGTTGGTTGCACAGGGCAAACGCGTAGATCCACAAATGGTGGTGACGCTAGAGGCTCCCGCCAAGAACGATGCAACCCCTGCCCCCAATTTGGGTGCACTGCCAACCAACCTGCCATCCAAGCCCGGCACAGCCAATTTACTGGCGATGGGTTTGTAGTCTTTTTCGAGGCCAGCCAGATCACCCCATTTCGGAGGCGACCTACCCCATTCTGCGGGCGCAAGCAGGAGTGTGGCGCTGGTCTAATCAGATAAACTTGCCGGTGCTGGCCTGCGCTTAAAGCTGCGTTGTGGCCCCTTCAAAAACCATCTAACACCTAGGTGCTAGATGGCCAACCATTACCAGGAACCCTCTATGTACGACCGTTCACAACTCGTAGAACAAGTAGACCCCCAACTGTGGGCCGCTATCGTTGCCGAAAACCAAAGGCAGGAGCACCACATCGAACTGATCGCCAGCGAGAACTACGCCTCGCCTGCCGTTATGGCTGCCCAGGGTTCGCAACTGACTAACAAATACGCCGAAGGTTATCCCGGCAAGCGGTATTACGGTGGCTGTGAGAACGTCGACATTGCCGAGCAGTTGGCGATAGACCGCGTGCGCCAGTTGTTTGGCGCGGATGCCCACGGCTGGGGTGCCAACGTGCAAGCCCATTGCGGCGCATCGGCCAATGAAGCGGTGTTCTTGGCTTTCTTGAAGCCAGGCGACACGATTATGGGAATGAGCTTGTCGGAAGGGGGTCACCTGACGCATGGCATGGCACTCAATATGAGTGGAAAATGGTTTAACGTAGTCAGCTACGGCCTCGATGCCAACGAGGCCATTGACTACGAAGCGATGGAGCGCAAAGCCCACGAATCCAAACCTAAACTCATTATTGCGGGTGCTTCTGCCTATTCCCTGCATATTGACTTTGCCCGCTTTGCCAAGGTGGCCAAAGACGTAGGCGCGATTTTTATGGTGGACATGGCGCATTACGCCGGGCTGATCGCGGCAGGTGTCTACCCCAACCCCATTCCCCACGCCGATGTGGTCACCTCTACCACGCACAAAAGCCTTCGTGGCCCCCGTGGCGGCATCATTTTGATGCGCCCCGAGCACGAAAAAGCCATTAACAGCGCCATATTCCCAGGCCTTCAAGGCGGGCCGCTGATGCATGTGATCGCGGCCAAGGCCGTGGCCTTTAAAGAGGCCCTGTCGCCCTCATTCAAAACCTATCAACAACAGGTGGTGACAAACGCCGCCATCGTGGCCCAAACCTTGACCGAGCGCGGATTGCGCATCGTTAGCGGTGGAACCCAAAGCCACGTGATGTTGGTCGACTTGCGTTCCAAAGGCATTACCGGCAAAGTGGCCGAAGCCGTTTTGGGCGACGCCCACATCACCACAAACAAAAATGGCATCCCCAACGACCCTGAAAAGCCAATGGTCACCAGCGGCATACGCGTGGGCACCCCTGCCATGACCACCCGCGGTTTCAAAGACGAAGAGGCCCGCCTTACCGCCCATTTGGTGGCCGACGTACTAGACAACCCGCACGACCCCGCCTGCATCGCCACCGTGCGCGCCAAGGTTAACGAGCTAACCGCCCGTTTCCCGGTGTACCGCTGAGCCCGAACCGTTTGTTTGACCCGTCACACCGCCGCCCCCTATGAAATGCCCGTTTTGCAGCCACACCGAAACGCAGGTGGTGGAAACACGGATTTCTGAAGAGGGCGACTTCGTGCGCCGTAGGCGGCAATGCCAAGCCTGTGACAAGCGGTTTACCACCTACGAGCGTGCCGAGGTCAACTTCCCGGTGGTGGTCAAAAAAGACGGGCGTCGCCTGGAATACTCCAGCGCCAAAGTGAAGGCGTCGATTTCTTTGGCGCTGCGCAAACGCCCCGTCAGCGTCGATCAAATCGACGCCGCCATGGCCCGTATTGAAGAAAAACTGCTGGCCTTAGGGCAAAAAGAAATCGCCTCCACCAAAATTGGCGAGCTTGTGATGCGTGAACTGCGTCGCATCGACAAAGTGGCCTACATCCGATTCGCCAGCGTTTACCGCAGCTTTGAGGACGTAGAAGAATTTACCCTGCTCGTAGACCAGGTAAAGAAATAGCGTGAGCCCTTCACACCCTTCGCCCCGTTCACACCCTGCCCCGTCCCTGCTGATGCAACGGGCTTTGGAGCTGGCCGAGTCAGTCATGAATTGGACCACCCCCAACCCGCACGTGGGCTGTGTGCTGTGCGACGCGAGTGGCCAAATCATTGGTGAAGGGGCCACCCAACCGCCAGGCGGCGCCCACGCCGAGGTCATGGCTCTGCGCGATGCGCACAGCAAAGGGCACTCTACCCAGGGTGCTACAGCCTATGTCACCCTTGAGCCCTGCTCCCACCAAGGGCGCACGGGGCCCTGTTGCGAGGCCTTGGTTCAGGCCGGTGTTTCTACGGTGCATGCCGCCGTTGCCGACCCCAACCCACTGGTAGCAGGCGCCGGATTGCGCCATTTGCAAGCCCACGGGGTGCAGGTCACCCTGGGTGATGGCCTTGCACAAGCACAAGCGCTCAATATGGGTTTTTTTAGCCGCATGATTCGTCAACGGCCTTGGGTTCGCCTCAAAATTGCCGCCTCGCTGGACGGACTCACCGCCCTGAACAATGGGCGCAGCCAATGGATTACCGGCGAAGCCGCCCGCCAAGACGGCCACCAGTGGCGCGCCCGAGCCTGTGCCGTACTGACCGGTGTAGGCACCGTATTGCAAGACGACCCGCGCCTAGATGTGCGCTTGGTGCCTGCGCAACGCCAGCCCAGCGCCGTGCTGGTAGACAGCCGCCTAGACGCACCCGTGCAATCCCAGTGGTTCCAAATCAATCGCGATCGCCTGGTGTACTGCGGACAAGCCACCCCCGACCGCATGGAAGCGATACGCACCGTGCCCTGCACCCTTACATCCTTGCCCGATGGGCAGGGCAAAGTCGATTTGCTCCGTCTGCTGCACGATCTGGGGGCAAAGCAAATCAACGAGCTACACGTAGAAGCCGGCGCCAAGCTAAACGGGTCATTGTTAAAAGCTGGATTGGTGGACGAGTTATTGGTCTATCTGGCCCCAAAGATGTTGGGAAGCGGCCAGGGTATGAGCAACCTAGGTCCGTTTGAACAGTTGCAACAGGGCTTGCCCTTGCAGTTTATTGAGTCCACCCTGGTGGGCGACGACCTGCGCTTGCGCGCTTATGTACAGGGTGCTGCCGATTTCTTGCCCAAAGCCACTGGTTAAAGCCCCACTTGCTAAATTTTCAGGAGTAAGACCCTATGTTTACAGGCATTGTTTCGGCCACCGGCCATATCGTCGCCCATGTGCACTTGTCAACGCAGACCACCCTCGCCGCCGCTGATTCTTCTGGCCACGGACTGAGCGTCACCGTACAAACCCCCGCCGGTTACCTGGCGGATGTGGGTTTGGGTGACAGCATCGCCGTCAACGGTGCCTGCATGACCGTTACCTGTATTGACCTTGCCCTGCACCGGTTTGACGTAGACGTATCGCGCGAGAGCCTAAACAAAACCTGTGGCTTGGATCAATTAGGCCTGGTCAACCTCGAAAAAGCCCTGCGCGCCAACGACCGTCTGGGCGGCCACCTGGTCAGCGGCCATGTGGACGGCATTGGGAAGGTGGCACAGTTCCAGCCTCTGGGAGAAAGCTGGCATCTGGAAGTCCTGTGCCCACCCGAATTGGCCCGGTTCATGGCTTACAAAGGCTCTATCACTGTAAATGGTGTGAGCCTGACGGTTAACCAAATTAAAGACCAGGCCGATGGCTGCCTGGTCAGCATCAATCTGATCCCCCACACCGTTGAAAACACGGCATTGAGAGTCTTGATCCCTGGCGCATCGGTGAATTTGGAGATCGATTTAATTGCACGGTATGTGGAGAGGATGTTGGGTGTAGCGTCCACAATTCCAAACCAATGAGCCGATAGTGAGGGGGCAATCCCCCTCCTTTCGCGTTGACCTATCCCGTAAAGGCGGCCTTGTTGGCTTGAAGCCACTGTGCAAACGGCAACGGTGCTTTGCCGGTTAACTTCTGGAAATCACCTGTCAATTGTGCCACCCGGCCCGCCGCTGTATTGGTGTCAAAAGACGCGAACACGGCGGCCAAAGGTGGTGGCAAACCTGCGGCCACCATGCCCTGAACCAAGCCCTCTACCGGCACATGCACCACCTCTAAGGCTTTGCCCGTTACCTCGCGTATGGCAGCGGCAATTTCTTCGGTGGTAAAGGCCTCTGCACCGCTTAAGGTGTAAGTGTTTTTGCCTTCGTCCTTCAACAAAGCGGTCGCAGCGGCCAGCGCCAGGTCATCGCGGGCAATATGGGCCACCCGGCCCTGTTCGGCCGCCGAATACCATTTGCCCGTACTGAGCGCTTGGGGAACCGACATCCACAGGTTTTCAAAATACCAATGGTTGCGCAAAATAGTCCACCCCGGCAAGGCGCTGGCCACAATCGCCTTTTCTGTTTCGGCATGGTCGGGTGCCAACAGCAGTGGCGAATCATTGGGTAAGGGCATAGAGGTGTATGCCAGATGCTGCACCCCGGCCTTGGTGGCCGCGGCCAAGGCATTTTGGTGCTGGGTTAGACGGCGCAAGGGCCGGTCCAGCGCATCGGTGCTAATCAATAGCACCCGTTGCGCGCCTTCAAAGGCACGGGCCAAAGACGATAAATCCTCAAAATCTGCCGTTCGTACCGTAACACCCTGCGCCGCCAAGTCTTGCAAGCGGTCGGAATTCCGGCTGGTGGCGATGATGCGTGCCGGCGCAACCCCCAAGGTGTGCAAAAGATGGTGAATGACGCGTTGGCCCAGGTTTCCTGATGCGCCGGTGACAAGTAATTTTGATTCCATAGTCGTGTCCTTGAAAAAGTAAAGGTGAGAAAAACGCAAGTGCACTGTTTGGATTAAAGTATTAAAAATATACTAATATCCGTTTAGTTAGTTGCTATTAGAATAATAGGCATGCAATTTTCAATTGCAAGAAGGGTTTTTAAAGTCACTTGGTTACATCCAAGTAACCCCTACACAGGCCGGTTGCGTCCAAAGGAGAACCCATGTCAGTTCATAAATCGAAGGTTGAATGGGCCGAGCGTTGCCCTGTTCGTGACGTGCTGGAGCGCATGGGCGACCGTTGGAGCATGTTGGTGCTGCTCATGTTGCGTGACCACACCACCATGCGATTCAGTGTTTTGAAAAACACGATTGGCGACATCTCGCAACGCATGCTTTCACAAACACTGCGCCGTTTAGAACAAGACGGCCTGATACTGCGCGTTGCCCATCCCACCGTACCGCCTAGGGTGGACTACTCCTTAACCGAGCTTGGCAGGTCGTTTATGCAACCCATGGGCCACCTGCTGGCTTGGGCCGACCAAAACCACCAGCAGGTGCGAGATGCCCGCTTGGCCTACGTGCCACCGCCCAAGCATGAGGCTTTGTAGGCCGTAGCAACGATACCCAAAGTCTTAATCATGCTTGGGTTCGAGTGGCTCGTTATTAAAAAAACCTGTTATTAATCAATTAGTTAAGAAAATAGTATACATTTTTAAATTTACATACAGTTAGTCTGTTTGTAAATGTATAAATAAAACAAACTGACTGTTTGTTAAAATGATTGAATGGCAACCAATCATGAACGCTCCACCAAAACACGGCAAAGCCTAATTGCAGAGGCTAGGCAACTGTTTGCCAAGCAGGGTTATGCCGCCACCGGTACAGAAAGCATCTTGAAGGCCACCGGCATGAAACGTGGCGCGCTGTACCACCACTTTGCCGATAAATCAGTCCTGTTTGAAGCCGTCTACCGCCAGATATACCAAGAGGCCACCCAGGCCATTGAACTGGCGTTGCCCAAGGAACGCCAACTCTTTGCAGACCAAGACGTGGTGCACGCCTCAATGGCTTGGTTGCGCTTTGTGTCTAAGCCAGAAATCCGCCAAATCATGCTAATCGACGCCCCCGCTGCCCTGGGGTCCGCCCGTTGGCTGGCCTTAGAAAAGGAACTGGGCGCCGCGTCATTGCATAAAAGTATAGAAGCCGCTGCCGCGACCGGAATGCTTCAACCCGGTTGTAGTGCAGAGCAACTCACCAACTTGGTAAAAGGCGCACTCAGCGCTTTGGCTCTAAGCGCGGGTTTAACGCAGGATGACACCTTTGAGGCGCAGCACCAGGAAGCGGTAGAGGCGCTTTGGCGGGGGTTTTTGCGGGCGTAGGTCGCAGGATATGAAGCCAAACTACGAGCATCAACCAAAGAAAACCAAACTCATTGGGGTAGTTCGTCACCCGCTGTAGGTGGGCGATTTTTAACCTTCAACAAAAGCTTTGCCAGATCACCTTTGCTAGATTGGCCTGCCCGCTGTAAAAAAAAGTCGGCTGTTTGCAATGCAGAAACCTTCTCGGCAACCGCCACGGCAACGACCAATACGTCGCGCGCCATGCCCGGACAGCCGTCACGCCAACTCGGCAAAGTTGTTGATCTTCACAGTACCATCTGGAAATTTTGCCACCACCTCCAGTTCACCACCCATCGCCTCAATGTGGCTGCGCAACGAGGAAATGTACATATCCGTGCGCCGCTCCAACTTGGCGACTGAGGGTTGCTGCACGTGCAAGGCTTCTGCCAACATTTTTTGAGAAAGCCCGCGGGCACGGCGCAGCTCATGCAGAGGCATTTCAGCTAACATGGCTTTGGTCTGTTGGTCGGATTGAACACGCGCCTGAGGCGTCATCGCATTGCGCAATTCAGAAAACTTCTTGGCCATCACTCTTCTCCTTCACGCTTCAATTGAACAAGATGCTCGTCGTACAGTCGATCTGCAAGTGGCACATTCACGTCGTACCAACGACCATCGCCCGTTTTGTCGCCGCCTATCAGCAAGATTGCCATTCGACGCGGGTCAAAGGCATAGAGCGTTCGCAGCGGCCTTCCTGCGTGCTGCGTGCGCAGTTCACGCATATGCCCATGGCGTGATCCGTTGATTCCGCTGCTGTGCGGATGCCCTAAATTCGGGCCTCGGGCTTCAAGCAAACCAACAGACGCGGCCACCGAGACCTGCTCGGCGTTGGTGAGCGAAACCCACCAATCTCCAAATTCGTCTGTGTACTCAACGTCCCAAGCCATGGTCAAAATATAGCTCGGAAAGAATATTTCGTCAAGAGAATACCAATCTCACTCCAAACTCGCCTGGTTAGCGGTGTTCACAATCCAAAACGCGGCACTACTTTGAAGTGGGCCGCAATTGATTCGAGTCTGACTAACCACACCTCTCAACCCAGCAACCCCTCCAACTTGTCAAAACTTCCCGTCCACCCACCCGTCATACTGGTGCGTTGATTGACAAATTCTGCAAGGTCGTCCGGCGTGGCGTCTATGGGCTCCCAGCGAATGGTGATGCGCGTGGCCTGCTCTCCTTCGCTGGCCAGTTCTACTGTGGTTTGCATTAGCAAAGGCCAATGCTTGAAGAACGGTGGGTGTAGACAAGGCGACAGCCCCTGCCTAACGGCGCCGTCGCTATGCACTAAGGGAGGCCGGGCTGATTCGAAGCTGCGCCTCCAAGCGAAGAAGCGCAGTTCTTAACTATCGACTGGTTTGAGAGGACAGAAAACTATGCAAGCACCTCTAACCCATGCTTTTGCACAACTGAAAGCAACTTGAGCGCCGTTCCGCTGGGGCGCTTGGCACCCGCCTCCCACTTTTGTACGGTGGATTCGGTGGTGTTGAGATATCGAGCGAAGATGGGTTGGCTAACGTGATTTTGCTCGCGCAAGCGCTTAATGGCTTTTGGCTCAAACACATCGGGCACGGATAAACATGCGTCATCGAATTCACGCAATGTTGTCTTGCTGATCGCGCCGACCTTGTGCAAGGCTTTGGTTGATTGGTGAATGGATGCGAAAGCGTCGGACTTGAACTTAGGCTTGGTACGGTTTATGGAGGGCAGGTCACTCACAATCCGATTACGTTTTCACAACCAACTCAAACTGTGCATGCAGTTCCTGGCCTTTGGCCACAAAAGGACGCGTCAAAACGGCGCGCTCTTCTGTGTTCAGTCTGCGCCAAATGCTGTCCTTGGCGTTCTCAGGATGGCCCTCGATATAGAACTGTGTGGTTAACAGTGTTTTGCGCCCTAGCTTCACTTTGACATGAATATGCGGCGTGCGTCCCACGTAAGTTCCGGGATGGATGGTGCGAAATTGGAAGCGGCCATCGGCGGCGACTTGGACTCGACCAAAACCTTGAAACTCTTTATGCGCCTTATTTCCGTCGCCAGAATGATGATAGTTGCCTTTGTGGTCACATTGCCAAATTTCCACCACGGCGTTTGGCAGCGGTTTGCCATGGATGTCGTAAACGACTCCACCAACCAAAGCGATTTGACCCTTGTCGTAAACGGCTGAGCCGCTTTTGACCAAGTCCCAATCGTTGTCGGCCGGGATAGCTTCGGGGTAAAAAGGCCCTTCGGGTTGGCTAGGGGTACGCCGCAAGGTTTTGGCTTCGCTTACCGATGGGGTTAACGCCATTTGGCCCACCACAGCTCCCACCGCCAGCGCTGAAACACCAGTGACAAGGGTGCGGCGAGAAAGATTCAATTTTTGACTCAGCATAGGTCCTTGGTAGTAAATCAACGGCCCAACATGCGGTTGCTTAGGTTTGGAAAGGCCAGCGGCAACTTTAGGCGAGAACTATTCGGGCCGCAACCTGTCTGTACAAAATTTAACGTTTTACTGGTACCCGACATTTCAATGGAAGGATGTCGTAGGATGGTGCAGGACACTCGTTACGGACGATGCAGACATGCAAAACGGTGTGATCTAGAGCATCACGGTCGTATTTGTAAACTCGTGCTCACCCATCCATCTTGTCGAAAAAGACAGCAAAGACAGCCAGAACAACGGCTTGAGGTTCGCCCATAGCACGGCACCACTCACACTTTTGAAAGGCCTCTAGACGGGTACGGTTCATGGTGCAACAAACTGAGCAGCTCGATGACTGCCATCGCAATAAGGTTTGTTCTTCGAGTGCCCGCACCGGCAGAGCGTTGCACGTGGACAAGCTTGCGTTTCGCCATGAATTTGCAGATCGGCTTCTATCGCCAAGGGACCACTTTCACGAATGCGCACGGTATTGACCAATGGTGCCGCATCAGAATTTGGCAGCCCTTCCCTGTTGGCATGCCGAATCGCACCCTAAGGGCATAAACCTTGTCTCCAATTATTGACTTAAGGGGATCACGACGCAGTTCGGATCAGACAGGCCGCCCGTTCGGCCAACATCACCGTGGGAGCCATCGTATGACCACGTATCAGGGATGGAAAGACTGAAGCGTCAACGACCCTGAGTCCACTCACGCCTTTTACCCTCAGTTCAGGATCCACTACCGCTAAGGGGTCGTTCCTTGCACCCATGCGCGCTGTTCCAACCGGATGAAATGCGATGCCTGCATCTTTACGGATCCAAGCCTCTAAGGTTTCATTGGATGCCGCCATCTCCGGATACAACTCGTTGGTATAGGGTTGCAATGCATCGGTCGCCGCGATTTTCTGGGCTGCGCGCAGGCCCTCCATCAAGGCCAACACATCATCCCTGTTACTCAGATAAGCGGGGTCAATTTTTGGGGCTACATTGGGATTATTGGACTCCAAGCGCACACTGCCGCGGCTTTGAGGTTGCAACAAGATGACGGCAATCGTGTAACCCGAGCGCGACGCGGCATCAGGCACATGATCAAAAACGCCTTGCGATGTGTCCGGGTTGTACTGAAACATCAGTTCAACATCTGGCCCTTTGGACGTAGACCGCGTGCGCACAAAACCCACACCGTTTTGAGCCCAATAGCTGGCGGGTCCCGTGCGGTCTTTGCGCCACTGCTCCATCTCCTGCGGGCCAGCCCAATAGGGATACGAAACGTTCACGCCCGCTGGTGCAAGCCCTCTTATTGAGACCACAACGTGGTCTTGCAAATTGGCTCCTACTCCTGGGGCATCAACGACGCAAGCAATGCCAAGCTCCCCCAAATGGTCGGCAGCCCCAATGCCCGAAAGCATCAAGAGTTGCGGCGTATTGAAAGCGCCAGCGCACAAGATCACTTCGCGGCGTGCCTCCAACACCTGCTCAATCCCAGACTGCGAGTAAGTAACGCCACAGGCGCGCCCAGCTTCTATATTGACTTTGGTGACCATCGCCTCGGTAACAATGTGCAAATTGGGGCGCGCTCTTGTAGCGGCATCCAAATAGGCGTCCGCTGGCGTTCTTCTCTCACCTTCAGGAAACAAAGTCTGGTACCTGTCGGCAACGTAAGGGGTGGCCCCATTGGCGTCGCCCCTATCGCCATACCCCGCTTGGGTAAATGCTTGAAGCAGCGTGTCAGAGAAAGTCGTGGGCGTTGGAAGGTCTTGCATGCGCAAAGGCCCACCTTGTCCGCGCCACTGATTGGGACCACGATCTGTATCTTCAATGGATTGAAAGATATCAAGCGCAGCCTGCCAATTCCAACCCGTTGCACCGGCAGCCTCCCAAGCATCGTAGTCTGCAGGGCAACCCCTGAGCCACGCGCCAACGTTGATCGCCGTAGAGCCGCCCATGACCCGACCACGCGGCTGGTCAATCGACCGCCCACCCAAGCTTGGCTGGGGCGTGGAGCGGTACATCCAATTCATGTCGCTACCCCATGTGTGGAAGAAAGCACCTTGCATACGACCAACGTCGTTTGTGTTTTCTTTTCCAGCCTCAAGCAGCGCGACTTGAACCTGCGGATCCTCACTCAGTCTCGCGGCAAGTACCGGACCCGCCGCGCCAGCGCCAACAATGATGTAGTCGAACTGATTCATGGGGAGCACCTATGCTTAGAAACCAAACTTACCGTTTGCGTTTTTCCACTCTGCGCGCGGTAGGATGGTTTCGATAACGTCCCAGTGCTCGACGATCTTTCCGGCTGACACGCGAAACAGGTCATAGAAAGCCGAGTGTTTGCCTGCAAATTCGCCTTCGCTGACGGCCAACACAAAATTACCTTCACCCAAGACTTTGTGCACTTCGTTGTATTTCATCGTCACACCCGCTTTGGCCATGGCGGCCAGCGCCTCGGATAAGCCCCCTAGCCCATCGGCAATGGCAGGGTTGTGCTGCGTGTAGTTGTTGGCGTCAATGTAGTGAGGCAATTTGTCGTACTTTGCATTCAGCAAAATATCACTCACAAAAGCGCTCACAAGCGTTTTGTTGGCCTGGGTCTTATCCAAATCACTGACCTCAGTGGGGCCATCAATCATGCTGTGACCGGACGGGTTGGGCTGGGTGGGCTTGTCTTGCAAGTTGTCCCAGTGCTCAACCACTAAACCGTTTTCTAAGCGAAAAATATCAAAACCAATCTTGAGGCCGAAAAAGTTGTAGTCGGTGTGGACCACCACATATTGGCCATCTTGGAACACCCGCACTGGGCTCGCCTTGATGGATCCTTGAGCCGCTTGCAGCACAGCGCCTAAACCCGCCAGACCATCGCCCACACCTACGTTATGCTGAATATATTTGTCTGCGTTAACGACTTTAACTGCCTCGGAATCGCCGGTTTCTAGGCTTTTAACTAAGGCGACGATCTGTTGTTTAGTTTGCGACATGGTGATGTTTCCTTTGGATTGGTTGGTGCCGTCGCTTTAGAGGCAATGACGTGATTTGGAAGCGCTAGTTTCATGTTTTTGACTTTTTATACAAGGTAAAAATCCGCCAAAAAATGGTCAAAATCATGCATTGCTAAAACTTAGCCCTGCCGGGAGCTAGGCGTCAGCAGCGCGACGTTCTACAAGTGGCGCGCCAGGTATGGCGGTATGGACACCTCGATGATGGCCAGGATGAAAGAGCAGGAGGATGAGAACCGGCGCTTGCGCAAGCGCTACATGGACGAGAAGCTCAAAGCCGAGATCGTTGCCCAGGCCTTGGCAAAAAAGTGGTGAGGCCGTCTCGACGGCGCGAGATGGCCTGTGAATCGGTCAAACCGCGTGGGGTTGGCATCACGCTAGCCTGTACAAACTTTCGCCTCCGGCCAGTCTCAGTACAAAGAATGCCAAAATTTCATCACGCGCCGCCAGCGTGGGCTGGCCCTCCTCGTCAATCAAATGTGCGGTCACCACGCTGTGCGGCGTGGTGACATGGCGCGCGAAGAATGGGGCGAGGTCTTTGTTAGCGGCTGTATCGGGCAGCACACGCGCCACAAACCTCTGCCCCAGAGCCGTGTTGTAAGCAGCAAACCGCTCGGCCTTGCAAAATTTATCACCTTCAAAGCGATAGGCCAGCACGCTTAAATCATCGCGATCCAATCGCTGCCTCACGTTCACCAAGTCTTCTGGAGATATTTCCAAACCGCCAGGCTGATCAAGCGGCAATGAAGGCTGGCACACAACAGGTGCAATCACAGAGGACTCAAGCATCATGGTGAGTGCAAAGTTGCCCGTAAAGCACATGCCAATCGCACCCACACCAGCGCCGCCGCACTCTTGATGCGCTTCTCGCGCCAATGCACGCAACCATTGCGTCACCGGGCTGGATTTACCGCCACCCAAGACGCGAAACTCTTTACTGATGCACGCACGCTGAAAAATCGTCGCGCCTTCATCGGCCTGCGGCACCGCACCATCTCGACCAAACAATGAAGGCATGTACACCGTGAACCCTGCATCACGCACCCAGCGCGCAAAGCGCGCCACATGTGGGCTGATACCTGGCATCTCCGTCATCACGATCACTGCGGGGCCATTGCCTGCGACGTACACCCTTTTGCTTGCCCCCTCAAAGGTAATGGCTCGCGCAGTGAAGTCGTCTAACGGATCGTCTCGCTGCATATTGTGTTGGGTCATGATGATTGCACCTTAGCCAATCAAGCTTTGCAAATGCGCATAGCCCGCCGCTTTCGCAAAATCCGGCAAGCGCCAGATCGAACCGTTACCACCCCACTGGCCCTCGGGAATTTCATGCAAGATCACCGAGGTGGCTATTTGCCGCTTGTCATCGGCAGCCAGCGTTGAGGCAAATGCGGCATGTACCGTGTTGACATACTGAGCTCGCGCTGCACCATCGAGTACACCTGCTGGCAGATACACCATGGCAATGCACGGGATGACATGCTGCGTGGTGTCCATGCCACCACATGTGAATAAGCCATGAGCCACCTCGTCGACTGTAATCCAACTCAGGAAGCGCTTTTTCATTTCAGCAGGCATTTGCTCAGCGACTGAAGCTGCCTCGGTAATGGTTTCAGTTAGTTTGCGCAGCTGCGCGGGTGGAAAAACGCCTTGCGGCACTTTAATCAAAATATTAGGCATCAAAATTTCCTTGAGTGAATAAGCCTTCATTGAAATTCATTCTTCGAATTTATCGCAGTGTCTATAATGACATTAATCAGGCTTTTTTAGACAATCACAGATTCGACGTGTCATGACAAAATTCAATATTTTGGTGCTCCAAGATGCCTACGCATCCAGCGTGGCGCTCACCCTCGATATTCTTTCGGCAGCCGCTTTCATAGCGTCTCAACAAAAGCTCATCGCACCGCAGTACAAGCTTTACAGCTTCCAGGGAGGAGAAATTACGCTGTCCAACGGTATGAGGCTGACCACACACTCTTTTGCGCGCAAACGGTTGAACAAAGATGAAATATGGCTCGTCCCCGGCATTGGCATCAGCTCAGCTTTGCAGGCAAGTGCTCGCCTCGCGCAGCCTGACGCGCAATCTGCTGTCGCACTATTGAAAAAGGCGAACCAAGCAGGCTGCCGCATGGCCGCCTCATGCTCGGCCGTCCTGCTCTTGCAGCAAGCGGGCTTGCTCGTGAATAAGCGTGTGACCACGGCTTGGTGGCTAGCGCCGCTCTTACAGCAGCGCGAGAGTAGCTGCCAGATCGATGCCAATCGCATGATCGTGAGCGATGGGCGCTTGGTGACTGCTGGCGCTGCTTTGGCGCAATCGGATTTGATGCTGTATTTGCTGCGCGAGCACTCCGGCATCAAGCTAGCTGACGCTGTGGCGCGGGTGCTCTTGATCGACAAGCGCCAAAGTCAAGCGCCTTTCATCGTGCCACAAGCATATGCTAGTGGCAACCAATTGGTCGCGCAATTGAGCGCGCGCTTAGAGGCTGCACTGCCCGAGCCGCCCAGCATGCAGACGCTCGCGCAAGAGATGTGCATGTCGGAGCGCACATTGGCCAGACACGTCCGCGCTGCCACAGGCCGCGCACCGCTAGCCATGCTGCAAAGCATTCGTATCCACAGGGCCCAAGCCCTGCTACAAAACAGCCGCCTCTCAGTCGATGAAATCGCCGCCCGCGTTGGCTACCAAGATGCTACTGCGTTACGTAGACTACTCAAAACAACAATGCAATCCACGCCCCGTCAAATCCGCCGGCATACAGATCTGCGCTGATCCCCCCTGTGCCAGAATGACTTGCTGCACCTACCCCAGTTAGTTTAGAGAACCATGAGGTAGGTATGAAGATCAACAAACAACCCAAGGCACAAATGCATGCAGCCGCAGATTTAGTCGATACAGGCGAATCGCAAGAAGCCCGAAGTGAACATCACCCCATTCGGCGGCACCAACCAACGGCTCAGTCTCAGGTCAAAATGTTACCCGGATTTGAACCACGCCAAAAGTCTCATGCCTGAATGGGAAATGACTACCCAGTCATAAGAATAGTTGGCAGCAAATTCATATTAGAAAAGACAGCCACGGTCGCGGAACTTTGAATCTCGTCTTCGGCATCATCTTGGACGGCTGGTTCTGGCCTAAACCAGAACGGTTTCATGCAAGCCCGTTGTGCTGCGACTATCCCTATGGCGCTGTCCTCAACGACTGCGCAACTTGCGGGGTCAACGCCCATATCACGAGCAGCGAAGAGAAATAGGCCAGGCTCGGGCTTCCAAGAGTTCACGACGTAGGAACTGAATATCCTGTTGCCAAAATAGTGCGCAAGACCCGTTACCCTCAACGCTTGCCGGATCTTCTCCGGTGGACCGCTAGATGCAACGCACACTGGCAGAGTGATCGCATCTAACGCTTGCTTAACACCGGGAATGGGGACTAGTTGGCGTTCGAACAATTCGCTGACACGTTGGCGATACCGGTCAACAAATTTCTTGTCAATGCGGCGACCATGTGTCGTCTCCATAACTTCTAGAATTCGGTCTAGCTTTGCGCCCCGGAACCGCTTCCTCATGTCGTCGGCTGATTCACGAATCCCAATGTCTTCGAGCTCCTTTTGCATTGCCTGGTGGCCGAGAAACTCACTGTCGACGAGAGTTCCGTCAAGATCGAAAATTACGCATCGACAAGGCATGGATTTTCCTCAATAGGCGAGCATCTGAGCAGAACACTGATCGATTGTGCAACTCCGTTGACGCCCCCAGCTTCGCCGTCAACAACGTCCCATTTGCGACTAAATGCCTCTTCCCGTTACTCCCACTCAATTGTCAACCCGCAAGAAAAGTTGAATTTCATCACACCGTGTCGCACTTGGTTGGACAGTGGCTACTGATTGTGCAAGGTCGTCCATACCGTCAGCTTTACCGTCGGGAAAAACCAGACTAAATTTTGGCCGTTCGTCGCCTGCAAGCGAAATGCTGTTTTCAACCACCAATGGGTTTAATGGAAAGAAAATTATGCCAGCATCTCACGCACGCATCAATCAAATCCCTACCCTGCAAAGCAGAAGACTACGATATCGACCTCCATAAAAAAAAGCGAGACGATGCAGCAAAAAGTGTGGCACGATCTGTCGAAACTTCACTGATTTTCGAACGCCTGAATCACCTGTTCTTCCTGATCATCTCAAGGAGTTAGCATGCATTGAACACATGTTTGCTTCCTGAGCCCCAAATGAATTACTCAAGTACGTAGCGAGCAATCAAGCCGCAGCCTTAAAGCTTAGTAAGCCCCGCAATTATTGCTGTGACGCATTTTTGTTGCTGAATGGGCGACAAATTCGCGCGCAAAAGACGGTAATGGAACACTGCTAAAGCATAATAGTAATTTTGGAAAGATTCATTGGGAAAATTTGCCTTTGCCAAGCCCCTTATTGTTTGAATAATTTCAAAAGATTCAGATTTTGCATGTGCGACTGATTGTCCTGCTTGGATTTCATCCTCCAAGTAGTGCAGCCAATTAGAAGGTTCTGTCGACTTTCCAAAAAGTCGAATGCTTGACTCCATTGTTACAAAGTCCTCAAACACATGTCCACGCCCAGTCTCTTGAAAATCTATAAATATGACGTCCTCCAATTTCGAGACGATGACGTTGTTGGAGTTAAGATCACCATGGCATATGCAGGAAAGATAGCGATCCATCGGCGTACCAAATAACCGCGCGTGCGGTTCGACTACAACGATACCTGCGACGGCCAGTCTTTTTCCCTGCACAATAGCCCGAAATGTATCTGAGGCCACGCGATTAAAAACTAAAGCACTCGTGGCTTTCGCCTCAGCTCCACTAAAGTACCGCTTTGAATAATGCTCAACTATATTTGTGGATGATTCTATTAACTCCTCGCCGTACCATCGGCGCATATTAGGACTAAAAATTCTCTCGATTACTTTTCTAACAACATCAAAACTTCCCGTTTCAAGAAAATAAGTAAGAGAATTGAAATCAACACCGGAGTCACCCTGAATAAACGAATATGCAACAGCACCGAGACTTTTTGTTTCTCCGCTTCCAAGTAAATCAACCCGCCACTTATACGGCAGCCCCCATTTTACGAATTTGTTGTAATTATTGAGTTCTGACGCAGCCCACTCTCGTTCTGATACTTTGAGCACTGCTGGAACAGATTCGAGTTTGCTTTTGCTGTTAAATGTGTTGAACTTATAAACCTTGCTCCCACTGAATCCGCCCGCAAGTTTACTTATGCGGACAGTATCAGGGGTGATCTGCGTATCAGAGTCATGTCCGGTGAACGTGATCTGAGCAAGAAGTGAATTAAATTCTCTAAGCTGACCTTTTGATTTAAAGTCATCGTGGTAAGCGGTCCCGGATTCTTCTATTTTGAGAATAGTATTGATCCGAAAACGAGAAGCGAATTGCTGGGCGCAAATCTCGATGTACGGTTTGTTTTTACCAATCAGTTCTCCTTTATCAAAAAACATATCGAAAAATGCTTTTTTAGCAAAGACATTTCTCGGTGAATATTCTGAACCTGACGCAAGAATGCGAAAGATGTCTGGATACTCCGTGCGGAGGGTTTTTAGGATTAACAGTCCATCCGCTACTTGCCCAAGGGACATATCGCATATGACAACATGTGGCCAATTTTTATCTATCTCTTTACGAGCCTCGCCTTCTGATGTTGTCAAGGCAAAAGTTGCGTTGTATCCAGCCAAGTTAAAAATCTCTTGGTAGCTACTTTCCAATTTTCTCGCTAAATCGATGCTTGACTCGACTATTAAAACTTTAACTGGTTTCATTCTTCGGCTCCAAATTTTTACAGCGTCATGCAGGATAGGGGATTTTTATCAAGCACTCGGTATTGTTTCTAGTAGCTTCTCTTGTGAGAAAAACCTGTCCACCAAGCGTTTTTGTAATCATTCCGATGAGTAACATGCCGTAGCGAGCTCCCCTGTCATTTGAAATTATCGGAGCAACACACATGCGATCAAGAATTCCTTGATCTCGAATTGCACCGTGCTTGGACGTTATGCGTACGATTGACCTATCACCAATCCCGAATATTGGTCGGTCATCAATAGTGATCGAATGGGCATCAGATTGCTCGATACTTCCGTGTGACACTGTGTTCTGAATTAAATTTTTAACAATAAACTGAAAGCCAAACCAGTAGCTGTTTGGGAAACGCTCTTTGGATAATGATTTAACTTGAACAAGATTAATAATCTTTCTCCGATTTTCTTCGGAAAGAGCAGCATACGCCAAAGAAACCCACTCACTCAGCCAATCGCCAAAAGGTAAACCGTGACCGTGACCGTGATCCTGGTCTCTAAGCCGAAACAACTTCGATAAAAGCTGTTGCTGATTTGAGGAAAAAATGGAGTTCTCCACAGACAGGTGTTGATCCAACTCGTGAACGGCGGCATGAGTGCTGATCTGTTTGGCAAGGCTACGGATGTCGCTATAGCCAAGAGTGTGCGAGTAAGCTTCCTCAATGTTGTCTCTAACTGCCTTTAAATAGCTTTCCATTCCGTCAAAAGCACGGGGCATTGGGGCCTCTAAGTTTATTGTCCCGACAGGTACTTTTCCAAACCTGAGCGGAAGACAAGCTTCAGACCGAGTGTTGTGCCTTGCATTAATCGTAGAATTTAGACCCTTCTTGCGTAGCTCAATTGGAATGTAGGATGCATTTGGACGAGTCGAGTCGATAAACGGAATATTTATGAAATCTAAGCCATCGATTGCATGGGCGAAAGCAAAAGCGTTTACGCTTGTACGAAATTGACTTGCACGAATCTCAAAATTTTCGCTTGAACTTGAATATTTACCCTCAGAGTCCCTAGCCTTTGCAACCAATCTAAGCTCTCGCGAGTCTTGCTCATACAACCTAACCGTCATGCTGTGAGCCATGGTTGCAGCAATTGTTTGATGAGACATCCATTCTGAAAAGTCTACAAAATCAGATAGAAGTTGCGGGTAAGTAACCTCGCTAAAGGTCTTTTGTTTTGATTTTAGAGCCTGGAGACGTTGACGTGCAAATACCAATGATTCGAGGCGTTTAGAAATAGTTTTTTGCCTAACAAACTCATCCAGTATGACCTCGACAGAATATATGTCGTTTCTTTGAAATGGTTGATCGGAAAGAACGATAACGAGAAATCTCGGTCGTGTCGGCTTTGCGGCTGCAAACAATTCTGGAGTGGTTAGCGGAAATACCATGCCTTGTTGGCTACTTTGCTTGGCACTAGGTTCGAAATACTGTGGTTTTGCAAAATGCACTGCATCAACAAGTGCCGCCCAGGTTGGCGTAGTCTTCCCACGTAGCGTGACCGGACGTCCGCGATGATTCAACGAACCATGCAATTCGCTTGGGATAACGATTGAAGTTTCACCAAATTTCGCTTCCTCAAACCCTTTATTACTATCAAATGCATGCGTTTGATCTGCCTGTTTTTGAAAAGCCAACCAGCTAGCAACTTTGGCAATAGAATCGTCATTGCGACTTGTTGACATGAGGATAATATGATCTGGTTGGACATGCACCACCACGCTTTCAAGTCTAGTATGCGACTCAATTTGATCTGCGACAGCTACAAGCCAATCTTGACTCTTATCCGTTAGCTCGATTCGGACTTTATCTCTCAGTTCAGAATGGTCATCACGATCAATGCTCAGTTTAATGACTGAGTTTTCGTAAAAAAGATCGACCATCAGTCCAAGTTGTTGCAGTGTTTGTCTAACAAAATTCACGTCGCCGAAAATTTTGTAGTGCTCCGATTCCAGTATTTTTTTTGTAGCCCAATCATGTCCTAGAATACGTATAGCCTCCGCTTCGAGTGCGCTACCTGAGTCAAATGTTAAAGCGGGTGAACCTAGTCTGATCGAAAAACTGAGAGCGGTACTTTTCCTATTTCTAGATTTCGTATGCTGCATAAAAAGTAACGATCCAGATAGTATTTCGTTAAATACAACCGAGAATTCGTCGATGTCAGCAAGCGTTAAGAGCACGCCGCGAGAGATTTTTCTCAGCAGTGCAGAGTTAATTTTCCGAAACAAACTCGACAGTCGCTTTTGATTACCAGGGTACGCTTGCCTGTTCCGATTCCGTAAGTTTTCTTCAGGTGTTGCTATACCTAGGTTGGCCGGAGTGGAAGACCTTGCCTCATACGAGTTTGTAGTCGTTAGAGGCATCGAGCCAGTATCAGGGGAGGTTTTGATCATTCCCATACTATTTATAGTGCTACTCTAAGTTCGTGCGACAACTCAGGGTGTTTAATGATGAGCTTCAGTAAACAGACCACTCCACCGGGCGGAACAAATCTCCCCTGCTCCCAATCGCGCAACGTCGCTACCGGGGTAGCTATCCGTTCCGCGAATGCGGCTTGCGTCAGACCCGCTTTCTCACGCGCCTGTCGCACCAAAATTTGCTCGGGTATGGTGACTCGGCCAAGCCCGGTTTGCGCTTCAGCGAGTGCTTGCCGCAGATCAGGCAACGTCTCCCCAACGTCAGCTTCAAACGCCGCGGCCACCTTTTCAATGTCGATCTTTTTGATGCCCATGTCACACCACCTTTTCGATTCCGGCTGGAAGCGTGTTGGCACTGTCGGCCTTGGCGAAGGCCGACACCAGCAACACCACTCCTGCTCGATCAAGTTGAAGTAGATCACCCGCGTACCACCTGATTTGCCCGACCCGCCGCGGCCCCATCGAACATTGCCCGCTCCGTCCGCGCCGGGGACAACATCCCCAGCCAACGGGTTAGCAGCTTTTCAATCGATGAACCCAGCCGCTCGGTTTCAGTCCATAGCTTCTCTACTTGCCTCTGGATGGTGAACGTCTCAGTTTCTGTACGAATGCTCTGATTGTACGGGATTTCCGTACTTACGCAACATCCAACTGATGGCATAGCCCGTCCCATGTTTATGCCACTAGTCACACGAGACAGGGCTAAAAAAGGGAACGTTCGTATCGTAAAGCGACGGTGCAGCTTGATTTATTTACATCCAGTGCGATTCAGGACGACCCACTCGTACATCACTCCCACTCAATCGTAGCCGGCGGCTTACTACTCACGTCATAAGTCACCCGGATAATGCCTTTCACCTCGTTAATGATGCGGCTGGACACTTTTTTGAGCAAGGCGTAGGGTAGTTCTGCCCAGTCTGCGGTCATAAAGTCGGTGGTTTGTACGGCTCTTAGGGCCACCATCCACGATGTGACCCGTCGTTATGATGCGCGCGCTATCCATCGTCTTCCTTCAAGCAAAGTAAAAAGCTACCCGGTCAGTTGTCCAAGTAGCCACACCAGTGCCAAAGAAATCCGTGTCTTCAGTCCAGACGGGACAACCTAATGTCATCGCGCACGCCAGTACAGGCCAATCGTCCGCGTCACGAACCGCGATGCGTTGCAAGGCCTGCTGTTGCATGCCTTCATAGAGTTCGGCATCAATGGATTGCACAACACCCTCAAGCCTATCCAGCACCAGCATTGCTGCACTGGAATCAACGTCGCGCTTTTTCAGCAACTCGGGCAGGTACTTTCGTGCGTCTGCATACGCAACATCAGGGGCAAAGAACTTGACCGTCCCAGCGTTGTCACAAATCAGTTCACGCACTCGCTTTCCCAATACCGCACGAATCAGAATGTTCGCATCAAGAACGATGGTCTTGCCACTCATGCCGCTTTGACTTTCAGTTTTTTAGCGGGTGTGCTGGCTTTCCTGCGTGCTGCTTTGAAGTCTGCAACCACGGACTCAACATCCACCCCCTGTGCCTCAAGCAACTTGTCCAAGGTCTTGCTGGCTTTTTTCAAGGCTGCGATGTCTGCTTCAACTTCTCCCTGCGTGGGGATGAAGTAGCCAACTGTTTGGCCATGCCGAGTTACAGCCACCGGCGTGTTGGAAGCGATGTACTCTGCTAGGTCGGAGCGAAATTCGCGTATGCCTACCTTTGTCGTTTCCATGTGGATGCCCCTTTGGTTGTGAATCTGTGTGTACACATTTTACGCGGTAATCCCCCCGACCATTCGTACCGCGATCGCCGCTCATTGCGCACGGCTCTAACGAACATCAGTCCTTGAACCTCACTCCCACTCAATCGTAGCCGGCGGCTTACTACTCACGTCATAAGTCACCCGGTTAATGCCTTTCACCTCGTTGATGATGCGGCTGGATACTTTTTTGAGCAGGGCGTAGGGTAGTTCTGCCCAGTCTGCGGTCATAAAGTCGGTGGTTTGTACCGCTCTTAGGGCCACCACGTAGTCGTAGGTGCGGCCGTCGCCCATCACGCCTACGCTTTTAACGGGTAGGAACACGGCAAAGGCTTGGCTGGTCAGGTCGTACCAGGATTTCCCAGTGGCGGGGTCTTGGTGGTTGCGTAGTTCTTGAATAAAGATGGCGTCGGCGCGGCGTAGCAGGTCGGCGTATTCTGGTTTGACTTCGCCCAGTATGCGTACGCCAAGGCCTGGGCCTGGGAAGGGGTGTCGGTACACCATGCTGGCGGGTAATCCCAGGGCAATGCCCAGTTCGCGCACTTCGTCTTTGAACAGGTCGCGCAGGGGTTCTAGCAATTGAAGGCCTAGCTGCTCAGGCAGGCCGCCCACGTTGTGGTGGCTTTTGATGGTGACGGCTTTTTTGTTTTTGGCCCCGCCGGACTCGATCACGTCAGGGTAGATGGTGCCTTGCGCCAGCCATGCCACATGGCGTGATTGTTGGTTTTTAAGGGCGGTGGCCTCTGCCTTAAACACCTCTACAAACTCGCGGCCAATGATTTTGCGTTTGGCCTCGGGGTCGGTTACGCCCGCCAGATGGCCTAAGAACTGCCCGGCCGCATCCACCCGAATTACCTTGGCGTGCAGTTGGCCCACAAACATGTCCATCACGGCATCGCCTTCGTTGAGGCGTAGCAGGCCGTGGTCCACAAACACGCAAGTGAGTTGGTCGCCAATGGCGCGGTGAATCAAAGCCGCTGCCACCGATGAATCCACCCCGCCGGACAGGCCTAAGATGACTTCTTCGTTGCCCACTTGGGCGCGTATTTTGGCCACCGCCTCGGCGATGTAGTCGCCCATAATCCAGTCGGCCTGGGTTTGGCAAATGTCTAAAACAAAGCGCCGCAGCAAGGCATTGCCCTGGCGGGTGTGGGTGACCTCGGGGTGAAACTGCACGGCGTAAAAATGCCGCGCTTCGTCGGCCATACCTGCAATGGGGCAGGCGTCGTTAGAGGCCATGAGCTTAAAGCCGGGGGGCAAGGCGGTGACTTTGTCGCCGTGGCTCATCCACACGTCCAACAGGCCGTGGCCCTCTGGGGTGGTTTCGTCGGCTATGCCGCTTAGCAAGGCGGTGTGGCCACGGGCGCGCACACGGGCTGCACCAAACTCACGGGTCGTGCCCGCCTCTACCGTGCCGCCCAGTTGCTGGGCCATGGTTTGCATGCCGTAGCAAATGCCCAACACCGGTACGCCCAATGTAAACACCGCCTCTGGGGCTTTGTCGGTTTCGGCCTCGTAGGCGCTGGCATGGCTGCCCGATAGCACCACGCCTTTGAGTTGGCCATCGGCGGCAAAGGCTTTGACCCATTCGTCGGACACGTCGCAGGGGTGTACTTCGCAGTACACGTGGGCCTCGCGGATGCGGCGGGCGATGAGTTGGGTGACCTGAGAGCCAAAGTCAAGAATCAGAATTTTTTGGTGCATGGTAAAAGTTCTACTCGGCGCGGTAGTTAGGGGCCTCTTTGGTGATTTGCACGTCGTGGACATGGCTTTCGCGAATGCCCGCGCTGGTGATCTCCACAAAGGTGGCTTGTTCGTGCAGGTCGGCAATGGTGGCGCAACCGCAATAGCCCATGCTGGCCCGCAGGCCACCGGCCATTTGGTAAATGATAGAAACCATTGAGCCTTTGTAAGGCACCCGCCCCTCAATGCCCTCTGGTACCAGCTTGTCGGCGTTGGGGTTGCCGGTGCTGGACTCTTGGAAGTACCGGTCTGCGCTGCCCTGCTGCATGGCACCGATGCTGCCCATGCCACGGTAGCTTTTGTAGCTACGCCCTTGGTACAGCACAATCTCGCCGGGGGCTTCTTCGGTGCCTGCAAACATGCCGCCCATCATCACCGTGCCGGCGCCCGCCGCAATGGCTTTGGCAATGTCACCGCTGTACCGAATACCACCGTCTGCAATCAGGGGCACACCTGTGCCTTGCAAAGCCTTGGCAACCCCTTCAATGGCGGTGATCTGTGGCACGCCCACGCCCGCCACGATGCGGGTGGTGCAAATACTGCCGGGGCCAATGCCCACCTTGACGGCGTCTGCGCCCGCCTCTACCAAAGCCAAGGCCGCTTGGCCGGTGGCAATGTTGCCGCCCACCACATCCAAGTGGGGGTAGTTTTGTTTGACCCAGCGCACGCGCTCGATCACGCCTTTGCTATGGCCGTGCGCGGTGTCCACCACAATGGCGTCTACGCCCGCTCTGGCCAAGGCCTCTACCCGCTCTTCGGTGCCCTCGCCCACGCCCACGGCGGCCGCTACACGCAATTGGCCTTGCCCGTCACGCGCGGCGTTCGGAAAGCTGGTTTGCTTGGTAATGTCTTTAACGGTAATCAGGCCTTTCAGTTCAAAGGCGTCGTTGACCACCAGCAGGCGCTCTAGCTTGTATTTGTTGAGCAGGGCCTTGGCCTCTGGCAAAGTTGTGCCCTCTGGGACGGTGACCAACTTTTCTTTGGGCGTCATGATTTGGTGGATGGGCAACTCGTAGCGCGTCTCAAAGCGCAGGTCTCGCCCGCTGACAATGCCCACCACCTTGCCTTGGTCCACCACTGGGAAGCCAGAAATTCCCAGTTGCTCGGACATCTCTAACACCTGGCGCACGGTATGTTGGGGGGTGATGACCACAGGGTCGCGCAACACGCCAGATTCGTAGCGCTTGACCTTGGCCACCTCTTTGGCCTGCTGCTGGGCAGTCAGGTTTTTATGAATCACGCCTATGCCGCCCTCTTGGGCAATGGCGATGGCCAACCGGGATTCGGTGACCGTGTCCATGGCCGCTGAGACCAGGGGCAGATTAACAGTGATACGGCGTGAGAACAGTGAGGTGAGAGAAGTGTCCTTGGGTAGGACTTGGGAGTAGGCTGGAACCAACAGAACGTCGTCGAAGGTCAGCGCTTTTCCTAAAAGGCGCATTGAAAAGCTCCAAAAAGCTGATTTTACCCGCTCAGGGTTTCGACAGTAAAAAAATGCAAAACTATCGTGTGATCTGTTTTTTTAGCCTATTTTTCATTGCCAATAAGCACAGGTATGGATTAAACTAACAAAAATGATAGATTCAAAAAAATTACTGAAATTCGTGGGTGCCTTGGCCTTTGGTGTTTGCAGTCTGGGTGTATTTGTTCCGATGAACGCGTGGGCGCAGTGGCAGTGGGTGGATGCGCAGGGGCAAAAGGTATTTAGCGACAGGGCACCAAGTGCTGATGTACCTGAAAAGAACATTTTGCAACGTCCAAAAACCGTACAGCCCCAGGATGCACCAAAGAATGCCGCTGCTGCTGCAACACCGGCTAACAGTGCCCCTCCCACGGCCAACGCTGTGGTCGATAAAAATAAAGCGGCCATGCTGGACCTAAACACCCAGTTGGCAGAACAAAACAAAGCCAGCCGCGCCCGCAACTGCACCGAGGCTCGCCGTCAGTTGGGAATTCTTAAGTCAGGCGTTCGTATCGCCAAAATCAATGACAAGGGTGACCGCGAATTTTTGGACGATGCCGCGATCGCGGCTGAGATAAAGCAATTCCAGCGCACAGCCGACTCGGAATGCCAGTAAAGTGGTTTCTCTGCTAGCGGCACCGCTTGCTGGCCTGTTCTGGTTATGCCGCTGGCTTTTTTATACGAAACAACCCCGCCCCCCGTTTACCTTGCTTATCAAAGCGGAGCTGCCGCGCAACTTTAGGGTCAACGGTTAAGGGCCGCAAAACTTCTACCCGGTCGGTGCTTTGAAGTTGTGTTTGCCCGCTGGACTTGATGTTCCAAATCGCCAGACTTAAGCCTTTTAAATCATCGGGGCCAAGCCCCAATGCCGGCGCTGCAATGGCCACTGCCTGCTGCGCTGTACAAGCTTTGGCAAGGTCTAAGGTTTGAGACTTTATGTTCCTAGGGCTGGGGCACCACACAACTTCTACCGTTATGGTGCCAGTTGCGACGGACTCGTTGACGTGAATGGACATGGGCAGTGCCTAGCCGTAGACGGCGTGTGCTCTTTTAAAAAAAGCGTCTACCAAGTTGGCGGCAATTTTGTCAAACACGGGCCCAACCAGGCCGGCCAATACCGGGTTGTCAAAGCCGTAGCGCAAGGACAAGGAGGTCCGACAGGCGTGGTCTGAGGTGTCTCCTACCGGTGCAAAACGCCAGTATCCGTCCAAGTTAGAGAAGGGACCAGAGACCAATTGCAGGTGGATTTGCCGACCGGGAATATGTGTGTTTCGGGTAGAAAATCGCTGCTTGAGTTTGCTATAGGCCATGCCTATCTCTGCGGTCACGCCGTCGTCATGGTACGCACTGATCTGTGCGTGGTCGCACCACGGCAAAAATGCAGGGTATTGATCGATGGCGCAAACCAGATCGAACATTTGGTTGGCGCTAAATCCGACCAGGATGGACTTCTCAATTGTTTTCATAGAATAGCCGGTTCGGGCATTGTAAATCCATCGTACGCCCTCACACCTGATTGTCATGTCCACGTCTAAAAAATCGCCCGTCACCGATGGTGGCCGCATTGCCGAAAACAAAAAAGCCAGCTTCAACTATTTCTTTGAGGAGCGAATAGAGGCCGGCTTGGTGCTGGACGGATGGGAGGTCAAATCTCTGCGCGCCGGAAAAGTGCAATTGACCGATGGCTATGTATTGGCGCGCGGGGGCGAGTTGTTTTTGATCGGTTGCCAAATCAACCCGCTGCACAGCGCCTCCACCCATGTCACCCCTGATACGGTGCGTACCCGCAAGTTGTTGTTGCACAAGGAACAAATTGAAAAGCTCACCGCCAAGGTGGATCAAAAAGGTTATACCCTGGTACCGCTCAACCTTCACTGGAAAGGTGGGCGTATCAAATGCGAAATAGCGCTGGCCAAGGGCAAGGCCGAACACGACAAACGTGACACGATCAAAGACCGCGAGGGCAAGCGCGAAGTTGAGCGCGCCATGAAAACCCGGCAACGGGTGTAAAAGGCCCTTAAACCGACGCTTCGTCCATGTCACCCCGGTAAATCAACTGGCCACGAATGCGTGCCTTGGGGTGAATATCAAGTAGACCGTCGTACTGAGCGTCACCGATCACCGTGGCAGAACCAGTGATCTCAAGTGTTTTACGTGCCAACAGTTGTCCAGACACACGCCCTTCAATGTAGATGTGATCGGCTTCGATCGACGTGCCTTCTACCACAGCGGTAGGGCCTATATGTACCGCTCCGCCAATGTCGATTCGAATCGCGCCTTTAACCCGGCCATCAATCCGAATACCCAAGTCGCGAGAGGTAAAAAAGTCGCCTTCAAACACTGCACCCTCGCCAATTAGGCTAGTAATGGCAGCAAATCGCTCTGCAGAAACCAGTCGGGCCTGTGAAGCACGCTGTGTGGGGTTCTCGCTCATTTGGGCTCCTTTAACGGTGGGTTACTTTAAATTTTCGATTCGGGATTGATCGGGCCTTTTGGCTGCATCAACCTGGGGTTGTAGCGCACCTTCTGACAGGTGCACGGCCTGATTTGGATCGGGGTGGGTAGGACCTTGGAGCCAACTGCCCAGAGGAAGGCCCAGCCCGTGAAGCGCCAGTGCGACACAAAAAAAAAGCCCCATACTGGGTAGCACCTTTCCCCACAGCACATCCCACACGATGCGCCCCATTTTGCGACGCACGGCAACATTTTTGCCACGCCTTTCCGCTTGCGCTAGCGCTTTTTTGCGTAACTGCTCTAAGGGGATTAGCGGTTGAGGATCAGAACCGGACGATACAGGCATACGCAATGAATCAAATAGCTGGAGTACTTGCGATAACACGCTCCAAGGTGGCATTTAAGTCGGCGTCGTTCACCAACAATCTGCCATATCGGATGTGTCCGGAAACGATGGCGCCGGGGTGCAGCTCCACGCGGCCTCCTGGCGCGTTTAGCGAGCCTGCGTACAAACCCATGACGGAGGCGTGGCTTACGTGTAAATCGGCTTGTACTACGCCCGTTCCGGTAATCACAATGCTGGCCGATTGCCCTAACAAGGGCTTAAGATGCCCCTCAAAGCTCCCGGAAATGCTGCAGGCGCCCTTGATCAAAGCTTTGCCTCTGAACTGCCATCCGTCTTGCAACACCGATAGCGCGTGCTCCTTCATCGCGATGTGTTCTGATTGTTCAGTGGGAGACAGAGGTGCCGACAGGGTAGGAATCTCGGCTGCATCGGGCATAGCGACTCCCAAGACCATAGTAGGCCCTGTGACAGGAAGCGAAGGCGCTTCAGATACGCCTTGACTTAAGGGATTGTTGTGGGTGTCGGGCATTGCGTGGGCTCCAAGGATTGAATCTAACACAAACGGTTAATCGGTCTTACACATTGGGTTTGAGCGTTCGCATTTCGCCGGTGACTTTGGCCCCTTCGTAAAGCCGCAAACCAACGGTCAAAACGGTAGCGAAACTCACCGCGCTAAACGCCATGTAGGTAGTGCCATGACATTCAATAAGTGTTTCGTCTAAACCGGGGTTCTTACTGCCAAGCTGACCAAAGACATAGAGGTCACCGGTGATTCTGAAATGACCTATCAGAAGGCTTTTTTGGGTCATGACTAGGTTACCCGCCACCAGTCCACTGCCGTGCCAATGCCCTTGAAGCAATAGCCCCCCCTGGTAGGCGTGTGCTCCTTTTACCACTGTTCCAGGAGCCAACAGGTTGATCAACCCCAACTGCGAAGGGTTGATCTTCAATACATCGGCCTGAGTCGACTGGCTCACGTCAACACTCCTGAGCGCGCGATACCCCAGATCAATAACCCACCACCAGCCAGCCCCAACACCAAGGGGACAAGCAAGGGCTTGACCCTTTTCCACCGGGATGGGCTTTGAATCAATGGGTCTCTATGGGCATGCATGGTCGGCGGTATATCTAACTTAGCGTCTATGAGGGCACGCAGTGGATCCGACAGCCACTGCGCTTGTAGCAACTTAGGATTTCTTCCAGCCAGCATGTATTTGGCATTGTCTACGGTCATCGGAGTTCCCAGTTCAATGGGGTCTAGCGAGCCTAGAATGGCGTTGGTAAATGTGTCGTTTCGTTCCACGCTTATCCTTTGTTTTCGTCGCTATGTCAACAATTTTATACCTCACCCAAATTCAAATGGCTTTCGGTGCCATTGGCCAATTGCCCGCTGAATGCAAACGCCTAGGCGTTGCCAGACCACTGATTGTGACCGACCCTGGCATTGCGGCCACGGGGCTGCTTTCAACGGTGCAGACGCAGTTGGGGGCGCTGCCCCATGCGGTGTTTGCCGCAACGCCTTCTAACCCCACGGAGGCGGCCGTGCGCCAAGCCAGTGCGGTGTACCACAGTGAGGGGTGTGACGGGCTGATTGCGCTGGGCGGTGGCTCGTCGATTGACTGCGCCAAAGGGGTGGCCATTGCGGTTACCCACCCTGGCCCTTTGATGACGTATGCCACCATTGAAGGGGGATCGCCACTGATTTCTGACCGTGTGCCCCCTATCGTGGCCATACCCACCACGGCGGGCACGGGCAGTGAGGTGGCGCGTGGGGCTATTTTGATTGTGGACGACGGACGCAAATTGGGCTTTCATAGCTGGCATTTGCTGCCTAAATCGGCCTTGTGTGACCCTGATTTGACGTTGGACTTGCCGCCTTTTTTAACGGCGGCCACTGGCATGGACGCGATTGCCCATTGCATGGAAACGTTTATGGCACCGCCATTTAACCCACCGGCAGACGCTATCGCACTGGACGGCCTGGAACGGGGCTGGGGACATATTGAACGGGCCACGCGCGACGGCCACGACAAAGAGGCTAGATTGCAAATGATGAGCGCCAGCATGCAAGGGGCCATGGCGTTTCAAAAAGGGCTGGGCTGCGTGCATTCGCTCAGCCATAGCCTGGGTGGGCTGATACCCCGTTTGCACCATGGCACTTTGAATGCCCTGTTTTTACCGGCCGTGATTGCCTTTAACCGGGAGGCCGAATCGGTAAAAAGCAACCGGCGTTTAGAACGCATGGCAGCGGCCATGGGATTGCCCGGCCAGGCAGACATAGAACAGGCGATTTACGCCATGAACGCGCGCTTAGGCTTGCCCAAAGGCCTTGGCGAACTAGGCGTGACGCCGGGTGACTTTGATGCAATCATTAAAGGTGCCTTGGCCGACCATTGCCACAAAACCAACCCGCGCCTTGCCAGCGCGGAGGATTACCGCAACATGCTGCAACAGGCGATGTAGAACCCACTACCCGGCTGGGGGGCCGGTTTAAACAATGCCGCGGTTGGCTTTTTTGCGGTCGTGCTCTTTCAGGTGGCGTTTGCGCAGACGAATCGACTTGGGCGTGATTTCGGCCAATTCGTCATCTTCAATAAACTCCACTGCGTATTCCAGTGAAAGCTGGATGGCTGAGGTGATCTTGATCGCGTCTTCTTTGCCGCTGACCCTGAAGTTGGTCAATTGTTTCTGGCGCACCGCGTTAACGATTAAGTCGTTGTCGCGGCTATGAATACCCACAATCATGCCCTCATACACCGGATCTCCTGCTTTTACAAACATACGTCCACGGTCGTCCAACTTACCTAGGGCGTAGGTCACGATTTCGCCTTCGTCCATACTGATGAGCACGCCGTTTTTGCGGCTGGCAATTTCACCCTTGTAGGCCTCGTAGCCGTCAAAAATGTTGCTGCACAGGCCAGAGCCTCGGGTGGCGTTTAAAAACTCGTTCTGAAAACCAATCAGGCCGCGCGCAGGGATGCGGTATTCCATACGCACCCGGCCACGCCCATCGGGTTCGAGGTTGACAAGGTCGGCTTTGCGTTCACCCAAGGCCTGCATCACGGCACCTTGGTGGCCTTCTTCAATGTCTACGGTCAGTAATTCAATCGGCTCATAGCGCTCGCCGTTGACTTCTTTGAACACCACGCGGGGCTTCGATACGGCCAGCTCGTAGCCTTCACGGCGCATGTTCTCAAGCAGGATGGTCAAGTGCAACTCGCCGCGGCCCATTACCTCATAAATACCGTCTTCATCGGTGTCTTTGACGCGCAGGGCAACGTTGGCTTGCAACTCCTTTTCTAGGCGGTCTCTGAGCTGGCGACTGGTCACAAACTTGCCTTCGCGCCCTGCCAGAGGCGAGGTGTTCACGCAAAAATTCATGGTCAGGGTGGGCTCATCAATCGTGAGCATGGGCAACGGTGCGGGGTTGAGCGGATCGGTCAGGGTGGTGCCGATGTTGATCTCTTCCACGCCGTTGACCAACACGATGTCTCCGGGGCCAGCAATATCGGCTTGCAGGCGTTCTAGACCGGCAAACTTGAGTACTTGGTTGACGCGCCCACGCACAGCCTTGCCATCGGCGCCTTCCATGGCCAATACGTCTTGCCCTGGGCGAAGGGTGCCCGCGTTGATACGGCCCACTCCTATGCGCCCCACATAGCTTGAGTAATCAAGCGAACAGATTTGCAATTGCAATGGGGCATTGGGGTCACCCTGGTGGGCGGGAACCCGGCTTAACACCGTGTTGAAAAGAGCGGCCAAGTCCTCGCCCCATCGTTCGCCCTCTACGCCCTCGGTCAGGCTGGCCCAGCCGTTAAGGCCTGAGGCGTACACCACAGGAAAGTCGAGTTGGTCTTCGGTGGCGCCCAGTTTGTCAAACAAGTCAAACGCGGCATTGATGACGTAATCGGGGCGTGAGCCTGGGCGGTCAACCTTGTTAACCACCACGATAGGCTTGAGGCCCAGCGCCAAGGCTTTTTTGGTCACAAAGCGGGTTTGCGGCATGGGGCCTTCGACGGCGTCAATCAACAAAACCACGCCGTCCACCATAGACAATGCGCGCTCCACCTCCCCCCCAAAATCGGCGTGGCCTGGGGTGTCAACGATGTTGATGTGGGTGTCTAACCAACTTACCGCGCAGTTTTTGGCAAGAATGGTAATGCCGCGTTCGCGCTCTAAGTCGTTGCTGTCCATCACGCGCTCGGTCATTTTTTCGTTTTCTCGAAAAGTGCCGCTTTGGCGCAGCATTTGGTCCACCAAGGTGGTTTTGCCGTGGTCCACGTGGGCAATGATGGCGATGTTTCGGATTTGCTTGTTCATGGTGTCTTTCTGAATACGTGAATCAATAAAGGGTTGACGTTGGCGAGGAGTTAGCTGCCAAACAAAGGTGCGGGTACGGGCAAGTGCGCCGTCGACAGAATTTGAGCGATTTCTTGCGGGTTCAGTAAACGATCAGGAATCAGCTCGCCGGCCACTATATGGGCCGTGCCCAACAGGGCGGCTGGTTCGCTGCCATAAACGGCAACAGTTGGGGCATCGGGGTGCTGAACACGCCTACGCAATCCACTTAGAAAGCGGCCTGCTTCGCTAGGTTCAAGCGTCATAGTCATGTGGCCACTGAGTAGCACGTCTACGGGTTTAATGGTGGCGGCGCGATCGGCTTCATTGGCTTCTTCCAGTTCGGTCAAGGTGACCGCCAACGACAGATCAAACGGCCCGGTTTTGGTCCGCCTGAGCGCGATCAAATGCCCCGCAGTTCCTAGTGCTTTGGCGATGTCTTCACCCAGGGTGCGAATATAGGTGCCTTTGCTGCAATCGACCTGTAGGCCAAGCAGTTGTGTGCCTTGGCCGGTTGAGTCATGCGGGCTGGGCGTAAAGGCATGCAGATGGCCTTGAATCGAGTGAATACGAATGGCGCGGGGCTCACGCGGGATGTCAATGCCGTCTCTGGCGTACTCGTAGAGCGCCTTGCCATCTTTTTTGAGCGCACTGTACATAGGCGGCGTCTGCAACAAGGGGCCGATAAAGCGAGGCAATACCGCGTCTACATCCCCCTGCGTGACTTGAGACGCTTGGCGTTGCAGCACCTGCCCCATCGCGTCGCCCGAGTCCGTTGCTATGCCTAAGCAAACCATTGCTTCATAGGATTTATCGGCATCCAGATGAATTTGACTAAATTTGGTGGCAGCCCCAAAACACAGCGGCAAGGCACCGGTGGCCATGGGGTCTAAGGTGCCGGTATGGCCCGCTTTTTCAGCGCGCAGCAGCCATTTGACGCGCTGCAAGGCCTGGTTGCTTGAAAGCCCCTGCGGTTTGTCCAACAAAAGCACCCCATGCACAGGGCGCCTAGGCACCTTTGTGCGTGGCGGCGTGTTCATGCTTAGTCCTCTTTTGCCCGCGACGAAACGGCCTTGGCGATCAGTGCGTTAAGGTCTGCGGCACGCTCTGGCGTACGGTCAAAAATGAAATGCAAGGTGGGCACCGTGTGGATATGCAAGCGTTTGAACAGGCCTTTGCGCAAAAAGCCCGCTGCTTGGTTAAGGGCATCGGCCGTTTGCTGAACATCACCACTCATCACACTGAAATACACCTTGGCATGGGCGTAATCGGGCGTGACCTCAACGCCTTGCAGCGTGACCATGCCCACCCGTGGGTCTTTTAACTCACGGGCGATCAACTCGGAGAGGTCGCGCGTAATCTGGTCGGCGACCTGAAACCCCCGGTGTTGATGCGTTGCCTTTTTTATCGCCATGCCAATTGCCCTGCTTACAGGCTACGGGCCACTTCGCGAATCTCAAAGAACTCCAACTGATCGCCTTCAACGATGTCGTTGTAGTTTTTGATATTCAAACCGCACTCAAACTGCTCTTTGACTTCTTTGACGTCGTCTTTGAAGCGTTTGAGCGAATCGAGTTCGCCCGTGAACACGACCACGTTGTTGCGTAGCAAGCGCAGCTTGGCGGTACGCCGCACAACGCCTGACGTGACCATACAACCCGCAATAGAACCCACCTTGCTGACCTTGATCACCTGGCGAATCTCTGCCGTGCCAATCACTTCTTCTTGCTTGTCGGGCGTCAACATGCCGGACATGGCGGCTTTGAGCTCATCCACAGCGTCGTAAATGATGTTGTAGTAACGGATCTCAACGCCATTGCCTTCGGCCAGTTTGCGGGCCCCTGCATCCGCGCGGGTGTTAAAGCCGATGACCACGGCCTTAGAAGCAATAGCCAAATTGACGTCCGACTCGCTGATGCCACCCACACCGGAGTACACCAGTTGTACGCGCACCTCGTCGGTAGAGAGCTTTTGCAATGACGAGGACAAGGCCTCTTGCGAGCCCTGTACGTCGGCTTTGACAATGATGGGCAAGAGTTTGACTTCACCGGCCGTCATGTCGGTAAACATGTTCTCTAGCTTGGAGGCTTGCTGCTTGGCCAGCTTGGTATGGCGGAACTTGCCGGCACGGTAGGTGGCAATTTCACGGGCACGGCGCTCGTCGCCTAGCACCATGAACTCGTCACCAGCCTGGGGAACTTCCGTCAAACCTTGAATCTCGACCGGAATCGACGGACCTGCGCTTTTGCATGGTTTACCGTTCTCGTCCAGCATGGCACGCACGCGGCCATAGGTTTGGCCAGCCAACACCACGTCACCTGCGCTAAGCGTGCCGGTCTGCACCAAGATGGTCGCCACAGGGCCACGGCCTTTGTCCAGACGCGCTTCAATCACCAAACCTTTTGCTGCCGCAACCACAGGGGCTTTAAGTTCAAGCACCTCCGCTTGCAGGAGCACCTGCTCCAGCAGCGCGTCAATGCCAGCACCGGTACGGGCGGAAACGTTGACGAATGGCGACTCGCCTCCGTACTCTTCAGGTACCACCTCTTCGGCTACCAACTCTTGCCTTACGCGGTCAGGGTTGGAGTCGGGCTTGTCGATTTTGTTGATTGCTACAACGATAGGAACGCCCGCCGCTTTAGCGTGTTTGATCGCCTCTTTGGTTTGCGGCATTACACCGTCGTCGGCAGCCACTACCAAAATAACAATGTCGGTCGCTTTAGCACCACGTGCACGCATGGCCGTAAAGGCGGCGTGGCCTGGGGTGTCCAAGAATGAGATCATGCCGCGTGGCGTTTCGACATGGTAGGCCCCAATGTGCTGGGTAATCCCACCGGCTTCGCCCGCAGCAACTTTGGCACGACGGATGTAATCCAGCAAAGAGGTCTTGCCGTGGTCCACGTGGCCCATCACCGTCACCACAGGCGCGCGGGTGATCGACTCGGCCTGATGGCTGGTCACTTCCTCTTCAGTAAATGCCTCGGGGTCGTCCAAAGCAGCGGTAATCGCCTTGTGGCCCATTTCCTCAACCACAATCATTGCGGTGTCTTGGTCAAGCGGCTGGTTAATGGTGACCATTTGGCCCAGCTTCATCAACTGCTTGATGACTTCAGAGGCCTTGATGGCCATCTTGTGGGCCAACTCGGCCACCGTAATCGTTTCAGGTACGTGCACTTCAATGACCCGTGCCTCCACCTGCACTTGGGTTTGCATCATGGGCTCGTCGCGACGGTCTGACTTCCGGCCACGCGGTCCGGCACGCCAGGCGTTTGCGCCTGGGCGTGTGCTGGCATTGGTGTCGCCACGGGTTTTGATTTCCTTTTTCTTGGCCGGATCACCCGCCCAGCTAGAGGACATCTTGGCCGACTTGAGCTCTTTGACCGCGCCTGGCGCAGCGGTGCCAGTAGCGGCTGGTTTGGCAGGCGCACCGGTTGCTGGTTTGTGCAATGTGCCTGTGAGAGGTGCCTTAGGCGGCTCAGGCTTTTTCGCCACCATCGCTTTTTGCGGCGATGACATCATGGAACGAATCGCAGCAGCCTCGGTTTCGGCTTGTTTGCGGCGTGTGGCCAAATCTACGGCGCGCAGTTCGTCGGTCATTTCAAGGCGCGCAGCTGCGGCTTTGCTGACCGCCGCACTCATGGGCGGTGCTTTTTGGAACTTGCTTTCAGCGGGCTTGACCACATTGGCCGGTGCAGCAACCACTGGTGCGGTAACGACTGCTGGTGTTGCCGGTACTGGGGTAACCGCGGTAGGTGCACCAGCTGCATCAACTTTTCCGCGGCGCTTGGGTGCAGCTTTCGCCGCATTCTCAGCCTCTAGTTGGGCTGCAGCTGCTAGTGCGGCCTGCTCTGCCAATTGCGCTTGTCTGCTGGCCTCTTCGGCCGCCAAACGGGCGGCTTCGGCGTCTTTGGCGTTTTGCTCGGCTTGCAAGCGGCGCTTTTCGGCCAAATCCTGTTCTTGCAGACGGATTAAGGTGGCCTGCTTTTCAGCTTCTTCAGCACGCTGATTCAATAGATTCTGTTCAACGACGGCGGTGTGCTCTTCTAACTCCGCGGCCTCGGGTTTGCCCCCTTCGGCTTGGCCGTCACGTTGCACAAACACGCGCTTTTTACGAACCTCTACCTGAATGGTGCGGGCTTTTCCGCTGGCGTCAGCCTGCTTGATTTCGGTGGTCGACTTTTTGACCAGAGTAATTTTTTTGCGTTCACCCGCAACCGCTCCGTGGCTGCTTTTTAGGTAGGCCAATAGCTTTTGTTTGTCGGTTTCGCTGATGGTTTCGCTGGTGTCGCTCTTTGGAACGCCAGCGCTTTGCAATTGCTCTAGTAGGGCCTCAGGTGACCGTTTCAGTTCAGCGGCAAATTCCGCGACAGTAGTGGTGGACATAGTTGGAATACCCTTTCATGATCAGTTCTCAGAAGACGCAGATTCACTGGAAAACCAGTGCGCTCGTGCCTTCATGATCAATGTTTTAGCCTCTTCTTCAGACTGGCCGGTGATTTCCACCAGTTCGTCCACCGCCAGATCGGCCAGATCATCCAGGGTGTGTATGCCGCCTGCAGCCAGTTTGGCAATCAGGTCAGCGGTCAGTCCATCGAGATCACGCAGGTCTTGGGTGGCCTCTTCGACCCCCTCCTCGCGCACAATTTCCATAGTTAGCAGGGCATCTTTGGCACGGGCGCGCAGCTCGTTAACGGTGTCTTCGTCAAAGCCTTCAATCTCAAGCATCTCTTGCAGCGGCACGTAGGCCACCTCTTCGAGGCTGCTAAAGCCCTCGGCGATCAGCATATCGGCCACGTCCTCGTCAACGTCAAGCTTGGCCATGAACAAGGCGCGGCTGGCCTGGGTTTCTGTGGCGGCCTTCATGGCCGACTCGGCGGCGTCCAGAATATTGATTTTCCAGCCCGTCAGTTCAGAGCTAAGACGCACGTTTTGCCCGCCACGCCCAATCGCAATCGCTAGGTTTTCTTCGTCTACCACCACGTCCATGGCGTGGCGTTCTTCGTCCACCACAATGGACTGCACGTTGGCGGGTGCCAAGGCACTGATCACGTATTGGGCGGGATCGGCGCTCCACACCACGACTTCAACACGCTCACCGGCCAACTCATTGGTAATGGCGTTGACGCGGCTGCCCCGTACACCCACGCAGGTGCCAATAGGGTCGATTTTTTTGTCCAGCGAGTGCACCGCAAATTTGGCGCGTGAGCCCGGGTCACGGGTACAGCCTTTAACTTGCAGCAGTCCCTGCTCGATCTCTGGTACTTCGTTACGGAACAGCTCAATCATGTACTCAGGAGAAGTACGTGACAAAATCAAAGGAGCGGTACGGGCGTTGTGGTCGACGCCAACAATCAATGCACGTACGCGGTCGCCGGTACGAAGGTTTTCTTTGGGGATAAGGTCGGCACGGCGCAAGCGCCCTTCTACCCGTCCGCTCTCCACAATCACATCGCCTTTGTCCATCCGCTTAACGGTACCGACCAGGATTTTTTCTCCACGTGCCAAGTAATCGTTCAAGATCATTTCACGTTCGGCATCACGGATTTTTTGCAAAATCACTTGCTTAGCGGCCATGGCTCCAATACGGCCAATGGGTACAGAGGGAATGGACTCCTCAATGTACTCGTCAACCTCAATATCTTCGATTTGCTCTTGCGCTTCAAACAGCAACACTTCGGAGTCGGGCAGTTGCAGGCCTGCCTCGTTGGGCACCACGTGCCAGCGCCTAAAGGTTTCGTACTCGCCGCTGTCCCGGTCTACCGCGACACGAATGTCCACCTCGCCGGTATAGAGTTTCTTGGTGGCCTGTGCCAGAGCTGCCTCAACGGCACCGAACACCAGATCGGGTTCCACGCTTTTTTCACGTGAGATGGCCTCTACCAACATCAACATTTCACGGTTCATTTTCTGACTCCCTTTACTCTAAGTCGCTGGGACGCGCCGTGCGCCCATTAAAATTTACGATCGGTGCCAAACGGGCTTCCTTGATTTCGGCCAAGGTAAACCCCAATACTTGCTCAAGCACTTGGCGCTTCTTACTTGCCGTCTTGCCTGCCAACACCCGGTTTTTATGCGCGGGCGGCAATTTTTTATCTACTACAGGCTCATCAACCCAAGCGATCTGCCATTGGCCGGGTAATTCACCGGCTCTCAACTCGCCTCGAAACTTTTTGCGATTGGCGTTGACCATACCCCCTGCCGCCGCACCCAAGGCCGCCTTGAGCGTGAGATCAATGGTTTGGCCCAAAAACCGATCAAAATCCACCGCATTACGCAATGGCCTGTCAATACCGGGTGAGGACACTTCAAGCCGCCTGTACTCAATGGCTTCGACCTCTAAGGCGAACTGCAACTGACGGGTTACTTTTTCACAGTCTTCTACCGACAACACCGCGTTTGCCATCGCTTGGCCGCCAACTTCGGGCTGCCAAGGCACATCGATGGTGATGCGTACTAGGCCACCCGCCGAGCGTTCAGTCTCAATCAACTCGTACCCTAATCCCGATACGGTTGTATTGACAATTTCTTGAAACGACACTAAATCCCTACCCTATTGAATAAACCGCGCAGACCAAAACCAAGCGCTGTGACCACCCGCACAGGCAAGCACCCCAGGCACTGCGCAAAACCGATCGCCCAAAAAAAACGGGCGTCTAAACGATGCCCGCTTGCTTTAACACATCGGATTATAGCGTTTTTTTGGTGCTTGCGACGTAAGAACTGCCTTTATCCAGCGCGACTGGCCATTCAACACAAACCAAGTGGGGATGCCAATACCTTAGCCATCAGCACCCAACAATTCACGGGTGTAAGGATGCTGTGCCCGCGTTTGCAAGACTTCGATAGGCCCTTGCTCCACCACTTGGCCATTTTTAAGCACGAGTAAATCGTGCGCCATGGCCTGTACCACGGCCATGTCGTGGGTGATGAGCAGGTAGGCCAAACCACGTTCGGCTTGCAGTTGTTGCAGCAGTTCTAAAACCTGCCCCTGAATGGTGAGGTCCAGGGCGCTGGTGGGTTCGTCCAAAATCACCAAGGCGGGTTGCACGATCAGCGCTCTGGCAATGGCAATGCGCTGACGTTGTCCCCCAGAAAACTGGTGGGGGTAGCGTTGCAGCAGGCCGGGGTACTGGTGCTCGGTCAGGCCCACGGCTTGTAATTCTTGCAATACGCGTTCTTGGCGCTGGGCGGCGGTCAAATGGGCTTGGTGGACCTGCAAGCCCTCGCCCACAATCTCACCCACCGTTAACCGGGGGGAAAGGGAAGAATACGGGTCTTGAAACACCACTTGCACTTTTTTGCGCAGGGCCAAGTTGTGTTTGGCCTTGGTCTGCCAATGCTGGTCAAACACGGTAACTTGGCCGGTATACGGGATCAGCCCCAAGCAGGCCAGGGCCAAACTGCTCTTGCCCGAACCCGACTCGCCAATGATGCCCAAGGTTTTTCCGGCCTGTACCTGAAAGGAGACGCCCTGCACGGCCGAGAAACGCCCTTTTTGAAACCACCCTTTGATGCCGGGTAAGCGGGTGGCGCAATCAACACCTAGCTGTTGGGCCTGTAGCACTATAGGCGTAATGGCGTCGCCGTTTGAGGGTGTCTGTTGGCGACGCCGTACCGGCACGCTATCGACCAAACGCTGGGTGTAGGGATGTTGCGGGGCTTGCAACAAGGGTTCTGTGCGCCCCTGCTCCACACAATGGCCTTTTTCTAGCACCAGCGTGTGGTCGGCAAAGCGTTTGACGACGCCCAAGTCATGGGTAATCAACACAACGGCCATGCCGGTTTGGGCTTGCAGCCTGTCCAAAAGAGCCATGATTTGTTGGCGCACGGCCACGTCTAAAGCGGTGGTGGGCTCATCGGCAATCAAAATATCGGGCCGGCCAGCCAGTGCCATGGCAATCATGGCGCGTTGGCGTTCACCCCCAGAGAGCTGATGCGGGTAAGCGGCGTACTTGGCGGCCGGTTGGGTTAAGGCGGCTTGGGCCAATAGGTCTATGGCTTGCTTGGCCGCTTCAGCCTGCCCTAGCGCGTGGTGCAGGCCAAGGGTTTCTGTGATTTGTTGCCCTATGGTTAGCAACGGGTTAAGCGCCGACATAGGCTCTTGGAACACCATGGCGATTCGCCGCCCTCTCACATTTTGCAATACCGATGGCGGCGCACCCATTAACTCGACGGCGAGTTCGGCGGCTTGAGCGGACCTGTTCGCGTCGGGCAAGTGCGGCAGTGCCTGCGGCAGCGACTGGGCGCTGCCCGCAACCTGTGCACCCTCTAGCAAACCCAGCAACGCCAACGCAGCGACAGTTTTGCCAGAACCGGACTCACCCACAATGGCTAGTTTTTGGCCCCGGTGTAGATCAAAACTAAGGTCATGCAACACCGTTTGCCCGCCAAATGCGACGTGCAGGTTTTGCACCCGCAGCAAGGGGGCAAGGGCTACAGAACGGGGGTCTATAGCGTTCATGCAGTCGCCTTTCTGGGGTCCAGTGCGTCGCGCAGGGCATCGCCAATTAAGGTCAGCAACAATAGGGTGACCACCAGCACCACAAAGGTGGACAAAGAAATCCACCACGCGTCAATGTTGTTTTTACCTTGCAGCAGCAGTTCACCCAAGGACGGCGTACCCGGCGGCACCCCCAAGCCCAAAAAATCCAGCGAAGTCAAAGCCAGGATGGCCCCACTCATGCGAAACGGTAAAAAAGTGACCACTGGGGTCAGGCTGTTGGGCAGCAGGTGACGCCAAATAATGGCCCGGTCACTCACACCCAGCGCTCTGGCGGCGCGCACATAGTCCATTTGCCGGTTCTTGAAGAATTCAGCCCGAACATAGTCCGACAAGCCCATCCAGCCAAAAAGGCTGAGCAGAATCACCAGCAACCACAAGCTGGGCGTAAACAAGGCACTGATGATGATGAGCAGGTAAAGCTCTGGCATGGAGCTCCAGACCTCGATGAGGCGTTGTAAGGTTAGGTCAAGCTTGCCGCCAAAGTAGCCTTGCACCGCCCCGGCCAGCAGGCCTAGCACCACACCGGTAAGGGTTAAGACAAAGCCAAACATGACGCTGATACGAAACCCGTAAATGAGTTGGGCCAATAGGTCACGGCCCCTGTCGTCGGTGCCCAACCAGTTAACGGACGTGGGCGGCGAAGGGTTGGGCCCGGCGGCAAAGTAGTTGATGGTGTTGGGCCCAAAGGGGTTGGGGGCGTACATGGCCCAATTGGGCGAGGTGGTGAGCCGCTGGCGGATATAAGGGTCCAGGTAATCGGTGGGGGTTTCAAAGTCGCCACCAAAGGTGGTTTCTGGGTAGTTGTTGGCGACTGGAAAGTAAAACTGGCCTTGGTAACGCACCACCAGCGGTTTGTCGGTGGAGAGCACATCCGCCAAAAGGCTTAAGACCACCAAACCACAAAACAAAACCAGGCTCACAAAACCCAATCGATTGGCGCGAAAACGTGCCCAGGCCCGACGCGTGGGGCTGATAATGGGTGCGGTGGTCAACGAGGTGCTAGTCGAATTTGACACGGGGGTCCACCCAGGCATAAGAAAGATCCGATATAAGCTTGGTGAGCAAGCCAATAACAGTGAAGAAAAACAGCGAGCCCATCACCACAGGATAGTCGCGGCGAATCACAGCCTCATACGATAGCAGGCCCAATCCGTCTAGCGAGAACTGGGTTTCTATGAGCAAAGACCCGGCAAAAAACGCCCCTACAAAGGCCGCTGGGAAACCGGTCATGATGGGGATTAAGGCATTGCGAAACACATGGCGGGTCATCACAGCGCGTTCCGACAGGCCTTTGGCCCTTGCGGTCACCACGTACTGTTTGCGAATTTCTTCTAGCACGGCGTTTTTGGTGAGCATTGCGGTGGTGGCAAAGCTGCCAATCACCATGGCTGTGACCGGCATGGCAATGTGCCACAGGTAATCCACCACCTTGCCCATCAGGCTTAATTCGTCAAAGTTACTTGAGCTTAGCCCCCTTAGCGGAAACCATTCCAACTGCCCGCCAAACACCACCAACAAAGCCACCCCCAATACAAATCCGGGAATGGCATACCCGATCATGACAAAAAAGGTGGTCACCAGATCCCAGCGCGAACCTGCCCGTACTGCCTTCCAAACCCCCAGAGGCACGGCCACCAGATAGCTGATAAAAAAGGTCCAAAGTCCCAGGCTCATGGACACCGGTAATTTTTCCCAAATCAGGGTTGCGACGTCTTTGTTTTGGTAAAAACTTTTGCCCAGGTCCAGCCGCAAAAACTGCCCCAGCATCTGAAAAAAACGTTCATGTGCCGGTTTGTCAAAGCCGTACAGGGCTTTGATTTGCTCTATCCGTTTGGGGTCCACCCCCTGTGCGCCCCGGTAGCCTCCACCACTGCCACCGCTCTCACCGGCGACTGACCCCCCGCCTTTTAGTCCGGCTTTGGCCTCGGCCAAGTATTGTTCTACGGGGCCACCGGGTACAAATTGAATAACGGTAAACGTCACCAACAACACCCCCAACAAGGTCGGAATCATCAAGAGCAGGCGCTTAAGAATATAGATGGCCATAGCGTCGTTAAGGTTGTAGTGCCCACCAGGTTTCAATAGCCCAAGTTTCGCCAGTGGCGTAGGGCGGCATGGCACCGGGCAAGCCTAGCCGTTTGGCACTGTAGGCCATCCGGTGGGTAGAACTAGACCATTGCGGGATTAGGTAGTGGCTGTGCGCAATAACGCGATCCAGCGCACGGCAAGCAGGCAACAGTTGTGGTTTGGATTTTGCGGTGGTCATTTTGGCAATGATGGCGTCTACCGCAGGACTCTTGACGCCTGCATAGTTGCCCGAGTCTTCGGTATCCGCTGCCTTGCTACCAAACATTTCGGCGTATTCCTGGCCGGGGTTGTGGGTACCACCAAAAGCCAAACTGGTGATATCAAAGTCAAACTTGTGCAGGCGCTGTTGGTACAGCGAAAAATCCACCACGCGCAATTTCAATTTGATGCCCAGTTTTTCAAGGTTGCGCGCCCATGGTGCCACCACCCGCGCCATGTTTTCGTTGCTATCGAGCAGTTCAAGCTCCAAAGCCTCACCCTTGGCGTTGCGAAGCTGTCCCGCTTGCGGCGTCCATCCCGCTTGCGCCAACAAGGCTCTGGCTTTGAGCAAATTGGCGCGCAAGCTACTGTTGCCATCGGTGCGGGGCGGCACCACCATCTCCCCCCACACGCTGGCGGGCAACTGGGACTGCCACGGTTTGAGCAGGGCCAACTCATCGTTGGAGGGCAAGCCCTTGGCCTGGCAATCGGTGTTACCAAACAGGCCCTGCACCCGCACGTAGGCGTTGTAAAACAGTTGGCGGTTCAGCCACTCGTAATCCATCGCAAGTCCCAGTGCCTCGCGCACACGGGGGTCTGACAAGTGGGGCCGCCGGGTATTGAGCACATAGCTTTGAAACCCGCTGGGCAATTGATGGGCAAACTCGGCTTTCACCAATTCACCCGAATCGAAACGCTTGCCCGCCACGCGCCTGGCCCAATCGCCCGCCGAGAAAAATCGCATCAGGTCAAATTCGCCCGCCTTCAGCGCCTCAAGCCTAGCGGTACTGTCTTTGTAGATTTTGACGGTAATGCGGTCAAAGTTGGCCGTGCCCACCCGCACATTGAGGTGGTTGCCCCAGTAGTTGGGGTCCCGCACATAAGTAATGTCTTTGCCAAATTTGACCGGGCCTATTTTGTAGGGGCCAGAGCCAATCGGTATGTCCATGACTACCTTGTCAAACGCCTTGGGCTGGCCATTGACCCTGCCCCATTCGTGGCTGAACACTGGCAATGCGCCTACGGTAAGCGGCAGTTCGCGGTTGGGCTTTTTAAAGCGGTAGCGCACAGTTCGCTCATCCAGCACATCCAACCCGGCCACGTCTTCTAGGACACTTTTATAGGCCGGTTTGGTCAATGGCCCCATCAAGGTGTTAAAGCTGTGCAATACATCTTTGGCCAGTACCGGCTTGCCATTGTGAAAGCGCGCGTTGGCCCGCAGTTTAAAAGTTGCACTCAGTCCATCAACTGCCACCTGCACATCTTCGGCCAGCAAGCCATAGCCCGAGGCCGTTTCGTCCATCGCCCCAGTCAGCAGCGATTCAAACATCAAGTCCGACAAATACGCCGGTTCGTTGCCTTTGATGGTGAAGGGGTTGTATTTGTCAAAGGTGGACACACGCAGGTTGCTGACCAAGCGCAACTCGCCCTGCTTGGGCGCTTTGGGGTTGACGTAGTCAAAATGGGCAAAGCCGGGGGGGTATTTGAGGTCGTTCCACAGGGCATAGCCGTGCGCCGCCCAGGCGGGCGTGGCGCAACCCGCTGTCCAGAACGCAGCCAGCAGCCAGTGCAATGCGTGACGCCTCATCAAGGTAAAACCCAACATGCGACAATTCTGCCTGAAACTTGGCGACCTGCGCGCGGTCTGGCTAACATTGCCGCCGCGCCGCTGTAGCGCCTATCGGATAATCTGGGTTTACCTAAAGGACATGACACCATGGGATTTTTAGCGGGAAAAAAACTACTCATTACTGGGCTGCTGAGCAACCGTTCTATCGCCTACGGCATTGCCAAAGCCTGCCACCGCGAAGGTGCTGAACTGGCGTTTAGTTATGTGGGCGAGCGTTTTAAAGACCGCATTACCGCCTTTGCCGCCGAGTTCAACTCCCAGTTGGTGTTTGACTGCGATGTGGGCAGCGACGAGCAAATCGCAAAAATGTTTTCTGATTTGGCAAGCCATTGGCCCACCTTTGACGGCTTTGTGCACAGCATTGGTTTTGCCCCGCGTGAGGCGCTAGAGGGCAATTTTTTAGATGGCTTAACCCGCGAGAACTACCGCATTGCCCACGACATCAGTGCCTACAGCTTTCCAGCGTTGGCCAAAGCCGCCCTGCCCTACCTTAATCCGCAATCGTCATTGCTTACGCTGTCTTACCTGGGGGCCTTGCGGGCCGTGCCCAACTACAACACCATGGGTTTGGCCAAGGCGTCACTAGAGGCGTCGGTGCGCTACTTGGCCGAGGCGGTGGGTTCCAAAAATATCCGCGTTAACGGCATTAGCGCCGGGCCTATCAAAACATTGGCGGCCAGCGGCATTAAAGACTTTGGCAAGTTGCTGAGCGCTGTGGCCAGCGCCACCCCACTGCGCCGCAACGTGACGATTGACGAAGTGGGCAATGTGGCGGCGTTTTTGTTGAGCGACCTGTCCAGCGGTGTGACTTCTGAAATCACCTACGTGGACTGTGGCTACAGCCAAGGCGTTGGCGTATCGGCCGATAACCTGGGCTAATCAAGGTCTTCCCATCTGACACTTCCTTACCCACTGAAAGACGCATCATGATTTCTACCAGCGCCGCAGCAATCCCCTTTGAGTGGGTCAGTGCCACCTTGTTTGCGGTGGCGATTTTGCACACCTTTATGACCAAGTTTTTCGACCACTTGGCCGTAACGCGCCCTGCTCATGCGGGGATTTGGCACCTGTTGGGCGAGGTGGAGGTGGTGTTTGGGTTTTGGGCACTGGTTTTGGTACTGACCATGGCGGTAATGCTGGGGGGTAGCCAGGCCATCACTTATGTGGACTCCCGTAACTTTACTGAGCCGCTGTTTATCTTTGTGATTATGGTGATTGCGGCAACCAAGCCGGTGTTGCAGGTCTCTCAGGCGGTGATCACGCAACTGGCCAAAGCGTTACCACTGCCCAGTGGCATGTCGTTTTATGCGGTGGTGATGGTGTTTGTTCCCTTGCTGGGGTCCTTTATTACCGAGCCTGCGGCCATGACATTGGCAGCCATGTTGTTGGCCAAACAGGTGTACTCACAATCTATTTCTACCCGCCTCAAGTACGCCACGATTGGTGCCTTGTTTGTTAACGTGTCGATAGGTGGAACCCTAACCTCTTATGCTGCGCCTCCGGTGTTGATGGTGGCGGGTGCCTGGGGCTGGGACACGGCCTTTATGTTTACCCACTTTGGCTGGAAAGCAGCCATTGCGGTGTTGGTCAACACCCTGTTGGTGATGGCTTTGTGTCGCAAAGAACTGCTGGCCTTGCGCGTCAACCCTGCTAACGAGAATGCAAGCAAGGTGCCGACCGCCTTGGTGGTCACCCATCTGCTTTTTTTGGCCGCTATGGTGGTGTTTGCCCATCACCCCGCCGTTTTTCTAGGCTTGTTTTTGTTCTTTTTAGGGATTGCCCATGCTTATGAGCGGCATCAAGACCGGCTGATTCTGCGCGAGGCCCTGCTAGTGGCCTTCTTTTTGGCGGGGCTGGTGGTGTTGGGTGGGCAACAGGCCTGGTGGCTCAAACCCCTGTTAATGAGCCTAAGCCCCCAAGAGGTGTATTGGGGTGCCACGGTGCTCACAGCCTTTACCGACAATGCCGCACTTACCTACCTTGGTTCTTTGGTGCCCAACTTGACACCCGAGTTTCAATACGCGCTGGTGGCAGGGGCTGTAACAGGTGGAGGCCTTACCGTGATCGCCAACGCGCCCAACCCCGCGGGCATGGCGATTTTGCAACCCTATTTTGCCGATGAGTCGGTGCATCCACTGGGGCTAGCCGCTGCGGCACTGGTGCCTACCTTGGTGGCGGCTGCGGCGTTTTTGTTGCTTTAAGCGGCTCTGACTTCGTTGAGTAAATGGGGGTGGCGATCAAGCAATTTAAACAGCTTCACCAGTGCCAAAGGTGGTCTGGTTTTCCCATTTTCATACCGGGAAAAAGCGTTTACGCCGCCACCAAAAATTTCTGCTGCCTCACGTTGTCCAAGATCAAGTTTTTTGCGCACATTAACGATGAAAACGGGGTCGACCGCAGCCGCATTCACCTGTTTGTTAAAAGCTTGCATCTCACGCATGACACGATTGGTTTCCGCCATATCGGTGATGGATTCATCGCATGCGGGACAAAAGTCGGCTGTTACTGAAGGTATTACCGTCGCTTCGCCTTTGTACATATAGGGCAGGTCGCGGGTGTCATGGATCAATTGCGCGGCACCGCATACTGGACATTTCATGGTCATAGCTCCTTAAACGACACGATCAATACATCCTCTATCACTGTTAGCTTCAAGTAAACGTCACCCACCTGAGTCCTTGGTCGGTAAACATCTTGCCAAACAGTGTGGTCCACGTGGGTAGTCATGCTTTTATAGAAATCCGAGGGCGCGAGCGCCGTTATCACAGACAACATACCCGAAAGATCCAGCCCCAACGCAGTAGCGCCAATTCTGGCCGACTGCGTGACGCGAACTTTGCCTATTTCCACCAAGCGCTTCACGACCACCAGATTGCAGTGTGGAGAATGCTTTTCCATTCTTCAATTATAACCAAGTTGGTATGTTTTGGGTCAATAACATTGTCACTCTGAGGCAAGCGACCAAAACCGTCCTAGGGAAAACTCGCTGTGCAGATATGAGCCACGAGAATGGATGCACCACAAGGCGGATTTTGCAGCTCATACCGGGCGGTAAAGCCTAAAAAGCCAACGCAGTGGGGCGCCATTATCGGGGGCTCAGATCGCGCATGGGGTTTTGCAGAGGTTCCCTACCCCACAAACCGCCGTGCGTTCACCCACATCTGCATCCACGGGCTGTACTCAGACAAGTCTTGAGGGGTCCAGCTCATTTGCACGTTGCGAAACACCCGTTCGGGGTGGGGCATCATGGCGGTAAAGCGCCCGTCGGGGGTGCATACCGCTGTTAGGCCTTGGGGGCTGCCATTGGGGTTAAAGGGGTAGCGCTCGGTGGGCGCGCCCTGGTGGTCCACAAACTGCATGGCGGCTATCACCTGGGTGCTATCGCCCTGCCCGCCCTGGTGCGGGTCAAAATTGGCAAAACCCTCGCCGTGGGCCACCGCAATGGGCAGGCGCGACTCGGCCATGCCAGCAAAGAACAGGCTGGGTGACGGTAACACCTTGACCATGGCAAAGCGGGCTTCAAAGCGTTCACTTTGGTTAGTGGTAAAGCGCGGCCAATGTTGGGCACCGGGGATGATGGTGGCCAATTCGGCAAACATTTGGCAGCCGTTGCACACCCCTAGGCCAAAGGTGTCACCCCTGGCAAAAAACTGTTGGAACTGGTCAGACAAGGCGGGGTTAAAGGTAATCGAACGGGCCCAACCCACCCCCGCGCCCAAGGTGTCGCCGTAGCTAAAACCACCACAAGCCACCAAGCCAATAAAGTCTTTGAGCTGGACGCGCCCGCTTTGCAGGTCCGTCATGTGCACATCGTAGGACTCAAAACCGGCCATCTCAAACGCGTAGGCCATCTCGCGGTGCGAGTTGACGCCCTGCTCTCGCAACACGGCTACTTTGGGTTTTTGGGTAAGCAACCCCGGCGCTTGCAACTTGCCTGACTTTAGGCTGGGCGCAAAACTCAGGTGCACATGGTGGCCGTTGTCTGTAGGATCTCCACAGGCGGCATGTTCAGCGTCAGCACAAGCCGGGTTGTCGCGCTGGCGGGCAATGCGCCACGACACCACGTCCCACACTTGGTGCAGGTCTTGCAAACTGGCGCTGAACAACTGGGTGGCATCGCGCCAAATCTGAATCGCGTCTTTGCCTGCATCGACGGTGGATGAGCGCGGGCGGGTTTTGCCAATCACATGGCTACAGGTGGCCAGGCCATGCTCGCGCAACACTTGCATCACCGCAGAGCGATCAGCCGTTTTGATTTGTAGGACAGCACCCAGCTCTTCGCAAAACAGGGCGGCCAAGCTGGCATGGTGACGGCGGCCGCTGATTTGCTGCGCCCAGTTTTTGGAGTCGCCCACATCCATAGGCGCCGTGCCTTGTGCCGGTGCCGCTTGGCTGGCGGGCACCAACAACATATCGATGTTGAGCGCCACACCCACTTGGCCCGCAAAGGCCATCTCGCACACTGCGGCCAACAAACCACCGTCGCTGCGGTCGTGGTAGGCCAGTAGCAGGCCCTTGGCACGCAAGGCGTTCACGGCTTTGAATAAATGAACCAGGTCTTCGGGGTGGTCCAGGTCGGGCACCTCGTCGCCCACCTGGTTTTGGGTTTGCAGCAATATGCTGCCGCCCAGGCGATGTTGGCCCCTGCCCAAATCGACCAACACCAAACTGCTATCGGCTTCGTCGCGGTTGAGCTGCGGGGTGAGCGTGGAGCGAACATCCTCTACCGCGGCAAAGGCGGTGACCACCAAGCTAACGGGGGATACCACCTTTTTCTGAACCGAGGGTGCATGGGCGTCTTGGGTGCTTGCGCCCCCTATGCCGGTTTCGCTTTCATCAACCGCTTGCGGATTTAGTGGCTTTAGCGGCTCTGGCGGCTCCTGCCATTGCGTGCGCATGGACAAGGAATCTTTGCCCACCGGGATGCCAATGCCCAGCGCAGGGCACAAGTCTATGCCCACCGCCTGCACGGTTTGGTAAAGCGCGGCGTCTTCACCGGGCTCGCCACAGGCGGCCATCCAGTTGGCCGACAGTTTGACTTCGGACAGTTCTACCGGCGCAGACAGCAAATTGGTCAGGCTTTCGGCAATCGCCATGCGGCCCGAGGCGGGGGCGTTTAAGGCGGCCAGGGGCGTGCGTTCTCCCAAGGCCATGGCCTCGCCTTTAAACCCGGCGTAATCGGCCAAGGTCACCGCGCAGTCGGCCACGGGCACTTGCCAGGGGCCTACCATTTGGTCACGATGGGTGAGGCCACCCACGGTTCTATCACCTATGGTGATTAAAAAACGCTTGCTGGCCACCGTGGGGTGGCTCAGTACGGCCAGCACCGCGTCTTGTAGCGGCAAGGCACTCAAGTCCACCGGGGTGCCCTTCCAGGCCAAAGAATTCACCTTGCGATGCATTTTGGGTGGTTTGCCCAGCAATACGTCCAGGGGCATGTTCACGGGTGCCACGGATTGGGTCACATCCTGCCCTTGGTAGTGCACCACCAGGTCACGCTTTTCAGTGGCAACACCCACTACCGCAAATGGGCAGCGCTCTCGCTGGCAGATGGCCTCAAACAAAGGCAGGTGCTCGGGCGCAATGGCCAGTACATAGCGCTCTTGGCTTTCGTTGCACCAAATCTCTTTGGGGGCCATGCCCGACTCTTCTAGCGGCACGGCGTCTAGGTTAAAGCGCGCGCCACAACCGGCGTCGTTCACCAACTCCGGAAAGGCGTTGCTCAGGCCCCCCGCGCCCACATCGTGGATCGCCAAAATCGGGTTGCCTGCACCCAAGTGGCGACAACGGTTAATCACCTCTTGTGCGCGGCGCTCAATCTCGGGGTTGCCGCGTTGCACCGAATCAAAGTCCAAATCGGCCGCGTTGGTGCCACTGGCCAGCGAACTGGCAGCGCCACCGCCCATGCCAATGCGCATCCCTGGCCCACCCAATTGGATCAACAAACTGCCGGGGCCAAATTCAATCTTTGGCGTCTGGCTGTCTGCAATGGTGCCCAGGCCTCCGGCCAACATAATGGGCTTGTGGTAACCCCGGTGAACACCATCCACCTCTAGCTCGTATTCCCGAAAATACCCGAGCAGGTTGGGCCTACCAAATTCATTGTTAAACGCCGCCCCACCCAATGGCCCTTCGGTCATGATTTGCAAGGGGCTGGCGATGTGCGCTGGGCGGCCGTAGGGCTTGAGGGCCGCTGCTCCCGTGCTCGGGGTTTCGTCGTCCCACGCCAGTCGCGATACAGAAAACCCGGTCAGCCCCGCTTTAGGGGCAGAGCCTCGGCCTGTCGCTCCCTCGTCCCGAATCTCACCGCCCGCGCCGGTACTGGCCCCTGGGAATGGTGAGATAGCGGTGGGATGGTTGTGGGTTTCTACCTTCATCACCACGTGCTGGAGGGCTTGTCCGCGCTGGTAGCGCATGGCCGTGCCGCCTTCTGTGGCCACTGGGAAATAGCTCTCTACGCTATGCCCTTGCATAATCGCCGCGTTGTCGGCGTAGGCCAAAACAGTATGCTGGGGTGCTAGCTTTTCGGTGTTGCGTATCATCCCAAACAGGGTGTGGGGCTGCTCTTGCCCATCAATGCTGAACTGGGCGTTAAAGATTTTGTGGCGGCAATGTTCGCTATTGGCCTGTGCGAACATCATCAACTCGACATCGTTGGGGTTGCGCCCCAGCTTACGAAAGGCATCCACCAAGTAGTCGATTTCATCGGCGGCCAGTGCAAAACCAAATTGCTGGTTGGCGCGCTCCAGGTTTAGGGCGGCTTGGGCAATGTCGGTGGTCATTACATCCACCTGGGCCATGGCCGGTGCCACTACGCTGGCAAACAACTGGGTGCAAGCGGCCCGGTCCAACCAACAGGACTCGGTCATGCGGTCCATCAACACGGGGGCCAGGGCCAAGCGTTGGGCGTCACTCAAGGGAGGTGACCCTGCGCCAAACTCAAAGTGGTACTCCACCAATCGTTCGATGCGTTTGATCTGTAAACCACAGTTCAAGGCAATGTCCGTGGCCTTTGAAGCCCAGGGCGACACCGTGCCAAGCCGTGGGCCTACCAACACTGCGGCGGTGCTGTCGGATGGGGCAATATCGGCAGGAGGTCCGTAATCGAGCAACTGCGCAGCACGGGCCAGCAATGTGGGCTCAGGCGAATCCTTGAGCCACAGGGCGTGCACATAACGCGCACGAACGTTGGTAACCAAGGGTTGAATGGCTTGTAGCTGCGCCAACAAGCGGGTACGACGAAATGCGCTAAGCGCTTGTCCGCCGTCGAGAAAGATGTGAGTTTCAGACAACGCATTCACCAAGTATGTAGAGGCCACCATCAAAAGCAGCCGAGGCAATCCAGCTCGGCATTTTACCGGCCTGAGCCCCGCCAACTTTGGCAAGCCGATGGCCTATTTCCAGTTCGCGGCAATCACTGGGTTAAGTGCGGTTTGGTAATTCGCAGGCAGAGTGACTTGTCCGCTCACAGGTATCTTAAAGGCCGCCATCGCTGATACCAAGGCGTCCACCCGGCTGTGCAGCAGGGCTTTTCCGTCGGAGGTGCTGAACTGCTCAATATGGTGTGCGTCGCCCAAATACCAGTTCACAATAGTAGTCTTATCCTTAGAGCCGATCACACTCACTTCCAAATTCGACCCCAAGCGGCGCAACCAAATTTGGTTTGCAGAAATACCAGGGCCGATAGAGAGGCTGTCGGAGTTGCCAATTGACCCATCCACATCGAAAATCGCATCGGCGCCAGATCCGCTGCCAAAGCGATACAGGTCGTTGCCCAAGCCGCCGTTCAAGATGTCGTTGCCCGCACCCCCCAACAATGTATCCGCGCCCTTTCCCCCGAGCAGGGTGTCGTCACCCCCTTCACCAGCCAAGGTGTTGCCTACGTCGTTTGCGGTAAGGGTGTTGTTTAATTCATTACCAACGCCGCTGATTGGGGCAGAACCGGTCATCGTCAGATTCTCGACATTGGCTCCCAAGGCATAGCTAATACTGGCTTTAACACTGTCAGTGCCTTGATTTACTAACTCGGTTACCGTATCACCCGCGCTGTCGACGTCGTAAACGTCGTTCCCCGCGCCACCCACCATCTGGTCAAAGCCCAATCCCCCCAAAAGAATATCGGCACCTTTACCTCCTCTCAAAATGTCATTCCCAGCCTCGCCAGACAGAGTGTTGCCTCCATCGTTAGCGGTTATGATATTGTTCAATTCGTTGCCGGTTCCTTGCTTCGCGGTAGTGGCAACCAGTGCCAAGTTCTCCACATTGACACCAAGGGTGTAGTTGACGCTAGCGTTGACCAAATCAATCCCTTCTCCGACCAATTCGCTGACCTTATCACCCACGTCGTCTACGCCGTAGGTATCGTTGCCCGCACCGCCAGCCATCTGATCGGGTCCGGCGCCACCGAGTAGCATATCGGCGCCTAAGCCACCGCGCAGAGTGTCATTTCCCAAAGAACCAAACAAGGTGTTGCCCGCATCGTTTGCGACCATCGTGTTATTCAATTCGTTGCCTGTTCCATTGATGGCGGCTGCGCCGGTAAGCGTTAAATTTTCGACGTTAGCACCCAAGGCGTAAGTAATGCTGGATCTGACAACATCAGTGCCTTTCCCAGTCATTTCGGTGACTTTGTCGCCGCTATTGTCCACATCGTAGCTGTCATCACCGCCGCCGCCCATCATCATGTCAGCACCAACCCCTCCCATCAGGGTATCAGCACCGGCACCACCTTGTAACGTGTCATTGCCCGCGGCACCTATCAAGGTATTGCCCGCGTCGTTGGCTTTAAGGACATTATTTAGTTCATTGCCAGTGCCTGTAATCGCTACAACGCCTGTCAACGTTAGATCTTCTAGATTAGCCGCCAAGGTATAGCTGATGCTGGCTTGGACACGGTCATTCCCCTGACCTGCGCTTTCAACTACCGTATCACCCACATGGTTCACCCAATACGTGTCATTGCCTGCCAAGCCGACCAATCGATCTCCTGCCGATGTCCCAACCATTTGATCCGCGCCTGCCGTGCCGACAAATTGCAAAGCCAATGCCTTAACGCCAGCCGTGGCGGTACTGCTCACGCTCTCGGCCGTTCCATAGCCATCGATATAGCTGGCGCGGGCCGTGATTGCCTTGCCTACTTCCGCTTGGCTCAACACCAGCGTGTTGGCGGTAGCACCAGCAACAACCTGTCCATCGGCCAACCATTGCCAACTCACCGTACCTAGCCCGTCC
>JBEIEP010000016.1:0-64730 GCA_040382935.1 Burkholderiaceae bacterium
AAGGCGAAGGCGAAGGCGAAGGCGAAGGCGAAGGCGAAGGCGCGGGGCGTGGGGCCAGGCCGGGCATACAAGCGCCACGTTTACACCAAGGCCTGGTACACCAATTGCCGCAAATAAGGCCGAATAGGGTGAGTGTTAGAGGGAATGACTTGCGTCATAAACATCGCACTCACCTCGTTCACCGGGTCTATCCAAAACATGGTACTGGCCAACCCACCCCAGCCGTAGGTGCCATTGGGGCACAGGGCGCGGGTTTTGATTTGATCGCACACCACCGATACGCCCAGGCCAAAACCCAAGCCGTCGTAGGCGGCCTCTTCGCCCACCACATTGGTGGCCACAGAGGTCACGTCTTGGTTGTTGGGCAAGTGGTTGCTGGTCATGAGTTGAATGGTTTTGGGTGAGAGCAGCCGCACCCCGTCCAACGCACCGCCTTGGGCCATCATGTTCATAAACCGGGCGTAGTCGTAGGTGGTGGACAACAAGCCACCGCCACCGGCCAAAAATACGGGCTTGTCCAAGCCTACCGATGGTTTCTGAAAACGCCGTGCCGTGCCGTTGCTGGGGTTCACACCATACAGCGCGGCCAAACGATGGGCTTTTTCTGGGGGTACATAAAAGTCAGTGTCGTGCATGCCCAAGGGGTCCAAAATACGCGTCTTAAAAAACGTATCCAAGGGCATGCCCGAGGCGATTTCGATGATTCGGCCCAGTACGTCGGTGGCCACGCTGTAGTTCCAGGCGCTACCGGGTTGGAACAGCAAAGGCAGGGCGGCAAATTTGTCACAGGCGGTGGCCAGGGGCATGCTGCGGTCAGGCCCCAGTTCAAACCCGGCTTTGCGGTACAGCTCGTCCACCGGATGGGCGTAAAAGAAGTCGTAGGTCAGGCCCGACATGTGGGTGAGCAAATGCCACAAGCGCATGGGCTGGGTTTGAGGTTCTAAAACCGGCTTGAGCAAAGAGCCACCACGCCACACCTGGGTTTGGGCAAATGCGGGGATGTACTGGCTGACCAAGTCGGTCAGTTGCAACTTGCCCTCTTCCATCAGCATCATGCAGGCCACAGAGGTAATGGGCTTGGTCATGGAGTAAATGCGGTAAATGGTGTCGTGCGCAATCGGCACACCGGCCTCTTTGTCGGCTTGGCCATAGGTGGACAGGTGGGCCACTTGGCCTTTGCGCATCACGGCAATGCTGTAGCCCGGCAAGCGTCCGTCATCCACATAGGGCTGGAAATGCTGGTCAATACGCCCCAGCCGCTCGCGGCAAAAACCCAAGGCAGCGGGATCGGTGGTCACTTCAAGTTGAGGCATGCGCGTGTCTCCATTAAATCCATTCACAGCTTCAACCGCTGGGCCACAACGGCAATACCCTGTTAAGCCTCGCGCTTGAGCGCCGGGAACAAAATCACGTCCCGAATGCTGCTGCTATCGGTCAGCAACATCATCAATCGGTCAAGGCCCACCCCGCACCCGCCTGTGGGCGGCATGCCGTACTCAAGCGCCCGTACAAAGTCATGGTCGTAAAACATGGCCTCATCGTCGCCACTCTCTTTGGCGCTCACCTGCGCATGAAAACGTGCCGCTTGGTCCTGTGCATCGTTGAGCTCAGAAAACCCGTTGCCAAATTCGCGCCCGGTAACGTAAAGCTCAAAGCGCTCGGTGACAGCCGGGTTGGTGTCGCTGGCCCGCGCCAGCGGAGAAATCTCAACCGGGTGTTCGCAGATAAAGGTAGGAGCCCACAGTTTTTCTTCGACCACCTCTTCAAAGTACATCACCTGCAATGAGGTCAAACTGCGCTGGGCCAATTTGTTGGCCGGGCTGTTTTGCCCCAAGCGCGTCAATTGTTCGCGCAGGTAGTTGGCGTCGTCCACGCGGGCGCCCGCATCGGTGTGCTTAACGATGGCCTCACGTATGGTGAGTCGCTCAAAGCTTGGGCTTAAATCCACAGCCTTGCCACCATAGCTCAGCTGCAAGGTGCCCACCGCCTTGAGCGCACAGTCGCGTATCAAGGCCTCGGTAAAGCCCATCAAATCTTGGTAGTTCCAGTAGGCCGCATAGAACTCCATCATGGTGAACTCAGGGTTGTGGCGCACCGAAATGCCCTCGTTCCTAAAACTGCGGTTGATCTCAAAGACCTTGTCAAAGCCACCCACAATCAAACGCTTAAGGTAGAGCTCGGGGGCAATGCGCAGGTACATTTCTTGGTCCAGCGCGTTGTGATGGGTCACAAACGGGCGGGCATTGGCCCCACCCGGTATGGGGTGCAACATGGGCGTTTCCACCTCTAAGAAGCCCGCACCCACCATAAACTCGCGCACCCCCGAGATGGCTTTGCTACGCGCCACAAAACGCCTACGCGTGGTTTCGTCGGTCATCATGTCCACATAGCGTTGGCGGTACTTGACCTCTTGGTCGGCCACACCATGAAACTTGTCTGGCATGGGCCGCAAACTCTTGGTCAGCAGCCGCACCTCAGTGGCATGAATCGATAGTTCACCCGTTTTGGTTTTAAACACCCGGCCTTCCGCGGCCACAATGTCGCCTAAATCCCAGTGCTTGAAATCGTTGTAAATGTCCTCACCCACCTCATCGCGTGCCACATACACCTGGATGCGCCCACCACTGGGGCCAAACGAGGCGTCTTGCACCGTCATAAAGCTGGCCTTGCCCATAACTCGCTTAAGCATCATGCGCCCAGCCACCTTGACCACCTGGTTGCGCTCTACCAATTGGGCCGCATCCAAAGCGTCCAACGCTTCAAACAAGGCCTGTGCCGTGGTGCTGGGCTTGAAATCATTCGGGAACGACACCGGCCCGCCAGCGGCTTGCCGTTGGCGAATGGCCGCTAGTTTGTCGCGGCGCTCGGCCATGAGTTGGTTTTCGTCGAGGGAGGGCGCAACCGTTGAGGGTTGACCAGCGTTGGCAATGGGTGCAGACATATTTAATTCAGAGGACGAGACGTTTGCACTGTGCAAACAGTTTGAAGCGTTAAGTAGCTAGGCGCAAAGGGCTAATTGTAAATTGCTCTTTCGTTAAGGCGAAGGAGCCACATAGGCCTCCCGTCTGGCCAACCACAGGGTAGCTCCGGCAATCACCACACCACCCATTAATGCGGTTACAGTGGGTACATCGCCAAACACCAGCCAGCCCATGGCACCCGACCAAATCAGGTCTAAAAATTTGGTGGATTGTGTCGCCGATATGTCGGCCACCTGATACGCGCGAGTCAAACAGTAATGCCCGCCCGAGCCCAATGCGCCGGTTAGCAAAAAGCCCAAGCCTTGCATCCAGGTAAAACTCTGCCAGTGGGGCAGCGCCAAGGGTAGGCTGAGGATGGACACAGTAATGGCCTGCCAGACCAAAATGGTGCCAGTCGTTTCATAACGGGTGAGCGCCTTGGTGAGCAAGAACGACGCGGCAAACAAAGGTGCAGATGCCAGCATCACCAGGTGATAAAGACCCGCCCCCTGCTGGCTGTGCGCAATTTGCGGGCCTACCACCACCAACACCCCAGCAAAGCCAATACCGGTGGCCACCCAACGCTCCCAACGCATAGGCTCTTTGAACACCAGATAGGCCCCTAGCATGATAAACAGGGGCGTGGTAAAGCTTATGGCCGTCATATCGGCCAAGGGGATTATCGGCAACGCCGTAAACCAAAGGCACAGGCCCGCCGTATGCAGCGCTCCCCTGGCAAACTGCCCCTTGATATTTTTGGGTCGGTACGCGGCAAAGCCATGCACCACCACAATGGGTAGCAGCACGATCAAACCGCACAGGTAACGCAAGAACTGTGCTTGGAACGGGTGCATGCCCTGGGCCAGGGCCCGCACCGTTGCATTGAGTACGCTAAACAGCAGACCCGCCGCAATGGCCCACGCCATGGCTTGGGTACTAGGCGACCAATGCGCCGCGCGTTTGATCAATTGAGTTTCACCAGCTGCTTGCCAAAGTTTTTACCAGACAACAAGCCCAAAAATGCCTCAGGCGCAGACTCTATGCCCTCTGCCACCGATTCCCTGAACTTGAGTTTTCCGGTGGCCACCATGCCGCCCAACTCTTTTAAGGCTTCGGGCCAATGGGCCATATGCTCGGACACGATAAATCCACGCACCGTTAAGCGGTTCACCAGCAATAGCTGTGGCTGGCTAATGGGCACAGGCTCACCGTTGTAACCGGCAATCATGCCGCACAACGCAATGCGACCAAAGGCGTTCATGCGCATCAGCACGGCGTCCAAAATCGCACCCCCCACGTTTTCAAAATAGCCATCAATGCCATTGGGGGTGGCTTCTTTGAGCGCTAGGTAAAGGCTTTTGGGGTCGCGATGCTGTTTGTAGTCAATACAGGCGTCAAAGCCCAACTCGTCCACCACATAACTGCATTTGTCGGCACCCCCTGCAAAACCCACCACACGGCAACCTCGGGCCTTGGCCAACTGGCCCACCACACTGCCAACGGCCCCACTGGCCGCACTCACGGCCACCGTGTCACCGGGCTTGGGTTCGCAGATTTTCATGAGGCCGTACCAGGCCGTTACACCCGGCATGCCTACCGCACCCAGATAGGCGCTTAGCGGGATGTAGCGGGTGTCGACTTTGCGAAGCATGCCCGGCGTATTGCCGTCCACCACGCTGTACTGCTGCCAACCGCCCATGCCCACCACGGCATCGCCCACCGCGTATTGGGCGCTTTTGCTCTCTACCACGACGCCCACCGTACCACCCCCCATCACCTGGCCCAAGGGTTGCGCCGCGGCATAGCTTTTGCTGTCGTTCATGCGGCCCCGCATATAGGGGTCCAGGCTCAAATAATGGTGTTGCACCAGCACCTGTCCGTCTTGCAGGGCAGGCGTTTGGTCCTCGACCAATTTAAAGTTGCTGGCAACGGCAGCGCCCACTGGGCGGTTGTCTAAGTGGATTTGAAGATTGGTAGGCATGATGGAAGTCTCCGTGAAAAACAACGCCCATTGTGCCTTGTCTGACCCGCCCTATCTCGACACGTTGGCGACAACCTAGCACAGCCACCCTGTCCCCTAACACGCAACGCCCACCGTGGTGATTTAGACTAAGCCCAGTCCTCTACCGGCCAAGCCCATGCACCACGACACCTTTTTCGGGATCCACGTCCCTTTTCTTTCTTTGCTAGGCCTTAAAGCCATCTCACTGACCCCTGGCCAGAGCGAAATTGCCATCGACATGCGTGAAGAGTTGGGCAACCATTTTCAGGCGCTGCACGGTGGCGCGATTGCCACCTTGCTGGACGTGGCCATGGCCACAGCTGGGCGCAGCCTGCACCCTGAAGTGGGCGTGATTACGGTGAGCATGACCACGCACTTTTTAAGCTCGCCCAAAGAGGGGCGTGTCACGGCCAAAGGCAAAGTGCAGCGGGCGGGTCGTTCCTTGGTGTATTGCGAAGGCGAGGTGCTAGACGCCCAGGGCCATCTAGTGGCTACCGGCATAGGCACTTTTATGGTCAGAAAAGAAAAAATCATCCGCCCATAAAAAAAGCTAGGAACCCTTTGCAAAACCCGCTGTGCGGATATGAGCCACGAGAATGGATGCACCACAAGGCGGATTTTGCAGCTCATACCAGGCGGTATGAGCCAAAAAGCCAACGCAGTGGGGCGCCATTATCGGGGCCTCAGATCGCGCATGGGGTTTTGCGGAGGGTTCCCAAAACACCCCAAGGGGCATTTCTGGCCTGAAAGAGGTCAATGACCTCTACCCACTTTACTCGACTTGCTGAATACCAGCCAACAACCAACCCGTATCGGTTTGACGGCTCTTGGTCAGGTTCCAGATTTCGTCAAACGAATCAGCCTCACCGCTCACCGTGTCGGTCATAAAACCGGTGAAACGTACGCTGACGGAATAGCTGTCAGGCTGGGTGTCAACTTCTAGCACCTTGGCATGCAAGTTGTTCACCTCGTACTTTTGCGGTGCATCGCCGCGATCCGTCAATTCCATTTTGAGTTCGGCAAACATCTGTGGCGTGGTAAACAAGCGCAAATCGTTCAGGTCGCCCGCGTCGTTGGCCGCTTGCAGTCGGATAAAACTGACTTTGGCGTTACGCTCAAAACCGGCCGCATCAAAATCGGCTGGAATCGCGGTGCCAGCGCTTGCCCCGGCTGAACCACCTGTACCCGACAGGCCAGCCCCAATCATGGAACCGGTTGCTGCAGGCTGCTCCACCCTGTAGGCGGGCTTGGCGCGTGCGTCCTCCATAGCCTGGTTATAGGCTTGGGTTTTGCCGTCAACACCGGCCACCAAGGGGCGTGGCCCACCGGTCTTTTTGCGCATAAAGTAGCCAATGACTGCCACGGCCACCACCGCCAGCAAGGCCATCATCATAAAGTTCGCCAACTCAGCACCAAAGCCAAGGTGCGAGGCCAGGGCCGCTAGGCCCAAACCGGCAGCCAAACCGGCCACCGGGCCCATCCAAGAGCGTGAAGGCGATGCCGCAGCGCCCGCAGCACCCGGATTGGCTGCAGCGTTTTGGGTGGGTGCAGCGGCTGGCTTGTCCGGTGTGGCCTGACGCTGCATGCCCAGGGATTTTCCGGAACCCATGCGCTTGGCGGCCTCGGCCTCTGGCATGGCCGTGGTCAGCCCCAGCGCCAATACAACCGCAAACAATGACAATAACTTTTTCATGTGTCCTCCTTAAGAAAAAAGTAAACTTAGAATAGAGCCAATAACAGTTCGAATAAAGATGAATTTATATTAATTTAATTCAGTTTTTTATAGATTAATTATCACACTGAATTTTTCGCGCGCCGCACACCTAGTGCTAGGCGCTGGCGGCGCTTAAACCACTGGCGCACACGCCACACCAGCTCCACCAACACATAACTGGCAATCGCACCGCCCACCGCAAACACCACCATGCCCAGTGCTGCTGTACCACCGTACTGAACCAACCATCCGGTCATATCCGTAATATCCAAACTGGTGGCTGTGGCGCTCTCGCCGGTCAGCCAAGCGCCTACGTGGTAGGCCAGCCACAACCAAAATCCCAGGGTAAGCGGGTTGGTCACCATCGTCACAGCCGCCGCAACCGGGATATTGGCCCGCCAAAATGTGCAATGGGCTGCTGCAGCAAACACTTGCCCAAACGGAATTACAAACGCCCAAAAGGCCCCTACCGCCGCCCCGCGTGCAACCGACTGGTGGCGAAAGCGCCACAAGGCCGGGTCGGTCAGGCGACCTGCAATCGGCTTGAGCATTGGATTGGCCATTAAGGCTTCCATGGTGGGCAAAGCCTTCCAGCCGCCTTTGGGTGGTGGAGAATTGGAATCACTCACGCGGTAGTTTCCTTCAGATCAATTTTGTAAACACGGCCTCAAGCATCGCCAATTGCGTACGATTGACTGGCGTGCAATGCCGCAGCATATGGAAACGGATGATTTCAGAACAAGCCCATGGCTCACAGCAGGGAATGGGTGTTTTATATTCCTATTTTTACGAACTATTTGTTAGTTATATTTCGGCAATTCGTAATTTGTAACAACGCCTAAGCCATGCGAGGCATCCATGCCAAGGCTGTGCTTAGCGTTCGATCAATTGGTTTTTTTATCTGGACTGGAGTTTTTATGGATATGACAGCGCCGTTATGGCTGTGGGTTTCGTTTGCGGCCATTGTGGTGGCAGCGCTTTTTGTGGACTTTGTGCTGCTCAAAAAAGATGGCGCTCACACGGTCACCGTTAAGGAGGCGTTTAACTGGTCAATGGTCTGGGTGGGATTGAGCTTTTTGTTCAACGGGTTTTATTGGTGGGCCATGAAGGACACCACTGGCTCAGTGGAGATCGCGAACACCAAGTCCTTGGAGTTTTTAACGGGCTATTTGATTGAAAAATCCTTGGCCGTTGACAACATTTTCGTCTTCTTGATGATCTTTACCTACTTTGCCGTACCGCCCGAGTACCAGAAGCGGGTTTTGATGATCGGCATCATTGGCGCGATTGTCTTGCGAACCATCATGATTTTGGTAGGCGGCTGGCTGCTGGCTGAATTCCATTGGGTGTTGTACGTGTTTGGCGCGTTCCTGATCCTGACGGGTATCAAAATGTGGTGGGCCGCAGGCAAAGAGCCCGACCTGAACGACAACCCTGCACTCAAGCTGCTTAGAAAAATCATGCCCGTGAGCAAGAACTACGACGGCGAGAAGTTTTGGACCGTTGAAAACGGTAAACGAATTGCCACACCCTTGTTCATGGTGATTTGCTTGGTGGCCTTGACGGACGTGATTTTTGCGGTGGATTCGATTCCTGCGATCTTTGCGATCACCAAAGACCCGTTCATCGTATTAACCAGCAACGTCTTTGCTATTTTGGGCTTGCGCGCGATGTACTTCTTGTTGGCCGCAGTGGCAGAAAAGTTTCATCTGCTCAACTATGGTCTGGCCATTATTCTGGTCTTTATCGGTACCAAAATGTGCTTGGTTGACATCTACAAAATCCCAGTTGGGGTATCACTTGCGGTTGTCGTGAGCGTGCTGGCCATCACCATGATTGTGAGTGTCAAGCGCCCGCCAACAAAATCAGGTAAGTGATCATTCACCCTGTCGCACCAACCTCTGTACCAAGGGGTGGTGCACTTTCTTTTCGGTGCCAATCGCAAAGAAATGCTCCACTACCCCGGTGCAGGGGCCAATGCGTTCCACCTCGTTTTGGCCCAGCAATTCACTTTCGGCCCATTGGGCCATGGGGAACACTCCCATGCCTGCGGCCCCAAAGGTTTTAAGCAAGGCATTGTCTTCAAATTCACCCACGATGTGGGGTGTTACGCCAATATGCTCAAACCAGTGTTCCAAGCGCAGGCGTACTGCGCCATGGCCGGTGGGCATCAACACCGGCACCTCTGACATACATTGCGGGAACTGGTCCGCACACCGCTTTGCCAAGGCAGGCGTACCGTACCAGGCCACCTCGCTAGACCCCATGGAGTGGCTGTACAACTTGAGGTTAGGATTTTGCGGGGCAGGTCTATCCGACAACACCACATCCAGGCGGTGCAGGGCCAAATCACCCAACAGGTCGTCAAACTCACCCTCGTGGCACAACAGTTTTAGGTTGGGTTCGGTAATCACTGGCATCAGCAAACGGTGCACCACCAACTTAGGCAAGCCGTCTGAAATGCCCAGTGCCAAACGCACGGTAGGCACACTGGCCGCATCTCTGACCAAATCGGGCAATCTCTCACCCAACTGAAAAATCTGATCCGCTTGTTTAAGTGCTGCTTTACCCGCAGGGGTTAGGGCCACACCCCGGCCCGCAGGCTTGAGCAAGGCGTAGCCCAGCGATTGCTCCAATTCGCGCACCTGCGCGCTAATAGTCTGCACCGCCATATCTAACTTTTCTGCGGCGCGAGAGATACCCCCCTCATTGGCCACCACCCAAAAGTAGTACAGATGCTTGTAGTTAAAGGGTGCGCTCATAGGTGTTGCCAATCCATATTTAACGGTAGTTGCCCAAATCAATGGCCGGGTCTTTAACACCCTCGTCGGGCCAATTGGAGTACCAAATGGCATGGCTGGCCTCACCGGCCATTAGCGGCGCGCGCTTAAACCCCGGCACTGGGGGCAGCAAAGGCTCTACCCGCACATCAAAGCGCGGCACAGAAAAATACGGGAAGGACTGACGCGCCTGCCCACTGCGGTTAATCACCCGGTGCGGCGTAGACACCAAGCGCCCACCACTTTGCAACTCCAACATATCGCCCACGTTCATCACAAACTCGTCGGGCTCGCAAGCGGCGTCTATCCATCCACCCTCTGGGGTACGCACCTCTAGGCCTCCCACCGGGTCATGCGCCAAAAAGGTCAGGTAGTTAAAGTCTTTGTGGGGGTGTATCCCCCAGTTAGCGGCCTTGGGCGGGCTGGGTGGGTAGTTCAGCAGCGTCATATTGGTCAAAGGGTTGACCAGGGTGGACAAAACCCAATCCGCGTCCAGCTTTAAGGCGCGGCACAGGGCGGCCAACACCGCGCCATTTAAGCGGTCCATAGACGCCCAATAGGCCAGTACCGCGTCTTTTACCTTGTGTGCAATGGGTGGCCAGCGGTTGGGCCGGTAAAGAGGCGATTGCTGGCCAACCGGGCTGTGCTCAGGCACATCAAAGTGCAGCTTCCAGGCCTCGTACTGGTCCGGCTTGGTGGTGCCGTCGTTGGGCGTGAAATACCCCAGTGGCACGTAACCCCGGTAATTGGTTTTTTCAACCTGAAAGCTTTGGTAGTTTGACCGAGGCGCATCAAACACCGCTGCTACCGCTTGGCGCATGTTACGCACAACATCCTCTGAAACAGGCGCACCTTTGATTTTGGCAAAGCCCAAAGAGGTGCAGGCCGCCAACAACTGCTGCTCGCACAGTGCCACATCGCTGGGCGAGGCCGACGCAGAAAATAGTGCGGAGACATTGACAGTGGCGAGGTTTTGCATAGTGCGGGCAGGTGGACTCAAAGCTTTGTTGATTAAGTTTAAGGCATACCTGCAAACCTTTAAACCCTTTTCCCCACCCACCAGGCCACCATGGCGCGCAGCTAGGGTAGGGCTGTCAGTCCTTACCCACATGGCAAAATGCCCTACAACCGCGCACCCATATCCAACGGATGCCACCTAATTCCGCCCGACATTGAAACAAGCCTATGCCATTGCACCTGTCCACCCCCCTTATCGCATCACGCGCCTTAAGCCGCACCACAGGGCGTTCTGTCTGGCTTAAGGTCGAGGCCTTGCAACCTTGCGGGTCCTTCAAGATGCGCGGCATTGGCCACGCTTGCGAGCATTATCGGGCGCAGGGTGCCAAGCGTTTTGTGTCATCGTCTGGCGGCAACGCGGGCTTGGCCGTGGCCTACGCAGGGCGGCAATTGGGTGTGCCGGTTACCGTGGTGGTGCCCATTACCACCCCACAACACGCGCTCGATTTGCTGGCACTAGAAGACGCCCAAGTCATCGTACATGGCGAGTCGTGGCAAGAGGCCAACGACCACGCCCAATCGCTGTTGGCCCCCGATTGCGCATTTATCCACCCCTTTGACAACCCATTGCTGTGGGCGGGTCATGCCAGCCTGATTGACGAGGTATTCCAAACCGATTTGCAACCCGACGCCGTGGTGCTGTCGGTAGGCGGTGGCGGCCTGCTGTGCGGGGTGGTAGAGGGGCTGCGCCGCAACGGCGGGGCAAACATCCCGGTGATTGCCGTAGAAACCCATGGCGCGGCATCGTTGCACGCGGCCATGCAGGCCGGGCATCCGGTTGCACTCAACCAAATCACCAGCATCGCCTCGTCCTTGGGGGCCAAACGCGTGTGCGACCAAGCCCTGCACTGGGCCCAGCACCACCCGGTGGTAAGCACGTTGGTCTCAGACGCCAGCGCCCTTAACGCCTGCGACCACTTTTTGCACGACCACCGCCTACTGGTAGAGCCCGCCTGCGGTGCCAGCCTGGCCCTGGCCTACGACAACCACCCCGTGTTGCAAGAGTTTAAAAATGTACTCGTGGTGGTGTGCGGGGGTGCCACCACCACGCTGGCGCAGTTGGGGGTTTGGCGGGAGCGGGTGGGGGTGTAGTATGCCGTGCTGGTTTGAGTTCACCCCGGTCTTTTTTTATCAAATTACCAGTGCCTTGGTTTTATGAGGTACTTTTTCCCGCTTTCTTGGCGACTGACAAGATTTGCCGAAACAAGTTAGTTTTCAACGACGGTAACTTCCCATGCAGAACAATTTCGATAAATTTAACTATTTGGTTGGTTGTGTATTTGCACTTTTGCAGGACGAGTTTCCATGCAGACATAGGATCGACTTCATTAAGTTAATTGGTGCTGAACAATGCTCAGAAACTTACGGGGACGGCGAAAGATGGACGGGGCGTTATCTTCGTGATGGGGAGATTCAAGACTTAAGCAAGGAAATCGAGCTAGCGTATGAAACAATCCATTGGCTACACGAAACGGGCTACCTAATTGGCTCGGTCGATATAAATCGGACGGGGCGTTACGCATTCGTCACCTTGAGCCCAAAGGCATTGGAAATATTGAAAGTGTTCCCTACGTCCGTAGACGCTAAGCCATCCGGGAAGTCTATTGGCCAAGAACTTTCTGAAGCGGTCAAATCAGGAGCAAAATCGCAAGTTTCCGCTCTAACAAGCAAAGCGCTGTCCTATTTGTTCAAAGTCGGTTTTGACGTGCTATCCCCGTAACAGCATTCGTTGCGTCATTTGCATATTTGATACACAATGTGTACACATTTGAATTTCAAAATATGGACAAATCTTGGAAACGACGAAGGTAGGCGTTCGCGAGTTCCGCTCTGGCTTAGTAGCGTACATCGCGTCCTGCAAACCTGTGGCTGTTACCCGACACGGCCAAACGGTTGGCTATTTCATCCCCACACACGGCAAACTTGAGGCCGACATTGCTGCGCTAAAAAAGGCCAGCAAGACCTTGGACAAGCTACTTGAAGCGCAAGGTGTAGACATTGACGAGGTGGTGGCGGACTTTAAGGCGGTACGTCAAAAGGCGGGGAATCCAGCGAAAAAGCTAAAAGTCAAAATCGCGTGAGTGGCTAAAAGCCACCGTCAGTCCTCAGACTACGAGCGCTACTTTGGGATGGAATCGTGTTTCAACGGTGTAAGTTCGAACCAAGTCGGTGTGATGCTTGCCACGTCGAAAGCGGGAAATCGTATCGAATGAGTGGCGATCGTGAGCCAGAAGATTAAGAGCATCGCGCCAATCCAAATGGGAATCCGACTCACAGACCACTTTGGTGCAATAGCAAACCGCCGAACCCACCAGTCTGCGTGCTTGCGGAGCCAACAACTTCTGCCTAGCTGGATATCACTCTCCACTACTTTTTGGATGAATTCTGTGTCATCCGTGATCTGGTCTTTAGGTTCAAGATGTGCATCATTCCAATCCTTGATCTTTTTTTTCTCTTCCTCAGTGAGAAGTTCTGAATCGTGAGTGAAAGTCTGAACAGCCAGCCTGCGCTGCTTCATCAACTCAAGAACAAGCGCAATCTCTGAACTCCGAGTCGAGGCTTCCCATCGACTCTGCCAGTACTTAGCGCCTCCGGCCATACCTATCTGGAAGATTGATGTCGCAACCCCGAGCAACGACATGCTAGCGGTTATCAATGGAGCCGCGGTTCCTTGGGATTGCACTAGGCCAGCGATTAATACGCCTTGGAAGATCATGAAGAAGTTATTACGCTGCGTGAGTTGACTTATCTCAAACTCACGAAGGCGAAGATCCAGCTCAAGACCTCGTGCTCGGCTTCCAACTGGGTTATCCGAAATATCCTCTTTGCCTTTGCTGGCGGCCAGGCGTGCACGCCATGGTTTGACTTGATCACGGGGCATATTCTCTCCTTGTGATGTGCCATTCCGTTAGGTTGAAGTTGCCTCGATTTATAGGCAAACGTGATTTCTCAGCGCTCACTCTGACGCAGTATGCAACGCTGATTTTCTACTTTTAGGATCGTGGAAATTAGGGGGGATTACCAGGCCAGCCCTGAAAAAACATATGAGCCAGGCAGATTCGCAAAAAGTGTGAAGTTCGTCTGTACGCCGGATTCTGTGCACGGAAAAAAGCCTAAACCCCTCCCATGTGGTCATCATTTCTCTTGGCTATGGATCGCTCCACAGCTCGGTGCTACCTACCCGCCAACTCAGCGAGCCGCCTAAAGCGTTGGCCTACTTGGTATTGCTGCGCGTAGAGATTGCCCGTTTCACCCAGACTGAACTGGCTCGTCTCTGTTGCTCTAATCCTCACCTTACGGTGGACAGCCGTTAGCTGCTACGCCACTCTTTGCAGTCCGGACGTTCCTCCGGTGCGATGTTTCCATCCTTGCACCAGCGATGACCTGACGAACTTCACCCCTCTATTATCAATGATAGGTTCGCCGTGGCACAAGTGCAGAGGCCAGCGCGAAAGTTATGCGGTGATCGGGGCATCGTTCGATGTAATCCTTCATATGCACAGGGTCAAATCTGAACGGCACATCTCAATCAGCAGGCAAACGAGGGCAGCGTGTGCACTTTATTAGGAATATTTGATGAAATCGCACCAACTCTTGCATTGTTGACGCATAATCGCGCGGCTAGCTGGAATTTCAGCTGCAGTGTTGGTGATGGGTTTGCTTTGCGCGAACGCGATGCTTGGATGAATAATTCAGGCTCTATCGGATGCTTGTGCTCACGATGACCTTGTCGCTTTGTTTTATAGTGTTAAGAGGAGTCCCTTAATGGGCAATAAACTGTATGTGGGCAACCTGCCCTATTCGGTTCGCGATAGCGATTTGGAGCAAAGTTTCCGTCAATTTGGTTCGGTAACGTCCGCAAAAGTGATGATGGAACGCGATACCGGCCGTTCAAAAGGTTTCGGCTTTGTCGAAATGGGCAGCGATGCTGAGGCGCAAGCCGCTATCGCTGGCATGAATGGTCAATCCTTAGGTGGCCGTGCCTGCGTGGTCAACGAAGCCCGCCCTATGGAGCCACGTGCTCCACGTAGTGGTGGCTTTGGTGGTGGCGGCGGCGGCGGTGGTTACGGCGGTGGCGGTGGTGGCGGCGGCGGTGGTCGTGGCAGCTACGGCGGTGGCGGCGGTGGCGGTGGACGCGGCGGTTACTAATTCAAGTATCTGCGCCAGTGGGTTTGTCCCATTGGCTGAAAAAAAGCCTTCTTCGGAAGGCTTTTTTTTGGCTAGCGGAATCCTAAAAGGGCTTACCGAACGGCCTGGACCAGTGCCAGCCCAAGTGCAGTGGCGGCCAACGAACCCAGCACGTGAGCAGAAGCCGTCAGCAAGGCCAAACCGTACTGTTGCACCATAAGCATGGCTACCACCTCAGCCGAGAACGCTGAGAAAGTAGTGAAAGCGCCCAAAAATCCAGTCATCCACACCAAGCGCCAAAGCGGATTGATGTCAGGCATGGCCTGCAACAACCCAACACCCACGCCGATTAAAAGACCACCCAGTACGTTGACAACCCAGGTTCCCCAGGGCAGGCTGTGAGGAAAGGCATATACCACCCCGACCGGCGGATTCAGCCACAGGCCCAATTGCCACCTGCAAAAGGCACCCAGACTGGCCCCAATGGACAGCGCGACAACCGAGAGTACCGAAGTGTTCACACCTGTCCCGTGCTTGTAGCCCGAACGCTTTTTGTTTGCAATTTACTTTGCAGCACTGGCAGCAGCTTTGGCCACTGGTTTAGCCGCTTTGCTGTCTTTATCCGCAGCGGGTGCTGGTGCTGCGCTGGGCTTGAAGGCCACACCACCTACCGTTAGACCGGCTTCAGAGAACTTGACCGCATTGGCTTGTCCAACACCTTTCACCCGATCGATCAGATCGTTCCAGTCTTTGAAATTTCCCTTTTTGCGCTCTTCCAAAATCTTGGTTGAAACAGCAGGTCCAATGCCTTTGATGCTATCGAGATCAGCAGCGCTGGCTTTGTTCACGTCTACCGCAGCAAACGACAGCGAGGCGCCCATCATTAAGGCGATAGCGAGCAACTTTTTTAACATGAGATCTCCTTGAGAATGAATTGAAGTGGGGCACCCCCCATAGCTATAACGTCCTGGTCTATTTGCGGTTGACCTGTCAACCAGAATGTTGCAAACCCTTCATGTAATGACCCACGCCCGTGGCGACGTCAGTGAATGGGTGCTGGCATCCGATAGCGCGTAGTTGGCTTAAATCGGCCTGGGTAAAGCACTGGTACTTGCCCTTGAGCGCCTCTGGAAAAGAAAGGTACTGAATCAGGTTCTGCTCTACCGCCGCATCTAAGGATAAAGGGCTGGAGACATGGTGGTTGACAACCGCCAGCGCTACATCGTTGAAGGGTTGCGCCCTACCGGTTCCTAAGTTGAACAGTCCCGAATGCTCAGGATGATCAAAAAACCAAAGATTCACTGCCACTACATCGTCAACATATACGAAATCACGCATCTGTCGCCCCGGGCCGTACCCGCCATAGGTCCCAAACAGTTTGACGTGCCCCTCCGTTTTGAATTGATGGAACTGGTGGAAGGCAACGCTGGCCATACGGCCTTTGTGCTGTTCACGCGGCCCATAGACGTTGAAGTAGCGAAATCCCACCACCTGGTGCGGGCTGCGGTCAAATCGTTCACCGTGCAACTGTCGCATACGCTGGTCAAACAAGAGCTTGGAATAGCCATAAACGTTCAGTGGACGCTCGTAGGCGGCCTGCTCTACAAACACCTCGCTGCCCCCATAGGTGGCCGCCGAGGAGGCGTACAAGAGGCGCGTTCCCTGCTCTTGGCACGATTGCGCCAATAGGCAAGACATGGTGTAGTTGTTGCGCATCATGTACTGCCCGTTTCGCTCCATGGTGTCGCTGCACGCGCCTTCATGAAACACCGCTTCTACTGCGCCATATTCGCCCTTTGCAAACCGGCCGTAAAAGTCGGCGGCGTCGACGTAGTCGAGCAATTGCAGATCGGCCAAATTGCGGAACTTGTCACCGTCGGTTAGGTCATCTACTGCAATGATGCGATCCACACCACGCGCATTCAGCCCTCTGACGATATTGGCCCCAATAAATCCGGCAGCGCCGGTGACCACCACGGGTTTCATGCCATGAGTTCCTCAAAACTAAGGGTTGCTGTACCAAATTTGCCCACCACAATGGCGCCCGCCTTGTTGGCCCATCGCACGGCGTCTCTAAGGCCCATCCCGGCGGCTAACAAACTGGCCAAGGTGGCGATCACTGTATCACCCGCTCCCGTCACATCAAACACCTCACGCGCCTGGGCAGGCACGTGCAGCAGGCCTTGGTCATCAAACAAGGTCATTCCTTCTTCGCTACGGGTGACCAGCAACGCGCCGAGGTCAAGGCGGGCCCTCAGGTTTTGGGCTTTTTCAGACAACTCCTGCTCGCTTTGCCAACTCCCGATAACTGCCCTCAACTCGGCTCGGTTAGGGGTGACCAATTGGGCACCGGCGTAACGCGAGTAGTCAGACCCTTTGGGATCTATCAACACCGGCTTGTTGGCGGCCTTTGCTGCCTTTAGCATGTCTGCCACATGGGTCAGGCCACCCTTGCCGTAATCAGAAAAAAGCACCACGTCGTGATGACCCAACAACTGCAAAAACTGCTGTTGCAGACCGGCCAATAGTTCGGTTTGGGGTTGACTTTCAAAATCCACCCGCAGCAATTGTTGATGGCGCCCAATAACGCGCAATTTGACGGTAGTGGGCATTTGCGCGTCAAAGCCAAAATGCCCTTGTATACCTGCCGATGCCACTAATTGTGCCAGCCGACGCCCAACCTCGTCATCGCCCACCACGCTAAGTAGTGACGCCTTTGCGCCCAGGCACACCACGTTGTAGGCGACGTTAGCTGCCGCACCTATACGGTCTTCTTCACGGTCAACTTTGACCACAGGAACAGGGGCTTCTGGAGAAATGCGATCGACTGAACCGTACCAATAACGGTCAAGCATGGCGTCGCCAACAACCAAAACCCTCGCACTATCAAGTGCATTTTTGTCAACCATCTTCATTAAAGTTCTTCAATGCGTCGGGGTGAATAACTGTCCCAGGCTTGGCAGCCTGGGCAATGCCAATGGTGTTGCTGCGTCTCAAAGCCGCAAGAGGCACATCGGTATTTTTGCAAGGGTCGGGTGGCCTGCACCATGGCCTGCGACACCGCAGGAGCCATTGACACACCGTGAAGGTTGGCAATTTCCAACCACCGTTGAGCCGCCAAGAGCGAGGACGTGGCCTCAACGTGTTGCAGGTACAAGCCCATTTGAGGGTGGGTTTCACCTAACAGTTCAGGGGCCAAAGACAACAGCTTGACCAGGCCCTCCAAGATATCCAAGGATTGGGTTTGCGCGTAGCAACGGCTTAAGCGCTCCAAAGCGATAGTCGCTTGACCTGTCTGGATGGCGGTTTGCGCAAACAAGGTTGCGATGAGTGCACTGGCCGGACGCTGCTCATCAATCAGTCGCAGCATCAATGAAAAGGCCAATTCTGGTTCGCTAGCTACCGTCAACCGGGCCAGATCCACCAGAGGCCGATCGGCCTTGGTGTCAGTGGATTGCGCCTGCAGGAGCAAAGACTTGGCTTCTAAGGGGTTTGAACGAGACACCTCAGCGGCTTGCTCGCAAAGGAAATGGGCTAGTCGCGCACTGCAACCGGTCTCCCCCGCCTCATGCAGTTGACGTGCTATCTCTGAGGCTCGATACCAGTCGCGCGTTCTTTCGTAGAGCGAGAGCAAGGCCCATTGGCATTGCTGACGATAACTAGTTGTCAGGAGATTCTGCAATACGGTCTCGGCCCTGTCCAGAATGCCCGCCCGCAGAAAATCCGTCGCCAAGGCAAATTGGGCCCGGTTGCGATCGGCCTCCGACAAATCAGCACGACCTATCAAATGCTCGTGTACCCGCACCGCACGGTCGTATTCACCACGACGCCGAAACAGGTTGCCCAATGCAAAATGTAGTTCAGTGGTGTCGGGATCCAGCTGTACGGCTTCTATAAAGGCGTCTATCGCTTGGTCCTGCTGTTCATTCAACAGAAAGCGAAGACCATTGAAATACGCCTTAGGCGTTTCGCGCGCTTCCAAGCGCAGTTGTTTGAGGTCGGCTCTTGAGGCCAACCAGCCCAAAAAAAACACCGCTGGAAAGCCAAACAGGGAGAGGGTAAGGCTAAGGTCCATATTCAGTGATGGGACCGGTAGAGGCATTGCGATAAACAGGCGCAGCAGCACGGGTGGTTGCCACGAGGTTGGACTCCTGCAACGGGACTGTGCGTTCTAGTTGCTTGCGCCGCAAACTAAGCCAGTACGGAAGCATCCCCACCACGCCGAGCACGATGCCAATTCCGAGCGCGGCCAGAACCACGATGATGAGTGGGACGGTATGCGAATATCCAAAAATGAAATGCACTTGAACAGGTGCTTGGTTGTTGAGTGAAAAAGCGAAAAGCAATAAAAACAACGCGCCGGTCAACAACCACCTCAGCGCTTGAGCAAGAACTTTCATGGTTTCAATGGACGCCTGCCCGACCCACTCACTGGGGGGTTAGACGCAGCAAACGTGCTGACCATCTGTTCATCTACCGCAAGACGCAGGGCCTTGCCTGGCTTGAAGTGAGGGACCCGCTTGGATGGCACTTCAACGCTCTCGCCACTTCTGGGGTTACGCGCTTGCCGTGGCGCTCGGTGCGTCACGCTAAAGCTACCAAAACCCCTGATCTCCACTCGTTGGCCCTTGTTCAACGCCTCGCCTAGCGCATCCAAAATGGATTTGACGGCCATTTCTGCATCACGCTGGGTTAACTGCGAAAAACGCGCAGCAAGTTCTTCAACAAGCTCAGATCGGGTCATGGCAACAGGGTCTGCTAGTAGAGTGAAAAGAATCAGTCACCGCAAGAAGGTAACATCCCGAACCGTTTGACAAGCGCCCAGACCCACAGGACATGGGCGCTTGCTATTGACACAGGCTGCACCAGCGAATCCGCCAAAAATTACTCTTTGTCGTTGCTGTTATCCAACTTGGCGCGCAACAATGCACCCAGGCTGGTGGTGCCAGCGTTTTCACGGGAAGAGGCCTGGCTCAGGCTGGCCATGGCTTCGTTCTGGTCGGCTGTGTCTTTGGCTTTGACAGAGAGCTGAATGTTGCGGGTCTTACGATCCACGTTCACCACCACCGCATGGACTTCATCGCCTTCTTTCAGTACGTTGCGTGCGTCTTCAACACGGTCACGGCTGATTTCGCTGGCGCGCAAGTAGCCGATAACGTCTTCGCCCAGGTCGATTTCAGCGCCTTTGGCATCCACCGATTTGACCTTGCCCGACACCACACTGCCTTTGTCATTGATGGTCGTGAAATTGGTGAAGGGGTCAGAGTCCAACTGCTTGATACCCAAGGAGATGCGCTCGCGTTCGATGTCGATCGCCAACACCAAAGCTTCCACTTCCTGGCCCTTTTTGTAGTTGCGAACCGCTGCTTCGCCGGGTTCGTTCCAGGACAAATCGGACAGGTGCACCAGACCATCGATGCCGGCGGCCAGACCCACAAACACGCCAAAGTCGGTAATGGATTTGATGGGGCCCTTGACGCGATCACCACGCTTGGTGTTTTGCGCAAAGTCTTGCCATGGGTTGGCTTTGCATTGCTTCATGCCCAAGGAAATGCGGCGTTTGTCTTCGTCGATTTCAAGAACCATGACTTCGACTTCGTCGCCCAGTGCCACCAGCTTGCTAGGGGCCACATTTTTGTTGGTCCAGTCCATCTCAGAAACGTGTACCAAACCTTCGATGCCAGGCTCGAGTTCCACAAAGGCACCGTAGTCGGCGATATTGGTGATTTTGCCAAACAAGCGCGTTTCGGCGGGATAACGCCGGCTCACGCCCATCCATGGGTCGTCGCCCATTTGCTTGAGCCCCAGTGACACGCGGTTTTTCTCGGTATCAAACTTAAGAATCTTGGCAGTGATCTCTTGACCGGCCACCACCACTTCGCTGGGGTGACGTACACGGCGCCAGGCCATATCGGTGATGTGCAGCAAGCCGTCAATACCACCCAAGTCAACAAACGCACCGTACTCGGTGATGTTTTTGACCACGCCGTTCACGATAGCGCCCTCTTTGAGGGTTTCCATCATCTTGGCGCGTTCTTCGCCCATGCTGGCTTCGACCACTGCACGGCGGCTCAGCACCACGTTGTTGCGCTTGCGGTCAAGCTTGATAACCTTGAATTCCAAGGTTTTGTTTTCGTAAGGGGTTAAATCCTTGATGGGGCGCGACTCAATCAACGAGCCAGGCAAGAAGGCACGAATGCCGTTGACCAAGACGGTCAGGCCGCCTTTGACTTTGCCACTGGTGGTACCCACCACGAAGTCACCCGACTCAAGCGCTCTTTCAAGGCTCATCCAGGAGGCCAGGCGCTTGGCTTTGTCACGTGAAAGAATGGTATCGCCATAGCCGTTTTCAACGGCATCAATGGCAACCGACACGAAGTCACCGACGTGAACTTCAATTTCACCCGTATCGCTCTTGAATTCTTCGATGGGCACATAGGACTCAGACTTGAGACCGGCATTTACCACGACAAAGCCGTGTTCGATGCGGACGACTTCAGAGGTAATGACCTCGCCTACGCGCATCTCGGCGTGTTTGAGCGATTCTTCAAAAAGGGCGGCAAAAGATTCAGACATTCAATTTCCTAAATATGCCAAGTTCCGCAGGCCATCCGTTGATCGTTTCAAAACGCCCAACGCGACGACACCAAGATTGGCAAAAGTTGAAAGGTGCAGTACACCCGGTAAAGTTAAAAATCCCCTTTGGCCTTGCACATGCAGTGCGACGGGAGCCAAAAGGACCACAAACTCATTGCGTATCGGGCACGCCTTTGAATGGCCGCTTGTCCTGCCACCAGACCAACACCTGGCTTACCGACTCTTCAATCGATAGCTCAGAATTGTCGAGCAGGTGACTGCCAGGGGCGACCTTCAAAGGAGCACTTGCGCGGTTCGCATCGCGTGCGTCCCGCACCTCCAGATCCGCTTTGAGGTCTGACAGTATAACCTGATTTCCTTTGGAAATCAATTGCTTATAGCGTCTCTCCGCCCGTTTTTCAGCAGTGGCGGTCAAAAACACCTTAAGGCTGGCACCAGGAAAAATGACGGTTCCCATGTCTCGCCCGTCAGCAACCAAGCCGGGCAACTGACGAAACTGCAGTTGTAACTGAACCAAGGCCTGCCTCACCAATGGCAGTGCCGACACTTTGGAGGCATTCAAACCGGCCTCCTCTGTTCGAATGGCCTGAGTGATGTCCTGCCCGCTTAAAAACACTTGGTCGCCATCAAATCGCAAGGCTAAATGGCGGGCCAGGTCTGCCAACCCGGGTTCGTTGTCGACGATCAACGCGATGCCTGCCTGAATGGCCGCAAAACCCAAGGCGCGGTAAATTGCGCCTGAGTCTAGGTAGTGATAACCCAGCCTGGAAGCCACTTGACTGGCCAAAGTACCCTTGCCCGACGCAGTCGGTCCGTCCACACATATCACCGGGATGTTTTCAACTCGCGCTTGGGCCACCGAAAAAAACGTTTCAAAAAAATCTGGAAAGGTTTTGCCTACACAACGCGGATCCATGATGCGAACCGTTCGGCCCGCCGGGTTACAACTGGCCAGCGCAAAGCACATGGCGATGCGATGGTCGTCGTAGGTATGAATTACGGCGTCTTGAAAGGCCGACGCTTCGGGCGGCGGGGTCACTTCAATAAAGTCAGGCCCGGTGCTCACTGTGGCGCCAAGTTTGCGCAACTCGGTCGCCATGGCCTCAATTCGATCGGTTTCTTTGACCCGCCAGCTTCCAATGTTGTAAAGGCGCGTTGTGCCACTGGCGTAAAGCGCCATCACCGCCAGCGTCATGGCGGCATCTGGAATGGCGTTGCAATCGAGAGTAACACTGCGCAGCGGCCACTGGCCTTTGCGAATTTCCAAACGGTTGGGGTAGGTCGTGATGTCTGCACCCATGGCACGCGCCGCGTCAACAAATCGAATGTCGCCCTGAATGGATTGCTCGCCTAATCCCTCAATGGTTAATGGCGTGGCCGCCCCGTCTTGCCGTGGCGAGGCCGCTATCGCCCCCAATGCAATGAAATAACTGGCTGAAGACGCATCCGCTTCAATATAGATGTCACCCGGTGACTGGTAGTGGCTACCAGCCGGGATGGTAAAACGTTGCCAGGACTGAGAACCGCTGGGCCGCTTCACCTGTATGCCGAAACGACCGAGTAGATTAAGTGTGATCTCAACGTAGGGCTTTGAGATCAATTCGCCCACCACCTCAATCACGATATCCTGCTGTGCCACCAACGGCAACGCAAGCAAAAGAGCGGTCAGAAACTGGCTAGATACATCACCTCTGACAGAAATAGGGCCGTTGATGTGCAATTGTGGTGGGCGAATCGCCAGGGGCGGAAACCCTTGGGTCTGCAAATAGTCGATCTGACAACCCAACTGGCGCAGGGCGTCAACCAAATCGCCTATTGGGCGCTCGTACATGCGTGCCACACCCGTCATCTCAAAGTGCCCGCCCAATAACGCCAAGGCCGCTGTGAGTGGACGCATGGCAGTCCCGGCGTTGCCTAAGAAGAGCGGCAACACCTGCTCATCAATCAACGCGCGTTGACCTTTCCCGCCTAATCCCGTCACGTGCAGTACAGACCCTTCACGCCGTAGCGTGCAACCCAGCGCACCCAGCGCGTCCAGCATCACCCGTGTGTCGTCTGAATCGAGCAGGTCGTGTACAACGGTAGTTCCAGCACTTAGCGCCGCCAGCAACAAAACGCGATTGGAAATGCTTTTTGAGCCTGGCAGGTGGACGGTACCCAGCGCGCCGTCTACGGGCACGAGGTCAAGAAATTCTGTACGAAACATGGTGGAATCAGGTGATAGGTAGGTCTGTGGCTAACGAAGGCGGCTCTGCGCGGGACATACGCCACTGCGCTCGCGCTTGACTGGCACCGTGAAGCCTATCCAACATTTCCTGCGTCTGCCCCATCTGCAAATCAGCTTTAAGCTGGTGCAAGGCGGATTCAAAATCGTCCAAACTACTGAGCAAGGCTTGCCGATTGGCAAGGAATATGTCGCGCCACATATGTGGCTCACTGGCTGCGATACGGCTAAAGTCTTTGAACCCGGTACCGGCCACGCCCAAAGCCTGTTGGAGTTCGGGACCGTTGAGCAGCCCGTTCATGTAGGCAAAGGCCAGTAAATGAGGCAAATGGCTGACCTTTGCCAACGCACGGTCATGCGCGTCAGGGGTCATGTGCAACACTTTGCAACCCAGCGCTTCCCATAAGGCCTGGGCCTTTTCAACCTGGGGTTGAGAACTATGCGCGGTGGGGGTCAAAATGACCTGGCAATACTGGTACAACTGCGCACTGGCATGCTCGACACCTGCTTTTTCAGCACCCGCCATCGGGTGGCAACCGACAAATTGCCAAGACTGCTCGGCCAAAGACTCAAAAGCTGCGGCAACGACATCACTTTTGGTCGAACCCACATCAATCACCAAAGCACCCGCCAATAAATGGGGCTTGATTTTTGCCAGCACCTGGGCCGTGGCAGAGACTGGCAGTGCCAGAACGATCAGGTCTGAACCTATGGCGACCTGTTCTAACTGCCGTACCTCTTTGTCTATGACCCCTAGTTGCAAGGCCTTTGCACTGGACGCAGGCGTTGCGCTAAAGCCAGTGATGGCCTCAACCTGACCCGACGCTTTAAGCGCCAAGGCCAAAGAGCCGCCCATCAGCCCGCAGCCTATCAGACCCATTTGTTTAAAAGGTGTATGCATGGGTTCTAAAAAGGGTCAAAGCTTTGCCACTTGCGCCATTACCAGACGGCACTAGTCCGAAACCGGGTAGGCGCCTAGCATTTTGTAGAAAGCGCAAAGCGACCCCAATTCCTCCAGCGCCGCCGCAACCGCAGGCTGCGAAGGGTGGCCGGCCACGTCCACATAAAAGTAATACTCCCACTGACCGGACTTGGCGGGGCGAGACTCGAACCGCGTCATAGAGACCCCGTATTTTTTTAAGGGCACCAACAGGTCATGCACGGCGCCAGGCCGATTCGGAACCGACACCACCAAACTGGTGCAGTCCTTGCCCGACGCAGGTGGCATGGGCAAGGTTTGAGGCAGGCAAATGATGGCAAATCGCGTGCGGTTGTAGGCCTCGTCCTGGATGGCATGGGCCACAATATGCAGCCCAAACTGAGCTGCGGCGCGCTCACTGGCTAGAGCAACCCAAGCCGGGTTGGTCCCAGCCAACCTAGCGCCCTCGGCGTTACTAGAAACCGCGCGGCGCTCGGCGTGGGGCAGGTGCTGGGTCAGCCAATGCTGACACTGCGCCAAAGCCTGGGGGTGCGCCAACACCACCTCCACGTTGGCCAGGTCGTTGACCTGCCTTAAAAGGTTGTGCCTGACAAGCAAACTGACTTCGCCCACCACATGCACGGGTGAGCGCAAAAACAAATCCAACGAACGCGCAATCACACCTTCGGTGGAATTTTCCATCGCCACCACCCCAAACTGGGCCGTGCCTGCGGCCGTAGCGTGAAACACCTCATCAAAACTGCTGCAATAAATTAAGTTGGCGGCGCCGCCAAAAAAGTCAATCGCCGCTTGCTCGCAAAACGTGCCCTGTGGGCCAAGCACTGCCACCCGTTGTGGCGCTTCCAGCGCCAGACACGCCGACATGACTTCGCGCCAAATCGATGCCACATGCGCATTCTGCAGCGGGCCCTGATTGGCCGACTGGATTTTTTCAATCACCTGGGCCACCCGGTCTGGACGAAAAAACGGCGAACCCTCTAATCGCTTGAGTGCGCCCACTTTCTCGGCCACTTTGGCCCGCTCGTTTAGCAAGGCCAGAATCTGTCTGTCTAGCGTGTCAATCTGAACGCGAAGTGTTGCCAAACCTTCGGACTGGACTGGTTGCGTCATACCAAACCTCCCTGGCGTTCAAATTCACTCATGTAGTCAACCAAGGCGTTGACGCCTTCCATGGGCATGGCGTTGTACAAACTGGCGCGTAAACCGCCCAAAGCCTTGTGCCCTTTGAGCTGCAAAAGTCCACGCGCAGCTGCGCCACTCAAAAACACCTCTGTGGCCTTCTGGCCCCCCGCACTATCGTGGATAAAAAACGGCACGTTCATACGTGAACGGCAATGGCGCGCGACGGGGTTGTAAAAAACATCGGACCGGTCTATCGCATCGTAAAGTTTTTGCGCCTTTGTTATCGCCAACTGCTCCATGGCAGCAACCCCACCTTGCGTCAGCAGCCATTCGAACACCAATCCCGCCATATAGATGGCGTAGGTGGGTGGCGTATTCAGCATAGACCCGTTGTCGGCCTGCATCCGGTAATTAAACGCACTGGGGCATACCGGCAGGGCACGGTCAAGCAGGTCGTCACGCACAACCACCACCGTCAGCCCGGCTGGGCCCAGGTTTTTTTGTGCGCCTGCAAAGGCCAGGCCAATCTTGTCCCAGTCCATGGGCCTAGACGCAATGTGCGATGAGCAATCCACCACCAAGGGTGCATCAGAACCTAAAGCCGCCAAGTCTGGGAGTGCGTGCATTTCCACCCCGTGGATGGTTTCATTGGTGCATAGATGAACGTATTGGGCGTTTGAGCGCAGCGCCCAAGTGCTAGGCGCAGGCAGGTCACAAAACTGTGAGGGTGCGCTTGACGCCACGACTTGGGCATCGCAGTAACGCAAAGCCTCGTGACTGGATTTTTGACTCCACGTGCCCGTCACCACAAAATCTACCGCACCGCCTTTAGAAAGGTTAAGCGGAACGATGGCGTTTTGCCCCATGCCACCACCCTGCATGAACAGCACCTGAAAGTGCGCCGGGATGGCCAACAGGGTTCGCAAGTCGGACAGGGTTTGCGCCATGATGCGGGTGAATTCTTTGCCCCTATGGCTCATTTCCATCACGCCCATGCCACTGCCCTGCCAATTGAGCATTTCAGAGGCGGCTTTTTGCAAAACCGCATTCGGCATGGTCGCTGGACCCGCAGAAAAATTAAAGGGTCGTGCGTGCATCAAGCCAAGCCCACTGGTTTTGCGCTGTACGCCGTCAAACAGCGGGGTCGCTTGGTGGCGACGGGGTGTCGTCCGCTGGCGCTTCTTCGGTCGGGGCATCGTTGTCAACAATGCGCTGCAAACCACTGAGCTTGGCGCCTGCGTCCAAACCAATCAAGGTAACGCCCTGCGTTGCGCGACCCAACTCACGGATCTCACCGACCCGTGTTCTCACCAAAACGCCGGTGTCTGTGATCAACATAATTTCGTCGTCAGCGTGTACCAGCGTGGCACCCACGACTCTACCGTTGCGCTCACTTTGAACGATTGCAATCATGCCCTTGGTACCGCGTCCGTGCCGGGTGTATTCGGTAATGCTGGTGCGTTTGCCATAGCCATTTTCAGTGGCGGTTAAAACGCTTTGCTGTTCGTCTTCTGCCACCAGCATCGCAATGACGCTTTGGCCCTCCTCCAACATCATGCCCCGCACACCGCGCGCGGTTCGCCCCATGGGTCTGACATCGTTTTCGTCAAAGCGCACGGCCTTACCTGCGTCACTGAACAGCATCACGTCGTGGTTGCCGTCGGTCAAAGCAGCACCGATCAAAAAGTCGCCTTCGTCCAGATCCACCGCAATAATGCCGCCTTTGCGCGGGTTAGAAAACTCATCCAGTGGTGTCTTTTTGACGGTACCCATACGGGTGGCCATGAAAATAGTATGACTGGCCGGGAATTTATGCATTTCGCCGGTCAAGGCCAGGGTCACGGTAATTTTTTCGCCCTCTTGCAGAGGGAACATATTGACGATGGGTCTACCCCTAGACCCGCGTGAACCCACTGGCACTTCCCATACCTTGAGCCAATACAAGCGACCACGGTTGCTAAAACACAAGATGTAGTCGTGGGTATTGGCAACAAACAATTGGTCAATCCAATCGTCTTCTTTGGTTGCCGCCGCCTGTTTGCCGCGCCCGCCACGTCGCTGCGCGCGGTATTCAGACAAAGGTTGGCTCTTGATATAACCACTGTGCGAAACCGTCACCACCATATCGGTTGGCGTAATCAGGTCTTCGGTACTTAGGTCTTGGTAGTTTTGTTCAATATGGCTGCGCCTAGCGCCTAGCTTGGTCTGACCAAACTCGCCTTTCAGGGCGGTTAACTCGTCATGGATGATGGTCGATACCCGCTGGGGCTTGGCCAGAATATCCAGATAGTCTTCGATTTCGGCCAACACCTCTTTGTACTCAGCGATGATCTTGTCTTGCTCCAAGCCCGTCAGACGCTGCAAACGCATTTGCAAAATTTCTTGAGCCTGAACGTCGCTGAGGCGGTAGAGTCCATCAGCGCCCATACCAAAGCCTTGGTCTAGGCTCTCGGGGCGATAGTCGTCGGCGTTGATGGCGCTACCGTCTTCACGGGTACGCGTGAGCATTTGCCGCACTACTTGGCTATCCCAGGACTTGGCCATCAAACCTGCTTTGGCCACCGGTGGCGTCGGTGCGTTGCGAATAATCGCAATGAACTCGTCAATATTTGACAGCGCAACGGCCAGACCTTCAATCACATGGCCACGGTCACGGGCTTTGCGCAGGTTGAACACCGTGCGCCGGGTAACCACTTCACGCCGATGCCGCAAAAACACTTCAACCAAATCCTTGAGGTTGCACAGCTTGGGTTGGCCATCAATCAGCGCCACCATGTTGATGCCAAAGGTGTCCTGTAGTTGCGTTTGCTTGTACAGGTTGTTCAACACCACCTCGGGCACTTCACCGCGCTTGAGCTCAATCACCAAGCGCATGCCTGACTTGTCCGACTCGTCTTGGATATGGCTGATACCTTCCAGTTTCTTTTCATTGACCAGTTCGGCAATGCGTTCTTGCAGGGTCTTTTTATTGACCTGGTAGGGCAGTTCGTCCACCACAATGCACTGGCGCTGGCCTTTGTCGATGTCCTCAAAATGCACTTTGGCCCGCATCACCACGCGGCCACGGCCGGTTCTGTACCCTTCGCGCACCCCCTGGGTACCAAAAATAATGCCTCCGGTCGGGAAGTCAGGGCCGGGTACCAGCGCCATTAGCTCGTCAATCGAGGCTTCAGGTGTAGCCAAAAGGTGCAAACAGGCATCAACCACTTCGTTTAGGTTGTGCGGCGGTATATTGGTTGCCATACCTACCGCGATGCCGCCTGAGCCATTCACCAACAGATTAGGCAAGCGCGTAGGCATCACCAGCGGCTCTTTTTCACTGCCGTCGTAATTGGGTCCAAAATCGACCGTTTCTTTGTCCAGGTCTGCCAGCAATTCGTGGGCAATTTTTGCCAAACGCACCTCGGTGTAGCGCATGGCTGCTGCGTTGTCACCGTCAACCGAACCAAAGTTGCCCTGACCGTCGACCAGCATATGGCGCATGGAAAAATCCTGCGCCATACGCACCACCGTGTCATAAACCGACTGGTCACCGTGCGGATGGTATTTACCAATCACGTCACCCACGATACGGGCCGACTTTTTATAGGGTCGGTTCCAATCGTTGCTTAGCTCATGCATAGCGTACAGCGCACGCCGATGCACCGGTTTCAGACCGTCTCGGGCATCGGGCAACGCGCGCCCGACAATCACGCTCATGGCGTAGTCGAGGTAGGACCGCCGCATCTCCTCTTCGAGACTAATTGGCAGCGTTTCTTTGGCAAACTGGGTCATGTGCTTATTGGCGGGCAAACCACGAAAAGGTAACCCTTCATTTTACTCCTATGCTGGTCGTTGCTTATCCGCAACATCGCACGCGCAACTTTCGGCTCAGATTATCAACCCCAACCTGGGCAGGGGTTTCGCGTTGAAATGAACTGTGGCACAATGCTTCAAGCGGCAATTGAGTTAGGATTGAGCCGTCAGATCTGGCAGCAAGGCTGCACACAATATTATTTTGAGGATTTCACATGAAAAAATTGAACAAAGTGGTTTTGCTGATCGCCGGCGTAGCTCTAACAGGTACTGCCTTGGCGTCGGGAAGCTGGAAAAACGGCATTGGCGACTTGACTTGGAAGTCGGGCGATGCCTCCCTTTGCTGGCGTAGCAGCTCTTGGACCCCTGCGACAGCAGCGCAAGGTTGTGACGGCAGTATCCCCGTGGCGCCAGCAGCCCCCGCAGCAAGTGCTGCGCCTAAAGCCGCTCCGGCCCCAGCACCTGCACCTACCCCGGCAGCTGTACCAGCTCCCGCACCGGCAGCTGCGCCGGCAGCACCTGCACGTGCTGCAACGCCTGCTGCACCACCCCCACCCCCACCTCCACCAGCAGTAGCAACCAAAGTGACCTACGCATCGGATGCGTTCTTCACAGTAGGCAACGCAGTTTTGAAGCCTGCCGGTAAAGCCAAGTTGGACGATTTAGTCGCCAAACTCAAAGGCATCAGCCTTGAAGTGATCGTGGCGGTTGGTCATGCTGCCGCTGGCGAAAAAGCCGCACCAGCACTGTCGGCCAAACGCGCTGAGGCCGTGAAAGCCTATCTGGTGTCCAAAGGTGTAGAGAAAAATCGTGTTTACACCGAAGGCAAAGGCGACAAGCAACCCGTAGCCGATAACAAGACCAAGGAAGGTCAAGCTAAAAACCGCCGTGTTGAAGTGGAAGTTGTTGGCACCCGTCCTAACAAGTAATTTCCGAATACTTTAAACAAGCCCCCCGGGTCTAGGCCTTGGGGGCTTTTTTCATGGACAATTGAAACTTCCCTTTTACGAACAATAACGCATGTTGTCCCAAGGCATCCACGGTTCCGAAGTCCCTATTGGAGGAGCGGTCAATGCCGATCCACTCGAGTTGGCCAAGTTTTCGGCCGTCGCCCATACCTGGTGGGACCTTGATGGCCAGTTCAAGCCTTTGCACCGAATCAACCCCCTTCGCTTAGGGTGGATGACGCAGTTTGTCCAGTGGCCCGAAACCACCGTGCTTGACGTGGGATGCGGTGGTGGGATTTTGTCAGACGCGATGGCGCGCAAAGGTGCCCGTGTCACAGGCGCTGACCTGTCTGCAAATGCCTTGGCGGTGGCCCGCCTTCACGCGCTAGAGGCGCAGTCCCCTTTTGTGGATTACCGTGAGATAAGCGTGGAAGCGCTTGCGAAAGAGTTACCGGCCCACTTTGACATCGTCACCTGCATGGAAATGTTGGAGCATGTGCCCGATCCGGCCTCGGTGGTACAGGCTTGTGCGCAACTGGTGAAGCCCGGCGGTTGGGTGTTTTTTTCTACGCTTTCCCGAACCCCCCGTACATTTTTAACGGCGATCCTTGCTGCGGAGTACCTTTTGAAATTAGTCCCGAGAGGCACGCACGAATACGAAAAACTCATACTCCCCAGTGAACTGACGAGGACTATCCGCCAATCCGGCCTCAACTTCCATAGCTCTATTGGCCTGCACTACAACCCCTTGTCCGACCGCTTTTGGCTGGCAAGTGGCCCAAGCGCCAACTATATGGTGGCGGCGAAACGCCCACTGACCTGAAAAAGGCGTTTATGCCCCGCATCAAAGCTGTTTTGTTCGATTTAGACGGTACCTTGATCGATAGCGCCCCTGACCTGGGGCGTGCAGCCGACGCGCTTAGGATACAACGTGGCCTGCCCGGTTTACCCATAGCAAGCTACAGACCCATGGCCGGTGCAGGCGCCAGAGGGATGTTGCAGGTGGCTTTTGGTATTGGCACCGATCACCCAGAATTTAACGCCTTGCGCGAAGAATTTTTTACCAATTATGAACAATGCTTGCTGGATACCACCTACGCCTTCCCTGGGGTCTCTCAGCTGTTAAATGCCATAGAACTGGCCGGACTGCGCTGGGGGATTGTGACCAACAAGTCGTCCCGCTTCACCAACCCTTTGGTTGGGCAAATGCCTTTGTTAGCGGGGGCATCTGTCGTTATCAGTGGCGACACAACGGCGCACACCAAACCACACCCAGAGCCTTTACTTGAGGCGGCCAGGCGGTTGTCCGTTGCACCTGCTGACTGCATCTATATTGGCGACGACCAGCGCGACATTCAGGCCGCCATAGCTGCGCAAATGCCCGGTTATGCCGCTTGCTGGGGCTATATGGGAGAGACGGACGTGAGCACCTGGGGTGCACAAGCCTTACTGGCCCAACCAGTGGACCTTTTGCCCATTTTGTCATTGGGCGAACAGCACTAGCCCAAGCCACTGCTGCTGGGTAGCACCCACTTACAGAAATAGCATGCAGCAAGCCCTTTTGAACACGCGCAGAGCGTAGAATCCATCTCCTAAGGGGCTGCATTGGTTTCGACGTGGGTTCGGACGTGTAGTGGGGCATGTCGAGCATGATGGACGCTCGTAAAACTTCTTTCAAAAAACTAACTGCAAACGACGAACGTTTCGCACTCGCTGCTTAATTGCCAGTGAGCCATACAACAGCAGGCCGATGGGCTGGGCAAGGGTGGTGTAGCGCAAGCTAAGCCGTCCAGGCTGTATGGTCATTTAAGTCGGCTGGTTGTTACCCGGGTTCCTTGGGTAAGAACAAGACAATAGGGAACTGGTAAGCCGGAAAGCGTGTCGCTGCGCGTTTTGGTAAGCGAGACTCAAATCAGACGACTACACATGTAGAACCACACAAAAATGGCTTGCGGACGGGGGTTCAAATCCCCCCAGCTCCACCATACTCTAAAACGCTAACCTTAACCGGTTGGCCTTTTTTGGTGCACCCAGTAGGGGTGCACCGCCGCGGGTGCAAGTCCGGTCGTAAGGTAGTCAAAGCGAACAGAGTGAAGCACGACGGCATTAGGGTGACCGATTTCGGAAAGATCAGTAAACGTGGAGCGTAAACTGCGAGCCGATGAACCATAGTCGCATAGAAGGTGCTGCCACGCAGGACGAGCATTCTTGGATAGCGAAGCGCTTATGACGAGGGCGAAACAGTCGCGCGCCGAAACCAATCCTGCGGCCGACACCGAAGCGTTAGGACCACAACGGGTTCCTTATATGCATGTTGCATTTTTCACTCAAAAATCACCGGGGAACCCCATATAATATGGGGGTTGGTATCCAACTTCTTAATAGTCCCTATGGTGTATGTCAATCGTGACGCGGTTTGGCGGTAGCGTGGTTGTGTACACCTTACGTGACTAGTTGCCGATGACAGATCTAGAAAGACACTTACTTCCGGGTTCTTCGGATGCTGCAAGGCTCCCTGCATGAGATGGCGCGAGATCGCCGAGAAACTGGGCGTTGGTGCAGGTAGGTTGAACTATCCTCGTACGGCAGCCTTTGAAAAGGATTGGATGGAGGTGCGTAACTTCATCGAAACCGAAAACAAGCTTGGATCTATCTTTGTACTCATGCCGCAAGGAATTGCCGAAAAAGCCGTGCTTGCAGGCCGGTTTCTAAGGCGAAAAATGAGTGAGTACGGCGAGCTTCAATCTGAGATTGAAACCCTAGAGGTCAAAATGGCCTGCCTAAATATCAGCGGCCCGAAAGGTCGAAAAGCGTGCTGCAAGTCTCCCTGATGGCTCTCGCGCGTGGATTCTGTACCCGAGGTCGTATACCATTTTATGAATCTAATTTTTGTGCATAAAGCTACAGCTATGGTGAGTCAAATTGGGGCGAAATGCAATAATGTCCAACACATATAAATGGTGATGAAATCTCACTTTGGAGAAATTGTTAATGAAAACCGTTATCCTTGCCGGAGGCCTCGGAACCCGAATTTCGGAGGAAACTCACCTCAAACCGAAACCAATGATTGACATTGGTGGTCGACCAATTCTTTGGCATATCATGAAGGTTTATTCTTCTCATGGCGTCAATGATTTCATTATCTGTTGTGGCTACAAGGGATACGTGATCAAAGAATATTTCGCCAACTACTTCTTGCATATGTCTGATGTCACTTTCGACATGACCAGCAATCAGATGGAAGTTCACCACAAAAAGGCCGAACCGTGGCGCGTGACTTTGGTTGATACGGGTGATGAAACGCTCACGGGTGGCCGTTTGAAGCGTGTCGCAAACTATGTGCGTCAAGACGAGGCCTTTTGCTTCACTTATGGTGATGGCGTCGCAAATGTTGATATATCAAAGCAAATTGCTTTTCATAAAAAGCACGGAAAATTGGCCACAGTTACGGCGGTTCAGCCACCTGGGCGCTATGGTGCGTTGTTGCGTGAAGGTACCAGTGTTCTAGGTTTTCAAGAAAAACCACCCGGGGATGGAGCTTGGATCAATGGAGGTTTCTTCGTACTGAACCCCAAGGTAATTGACCTAATTGAAGGGGATCAAACGTCGTGGGAAGGGCAGCCGCTTGAAACCATTGCACGTAATCGACAGCTAGAATCTTATGAGCACCGAGGTTTTTGGCAACCCATGGACACTTTGCGTGACAAAAATCACTTAGAAGAGTTGTGGTCAACGGGTAAAGCACCCTGGAAAACGTGGGAATGAGACAATTTTCCGATGCTTATAAAGGAAAGCGCGTCCTGGTTACGGGTCACACCGGTTTCAAGGGCAGCTGGCTGACTCTGTGGCTCAGCCAACTGGGTGCTGAAGTTGTAGGCATTTCTTTGGCACCTGAAGTCGACTTTAACCATTGGGATTTGTTGGATCTTGAAGGTGCTGTAAGCCACAACGAGCTGGACATTAGAAATTCGACCGAGGTCGCTAGGATTTTTCAGGCAACGCAGCCGGAAGTGGTTTTCCATTTGGCTGCGCAACCCTTGGTAAGGCGCTCATACCGTGATCCATTGGAGACTTGGTCCACCAACGTCATGGGCACAGCCTGCGTGCTGGAAGCATGTCGTCAAACCAATAGTGTTCGGGCCATTTTGGCCGTGACCACCGACAAGTGCTACGAGAACCAAGAGTGGGCATGGGGCTATCGAGAAAACGATCGACTTGGCGGTCATGATCCTTATAGCGCGTCCAAAGCAGGATCTGAAATGGTGGCGGCCAGTTACCGCAGTGCTTTTTTCCATACCTCTAGGGCACCGCTGCTGGCTACGGCTAGGGCCGGCAATGTGATTGGTGGGGGTGATTGGGCTGAAGATCGGTTAATCCCGGATCTGGCCCGCTCCATTGCCGCCCAGCAGTCGCTTGAAATCCGCTCTCCTAACGCCACTCGGCCTTGGCAGCATGTATTGGAGTCCTTAAGCGGTTATTTAATTTTGGGGCAAAAGCTGATAGAAGGTAATAGAAATTTTGTAGGGGCTTGGAACTTTGGTCCCGCGCGGAGTGGCAACAGAACAGTGGCCGAGGTGCTGGATAAGCTCAATAGCTATTGGTCAGATGTGAAGTGGCACAAGACCCAAGCACCTCAACCCCACGAAGCTAACCTGCTGTATTTGGACAGTGCCAAAGCAAATAGCCAACTAGGCTGGCACCCCGTTTGGGACCTAGACACTACTTTAGAAAAAACCGCAGATTGGTATCGAGCTTATCTAGACCGAAAATCACCGATCAGCGTGCAACAGTTGGCGGAATACGTGGAAGACGCAAAAATGGCGCAAGCAGAGTGGATTTCGGTATGAAGCTCCATTTAACAACTATTTCTGGTTTGGTGGTTGCTGAAAAGAAGGCATACAAAGACGAACGCGGGTCCTTTGCAAGGCTCTTCTGTGAACATGAGTTGGCGTCCGTCATCGGCAACAGAAGAATTGTTCAAATCAACCTTTCATGCACCCAAGCTGTTGGCGCGGTACGGGGCCTACATTTTCAACATACTCCTCATACAGAAATGAAGCTGGTGAGGTGTCTGAAGGGCAAGGTTTGGGATGTGGCGGTGGATTTGCGTCCAACCTCTTCCAGTTACAAGCGCTGGTATGCCCAAGAACTTTCACCAGATAACGCGTACATGTTGGTGATCCCCGAGGGGTTTGCCCATGGATTTCAGGTGCTGGAGGCTGGTAGCGAATTGCTGTATATGCACACCGCTTTTTACAGCCCAGATTCTGAAGGCGGGCTGCGCCATAACGATCCAGAGCTGCGCATTGCTTGGCCGTTACCAGTGACCGACATATCTCAACGTGACGCCAGTCACCCCTACATGAACTCTAGCTTTACGGGAATTGCTTTATGAAGTGCCGGCATTGTGGTGCGCTACTGGTGCATACGTTTTTGGACTTGGGCTTTGCCCCTCCGTCCAACGCTTACCTCGTTGAGGCAGATCTTTCAAAACCAGAAAAGTACTATCCCCTCACAGTCAAGGTATGTGATCAATGTTGGTTGGTTCAAACCGAGGACTATGCCCAGGCCGACGAATTGTTTAGCTCTAAATACGCCTATTTCTCAAGCACCTCGACAAGTTGGCTGGTGCATGCAAAACACTACGCTGAAAAAATGACCAGTGAGATTGGTCTTACCAGACAGAGCATGGTGATTGAGGTGGCTTCTAACGACGGATACCTACTTAGAAACTTTGTGGCTGCAGGCATTCCTTGCTTGGGCATTGAACCTACAGACAGTACTGCCGACGTGGCCGAGCAACTGGGCATTCCTGTTCTGCGCGAGTTTTTTGGTGAGGCTTTGGGCAAGCAGCTAGCGGCAAACGGCCAACAAGCTGATCTAATTGTGGGCAATAACGTTTACGCTCATGTGCCCGATATCAACGACTTTACGCGTGGCTTAAAAGTTGCACTCAAACCAGGGGGAATTGTTACTCTCGAATTTCCTCATGTGATGCGACTAATTGAGCAAGCTCAGTTCGATACGGTGTACCACGAGCACTTCTCTTACCTATCGTTGCAAACGGTCTGCAAGATTTTTACTGCGGCGGGACTGCGCGTTTGGAATGTCGACGAATTGTCCACCCACGGTGGTAGCTTGCGGGTCTACGGTTGCCACCAGGACGACAAACGCCAAACGAAGGGCTCAGTCAGCAGGCTGTTACAAGAGGAGACTCAACATGGTCTTCAAGATTTACAAACCTACCTGGGTTTACAGCCCCGCGCTGACAAGATTAAGGATGACTTGTTGAGTTTCTTGATTGAGCAAAAACGAACCGGAAAAAAAATGGCAGCATATGGAGCTGCCGCCAAAGGAAACACGCTGCTGAACTACGCAGGAGTCAAACCTGATTTACTGAAATTTGTTTGCGATTTGGCACAAGCCAAACAAAACAAGTTCATGCCAGGGAGCCACATTCCGATATATGATCCGGAGCAAGTTAACTGGTCAGAATTGGACTTTGTGCTAATCCTACCTTGGAATATTGCGTCAGAGGTCAAGACTCAGCTTCGAGATCGTCTCAAGACCGGGGCTTTGTTTGTCACGGCTGTACCGTCTTTGTCAGTCGGCGTATGAAGGTATTGTTGACTGGCGGTACGGGGTTCGTTGGCCGTCATGTGGCCAAAGTGCTGGCGCGCCAGGGTATCGAGTATGTTAGCTTACAAAGAGGCACCGCAATCGACACACAATCTATTCAGATTGACTTGCTTAGCGTAGGCGACCTTGAGGGTTTGTTCCGGGAAATTAAGCCAACACACCTGATTCATTTGGCGTGGTACGCCGAACATGGCAAGTATTGGGACTCTGACATTAATGTTCAGTGGATTGCTGCAACGAAGCGCCTAGTGGAGGCATTTTGTTTGACAGGGGGGCAACACCTGGTGATCGCAGGTACCTGCGCTGAATACGATTGGGCACATGGCTACTGTGTGGAAGATTTCACACCAGTCAATCCTAATTCTTTGTATGGCATTTCCAAGGATGCAACACGAAGGATGATTGAATTAGTTGGTAAAAAATATGGAGTGTCACTGTCTTGGGCAAGAATATTCTTTCCCTATGGCCCTGGTGAAGCACCAATGCGTTTGATTCCATCATTGTTCAAGGCTTTCAAAGGAGAAATTTTGCCATTTGGTGTCAATGGGAATAGTTATCGAGATTTTTTGCACGTAGAAGATGCAGCAAGAGCTATATTGGCTTGCGCTCAAATGAGAATAGAAGGATCAATCAATATTTGCTCGGGTAAACCAGTGCAAATTTCAGGTGTAGTGGATACGGTGGCTAACATAATGAACAATGATCCGAGTATTGTTTTAAATCTACCTCCAGTGAAAATAGAAATCAATCAATTTTTGATTGGCGATAATAAAAAATTAAAAAATATTGGCTGGAAAGAAGAAATATCACTCGATAAAGGCTTATTAAATTATCAATCATGAAAGATCAAAATGAATCAATACGAACTATTTAAATCCGAGTGTCAAATTAATATTACAAATCAAGGAAAAGATCAATCTTTGTCAAAAGCTAAAGTTTCATTTTTTAATGAATCTTTTGCTCATAAATACCCTTATAACTTTGAATTTCTTGGGCGCCCCATAATTCAGTATCCTCAAGATATGGTGGCAATGCAAGAGTTGATTTGGAACGTCAAGCCGGATCTAATCATCGAGACTGGCATTGCGCACGGCGGATCTCTCATCATGAGTGCATCTATGTTGGCTTTGCTTGACATGTGTGAAGCTGTGGAGACAGGGACCGTGTTAGATCCTAAGCAATCCAATCGTAAGGTGCTGGGACTCGACATCGATATCCGTCAACACAACCGAGAAGCGATTGAGGCTCACCCCATGTCTTCCCGCATCCAGATGATTCAAGGATCAAGCATTGCACCAGACGTGATAGACCAAGTTAAGGCCGTGGCCAAGAATTATCAGCGTATATTGGTGTGCCTTGACAGTAACCACACACATGATCACGTCTTGGCGGAGTTGCAAGCATTTGCGCCTCTGACCAGTGTTGGCAGTTACTGTGTGGTGTTTGACACAATTGTTGAGGATATGCCCAAAGCCATGTTCCCTGATCGTCCATGGGAACCCGGAGATAATCCAAAAACGGCTGTGTGGGAGTATTTAAAATCTCACCCAGAATTTGAAATTGATAAGAGCATTGATCAAAAATTGTTGATTTCCGTGGCTCCGGATGGGTACTTAAAGCGTGTTAAATGAAGCATTTTATCAACTAATCAGGCGAGAACTTATATTGTAAAATGACGGTTAATTTGGATTCACGCCAATCTAATCAAAGCGCACAAAAAAACAAAAAAGATTAATATCAGTCGGAAATTACCAATTAATTATGACTCCATATTAGATCAACACTTAAGGAACCTCTGCAAAACCCCTTGCGCGATCTGAGGCCCCGATAATGGCGCCCCACTGCGTTGGCTTTTTGGCTCATACCGCCCGGTATGAGCTGAAAAATCCGCCTTGCGGTGCATCCATTCTCGTGGCTCATATCTGCACAGCGAGTTTTGCAGAGGTTCCTTAACAGTTTTATAATTATTATTTATAACAATAAATATTTCCTTAAACTGATAAAATTATTAATAAGAATTAATACTTTTATCGCATGTGTTTATTAAAATAAAAAACGGAATTATTTCTAACCATTTGCAATACAAATAGTATTAATTAACCACACACGAAGTATTATTTTTAATTTATATATCTGATGCCGTCACATCGTAGCGAATACTTAAATATTGTAATATTGGTAGAAACAACCCTGATCGATGGGACCGCATTTGCTTAAGAACAACCTTATTGCTAACTCACTTGGGCAAGGGTGGGTTGCCCTGATGGGATTGGCTTTCATTCCGCTATACATTAAGTATTTAGGGATTGAGGCTTATGGCCTTATCGGACTATTTTCTCTTTTACAAGTTTGGCTGAGTTTGCTCGACATGGGCATGACGCCGACGCTGGGACGTGAGATGTCGCGTTTTACAGCGGGCAGTCATACTGCAGAATCCATCCGCGATCTGTTGCGCAGTATTGAAATCATTGCATTAGTTATTTCAGTACTCATTGGGGCTGGTATTGCGCTTTCTGCTAACTGGATCGCTGGTTCCTGGCTACAAGTTGAAGCTTTGCCTGTTGAGGTTGTGGCACAGGCCTTCATTGTGATGGGATTGGTCACTGCAATCCGCTTCATGGAAGGCGTCTACCGCAGCAGCATTGTAGGTCTACAGCGACAGGTGCTTTTCAATCTAGTGAACAGTGCAATGGCAACGCTACGCGGTCTTGGTTCGGTGGGTGTGTTGGCCTGGATTTCAGCCTCGATTGAAGCATTTTTCATCTGGCAAGGCCTCGTCTCCATCGCATCATTGATTGCCTTGGCGACCACAACCTACCTGAACCTACCACGTGCTCAGCGCACGGGACGATTCTCGTGGAAGGGGTTGCGAGGAGTTTGGCGCTTTGCAGCTGGCATGACAGGAATAAATTTTTTAGTGTTGTTATTGATGCAGGTTGACAAAGTCTTGCTCTCGAAATTACTATCACTGATCGACTATGGGTACTACACACTGGCCTCAGTTGCCGCTGCGGCAATTTACATGCTGATCACACCAATCACGCAAGCCTTTTACCCTAGATTTTGTGAGCTACTCGCGAGGAACGATCAATCTTCTTTGATCAAATCCTACCACAACGGCTCACAACTGGCGACTATATTGACAGGAAGTGCTGCGATTGTCCTAGGTATTTTTTCAGAAACTTTTCTTCGATTATGGACACAAAATACAGACTTGGCTGATCGGGCTGCACCGCTTTTAAGCATACTAATACTTGGTAATTTTTTAAATAGCTTAATGTGGATTCCATATCAATCGCAATTAGCGCATGGATGGACAAGTTTGACAATACGAATCAACGTTGTAGCAGTAGCCATAATTGTACCCACAATTTTCTGGATTACACCGCTTTACGGTGCCGAAGGAGCGGCTTGGGTATGGGTTGGATTAAATGCAGGTTACGTTTTGATTGGAATTCAATTTATGCATCGACGTATACTTGTTAAGCAGAAATGGTCTTGGTATCTACAAGATGTTATTATCCCAATGATAACAGGTTTAATTATTGCGATACCACTATCATTATTTACTCCTTTAGGCTCAAGTACATTGAACGATATAGTACTACTCACGTTTATTAGCTTGATTACCATGTGCGCGATGATCTTAGGCTCTAATAGAATTCGCCCATTAATAATAAGCTATATAAATAAATTACGACTAATAAAAAGTAATTAATTTTAATAAGCCATTATACTTGAATAATTATTTAAAATTTTATACAGCCAATGAAAAAACTTAATAAATACAATTTGCATTATTATTGAACATTAAAAAGCAATAAATAGGCACATCAATTCATACGATAAAGCAAGCACAAATAAAATAATGCCATGTCCATATTATATTGAAGTACATCACAGATTGGCTTCTGATTGCACCATAAGAATTATTTACCATTTTGGAATATTCTTTTTTATTTATTTAAAATAGTATAATCAAACATAATATGAAAAGAATAAATATAAATGTGATGACCAAAAATCGCTCAATTGCATTGACTGAAATTTTAAAAGCAATCAATGAATTAGACTGCACCAATCTTGCTGTCAAATTTTCAGTTTACGATAGTTCATCAGAAGATTTTTATGAAAATAATAAAAAAATCTTATCACAATACAACCATTTTTTACACTACAGAATGCCAGAAACGAACTCAATGGCACAAAACTGGGAGGCCGCTGTACAGGTAATAGATTATGATTATGTCCTAACCGTCACCGATAGATCTATTTTATACAAAAATCTATTGATTGAAATCTCAAAAACTCTCATAGAAGAGAATGAATGTGAAGCTCTATGTTGGGGATGGGATGTGGAATTACCACAAGGGAGATTTAATTTTCCGAAAAACAAATGCAAAGAAAGAACATTAATTATTAATGACTATTTAAACGCATTAACATACTATGGCCTCGGTATATATCCTTACTTCTTGCCGAGAGGGCTAAATACAGCCCTCAGTAAAAATATTGTAAGTAGACTTAAGAGTAAATTTGGCTGTGTTTACAGCGGCATAAATCCAGATTATGCCCTTGCTTATAAATTGATGTTAATTGATAGTCAGGTGAAATTTATTAGTCAACCCTTATTTTGCTCAAAGTATACAGAATTGAGCAATGGCGGAAAATCCTCGAATGAACTAAACTGGGATTACATAAAAACCGTCACGAATGGTGAAAAAATTCTTGAAAAATCCTGTTTAAAACTACCCTTATGTTCGAATACAATATTCGCCGATATAATTCATGATATAGATTCAGTTGAAACTAACAAGAACACCATTGAATTGAGAAAAAAAATCGCATTTGCTGCATTTTGCTCTTCAAAACTCGAACTAAAACGCTTTCAGGCCAAGAAAATTATTAATAAAATTCAATATGATGATGCTAGTGCGATGTTAGAAATGAATTTAAGTATTTATAAATCCGAACCTCATTCAATTAAAGTAATTATATATAGCTACCTAGTCAGATTTGTACCGAAATACTTTTTAAAATAAGAGCATCACAGTCAAATTGTAATTAGATCACCAGAAGTATAACGACTAGCACCATATATATAATTAATTTAACTCAATTAATTATTTTTAATAGCATCTGATAAATTGAAGTCTTGAACATGATTAACGTCAACAAGAATTATATTTCACCATACACATGAATTCAAAAAATAATACTGAATTCTTGATTATTTTGCCGCACTGGTCGACTGGTGGTGGTGCAGGTTTTTACATTCAAAATTTAATTGAAAATTTGGAATCTTATATTACAGTTAAAGTTTCCGGTAATTATGCTAAGGATTACTCTCAGGAACCAATTCAATCGAATTTTCTAAACAAACTCGGATCTCTTTCACTACCCGTCTACGAAGGCATTCGACCAACAGCTACGCTAGTTCATTTTTTTCTTTCACTCGTTAGAATGTTGTCACTTTTTGTGTTCAACCACAAGGATTTGCACGCTATTCCGACCGCATTCGTATTCACCTCTAGTATTCAGGCAATGTCTGTTCCCATTGCCAAATGGTTCTACCCATCTAGCAAAATTGTCATCGCGGTTCAAGAACAGATCGATCTTTCACGGTTATTTGGAAAATTGATCTTACGATTTCTTCGGCAAAGTGATGTGGTGCTGGCGATCACCGAAGATTGGGCTACTCATGCGCGCAAGTTTGGCATTCGCACTCTACTCGTTCGTAACCAATACGACGGTTCCTACGCCGCTTCTGAAAATAATCAAACTCCCGCAATAGAATCAGATTTACTTTATGTGGGTGGAGGGGCAAAAATTAAGGGCTTTGATAATTTTGAATCGATACTGCCTGAACTTCTCACACGCCCAGGTTTACGCATTATATGCCTCGGTCACTATAGCAAAAATACCCTTAGCACCCTTGAAAAAATAAGAACTATTGTCAACTCTGGAGCGGAACTTATTGTTATTGGAAATGTGCCCGACATTCGCCCTTATCTGCGAGGTACAAAATTATTGTTTCTTCCTATTGGAAGTCCGCATTTTTGTCGACCTGCTATAGAGGCCGGCTTTTTTTCTAAAACTTTTGTAATACCTAATTATGATGGTTTAGATGAATTTTCTGTAGATAATTTTAACTGTAAGAAATATGACAAATTTGATACAAAACAGTCACTGAAACTGATAGATTGCATGTTGAATTCTCCACAAAATTTAGATCAGCTCGGTCAGGGAAATTTGCAAGTAGCGCTGAATTATCAAAGATCAGATAACACTTCAATGCATCAGCTGATGAAACTTTTGATTGCAGATATCAATTAAATATGAATAATTCGCGAATCAACGATAATAAAATTCAGTTCTTAACTGCACTTCTAATTTTTGTTTCAATTTCACCTTTATTTGATATTTTTCATAAATTAATAGCATCCGCATCCGTTGTTGCTGTTCTTTATTATTATGCATCCAATGACTTCACAATTAAATTTAGAGATTTAATTATATTAATTATTTCATTATTTTTCTTGGTTTTTTATGGATTCACTCTTGACCTCATATTTGTAGGTGAAATTTCTTTTCAAGGTGTAGGGTTTTTCATATTCGTGCTTATTGGCTTCTTGATTTCACAAAAAGTTACTCGTGAGAATTTTTTATTGGCCAATGAAAAACTCGTTGGATTTACTCTTGTCATTGGCTTGCCAATATATGCAATCTGTTATATATATCCTGAGTTGTCACGGTACGGATTCAGTTACAGCTACGGAGGGTTTACTCATGAAACATTTATCATATTAAATATTTTAATAATTGATGAATCCCCTCTTCAGAGGTTCTGTGGATTTGGTAGTGAACCTGGTTTGACTCAGATTTTCTATTTACTTGCGTTATTTAGTAGGATATCCCGAAGCAATAGAAGAATTGATTTTTTTTCTTTAACTATAATAATCGCTATATTTTTCTCCAGATCAACATTTGGAATTTTTTTGGCGATATATGTATTAGCAAGATTAATTCCCTTAAAAATACTATTCGGATATATAATAATATTGTCGCCGATTTTATTTTTCACACTGATTGATGAGTTAAATTATCACATATCTGAAAAATTAGTAGGATCAGATAGCTTTGCGTTGAGATACGATCGATACTTAAATTTCTTCAATAGCGACGTGCTTAGTATAATTTTAGGCAATGGAAATTCTTATTATTTGAATTTCACTGCTCCTTTTAATTTTGGAGGATGGGATTCTTTTTTGCAGGTTAGTCAACGGTATGGATTAATTTTTGTTTTTTTATTATTTGCATTTCTTATTATTAATACAAAAAAAGATCACATCCCAGTTTTATTTATTATTTTACTAGCTTTTTTCAGTCAGTCCATCTCGTTTCTTCCTGTTATAGCTTATTTTTATTTTTCAGGAAAATATACATATGTATATAATTTATCACGGGATACCTGATCTAATTTAATTGGTAATTTTCTTGGTAATTCAATTACTACACCTTCTGCGGGATCCGATCTAGCATTAACCGACATCCTTTACCCTAGGGAACCTCTGCAAAAATCGCTGTGCAGATATGAGCCACGAGAATGGATGCACCGCAAGACGGATTTTGCGGCTCATACCGGGCGGTGTGAGCCAAAAAGCCAACGCAGTGGAGTACCATTATCGGGGCCTCAGATCGTGCATGGGGTTTTGCAGAGGTTCCCTGGTCAAGTTTTAGCTCGTAACTAGAACCACTTGAAAGTGTAAACTTTTGGCGAAAGAAATCGTGCTGTATCCCATAGTCAGTTGTTGCCTTTGATTACGTCATTAGGGCCGATGGGCAATATTGAGTAGTCACGGTATCTCAGCGAACCACTATGCAGCCTATCCACTTCATGCAATAATGAGTCGTTCAGAACGACCTAACTTCAGAAGAGTCACCCTACGACGCCCTTTTTACCGCTCAGTCCTCGCTCTGGTCTGGGTTGTACGGACTTTTTCCAAATGACACCTCCAAATAAACATCCTGACAATGCGCTATGGCTGGGGTTTACCGTTCCCGATCACCTAATGCAAAGTTTAGTTCAGTTAGATCCATCACCACCAATTCAGACACACAAGTTTGCTTGGAGTTTTACACGTTCGTTAAATGCTGTTTTTACAAATATTTCACTGGCCTCAACTATTCCTATCCAAAGTTACCCAATCGGGAAAAAGATATTTTTTAGCACTTCAAATTTCACAGTAACACCATTCCAAGGAATAATTCTAGGATTCATAAATATTCACATCTTTAAGCATATTTCAAGATTTTTGATGTGCTGCTTTTATCTACCTTTACTAATATATAGAAAAAAAATTAAATGGATATTTATTCATGGCATACATTCCCCGTTTGTTTGTTTTGGATTAATTATGCGTCTTTTCGGCATCAAGGTTGTGCTTGTTCTTACGGATCCCGCCGGCAAGATTATCGCGACTGATGGAAAAGGAACCGCGCTTTTAAAGAAAATCGATGCGATTTTTTTGTCACAAATGATAACTCGATGCAATGGAGTGATCGCGTTATCCGAAACCTTGGCCTCACGGCTTGCTCCAAATGTTCCAGCACTTATATTCCCTGGCATATTAGACTCTTCTATTTTTAAATCATTAGATTCATCAGTTACCCATGAGCTATATTCACCAAATCGTTCATTCACGATAGTCTATGCGGGTGGGTTAAATGCTGCATATGGAGTAAAGCAACTGGTCGATGCTGTAATTAAACTCGCAGATACACATAATATAGTTCTCAAACTATACGGCACTGGCGATCAGATTGAGTATTTATCTGAGATGCAAAAATCATCAAATGCAATACGGTACGAAGGATTCATTGATCCAACGCTACTTTATCCAATTCTTTGTCATGCGGATTTATTAATTAACCCTCGCCCAGCACATCATGAGTTTTCTAAGATGTCATTCCCGTCGAAATTGATCGAATACCTTTCGACTGGTCGACCAGTTCTCACAACCCGTATAACAAGCATCCCTGAAAAGATGAATGAATATTTATACTTCATCGAAAATGATTCCGTTGATGGCATTTATAGAGCAATCGATGAATGTATTAGAATCCCAATTGCCGATAGAACCATGAACAGTAAGAATCAAAAAAAATATCTTTTTGACAATCTTTCCGAGCAAGCAATTGCTAACAAAATTTCTCTATTTTTGCATCAACTATAACGTACGTACATTAACATCATGTTTAATAATAAATGTTTATTGATAACCGGTGGAACTGGCTCTTTTGGAAATGCCGTATTAAAGCGCTTTGTCGATTCTGAAGTCAAGGAGATTAGAGTTTTCTCTCGCGATGAGAAAAAGCAGGATGACATGCGCAAGAAGTACAACAATCCAAAGATTCAGTTTTATGTAGGTGATGTTCGGGACTATCGTAGTGTTCAGCAGGCTATGAGAGATGTTGATTTTGTGTTTCATGCGGCGGCCTTAAAGCAGGTACCTTCGTGCGAGTTCCACCCCATGCAGGCGGTACGCACCAATGTGCTAGGTACTGAGAATGTACTGGAAGCGGCAATTGGCGCCGGCGTCAAGCGCGTTGTCTGCTTAAGCACAGACAAGGCGGTATATCCCATCAATGCCATGGGCATTTCTAAGGCCATGATGGAAAAGGTGATGGTCGCCGCCAGCCGCAACCTCGAGGGGACCGGCACTGTGATTTGTGGTACGCGCTATGGCAACGTCATGGCCTCGCGTGGTTCGGTCATTCCGCTCTTCGTGGATCAGGTATTCAGCGGCAAGCCCATAACCATTACCGATCCGTTTATGACCCGTTTCATGATGACGTTGGCTGATGCGGTGGACTTGGTTCTGTTTGCTTTTGAGCATGGCGCCAACGGCGACATCTTTGTTCAGAAGGCCCCCGCCGCTACCGTTGAAGTCTTGTCCAAAGCCATTTTGGAGCTGATGAACAGGTCCGATCACCCCGTTCATGTGATGGGTACCCGCCATGGCGAGAAGCTGTTTGAAGCGCTGCTGAGCCGCGAGGAAAGGGCTACAGCGCAGGACATGGGCGACTACTACCGTGTGCCAGCGGACGGTCGTGACCTCAACTATGCTAAGTTTTTCGACCAAGGCGAACAAAAACTAACCCAGTCTGCTCACGAGGAGGACTACAACTCACATAATACCCAGCGACTCGATGTGCAAGGCATGAAAAGATTGCTATTGAAACTCGATTTCATCCAAAAAATCGCAAACGGCGAACGAGCGCCGGCTGAGGAGTAAGAAAATGAAGGTACTCATTACGGGGGCCAATGGCTTTATCGGTAAGAATCTGCGGCTGCATTTGGCGGAACGAAAAGACGTTGAGGTAATCTGCTTCACGCGTGAGCACTCGGTAGCGCAGTTGCCTCAGATGCTGGCAGGGGTAGATTATGTTTTCCATCTCGCTGGTATAAATCGCACGCAAGATCCAACTGCATTTGTCACGGGAAACGCCAGCCTAACTGCGGCGCTGTGTGATGCGCTTGCCGCGGAGATAAATGCGACTGGACGCAAAGTGCCACTGATCTACACATCCTCCATTCAGGCCACGCTTGAAAACCCCTACGGAGCCAGCAAGCGCGCTGCTGAAGCCGCCTTATTTGCCCTACGGCGCCGCTGCGAGGTACCCGTGCATATTTTTCGCCTACCGAATGTGTTTGGCAAATGGTGCAAGCCCGATTACAACTCGGGCGTGGCTACATTTTGCTACAACGTTGCGCGCGGATTGCCGATCAAGGTTAACAACTCAGTTGCACCGTTGTCATTGGTCTACGTAGACGACTTGTCGCAGCGGTTCATCCAGTTGATGGACGGCGCAGATGCAGCCATGGATGCGGATGGTTTTGCGACAGTAGCACCGCTTTACACTACCACCGTGGGTGAAGTGGCTCGCTTGATTCAAACCTTTAATGTCAGCAGGGAGACCTTGCTGACCGAACGGGTGGGCGCAGGTTTGGTGCGCGCCTTGTACGCTACCTATGTGAGTTACTTACCCCCCGAGACGTTTAAATACAGCGTACCCATGCACTCGGACGAGCGTGGTGTGTTTGCCGAAGTGCTCAAAACCCCCGATTGCGGTCAGTTCAGCTACTTCACAGCTCATCCCGGCATTACACGGGGTGGACATTATCATCATAGTAAAACAGAGAAGTTTCTAGTCATCAAAGGGCAAGCACGCTTCATGTTCCGACAGATGCAAACGGGGCAAACCTATGAGCTGACGACAACTGGTGAAAAGGCTGAAATTGTCGAAACCGCCCCTGGATGGACGCACGATATCACCAATATTGGCTCAGAAGAGATGATCGTGATGTTGTGGGCCAATGAGGTGTTTGACCGCCAACGCCCAGACACTTATGCTTGCCCATTGTGAACCCGCCATGAAAAAACTCAAAGTTATGTCGGTCGTGGGTACACGACCAGAAATCATTCGCCTGTCGCGGGTGCTCGCTGCGCTGGATACCCATTGTGACCATCTGCTGGTGCATACTGGCCAAAATTACGATTACGAACTGAACCAGGTCTTCTTTGACGATCTGGGCGTACGCAAGCCCGATTATTTTTTGAACAGCGCTGAAGGTAGCACCAGCGCAGCCAATACCATTGGTAACCTTATTACGGCAGTGGACGGCGTGTTGGCCCGCGAGCAACCGCAGGCCATGTTGGTGCTGGGCGACACCAATAGTTGCCTGTCAGTGATTCCGGCAAAGCGACGCAAAGTGCCCATCTTCCACATGGAAGCAGGAAACCGCTGCTTTGACCAGCGTGTGCCGGAGGAAACTAATCGCCGCATTGTGGACCACACGGCGGACATCAACCTGACATACAGCACCATTGCCCGAGACTACCTGTTGCGCGAAGGGCTGCCACCTGACCAGGTGATCAAGACTGGCAGTCCGATGTACGAGGTGCTGAACCACTATCTGCCGCAAATCGAGGCATCGGATGCCTTAACACGGCTGGGCTTGTCGACCGAACAGTACTTTGTGGTCAGCGCGCATCGTGAAGAAAACATCGAATCGGAGAAGTCGTTCACCAAACTGGTGGCTGTGTTCAACGCCGTGGCCGAAGACCATGGCTTGCCGCTGGTGGTCTCTACCCACCCCCGGACCCAAAAGCGGGTAGATGTCACAGGCGCCAAATTCCACCCATTGGTGCGCCTGATGAAGCCTTTGGGCTTTCACGACTATGTGAACCTACAAATGCAGGCTAAGGCAGTACTTTCAGACAGCGGCACAATCAATGAGGAATCGTCCATCCTGAACTTTCCGGCCCTCAACCTGCGCGAGGCGCACGAGCGCCCCGAGGGCATGGAAGAAGCTGCCGTGATGATGGTGGGCTTGGAGGTGGATCGAGTGCGCCAGGGCCTGGCTATATTAGCCACTCAGCCGCGTGGGGCAAACCGTAGCTTGCGACTTGTGGCCGACTACAGCATACCGAACGTAAGCGACAAGGTGGTGCGCATTATTCACAGCTACACCGACTACGTGAACCGCGTGGTGTGGAAGAAATACTGAGGCGCAGTTGCGTATTCTTGTCGTCAGTCAGTACTTTTGGCCAGAGAACTTTCGGGTCAATGACTTGGTGAAAGAGTGGATGCAGCGTGGCCACGAGGTCACGGTGCTCACCGGTATTCCCAATTACCCAGCAGGTAAAGTATTCGATGAGTACCGCAAGCAGCCCAGTGCTTTTGCCGAGTTCGAAGGAGCCCAGGTGCTTCGAGTACCCATTTTGACGCGAGGTACTGGGGGAATACGCCTTATGCTGAATTACCTGAGTTTTGTGTTTACTGCTTGCAGTTTCGGACCGTGGCGTTTGCGAGGCAAGTCGGCCGATGTGATTTTTGTATTCGAGCCATCACCCGTGACCGTGGGGTTGCCGGCTGTCTGGTTGGGCAGAATCAAGAAAGCCCCGGTGGTGTTCTGGGCGCTGGACTTGTGGCCAGAAACCTTGGTGGCGATAGGCGTGGTGCGTTCACCCAAAATACTAGGTTGGGTTGAGCTTATGGTGCGTTTCATTTACAACCGCTGCACTCTCGTACTGGGGCAGTCGAGAGGTTTTTTGAACAGTATTGCCCGCTACTGTGATGACAAAGCCAAGATCCGTTACTTCCCTAGCTGGGCGGAGGATGTGTTCACGGATGGCAGTGTTCAAATGGCGCCCGAGGTGCCTGAATGGACTGACGGTTTTACTGTGGTGTTTGCCGGGAATATTGGCGAAGCGCAAGACATGCCAGGGGTGTTGGATGCCGCAGAGCGGCTAAAAAACGATGTCAGTATCCGATGGATCATCGTTGGTGATGGGCGCAAGTCCGCCTGGTTGCAAACCGAACTGGAACGACGTGGACTGGACGGACAGGTATTGTTACCGGGGCGCTTCCCGGTGGAGCGTATGCCATCTTTTTATGCCCACGCCGACGCACTACTCGTTTCGTTAAAGAGCGATCCAGTTTTCAGCATGACTATTCCTGGGAAGGTACAGTCATATCTGATGGCTGGCATTCCGCTGCTGGGCATGCTGGATGGTGAAGGTGCTGCGGTCATCCGTGATGCACAGGCCGGCCTGACCTGTGATGCTGGCGACGGCGCTGGGTTGGCTAAAGCAGTGATGGCTTTGGTAGCCATGCCTCCGGACAAACGAAAACAGCTTGGATTAAACGGGCAGAAGTACGCGCAGCTAGAGTTTGGGCGTGCTCAATTGATGAACCGCGTAGAGGCACTCTTGAATGAGGCTATCACCATTAGCCGAACCAAGCCTTGAGAGAAAAGATGATGATTTTGGTTACTGGATCCACCGGCTTGGTAGGCGGTGCGTTGGTAAGGAAGTTGGTTGCGGACCGCGCAGTCAATAGTGTAGTTGCTGCATTTCGCCGCGCGGCGGTGCCATGGCCCGAAGGCGTTCAGCAAGTTCAGGTAGGTGATCTGTTGAGCACCACCGATTGGAGTCTGGCGCTGCATGGCGTTGATGCTGTTGTCCATTGTGCAGCGCGTGTGCATGTGATGCAGGACGATGCGACTAACCCCTTGCAGGCCTACCGTGAGGTAAATGTTCGAGGCACGCTCAGCCTGGCCCACCAGGCGGCCCAGGCTGGGGTGCGCCGGTTCGTGTTCGTCAGCTCGATCAAGGTAAATGGCGAGGCCACTCAATCTGGCCATTCGTTTACCGCGGACGACGTGCCGGCACCTTTGAACCCTTATGGTGTGTCAAAGCTGGAGGCCGAGCAGGGCTTGCGGGAAATAGAAGCGCAAACGGGAATGGAAGTAGTGGTTGTGCGACCACCGCTGGTGTACGGCCCAGGGGTGAAGGCCAACTTCGCCTCGATGATGCGATGGGTGGCTCGAGGTATTCCTTTGCCTTTGGGCGCCATACAGAACGCCCGCAGCATGGTGGCGCTGGACAACTTGGTGGACTTATTGGTCATCTGTGTGAAGCATCCGGCTGCTGTAGGGCAAACCTTTTTGGTGTCGGACGGGGAGGACGTATCCACCACCGAGCTGTTGCACCGCACGGCCCAGGCCATGGGCAAGAAAGCTTTTTTGCTGCCTGTTCCTGCCTCAGTTCTGGAAATGGGGGCGGCCTTATTCGGCAAGCGTGCCGTAGCTCAACGGCTCTGTGGTTCGTTGCAACTGGACATTGAAAAAACCCGCCGTATCCTGGGCTGGAGTCCACCGCTTTCACTGGAACAAGGTTTGAAGAATGCGGTGGAGGGAATGACGCTATGAAGCGATTTTTTGATTTGGTACTGGGTTTGGTAGCAGCAGCTATGCTTCTGGTGCCTCTGGTGGTGGTGGCTTTACTTGTGTGGCGGACATCCGCAGGTCCGGCACTGTATTGGTCGGACCGAGTGGGGCAGCACAACAGAATATTTAAAATGCCCAAATTTCGCAGCATGAGAGTTGGCACTCCTGCTGTGGCCACACATTTGCTGGGTAACCCTGATGAGCACATGACGCCCATTGGCTCCTTCCTACGCAAAAGCAGTCTGGACGAGTTACCTCAACTCTGGAGCATTCTGGTGGGCGACATGAGCTTCGTTGGCCCCAGGCCCGCGTTATTTAACCAGTACGACTTGATTGAGATGCGTACCCAAAAAAATGTCCACATCCTAGTGCCTGGCCTCACTGGGTGGGCACAGGTAAACGGGCGCGACGAGGTGCCCACACCTCAAAAAGTGGCATTGGATGTTGAGTACCTGCAGCGGCAGAGTTTTTGGTTTGACATCAAGATTTTGTGGCTCACATTTTTGAAGGTCGTGCGTCGCGATGGGGTGTCGCATTGATAGTCAAGCCCCGATTGTTGTTGGTGGGCGCGAGTGGATATAACCGACAGTATGCGACTGGTGTGCGGGTCTTGGATGCGGGCTGGGTCTGCGCCGGGGTATGCGATAAAGGTTACGTCAAGGGCAACGCTTGCCCCGGTTGAAGCGGTGGATATCAAGACCATTAAATATCAAAATGACTCAGTAGTGTCCGGTTAAAAGCCAAACAAATTCAACTGCTTAGCGCAGTCGGGCTCATCTAATTTGTAAGCCTCGGGCTGCAAGGCGTGTGAAATCGAGGTTTTCTCGAATATCGAGACCGACAAAATCTGTAGCAAAGTGTAGAGCGAGGCGTTCAAGTGAAGTTCCTTTTTAACAATGGCGATGAGCACATAGGTGGACACGGCGCACCAGATTTGCGTCTTGACTGCGTTCTCGCTGTTGCCCAAAAATTTCTTGATCCGCAGGTGCTGCTTGATCCATTTGAAAAACAACTCGACCTGCCAGCGGCTCCTGTACAAAGCGGCAATGGTCAACGGGGGCAATGTCGTGTTGTTGGTCAAGAAGATCGGAGTCTTTTGGGTTTCGGGGTCTTTGAACCGGATGCGCCGCAAGTGCTCTGGATAGTCTTTGGAGGCATAGTGTCCGTTCAACGCAATGGCCTGATCGCAGATGATGCCGCTGGTCCTGTCCACCTTGGCCGAGTACACCCGCCTGGCGTTCATATTGCTTTTGGCTCGGGTCACAAAGAAGGCACCTGCCCGATGCATTTGGAACAGGCGAGCAAAGTCCAAGTAGCCTCGATCCATGACGTAGAACGCGCCGGGCTCCAGAACCAAGATGTCCAGCACATTGACCTCGTGCATCTTGCCGTTGCTGATGTGGATGAAGGCCGGTATGCAGCCTCGCAAGTCCAACAGTGTATGGAGCTTGACGGCAGCCTTGGCTTTGCGAAATGGTGCCCAATCGAACAGGCTCAGGCACAGATCGATGGTGGTGGCGTCCAGCGCGTAGACCGTGTTCTTGAGCTCCAGCCCCAAGTCCTCGTTCAGGTAAAGCTTGCGGGCGCGCCGGATCAAAACTGCGGCCACGTCGGACCAAATGCGCCAGTCGCGCGACTCGTTGGCATCGGCCAAGGTGGAGCGGTGAACGCTGTGGCGAAAGCCCATGGCATAAAGTTTGTTTGCGTTGGCCCCCAGCGTCACTTCGATGTCGCGCAGGCTCTCGCGCCAAGTCAGTTGGGCAAAGGCCATGACACGAAACTGCTCGGAGCAGCTCAAGCGACGAACGCCCGAGTCGCCGCCGTAGCGAGCCACGATTCGAGAAAAGCTTGTCCATGGAACGAATTCCATGATCTGAGCAAACAAGGTCTTGCCGACATTCATAGGAAATCTCCAAGGGGCTTGAGCCTTGGAAATTACACAGGAATGAGAAAACAAATTTCAAATCGGCACCAAATAAAATCGGCCTCTAGGCCGCGCCAGTATTGGCTTTCTCTACAAATTAACCCGGTTTAACCGGACACTAGTGAAAATGACTTATAGTTTATATTCAAGCAGCAGGACTCAAAACTCCGGACTTTTGCGGGATTTCGTATCATGGGTGAATTCATGATCCGTCTATTAAGTCGTTTTGCAGCACCCGTCTTGGCGCTACCACGTTCGGTTAAACGCGGTGTTGTGCTTGTCATGGATGCCACTCTTTGCGTTTTGTCGGTTTGGCTAGCGTTCTATCTGCGTAGTGGCAATTTCATGCCAGTTTCAGGCCCGGCCATATGGCCTACTTTGGCGTCTGTCGTACTGGCGCTGCCGGTCTTCGTTACATCAGGCCTTTACCGCGCAATCTTTCGGTATAGCGGTCTTCCAGCCATGGTTGCCGTGGTCCGCGCCATGTTGTTGTACGGATTGGTTTTTGCCGCCATTTTCACGGTATGGGGTGTGGAGGGCGTACCGCGCACTGTAGGGATTATTCAACCTATCCTTTTGTTGTTGTTTGTAGGGGCATCTCGTGCCGCCGCTAGGGTGTGGCTAGGTGGACTCTATCACCACCATTTACGCAGAGCGTCACTTCCTACGGCACTCATCTATGGTGCGGGCAGTGCAGGGAGACAATTGGCCTCGGCGATGGTCAACAGCGCCGAGATTCGGGTAGTCGGATTTTTGGATGATGACGACAGACTTCACGGACACGTTCTCAATGGCTTGCCTATATATAGCCCTGTAGACCTTGACGAGGTATTGAACGAAACATCAGTCTCGGATGTCTTGCTGGCGCTGCCCAGCGTGTCTCGTCAACGCCGCAACGAGTTGCTGAACGCACTCAAACCGTACAAGTTGGCGGTGCGCACGCTACCTGGACTGAGCGACCTTGCTACCGGTAAAGTCAGTCTAAGTGATGTGCGTGAATTAGACATAGATGATCTGTTGGGACGGGAACCCGTGAAACCGCACGGACTGATGCTCAATCTCAATACCCGCGGCAAAACAGTGTTGGTGACCGGTGCAGGCGGCAGCATAGGCAGCGAGTTGTGCCGACAAATCATGAGAACCCGCCCGCAACAATTATTGTTGGTGGAGATGAGTGAGTTTGCTCTCTACCAAATTCACCAGGAGCTTCAGGCATTGCTGGCGGGTGAACGGCCCCGCCGCGATGAGCCCGAAGAGGGGGATGCAACCGAGAGTGCGTCTGTTTTCCCTGGAGACGTCGATATTGAAATTGTCCCGTTACTGGCATCGGTCTGTGACGACGTACGTATGCACGAGATCATGGACACCTGGAAGCCGCACACCGTGTACCATGCAGCTGCGTACAAGCATGTCCCGCTGGTAGAACATAACCCGGCTGAAGGAGTTCGTAACAATGTGTGGGGAACCCGGGTTTGCGCCGAGGCGGCGCTACGCAACGGGGTGCGCAATTTTGTTCTGATCAGTACCGACAAGGCAGTACGCCCGACCAATGTAATGGGTGCTACCAAGCGTCTGGCCGAAATGGTGTTGCAGGCTTTGGCTGAGGTGAATCCGGCGGTGTTATCGCGGGGAGGACGAGCTCCAACAGCGCGCACAATTTTTTCAATGGTGCGATTTGGCAATGTGCTGGGCTCCAGCGGTTCGGTGGTGCCACTGTTCAGGGAACAGATCAAAAAAGGCGGGCCAATCACCTTGACCGATAGCGACATCACCCGCTACTTTATGACCATTCCTGAGGCGGCGCAGTTGGTGATACAGGCGGGGGCGATGGGCACTGGTGGGGATGTGTTTGTTCTGGACATGGGTGCACCGGTCAAAATTATTGACTTGGCACGCCGTATGGTGGAACTGTCCGGTCTGAGTGTTCGCGACCCATTAAATCCGGACGGCGATATTGAAATCGCAATCACCGGCCTGCGCCCAGGCGAGAAGCTGTACGAGGAGTTGTTGATCGGAGACAACCCACGGACCACCCAGCATCCGCGCATTATGAAAGCCCATGAGAAATTTGTGCCATGGTCCGTTCTCGATGCAAAGTTGTCTGCCTTGCGCATCGCCATTGGCGTGAATGATGTACCGGTCATTAGGGGACTGCTGCAAGACCTTGTCAGTGGCTACCACCCAAGCGGTGAGGTGGTCGACTGGGTGCATTTGGCCCAGGAACGCGAGGCGGATAGGGCGGGGCATTCGCTTGATTGAGGCGGCCACCGGTATCCCAAGTCTGACCCCGTTCAGACTTTAGCCGTCTACTAAAGCGATACTTTGCTCCCCATCTCCACCACGCAATTGCTGGGCAGCTTTAAAAAGTCGGCGGCCGCGCTGGCGCTTTTGTGCATTTGTGAGAACAGTTTTTGACGCCACACGGCCATGCCCCCTCCCAGGGTGGGGACCACGGTTTCTCGGGACAAAAAGTAGCTGGTGTTCATGGGATCTATAACGCCCGCCAACAGGGGCGCGTGGCGTAAAGCGCGGGGCAGGTCAGGGTCGTCCATAAAACCAAGGGTGACGGCAACACGCCAACACCCTTGGCCTAGGTCCTGTACCTGGGTCTGCTCGCCCAGGGGCACACGGGGCACCTCGCTGGTTCGCACCGACACAAACAGGTTGTGCTGGTGCAGCACCTTGTTGTGCTTGAGGTTGTGCAGCAATGCGCTGGGCGCGGTTTGGGTGCTGGCAGACAAGAACACCGCGACACCCTCCACCCGCTGCGGTGGCGCAGCCAATAAGCCCTCTAAAAACTGCGGCAAAGCGATGGCCTCTGCATCCATGCGTTCGGCCATCAGACTTCTGCCCTTCTTCCAAGTGACCAGTACCAGGTAGAGCGCAACGGCCATTACCAGAGGCAACCACCCCCCTTGCGCGACTTTAAGCAGGTTGGACGCGGCAAATAAAACATCCACCAACAGGAACACGCCGGTTGCCACCACGCATAGCCACAACGGCAGGTGCCAGCGGTAGCGAATCACAAAGAAGGTGAGCACGGTGGTGATGACCATGACCAAGCTGACTGAGATGCCGTAGGCAGCCGTCAAGGCCCCGGAGTTGCGAAAAATGATGACGGCCAGAAACACGCCCAAGAACAAAGCCCAATTGACGGTGGGCATGTAAATTTGCCCCGACTCGCGCTCTGAGGTGTGCAAGATGGCCATTCTGGGCAGGTAGCCCATTTGTATGGCTTGCTTGGCCGCTGAGAAGGCCCCAGAGATCAAGGCCTGTGAGGCGATCACCGTGGTCGCGGTGGCCAAGCCCACCATGGGCAATGTGGCCCAAGTGGGCATCATCCTAAAGAAAGGGTTCTCGGCGGCGCTGGGCTCCATCAATACCAATGCCCCCTGGCCCAGGTAGTTCAGCACCAAGCAAGGCATGACCAAAACGAACCACGCCAGGCGTATAGGGCGCACGCCAAAATGCCCCATGTCGGCGTACAGCGCCTCGGCCCCGGTCACGCACAAGAACACCGCCCCCAACGTGATAAAGGTGACGCCTGGGTTCTGCAAAGAAAATTGCACAGCGTAGTGGGGTGACAGTGCCAACAGCACTTGGGGTTGCTGCGCAATATGGGGCAGCGCGGCCACACCAATGCAGACAAACCACAGCGCCGTGGTGACCCCATAATAGCGGCCCAATCGGGCCGTTCCCCATTTTTGAACCACGAACAAAGTCAGCAATACCGCCAACGAAATAGGCAAGATATAGGGTACCGCTTTGGGGGTGACCACCTCTAGGCCTTCCACCGCCGAGAGCACCAAAATGGCAGGGGTAATCACACCGTCACCAAAAAACAAGACAAGCCCAAAGATGCCCAGCGTCATCAGCACGGCATGGAGTTGAGGCTTGTCTTTGACGGCGTTAGCGGCCAGTGCCAACAAGGCCATCAAGCCGCCCTCGCCATCGTTGTCGGCGCGCATGATAAGGGCCACGTATTTAATGGACACCACCAGCGTGAGCGCCCAAAAGAACAGCGACAACGTCCCCATCACGTTGGCTGGGTTGACCGCCAAATGGCCGCTGACAAATACCTCTTTAAAGGCGTACAGCGGCGAGGTGCCAATGTCACCATACACCACACCAATGGCCCCCAGGGTGAGGGCGGGTAATGACGATTTTTGCGAAACGGCAGTCATGGCAATTGCCCGTTGTGGAACAGGTGGCCATGATGCGCAATGGGGCGTTAGGAAGGCATAAGTATCACCCGTGAAGTCGGGCAACACGAGCGCTTATAGGGGCACGTTAATGAGGTGCCTCCGCCAGTCGATACCCCACACCGGGCTCGGTCAGCAGGTAGTGTGGTTGGGCGGGGTCTGGCTCTAGCTTGGCACGCAGTTGCGCCATGTACAAGCGCAGGTAATGGGTGTGCTCGGTGAACTCGGCCCCCCACACGTCACCCAGCAGTTGGCGGTGCGTGACCACTTGCCCGGCATTGCGCACCAAGCGTGCCAGCAGATTAAATTCGGTGGGCGTTAAATGCACCGGCTGGCCCTGGTAACGCACCCAATGCTGGGCCACATCCACTTCTAAATCACCTTGGGTGTAATGGGTGACTGCCGCCACCACCGCCCTGCCCCGATGCCGCATAGCCACACGGATACGCGCCAGCAACTCGTTGATAGAAAAAGGCTTGACCAAGTAGTCGTCTGCCCCCAAGTCCAGTAGCTGCACTTTTTCGCCATCGTGCTGGCGGGCAGAGATGACGATCACAGGCACTGGCCTAGGCGATTGACGCCGCAACTGGGTCAAAAAGTCTTTGCCATCGCCATCGGGCAGTCCCAGATCGAGCAAGACCACATCAAAAGGCGAGTCGGCGTTGGCGTGGTTCCACAGGGCCCAAGCGTCGGCCAAGCTGGCCGCTGACTGTACCCGGTAACCTTCTAAGCCCAAGGCCTGGCGCAAGGTGTGGCGCAGGTCTTTGGCGTCCTCGATCAACAAAATGCCTAATGTCATATCGGCTCTGGTTGGGTGGTGGCCTCGCCTGGGGGTTGGGCCTCGATGGGGAATCGGCACTCCATAGCGGTACCACCACGCGTGCGGGGCCGCGCCACCAGGGTGGCCCCGTGGGCATCGGCAATGGCCTTGCACAGCGCCAGCCCAAGCCCTACGCCGGGCCGATTGGCGTCTGCCGATACCGAGGACTGGCCACGCTCAAAGGGCAAGAAGACGCGTTCTCGCATGGCCATAGGGATGCCCGGCCCACGGTCTGCCACCGATACGAGCAACTGCCCCTCCAAGCGCCGCACCACCACCTCGACCGTTTGTGAGCCGTCGCCGTACTTGATGGCGTTATCGATCAGATTGCCCAACAACTGCACCACGAGTTGGGCGTCGCAACGCAGCAGAGGCAGGCCTGCCTCTATCCGCAAGGCCACGCGCAATTGAGCAAAGCTATGCCGCGTCCGCGCCACCGCAGAAGCAATCAGCTCATCCAGCGATTCCCAGTCTTTGCGGATCTGCACCTGCGTGTGGCCCAATCGCGCCAATTGCAAGGTGTTGTCGGTGATATGACTCAGGTGCTGAGCCTGGCTAATGATGCCGGCGATCAAGGCCTGTGATTGAGTAGAGGAGAGGCGATCAGACTGCTGTTGCAGCGACGTGGCCGCGCCGATTAACGTGGCCAGTGGTGTGCGGTAGTCGTGCGAAATGGCCGCCAGCAGGGTGTTACGCAACTGCTGCTGGGCGGCTTGGTCGCGGGCTTGGCGGGCCTGCTCGTCGGCGTGCAAGCGCTCTAGGTGCAAGCCCGTCTGGTGGCACAGGGCCTGTACCGTGGCCAAGGTGGTAGCGGGCAGCATTACCCCCGGCGCGGCACGTACCAAGACCGCTCCATGGGCGGCGTCGCTGCCCCAAAGGGCCAGGGCGACTGTATGCTGGCCATGCACTTCCCAGTTGCCCACTGCAAGCGGGTGGTGCGAACGCAGGCACTCGTGCAGGTAGGCCATTTCTTCAGGGCTGGTGGTGCCCTCCACGATTTGCGGGCTTTGCGGGAAATGCGAATCAGCCGAGGTATCCAGCAAGGCAACGGCTACGGTTCCTGCCACCCACGGCGTTAAGGTTTGTGCCAGCCATTGGGCCGTTTGCTGGGGTGAGGCCGTCACAATCCTCTCATTAAAGTCGCGCAAGAGTTGGGCTTGATCGGCCAGGGCCTGCGCCTTTTCGGCCATGCGTCGTTGCCGCGCCATCAGCGCCGCGACCACGCTACCCACGCCTAGCGTGGCCAGCAACAACCAAGCGTGTTGGCGCAAATCCACCGAGAAGGTACCACGGGGCGGCACAAACGCCCAGTTAAAGGCCAGTACTGCCAACGCGCAGGCCCCCACCGACTCCACCACGTTTAACCACAGACCTGCCACGGCCGCCGCCAGCACCAACAATAGCGCCAGATTGGCCAAATCGGCCCCGCTCTCTAACGCTTGCATCAAAACCCAAGCGGCCGCCCACACCAGCCCCGCGGGCCACTTGGCCGCCAAGGCGCATTGGAACTTCGAAAAATGACTCATACCGTAACGATACACTGCCCGGCGTTAGGACGGCATAAGTGCATATCAAACAGGCCGCGTCTGGCACTTGCGAGTCTGACAAGCAACCGCCGCCCAGCAGACCACGATAGAACGGGTTAGACTGCAACGCCGCAAGCCAATCGTCACCGCATTACGATTGACTTTAGGCCTCTTTCACCCTCGTTTCAACCCTAGCTTTGGAGTCCACCATGACATCCCCTCTCTACGCCGCCTCTGCCTCTGTGTACCAACAAATGCTGGGGGCTTTGAGCAAGATTTTGGCGATGGCCCAGGTCCACGCCGCTGCCAAAAAGATTGATCCCAGTGTGCTGATTCAGGGGCGGCTTTACCCGGATATGTTGCCCCTGGCGCGGCAGGTTCAGATTGCCTGCGACCACGCCAAAGGGTCGTGCGCGCGCCTATCGGGTACCGAGGTACCCGCCTATGCCGATGACGAAACCACGTTTGAGCAATTGCAGGCGCGCATCGCCAAAACCTTGGCGTTTATTGCCACCATTGCAGCGGCGCAGTTTGAGGGGTCGGCCGAACGCGCCATTACCATCATGCCGGGCACCCAGTGGGAGCGCAGCTTTGCCGGTGCCGCGTATTTGCACCACTACGCCTTGCCTAATTTTTACTTTCACCTCACCACCGCCTACGCCATCTTGCGCCACAACGGGGTAGAGATTGGTAAAGGGCACTTTTTAGGGGCCAAATAAGCCACCGCCCTGCCGGGGTGCCGTCTACTTGACGGTGACGCCTCTCCAGAAGGCCACGTGTCCACGGATGGATTCGGCCTCTGGCTTGGGATCGGGATAAGACCATGCTGCGTCGGTGTTCATCTCGCCGTTCACCAACAACGAAAAATACTGCGCCGTGCCCTTCCAGGGGCAGGTGGTTTTGTGGTTACTAAAGGTGATGTATTGCGGGTTGACCGACGCCATAGGGAAGTAATGGTTGCCCTCCACCAGTACGGTGGCGTCGCTTTCTGCGATCACGGTGTTGGCCCAAATGGCTTTCATGGTGTGTCCTTGATTGAGTTGGGTGGATGAGGGCTAGGCGGGTGGATTGAGCGCACGGTCCAGCACTTCTATCCAGTGTTGCACAGGCTGATCGGTGCCGCTTTGCAAGTGCGAAATACAGCCCACGTTGGCCGAGATCACCACCTCGTTGGGCTGTATGGCCAAGGCGTCCAGTTTGCGGTCGCGCAGTTGGTACGACAGAGTGGGGTTAAGCACCGAGTAAGTGCCCGCCGAGCCGCAGCACAAGTGCGATTCTTGGCTGGCAAGGCGCATGGTAAATCCTAGCTTTGCCAAATGCGCCTCTACACCGCCCTGCAATTTTTGCCCGTGTTGCAGTGTGCAAGGCGGGTGAAACACCAAGGGCGTTTGGGTGGGCTGCGCAATCTGCCCGGCCAGCTTATCGACCAGATCGGGCAACAGTTCAGACAAGTCTTTGGTGAGGCTGCTCACCCGCGCCGCTTTGGTGGCGTAGGCCGGGTCGTCTTGCAAAATGTGGCCGTAATCCTTAACCGTGACACCGCAACCCGAGGCGTTCATCACAATGGCGCTAACGCCGCTCTCAATATGCGGCCACCACGCGTCAATGTTGGCCCGCATATGGGCTTTGCCGCCCTCTTGGTCATTCAGGTGGAATTTAACAGCACCACAACAACCCGCCTTAGCGGCCACTACCGTTTGAATGCCTGCCCGGTCCAGCACGCGGGCGGTAGCGCTGTTGACGTTGGGCATCATGGCCGGTTGCACACAGCCTGCCAGCATCAACACCCGATGGGCGTGTTGAGTGGTGGGCCAGGCCCCTTGTGCTTGCCGCTTGGGCACTTTGTTGCGAAGTGCGGTAGGCAACAAAGGGCGCACCATTTGGCCCAGCGCCATGGCCGGTTTGAACAGGGTGGACGTGAGGCCTTCTTTGAGTAGCCAGCGCACCGCACGTTCGGGGGCGGGCCGGGGCACTTGCTCGTCCACCAGTTGCCGACCTATGTCGATCAGATGGCCGTAATCCACCCCCGAGGGGCAGGTGGTTTCGCAGTTGCGACACGTCAGGCAACGGTCCAGGTGCATTTGTGTGCTGCGGGTGGCCGGCTCTCCCTCTAACACCTGTTTGATTTGGTAGATGCGGCCACGTGGGCCGTCGAGTTCGTCGCCCAAGAGCTGATAGGTCGGGCAGGTGGCGGTACAAAAACCGCAATGCACACATTGGCGCAGTATCGCCTCGGCGGCCTGGCCTTGCTCAGTGTTTTGGTAGCGGGGGGCGAGTTGGGTTTGCATGGGGTAGGTTATCTTAGAGGTCTGGCTGACTTAGCGACTTAGGTCACGCAGCCCATGCGGCCGGTGTTCCACACGCCCGATGGATCGAGTTGTGCGAACAACTGGCGATGAATGCGCTCTAAGGTGGGCGACAAGGGGGTAAAGACAGGTGTGAGCACGGGTGCAGCCACTGAAGATGCAGAGGGCATTGGGTCTGCCGCTCCTCTGAACAAGGTGGCATGACCACCCGCCGCCTGGGCCATGGCCCGCAGTGAGGCTGCCGCCGATACCGGTGCCTTGACCCAACGCTGGGCACCGCCCCACTCCAGCAAAGCACTTGCCCCCAAGGGCAAAGGCGGGCAGGTGTCGGGCACGCTGATGCGCCACAGGGCTGTGTCTGTGGGCAAAGCAAAAAACGCATGAGTGTGTTCACGCAGACTTAGCCACAACGAGTTGGCGGTGCTGCCGTCTATGGCGTGTGCGCCCTCTTGTCCAAGGCGTTGCTGGGCAGAGGCCACCGCCGCCTGGGCACCCCGCAAGCGCACGAAAAGTTGGCCGCTAGGGCTTTGACTTGGGGCATGCCTACCGCTGGCCTGGTCCGCATCGCCTGCATCCGCCAACCAGGCACTGGCGTTAAGCGGCAAAGGCAAAGCCGACCACGCGTTCAAGCGCCGCAATGCCTCTGCCTGAGTGGCCTGCAACACCAAAGTCAAATCAGCCAAGGGCAAGGGCAATACCTTGAGCGAGACCTCCACAATCACCCCCAACTGGCCCATAGACCCCGCCAACAAACGGCTCACGTCATAACCAGCCACGTTCTTCATGACCTGCCCACCAAACTGCAACAAGTCACCCTTGCCATCGAGTACGTGCACCCCCAGCACATAGTCGCGCACCGAGCCACTGCTAGAGCGCGCCGGGCCACTCAAGCCTGCCGCCACCATGCCGCCCACTGTGGCCGCATCACCAAAATGTGGGGGGTCAAACGGCAGGTACTGGCCTTTGTCCGCCAGCACCGATTGCAGTTGGGCCAGGGGCAGGTTGCCAGAGGCCGTTACCACCAATTCGGTGGGTTCGTGGTCGCATTTGAGCGGCAGACTGGCGGTGCTCAGTACGCCGTCACCCGGCTGCCGTCTGGACCTGTCGCCATAAAAAGCCTTGGTGTTGCCACCCTGAATGTGCAGGGTCTGGCCATTGGCAGCGGCCAAGCGTATCTGCTCAGACAGCGCCGCCAAGGCCGGGGTAAGTGAAGAAGCATTCATAGCGGCCATGGTAGCGCCAGATGGCCGGGGGCGGCCTGAAATTTTTGAACAGGTGGGGTGGGGGAATTTTCAAAGAGGTGGGTGGGTGGCTTGTGTCTGCGCTACCAACCGAATGCCAAGCGCATTGCAAACCCGAAAGATGGTGTCAAACCGAGGCTGAGAACTGGGGCGCAATGCCTTATAAAGTGCCTCGCGGGTGAGGCCGGATTTTTCTGACACCACACTCATCCCGCGCGCGCGCGCGACCACCCCAAGCGCATGGGTAAATTCATTCATATCGTTTTCGCCTAACACCAAGGTCAAATAGTTGGCAATGTCGTCTTCTGTCTTAAGCATTGCCGCCATATCGAAGTCAGGCAGATCGTCAACTTTAATTTTTTTGGTCATGAGAAATTAGGCCTCAATGGTTTTAGACAGTGCGATGGCTTTTGCAATATCAGCTTGTTGTGTGGATTTGTCACCACCGCCCAACATGACAATCATGATGCCCTTCCGTTCCGTGTAGTACATGCGCCAGCCTGGACCAAAAAATTCACGCATCTCGAAAACGCCTTCGCCAACAGGTTCCACATCACCCAATAGGCCACGCTGCACCTTGTCAAGTCGCTTGGCCAATCGAATACGAGTTAACCCATCCTGAATACCCGCAAGCCAAACATCGAATTCATTGGTACGCTTGATTCTCAGGGCTTTATTGATTGTAATCACTTGTTCACAAATTATCAAATGAGATGACCATCAGTCGGCAGCGCAATTTGGCGTTTAAAATTAATTAACCGATCACATAGTCGATCCAGGCACGGTGCCTTACCACCAGCCTCAAGGGCAAGCGCGAGCTTCGCGCCTATGACCATGGTGTTCTTCTTCAAAGACGACGCATTGCCAAACATCGCGTGCGCATCAGTCACAACCTTGTTCCATCCCTCCTGTCACTGACCGCCGTAATGGAGCCACCAATGTTCGGCGTAATGGAGCCACGAACAGGTAGTTAAAACGACACCCTGAAGGGGGTTAAACAATGGTCGATTGTGCCTGTTTTTTGGTGACGGTTTTGCCCGATTTTGGCA
>JBEIEP010000017.1:0-63918 GCA_040382935.1 Burkholderiaceae bacterium
ATCTACGGTAATATCTATTCCAGCCATCGCACTCACTCCTTCCTTGGTTAACAAAATCTGTCTCGATAACTCGATTCTGTCAAACTCGGAGAGCTGCGATGGCTACCCCTTTAATTTGCAGCAGTTTAGGGACTTAATCCTACCCCGCTCGCGCCTGCGCATGAGAAAACATATCCAAAAGTTTAAATTTATTGCGTAGGCTAAGACTGGGAAACCCTATTCAAAGCAGTCAAGTAATCGAATATCGCCCATAGTTGTTCCACCATCTTTTACCTTACCCACCATGACGACTTCTTTAAAAATTGGCATCAGCGCCTGCCTGATGCACCCCGACCCAAACCGACCTGTTTTCGCTCCCAAAACCCTGCATTACATTGAAGAATCCGTCCCCCACTGGGTCATGGCAGGGGGTGCCCTGCCGGTCATGATCCCCAAACCTGACGGCCCTACCTATCGAGGTACGGTCACTGTGGCCGACTATGCCCAGTGGCTGGATGGACTGATTTTGCACGGCGGTGCCGATGTGTGGCCTGGCAACTACGGCGAGACTGCGCTTGATCCCCGCTGGAATGGTGACCAGGCGCGCGACATTTATGAGATTGAATTGGTCAAAGCCTTTGTTGATGTGGGCAAACCCGTATTTGGTATTTGCCGAGGTTTGCAACTGATTAACGTGGCCTTTGGTGGCACCTTGTACCAAGATATTGCTACCCAACGTCCTGGTTCTTTGGTGCACCGCGATGCCGATATTTACGACCAAAATTTGCACACCCTAGAACTCGTTGAAGGTACCCGGCTGGCCAGCCTTTTGGCCGGCGATGAAAGCCGCACCATTAACAGTGTGCACCACCAAGCGGTTAAAGACCTAGCCCCCGAATTTATTGTAGAAGCCAAGTGCCCGGTGGACGGCACCATAGAGGCCATACGCCATACCGGCAAGGCCTGGGTGGCGGCGGCGCAGTGGCACCCCGAGTTTCACAAACCCGAGTACGGCACCATCAACGACGATGTGCTGTTGCAGGACTTTCTAAACGCCGCGCAAACCCGCCAGCAGGCGGGTCCACTCCATCGCGACCATCGCTAATTTATCCCCAAGAACCCTATTCCGATGGCCTCACCCACCCCGTCCATCACCCACCCTGCCACAGGCTAGGTGTTCACACCAATCCGCGCTGACCCGGCCCAATCCCTTGCCGCCCAGTTTGCACCAGCTGCACAGGGCCAGCGCGAATGGCCCGCCGTGCCCCTGCCCGAGCGCACGGCCTGCATCCTGTGCTTTCGGTGGCGCGGTGTGCAATATCTGGGCCTAGAACTACCCCTGCTGGCATACGTGAACCATCCGAATGTGGTGCATAGTTGGCGGCAATTGTGGGGGCCGGTGATCGCACTTTATTGGACCAAGAATAACCCCCAGTCAAAGATTGCCGCTAAGGTTGACTGACTATTGATAACACTTACAATGCACTGTAATACACTGACTTCAACGCATAACAATGCCCATCTCTCCAGCAAAAGAAGCACTGACCCGAACCATTAACGTACGCGTCCCAGCCAGCGTTTATGAGCAACTAGAAAGCTTGGCCAATTCAACCGCCCGAACCAAGAGCTTCTTGACCGTCCAAGCCCTTTCAAACTACCTAGAGACACAAAGCTGGCAGATCAAAGAGATTGAAGCAGGCCTTGCAGAAGCCGATGCCGGAGACTTGGCAACTGATGCACAAGTCAACGCGGTTTTTGCCAAGTATGGAGCGTAAGCTGCGCTGGACCAAGCTGGCACTTGGTCGCCTCGATGACATAGCCGATTACATCGCCAAAGACAATCCGGCCAGGGCAACAACATTCGTCAAAGAGTTACGCCAGAAAGTGGAAATTTTGAAGTCCCACCAGCTAGGCAACGCAGGCCGCGTGTTTGGAACCAAAGAGCTGGTCTTGCACAAAAACTACTTGTCGGTCTACCGGGTGATCGACAGCGAGGTGCAGATGCTCACGATTTTGCATACGGCGCAGAACAGGTGAATCACATAACCGTGTAGCAGCATTCAGAGGCGGGTTCAACTCTTTTGTTGTTTGAATAGACGGGTTATTGGGGAGGAACACCGAGGTTGATGGTGTCAGCAACAGCCATGCCCCTACTCATACCGCAACGCCTCAATAGGCAACAACCTAGACGCCAGCCGTGCCGGGTAAAACCCAAAAAACACGCCCACCAGCCCTGAAAAACCCACTGCCAGTAGCACCGCTGGGGCGCTGATTTGGGCTTGCCATTGGGTGAGACTGGCCACGGCCCAGGTGGCCCCTGCGCCCAGCACCACGCCTATGGCACCGCCTATCAGGCTTAGGGTGACGGCCTCTACCAAAAACTGGGTGAGTATGTCTTTGCCCCTGGCACCTACGGCCATGCGCAGGCCGATTTCTTTGGTGCGCTCTGTCACGCTGACCAGCATGATGTTCATGATGCCTATGCCGCCAATCACTAAGCTGATGCCCGCCACCGCCGCCAGTAGCAGCGTCATGACTTGGGTGGATTCTTCTTGGGCCTGCAAAATTTCGGTTAGGTTGCGCACGGTAAAGGGGTCGTCGGCCCCGGCTTGTACTTTGAGGCGCTGGCGCAGCAAGTCTTTGATACCCTCTTCGGCGTCTTTCATGCTTTGGCCGTCGCGCACCTTTACGCTGATAGAGCCAACCCGTTTGAGCTTGCCCGACTGGGCACCGCTAATGCGGTTGCGAAAGGTGGACAAGGGCACCACCACCACGTCGTCTTGGTCTTGCCCCATGGCGTTTTGCCCTTTGCGGGCCAGCACACCAATTACCGTGACCGGCACTTTTTTAACCCGCATCACTTGATCAATAGGGTCCTGGTCGCCAAACAACTGGGTGGCCACGGTTTGCCCTATCACGGCCACTTTGGATGAGCCTTGAACCTCGGCCGGGTCAAAGGTACGGCCTGCCACCAAGGCCCACTCGCGCACTTCAAACCAGTCGTTGGTCACACCCACCACGCTGCTGCTCCAGTTGATGTTGCCCACCACCAACTGCGCCGCACCTCTGGATGTGGGAGCCGCCGCCTGCACCTCGGGCACGTCACGGGCAATGGCCACGGCGTCGTCTTCGGTCAGGTTTTGGCCGGTTTGTGCGCCCAGCCGAGCGCCACCCTGGGTCACAGAACCGGGGAACACCAGCATGATGTTAGAGCCCAAGCCCTTGATTTGTTCTTTGACGCGGGCGGTGGCCCCCTCGCCCAGCGCCACCATGGTGATGACCGCCGCCACCCCAATAATGATGCCCAGCATGGTAAGCACGCTGCGCAGGGTGTTGGCGGCCAAGGCCCGCAGGGCACTGCGCACGGCAGCCCAAAAGCTCATGGCAACACCTCTGTGGAACGCTTGGGATTGGGCCGGTCTTCTAGGATTTGGCCGTCTTTGAACACCACCGTGCGGTGCGCCCACTGGGCCACATCGGATTCGTGGGTGACCAACACCACTGTCATGCCTTGCTGGTTAAGGTCAGTCAGCAATTGCATGATGTCGTGACTGGTTTGGGAGTCCAAGGCACCCGTCGGCTCGTCCGCCAAAATCAATTGCGGCCGGTTGACTAGGGCCCGCGCAATCGCCACGCGCTGCTGCTGGCCCCCAGACAATTCGTTGGGTGTGTGGTCGCTGCGGTCTGCCAGGCCCACGGTTTGTAGCGACGCCATGGCCCGCTCTCTGCGCTCTGGAGCGGGCACTCCGGCGTACAACATGGGCAGTTCCACATTCTCGCGTGCACTGGTGCGGGGCAATAAATTGAATTGCTGGAACACAAAGCCTATGCGCCGGTTGCGAATGGACGCCAGTTGGTCACCCGTCATTTGGTGCACCGGTTCACCGGCCAGCTCATAGCTGCCACTGGTGGGCCTATCCAAACAACCCAGGATGTTCATTAAGGTGGATTTGCCCGAGCCCGAGGCCCCCATAATGGCCACAAAGTCGCCTTGGTTAACCGTGATGGACACACCACGCAGCGCATGCACGGTTTGGCTCACCCCGGCCGCCCGCTGCTTGGCCGACCCCATGGGGTAGGACTTGGCCAAGGCCTGGGCCACAATAAGCGCTTGCGACATGGGTACTGGCTTAAAACGGCAGCCGTGGGCCACTGGGCCGCTGTGAACCGCCCGATGCCCCACCACCAGACGTGCCGCCACCACCGGCCTGCGCCAAGCCCACAATCACCTGGCTGCCTTCAGTGACTTCATTGGCCCCCGGTCCCACCAACAATTCGGTAAAGGTACCATCCGAGATGCCCAAGCGCACATTGATGGCGCGTGGCTTGCCGTCTGCACCCAACAAATAAACACGCCCACGCGATTGCTGGCGGTTGGCCAACTCCACCAACAAAGTCTGGCCCCCAGTACGCGCCTGTTGCTGCGCCACCAACACCGCGTACTTGGCTTTTTGGTCTTTGTTCAAAATATTGTTAATCGCCGCACGCATAGGCACGATCACCTTGTCGCGCTCCAGCGCACGTTGGTCCTCGGGCATTTCGCGCAAGGCCATTAACTTGGGGCGGTACTCCGTCAAAATCGCGTCCAACTTGGCCTGCTGGGACTCGTTCAAACCCAGTTGCTCCACCAATCGATCACGCAAGCCCGCGCCCGCGCCCTGTGCATACGCGGTCCCCACCAAAGCCGAAACCACCCAATCGGCCGAACGCAACAAAGGGTTGCTACCCAGTTGCCCGACCGCGCCAGACGCGGGTGCAGAGGCGGCCCCAGCCGGAGCAGGTTCCACCCCAGCAATACGCATTCTTAGCGCCGCGTTGGGTACTTTAAGCACCCCTTCGCGGGTGTCCGTTATCACCCGCACATTGGCCGTCATGCCCGGCAACAATCGGCCACCCGCGTTGGAGAACCCAATCACGGCCGTATAGGTCACCACATTGGCCACGGTTTGCGCCGCGTTACGCACTTGCTTGACCTCGCCCTCAAAGATTTGCCCGGCAAAGGCGTCCACGGTAAAGGTCGCTTTTTGGCTCGCCTTAACCCGCCCTATATCGCTTTCGTCTATGCTGGCATCCACCTGCATGTCCGACAGGTTTTGCGCAATCACAAACAACTCGGGCGATTGCAAACTGGCCGCCACGGTTTGGCCTTTTTCAACGGCACGTTTGATCACAATGCCATTCACGGGTGAGCGGATTTTGGTGCGCTCCAAATCAATACGCGCCTGCGCCAAAATCGCTTCGCGCTGGCTCACGTTGGCCTGCACGGATTTGATTTGGGCCTCGGTCACAGCCAGTTGGGCCTGTGCACCTTTTAGGGACTCGCCCGCAACGCTGGCCACGGCCCGCGCTTTGTCACCCTCGCTTTGCGCGATAAATTGCTGGGCCACCAAACTTTCTTTACGGGCTAAATCACGCCGCGCTTCGTCTAGGTCTAACTGCGCCCTAGACACCTGCACTTTGCTGGCCGAGATATTGGCCTGCGCCGTCAGCACCTGTGCCCGCGCTGCGTCTACATCGGCCTGTGCGGAGCGCACGCGGTACTCAAAGGTTTCGGGGTCGATTTGGGCAATCAGTTGGCCCGCCTTGACCACGCTGTTAAAGTCCACCAGCAACTCTTTGAGCTGCCCACTGACCTGTGTGCCCACCGACACTTGGGTAACAGGGTTGACCGTGCCGCTGGCCGACACCGTGGACTGCACATTACCGCGCTCGATGCGGGCCGTTTTGTACTGTACGGTGTCGCCTTCTTTGTAATTCAAATAGCCATACACGCAGGCCACCACGACAAGGGCTATGACCCCCACTGCAATCAAGAGACGTTTGTTCATGGTGTCATTTTAGACACAGACCACGCCACCGCTAAGGGCGTTACCGGCCGCCGGTTCTTCAAGGTGTTAACGATTTTCCTAATTTTTTGGCTTTTTCGTAGATGCGCTTCCACCAAGGGGGGCGTGGGGGCTTGGCGGGAGGCACTGCGTCAGCGGTGGCAGATGCCACTGGGACCTCTGCTGATTCATTGGTATCGCCGTACAGCTGCGCGTTAGGAATGTCGTTGATGTCTAGCATTGACCACCCGGTCAGGCGCGCCAGGGTTTGCTTTTCTTGAGCCAAACGAGGGGGCAATTCGACCTCGTAATAGCGTGTCGCCCTGTCCAAACTGGCCTGCTTAGCCAACGAGCAGGTACTGATGCAGGACGCCAGCAAACCCGGCTCGGTTTTGCTTTCGGTGCTACCCACACCCACCGGCAGCACGTTGTGGTTGAGCATTTTTTGGGCCGCAGGCAAACGGGCCTTGCACATCAATTCACAGTCGGTGGCACCCAGCCGGTTGCCGCACTGGGCGACGTTAGAAGCGAACGGATGCCGAATCACATACCTTGTCTGCCAGTGGCGGCGGTCTTTGGTTTGCGTAAGTACCAGGTCGTCTGTCACTGTTCGGGCGGTATAGCGCATATGCAGGCGCGTTAGCAACACCGGCGGTCCAGCGCTGGCGCCCGCACCGGGAAAGCCCCTTGTTAGCGACTTTTGTAGCAACTCCAGTCCAGTTGGCGTCGCCTCTGAGGGGCCTACTTCACTTAACCAAAACACCCCGGCTCTGCGCAATTCCTCTGGATTTAAGGGCGCGGCAGTGCAGGGTTCACACCCCGCCATGTCCCAAAAATACTCGGTAAACACAGCCTTGTAGTCCTCACGCTGCGCAGCAAAATCAAAAGTGGCACGGTAAAAGTCCTTGAACCGGGGTTTGACAAAGAACGGAATGTTCTCGTTCGCAGGCACCTTCAATGTCTTGAAATTGCTGCTTTCCACCCGTCCCTGACGCGTTAACACATAGACCACCAGGTCTTGCGGCTTATCAGGTGGTGCATTCAGGGTCCCCAGCCGCATGGGGAGTATGAATTTATCGGTCTCAAAACCAAACTGCAAAGGTCTTAGCGTTGTGAGGCCCGATTTTTCAAGTTCCCTGAGGTTGACTTTGACCACGAAAAACTTCATCCCGGCAGCCAGGTAAGACCGCAAAGCAGCGCCTGCCCCCTTGGGTACTCGGTACCCGTTATCGGCCAACCAGGTCTCTAGGCCCTCGGACTGCGTAGCCGACAGATTCACGATGTCGTATTCGCCCAGCGTGTATTGGTTTTCCACCCGAACGCCCATCGCCTTGTCACGTTCGGCTTGCAACTCGGATCGAAACACTGACGATGGCGCTGGCGGCAGCGCCATTTTCAGCAAGGTGCTATCGCTTGGAGCACGCCCCCATTGCAACTCCATTTGGCAGGGGTCGTTGTCGTAATGCTCGGCCAGCCGTGGGGTGGAATAGGCATCCAGTCGATCAAACAAGGTTTTGTCTACGATGCGCACCTGACCTCTTTCGACCAAGGCTGGGGTAGGAATAACCAATGCAAAGTCGGCCAGTGGCCCCCTGAAATCGTTTTGCAAGGTGAGTACGGTGCGGTTGCCCTCGCGCACCATGATGACCTGGCTGGTCTCATTGCTTAGTGCCGAATCGGTACGGCTCACGTACAAACCGCAGAAGGCATAAGCCGTAGGGGCCCACCCCAAACCCAGTAACAACACCCATGCCGAGAGGCGACGCAACAACCCGCAAAGCGCTGAAAATAGGCCTTGGTCTGCGTCTTTGAACTTGAGGGTTCTGCGCCTAATCAAGGCCATGGCATTAGGACTCCGGTAAAGAGGGACATTGTCAGTCACGGGGGCGGTTCATCGGGCTATCGTCCCCCCCCCCTTTGTAATGATTTGCAAACGCATTTCAGACCTTCTGGCCGTCGTACTATCGCGCCTGGATGCGCTTTGTCGCATACCCTTTGCCTTGGCGATGGGTATACAGGACACTGGCGTCCATCACTTAACAAGCTCCCATTTCATCATGCAATTAACACCTGTTATCGCCATCCACATGACCGCCGCTCTGGCCGCAGTGGCCTTAGGTCCCTTTGTCATTCATGCACGTTTGGGCAAAAAGATCAAACCCTGGCTGCACCGGGGCCTGGGCTACGCATGGGTCACCTTGATGGTGTTGGCGGCTGTGAGTGCGATTTTTATCCGAGACTTTAGCCTGCCCAATATCGCAGGCTATACACCCATTCACCTACTCATCCCCTATACCCTGTTAGGTCTGTTCAAGGCCTTTCAGTTTTTGGCAAAAAAAGACATCCAGAATCACCGCAAAGCCATGCTAGGCCTGTACGTGGGTGCGTGTGTGGTTGCGGGTGCATTTACACTGCTACCCAATCGCTACCTAGGCAATTTGGTGTGGCACCAATGGCTGGGATTGATTTGAAAGGCTGACCATGACCTCTTACACCGACGAACAAATTGAAAAACTCGCCAAACGCCGTGCCAAAGCCAAGATGGGTTGGTTGATACATGCTTTTGTGTACTTTTGTGTCAACTTTGGATGGTTGTTGCTAGCGACATTGAACGACAGGCCTTACCGCTGGGTGGCGGCGCTGGGTTGGGGCTTGGGCCTGGCCTTACACGGTTTTGCGGTTTGGTTTTTGCAACCTGGCAACACTTTTTCAGAGCGCATGATTGAGCACGAGCGGCAAAAATTGAAAAACCGTCAGTAGCCCACAACAACAGCATTAACCATGGGAATGCCACTTCAAACCATCAGGCGTTTGGTTGAGACCATTGCGTTTTGCGTGGTGATTGCCTCGGTACAAGTGATGTTCATTCCCAGTCGGTTGATGAGCGTCACACTCACCTACTCGTTGTCCATTGGCGTGCTGACCTGGTTTGTGATCGAGTACGGGCGCTTGGTGTTTTTTCACAATCCTGAGACCGGTTGGCCCAAAGGGGTGGCCGGGCCGGTGCTGGTCCTTGTCGCCTGCGCCTTGGGCTTTGTAGGAGGCGAATCCCTGGCGGCATGGGTATGGGACCGTCCCTCGGTTTGGGAGCAAGACCTGACCAGCCGCAACTCGTCTCTTTTAATCTCACTCATCGCGGGCAGTTTGGCCAGTGCCTACTTTTACTTTAAGGGCAAAAGCGCATGGCTGTTGGCCGCCAAGGAACAGGCCGAAAAGCGTTCGGCACAGTCGCAGTTGCGGCTGGTATCGGCCCAATTGCAGCCACATATGCTGTTCAACACCTTGGCCAATTTGCGTGCGCTGATCAACCAAGATCCACCCAAAGCGGTGGCAATGCTGGACCATTTCAACGACTTTTTGCGCCACACCCTCACCGCCAATCGCCAAACCACCCACACGCTGGCCCAAGAGATGGACGTTTTGCGGGACTACACCGCCTTGATGGCCATCCGCTTTGGCCCTCGCTTGCAGGTTCATTTTTCGGTTCCCGAGGCACTGGCACGGGTCCCCGTTCTCACCCTACTCACCCAAGCCCTGGTTGAAAATGCCATCGTGCACGGCATAGAGCCTTCGCTGACCGGCGGCCAACTGTGGATCGGCGCCGCGCAAAAAGGCGACCTGCTCCAAATCACCATCGCCAACTCCGGCCAAGCCTTAAACGATGGGCCAGGTGAGCGGCCTGACAACGCACCGGGAACTGGCGTGGGCCAACAACTGGTGCGTGAGCGGCTGGCCAGCCACTATGGCAACACGGCCAGTTTTCAACTAGGCACCGAGGTTTTTCAAGGTATTGCCTGCACGGTGGCTAGGCTAGAGTTCCCCATGGCCGCTGCATGATGAAAAGCACATCCCCAACCGCCCTTATTGCCGAAGACGAACCCCTGTTGGCACAGGCCCTGGTCAACGAGCTGGCCACGGCTTGGCCCGCGTTGCAACTGGCAGGCATTGCCACCCACGGCCTAGAGGCCGAATCGATGGCACTGGCGCTACAACCCGATGTACTTTTTTTTGATATCCGTATGCCCGGCCAAACGGGCTTGGAGGCGGCGCTGGCACTGCTGGACCAATGGCCACCCGAGGGTGCCGCGCAAAAGCCCTTTCCCGCCCTGGTGTTCGTGACGGCCTTTGATCAGTACGCGGTGGAGGCCTTTGATGCGCAAGCTTTGGACTACCTGGTCAAGCCCGTTCAACCGGCACGCCTTGCCCAATGTGTGCACAAGGTGCAGGGGCATCTGACGCGTCAAATAGGCCTGCATGGTGGTGCAAACCACGAAGCCCTCATGGCACAGCTTTTGGCGCAGTTGCAAGCCACCCAGCGACAGTTGCACCCTGCCCCAGCACAGGCTAAGGCCCAACCGCCCAGGTTACAAGTGGTACAGGCCAGTCACGGTAGTAGCATCCATTTGGTTAAGGTGGCTGACATTCTGTACTTTCAGGCCTTGGACAAGTACGTGCAGGTGGTCACGGCCAGCAACAGCTACCTGCTGCGAACCCCCATTAAAGACCTGATGGAGCAACTCGACCCCGAGCAGTTTTGGCAAATCCACCGTGGCACCGTGGTACAAGCCACCGCCATCCAACGCGCCATTCGGGACGACAGCGGCAAACTCAAGCTAGAGATACAAGGCAGCAAAGAGCCGCTAACGGTCAGCCGCTTGTACAGCCATTTGTTTAAGGGGATGTAGATAAAATCTACCTATGACCGACAAACACGAACCCTCGCCATCCCCTGCCAAGCCCAGCAATTTTTTGCGTCAAATCATTGAGGCCGACCTGGCCCGCCAAACCAACGCCAGTCGCCACTGGGGTGGCAGCCCTGGCGATGCCGCCCACCACGCAGCAGGCCAGATAGACCCCGCCAAAATTCGCACCCGCTTTCCACCTGAGCCCAATGGCTATCTGCACATTGGTCACGCCAAAAGCATTTGCCTGAACTTTGGCCTGGCCCGCGAGTACGGTGGCGTCTGCCACATGCGCTTTGACGACACCAACCCCGAAAAAGAAGACGTCGAATACGTCAACAGCATTTTGGATGCGGTGAAATGGCTGGGTTTTGACTGGCAAGCCAATGGCACCCAACACCTGTACCAAGCCAGTGACTATTTTGACTTTATGTACCGCGCGGCAGAGGCTTTAATCAACAGCGGCCATGCCTATGTGGACGAACAAAGCGCCGATGAAATGCGCTTGAACCGAGGCGACTTTGGCAAGCCAGGGGTCAACAGCCCCTACCGTAGCCGCTCAGCGGCAGACAACCTGGCGCGCTTTCGCGCCATGCGCGATGGGCAACTGCCTGACGGGGCCGCCGTGCTACGCGCCAAGATTGACATGGCCAGCCCCAATATCAACCTGCGCGACCCGGCTATTTACCGCATACGCCGCGCCACCCACCACCACACTGGCGACAAATGGTGCATCTACCCCATGTACACCTTTGCCCACCCCATAGAGGACGCGCTAGAGCAAATCACCCACAGCATTTGCACCCTGGAGTTTGAGGACCAACGCCCCTTTTACGATTGGCTTTTGGCAAGGCTGATAGACGCTGGGCTGCTGGCCTCACCCCCCCCGCGCCAATACGAGTTTGCCCGGCTTAACCTGAGTTACGTGGTCACCAGCAAACGCAAGCTGGCCCAATTGGTCAACGAAAAGCACGTAGGCGGCTGGGACGACCCCCGCATGCCCACCATCGTGGGACTGCGCCGCCGTGGCTACACCCCTGCCAGTCTGCAACTGTTTGCCGAGCGCATAGGCGTGACCAAATCCGACAGTTGGATTGACTACACCACCCTAGAGGGTTGCCTGCGCGAAACCCTGGACGCCAGCGCTGCCCGGGCTATGGCGGTGCTAGACCCCATTAAGCTGGAACTCACCAACTGGGACGAGGTGATGGGCGCTGGCTTTGTTGACGATTGCACTGCCCCGGTCCACCCACACGACCTTGAGCGCGGCCAGCGCCATTTCAAAATGGGCTCTGAAGTCTGGATAGACCGCTCTGATTTTGAAGAGCAGCCACCCAAGGGATTTTTCAGGCTATTCCCTGGTAACAACGTTAGGCTCAAATACGGCCACATCATCACCTGCACGGGTTGCACCAAAGACGCCAGTGGGCGCATCACCAGCGTACAGGCCACGCTCATCCCAGACACTAAAAGCGGGACGCCTGGTTCGTCCAGTGTCAAAGTAAAAGGTGTCATTACCTGGGTAGGCGTGGTGGATGCGGTGCCCGCACAAATGCGCCTGTACGGCCCTTTGTTTGTGGACGAGCAACCCGACGCAGGCGGTAAAGATTTTCTGGCGTCGCTCAATCCCAACAGCCTGCAAATCGTCAATGCCTGGGTCGAGCCGTCCTTGGCACAGGCCCAGAGTGGTGAATCGTTTCAAATCGAGCGCCATGGCTATTTTGTGGCCGACCGCATAGACCACCGCTCCGATGCGCCTGTGTTTAATCTTTCGGTGGGACTAAAGGATGGGTGGGGGAAGGCGTAATCGGAAACCCCGCCAACTCGGCCAAGGTTCGGTACATCCAAAACGGCTCTTTGTTCAACAGGCCGTGCCGCAAGGCCTCGGGGCTAAAGCCGGTTTGGCGGCGGGTTTCTCGTATGAAATGGCTTTGGTCAGAAAAGCCGCAACTTAGCGCAATGTCGGACCAGTCCAGCTTTTGATCGTTGATTGCTTCTACCACCGCCCAAAACGCCTGTTCGCCCCGGGCTGAAACTTGCAGCTTTCTCAAGGGTAAGCCCGCCAATTGCTTCATGCGCCGTTCGGCTTGACGCATACTGCGGCCCCAACCAGTTGCCGCCACGCGCAGGGCCAGGGCGTCTACCCAGGGCGCGATGGTTTGCGCCTGGGGTGCAACATTCCAGCGTTGGTGGCCTTTTCCTCGTTGGGCGATGCAATCACGCCAAATAGGCGTAAGCCGCCTAAAAAGCAGATCGATACGCTCGGGGTTAAAGTCGCTGCGGCCCTGGGACGCCATCTCAGATAAGGCATCAAACATTGGGGCAGGTAGAAGGTCTTTACCATCTAAAAACTGGTCGGTGATGGCATCTAGGGGTTGGCCGGTAAGTATCCACCAAGCATCAGGATAGATCCCCATCATGAGTCCGCTGCAATTTTCGGAATAACGCACGCAGCTTGGACCAGACATGGGGCCCGTCACCACCACTGCGGGTAGAGCCTTGCCTGGCGACCCATCAATAGGCGTAGACAAAACCTCTGAATACCCGCTGTAAAAAACACCAATTGTGCACAGCGGTGAAGCCGGAAAATACCCGATGCGCTGGTTCTCCTGCAAAGGGAAGCCATCAATGCTGCGCTCAATCAATGCGCGCAAACAATTGTGCAAATCCCAGGGCGGTAGGGTGATACGCGTAGGTGCAAAACGGGTTGAGGTTGCATCCGGGTTCATGGTCAAAGTATAGCCAGCGGGTGCGCGTGGGGCGACCATAACCCCACGATGTCGTTTCGATTCAAGACGTGGCACAGAGCAAGAACTACACTTACTTGCATGAACACATCCAACCCCCTCCAACCCCACACTGTTCCTACCGCACAACGCCTAACTTGGCGCGCGCTGCGAGCAATGAGCAAGGACTACTTGAACTTTGCAACGCGGCTCCAGCATCAACATGCCAACATCGCTCGATTTAGTCTTTTGAACGTGCGGGTTACCCATGTTTTTAACCCGCTTTGGATGCGCAACGTGTTGGTCGATCAAAATCACAACCTGATTCGGTGGGAGCGCGCCACCCAGGTGTTTAGCCTGTCGATGGGGCAGAGCGTTCTGGTATCGGAGGGGGACCAATGGCAGCGGCAGCGCCGCATGCTGCAGCCGGGCTTTTCGCCCAAACGGGTGGCGGGCTATACCCAATTGATGGTGCAGGCGGCACGAGAGGCCTTGGACGGCTTGGCGCTGGAACCCAAGGGCCAAGAAGTCGATATGGAACAACTCATGACTCATATCACTCTGGACGTGATTTCAAGAACCCTTTTTACGCAGCCTACACTGCATCAACCGAAGGCACTCACCCAAGCCATTCAAACGCTCAGCCATTTTGGTTATTCGCAATTGTTTTTACCCTTTAACCTGCCCATGTGGCTGCCACTACCCTCAGTTTTGAAAGCCAAGCGGGCGCTGCGGGTGCTGCAAGGCTTTATAAAAGCCAACCTTGCAAAGCACGAGCAAGACGCGCGTGCCCACCCCGAGTGGGATGACTTGGTCACCATGTTTCGGGCGGCCCGAGACCCCCAACATCCCGACGTGGGGATGGACTCGCAGGAGTTGTACGACCAAACGGCATTGATGTTTTTGGCGGGGCACGAAACAACGGCCTCGGCCATGACCTGGTGGTGCGGCCTCATGGCACAGCACCCGGAAGTAGCCCAGCGAGTACAGGACGAGGTCAGGCACACCTTGCAGGGGCAAGACCCAAGTCCCGAGACGGTGGCCGACATGCCCTGGCTACAGGCCAGTTTGAAAGAGTCCTTGCGCCTGTACCCACCGGCTCTGATCTTTACGCGCATGGCTTGTACCGATTTGCAGATCGGCTCCATCACTATTCCCAAAGGGGATTTGATCGCCATGACCCCCTATGTCGTGCACCGCGACCCACGATGGTATGAGTCGCCCGAAGCCTTTAGGCCAGAACGCTTTTTACCCGGTGCGCCAGAGATTGAGCGCGGCGCGTGGATTCCATTTGGCACTGGCCCACGGGTCTGCATGGGACAGCACTTTGCCATGATGGAAATGGCCGTCGTTGCGGCCATGTTGCTGCAACGCTTCAACTTGGTTTGGCCCACCGACACACCCTGGCCCCACGCCAAAATGGCGGTGAGTTTGCGGCCCGAAACGGGCATGAAGCTGATGCTGGTGCCGCGCCACTAGCGCTGCGGCATATCGCTACGATCGTAGCCCAGGCTCACCGTTGCATCGTCCGGAATCGGGGGCATGGTGGCGTTCCATGCCTCCCAGGCCGCACGCATCGCGGCCAGCCTTTCGGGCTGGTGCTTGCCAAGATTGGCACGCTCGCGTGCATCTTGGGTTAAATCAAATACATAGTCGTTGCCATCCACGCGCAGGTACTTGAAATCGCCCTGCCGCATGGCACGTTGCCCGCGGTGATTCATGCGCCAAAACATAGCACGTTCAAAGGTTTTGGTGTCGTCGTACAGCAAACCCAGCAAAGATTGGCCGTCAGGGGCGTAGGTCGCCAAAGCCGCATCCAAAGAGGCTTGCGAGGCATCGCCCTCTCGCACTCTTGCACCCCCTCTTCCGCCACCATGGTCTCGCTCCAATCCATCGTCATAACTTCCGTATAGAATTTCCATAAACACAACAAGGTATTCACATGAAAAGATTATTGAGAGCTCTGTTTACCGCGCTGTTGGGGATTTTTCTGACTGCATGTGCTTCTAAGTCCGTTGATCTGAAGGCTGCGCCACAAAATGGAGTCCCCGTAGTCGGGCTTAATGTGTTGTTCAACATTGGTCCAATGGTGAGCACGAAAAGTACAGGCGCAGCAGCCACGTCAACTGATTTAATGAAGGCGAAAGTTAACGCTGAAAGATTACGTGATGAGCTTAAGCAGCGCTTGGTTCCAAAGCTTCGAGACGCACAGATCGGTGTGAATTTTGATTGGAACAACCTTGCAGCGCCGGGACTTAGAAAATTACCATCAACTTTTCTGTTCCCAGCAGATTCGCTTGATACCTATCACCTGTTAGTTATTACCCTAGTTCGGCAGTCTGAGTTCTGTTACCAAGGAAGCTGCGCTACCACTTTTACCCTGTCTCTAAGTCTGCGCGATCCTAAGAATTCTATTGAGATATGGAGTGCTGGCGTTCGTCAGGGCGAATTGTCGGCTGCAGATTGGGTGCCAGGCAGAAATGACAGGTTTATTGATGATTTAGGCCAAAGTATTCTGAAGGTTGCCATTCCTCAACACCGTCGTTGATGTTGCAGATTCGCGACTGCGCAAGCCCGCGCTCTGCGTAACTACCCGCATCGCCGGGGTCAATCAGCGTTGATGCATTGACATCGGGGCTATTGGAACTCACATAAGTGTTACGAGCAAATAGAAATGTCTGGTTCATTGTGGCAATCATTGCGGGGCGGGACATAAGCCCGCAACGCTTGCCTCAGCTCAATTGTCCCATCGTGCCCGTTCTCTTTGGTGGCTCTATAAGTTGCCCCCACTGGTCATAGTCGGCCAAATGGCGCGGTCCGTGGTGACCACCAAATCCCACGTCTGCGCATCAACCTATCGGTGGGTGCTGGCATCTTGGTGAATCATCATTCCTGGTAACGGCTTGGGTTCACGTTTGATTCGGTGTTTACCTTTGGTCTTACCGGCCTTGACCAGTTGCTGGCCTTGCAGCACTGATTTGACCCGGCTATAGCTGCGAACTTTGCCCTCCAGACCACCTTTATCTTGGCAGATTTGGTGAAAGTGGCGCACGCCGACCCTATTCCCATTGCTCTTGGGTTTGTAAAAACTTCATCCCCCTTGTCTCCTGCAACCAGATCGCCCGCTTCATGCCAAGTACCTCCTGTACTTGGCTTTTTTAACCGGACAATTCAATTGCTCCCTTCAATTACGCCAACAGGCTGCGCTGTCTTTTGGATAGAATAGGACTCGCGATTTTTCGCATCTGTTTTTAGTCAGATCGGGAGAGACAGGTTGGCACAACAGTGCCTAGCCTGCGCCGAAGGAGCAACCACCCCGGAAACTCTCAGGTAACAAGGACCGGTTTGGCATTTTTTTATCTCTGAAGAGTGTGGGTGTGCCCGTCATGCCCACCACCGCAGGAGCAAGTGGATCACCCAGTCGGGTCGCATCCATGAATCTCTCAGGTTCCTGACAGAGGGGGTACACCACACGCCTAGTGCGTGGGTGTTGGCCCTCTTTCACTGTTAAGGAACTTAAACCATGAAAACGATCGCAGTCATTGGCGGCGGGATTACCGGCGTCACAACCGCCTACGCCCTGGTCAAACGCGGCTTTGCCGTCACGCTTTTTGAACAAAACCGCTACGCGGCGATGGAAACCTCTTTCGCCAACGGTGGACAACTGTCGGCCTCCAATGCCGAGGTGTGGAACCACACCTCAACGGTTTGGAAAGGCTTGAAATGGATGCTGCGCCGCGACGCACCACTGCTGGTCAACCCCAAGCCCAGTTGGCACAAACTCAGCTGGATGGCCGAGTTCGTTGCCAACATCCCGCACTATGAACGTAACACCGTCGCCACGGTGCGCCTGGCAATTGCCGCACGTGAGCACCTGTACGCATGGGCGAATGCAGAAGGCATAGACTTTGACCTCAAACGCGAAGGCATTTTGCATATTTACCGTGACAAAAAAAGCTTTGATCACGCGGGCAGAGTCAGTCAACTGTTGGCCCAAGGGGGCTTGGAGCGTAGAGCGGTCACACCCACTGAGATGAAAACCATAGAGCCCACCTTGCATGGCAATTTTTACGGCGGCTACATCACCAACAGTGATGCCACCGGCGATATTCACAAATTTGCCACCGGCATCGCCCACGCCATTGAACGCTTGGGCGTGCGTTGTGTGTACGGACGCAGTGTCGAGCAACTGGTCAGCAACGGCAATGAGGCCATCGTTACCCACTCTGGCTCAGAGGGTGCGGTACGCGAATCGTTTGATGCCTTGGTGGTATGCGCGGGCGTTCAAAGCCGCCGCTTTGCAGCGCAATTGGGTGACCGGGTGAATATTTATCCCGTTAAAGGCTACTCCATCACCGTCAACCTGGGCGATGAGGCCAGCCAGGCCGCAGCGCCCACCGTCAGCCTATTGGATGACGCCACCAAACTGGTCACCAGCCGCCTAGGCGTGGGTCGCTTTAGGGTGGCGGGTACGGCCGAGTTCAATGGATTTAACAAAGATATTCGAGACGACCGAATTCGGCCTTTGACACGCTGGGTAAACGAATGCTTTCCGGGTATCAACACACGCCAGGTGGTGCCCTGGGCCGGCCTGCGCCCCATGATGCCCAATATGCTGCCACGCGTTGGAGCGGGCAGCAGGCCCAACGTGTTTTACAACACCGGCCACGGCCATTTGGGGTGGACGCTATCGGCTGTTACGGCCGATAGCGTTGCAGAGGTGGTTGAGCAGGCTTACCTTGTTTAACAGCGGCCCTAGGTGGCTTGGATAACCTGGGCCATGCGGGCGATTTCAGACCTGGGTAATCCAAGGCTTTGGGCTATTTTTTGCCACGAGCGAACCGCGTGTTCAATCTCGGCCCGCAGTGCTTTGGCTTTCGACTTATTCAGTCGATACAGGTCGGCTGTGGCCATGGCCGCCTCTAGGTCGGGGTGGGAGCTGTTGCCGTCTATCGTCAGGGTGTGATGATCTCTATGCGGGTTGGGATTGACATCAAAAGCAGGGGCCAAGCGCCAGCCAGTCGTCTCACGGATAAATCCGTGGTTGCGCAAATGGTCGTCTCGATTGCCTATGCAAATGTTGAATAGAACGCGCCTAAACAACTGCTCCAAATCCTGGTCGATAGCGCCCTGCGCCCCAGCATCGGAGATGAATTGCGCCAAATCAAGATAGCTGGCTTGGGTGACCCCGTCTGTGGCCTCTAACAGAGTCATGGCAGAAGAAAACATTCTGCGCTCGGTGCCGGTTGGGCCTTGTCTGTCGAAGCGTTGACTACAGTAGGTGGTATGGCGTTCGGTCAGTCGCAGCCCCTGTGCGGGTGGCACCCAAATACCCGCTTGTTGGGCCAAACGCTGAACCAGTAACTCCCATGCCCCTACATCGTATCGATCCATAGGGGACGGAAATTTCGCAATCCACAATGATCCGTCCGCCTGCGCAAAATTGGCCTTGGGTCTTGCGCCCCCCAACGACGTACCGGGGGCCATCAAAAGGCTTAACCATTGCTCGTACTCGGGTTGCTCCTCGGCGTTGTCTTGTTCCAAGGCTCGACTGGCGCGCGCCAGTGCAGGTAAATCGGTGACTGGGGGCACGCCCAGCAGACTGTTGTCCAGAAACGGGGCATCGTCGGACTCCCGCAACCGTATCGCGCCCATGCGGGTTAGGTCATGCACACCCAGTAAGAAGTCGATTTCTTGTAGACGCCTTACAGGTCTGCTGTCACGCCTAGCATTCATGGCTTCACGGCGTTCCATCAATACGCGGCCCCAGCGATCTGGCGACGAGTCCATAAAGACACCGAAGGCCTGGGCGGGATGTGCGGGATGCTGCTCACCCCGGTACAAGACCAGGCGCGGGTCCAGCACAAACGCGTTGGCGTGATTGAGCCAACGGGAATCGTACTCAAATGACAAAGGCGCGTCGCCTCGATTGGTGTGACGCCACAAGGTGCCCACAAGGCAGGTGCCGCCGAGTTCTTTGGCGTCCAAGAATACTTGGTAGGCGCGCCTATTCGATGCTTGCGCCATCACTGTCCTTTGCCTGCGCAGCCAGGTCCGTTTGAGCCGACTTCTTGGCAGGGCGTTGACCCACAGACGGGCGCAGTTGCAAATCCTGCAACTTTCGGCCCAGCGGGTCTTCTTTGGCGACAAGGTCTAAATCTGCATCCAGACCCAATACACGCAAGGCACGCAGATAGGTGCCCAAGGCCACATTAGGGTCACCTTTTTCTAGGCGGTTGAGGGTGTCACGCGAGACAGCCATGCGCTCGGCCATTAGTACGGTGCTCAATTTGCGCCGCAAACGGGCCAAGCGTAGCCGCTCACCCAAGGCCGTTAACTGGCGCTGCGCGTTGGGGAATGCGGATGGATAGATTCGACTCATAGCGTCCGATATTATCGACTTAGTTTATCTATTTGCCTACTATATCGGACAATTATTCGGAGCACATTGGGTCGGGAGAACTGGACTTGAACCTAGAAACGGCAGTTGGACAGGCCCGAATGAGCTGTCAGGCGGGGCGCTGGCAAGGCGCAACGACGACGCGGGCCTCTGCCCGCTAGGAGGCGCAACGCCGCCAGAGCGCTGCATGGCGGCTCAGTCGGGTCTGTAGCGCGCTCACCTACACGGTGAAGGTTGAGGGGCGTTAAAACATCAATTTTCATACGGCTTTACCAAAAGAAGGAAGCGGTCAACTGCCGTTTCTAGGTTGAAAGCTATTTGGATTGCGCCATCTGCCGCGCCAAGGCACTCAGTGCCAAGTAGGCGTCGCCCGCCGCAGGGTTCCATTGCTGCACCGACTGGTGTTGGCGTGCTACCAACTCGGTATCACCCCTTGCCGCAGGGCCGGTTAAGGCGGCGCGTGGCCCTAGTGTGAGGGTGTTGTGGCTGGCGTTTTGCAGCATGCGCGGCCATAGGGTGTTAATGATCTCGGGGGGCACGCCGCTGTCGGCCCACAGGTCTAGCGCGGTTTGTTGGATCACCGGCAAAAAGTTAGAGGCAAACACGGCCGCTGCGTGGTAACGCATTTTGTGGGCGGCTTGTATCTCAAAACACTGTGCGCCCAAGGCCGTCAACAGGGCTTGCAAAACAGGCAGTGCCTGGGCATCCCCCTCTAACGCCACTGGGGTGCCTGCAAACTGCTGTAGTGCCAAATCGTGCTGTGCAAAGCTGAGTACCGGGTGGGCACTGGCGATACGCCAACCCAAGGGGGCTTGGGCCAAGGCCGATAGTTCTGAACTGGCCAGAGCGCCGCTCAGGTGCAGGGCCATGGGTGGGGTGTTTGTGAGACCGGCTGTGGGCTTTGATGGCACCCTAGCCCAGTGCTGGGCAAGCGCCTGTGCGGCACCCCGCAGGTGCTGGTCAGAGGTGCCAAAAATCCACACATCGGCAGGCCGCATGGCAGACATTTGCTCCACTGCGTGGCCCACCCCCATCACCGCCACGGCCTGCTGGGCAGAGGCCAAGGAACGGGTTAGCACATCTTGAACGGTGGCCCCGGCTTTGTCAGCCAACAAGCGCCCCAGTACGCGGCCTACGCGGCCACAGCCCACCATATTGACCACCAAGGGCTGGCTCACCAACGCACCCCGGCACGGTTCTTGGCACGCTCTTTGGCGAACTGTTCTTTTTTGGCAGTGCGCTCTTGCTCACGCACATGGCCTTGCGCCAGCCAACCCGAGTACTCATCGGGTGTTTCTAAGCTAATAGGCCCTAGCGCACCGCTTCTAAAATCAGCCACCAAGGCCTCGGCAGCCTTTTGCAAGTCCACCACACCACCGGGGCGCAAAGCCCCTTTACGGCGGCCTATTTGCGCCAGCAGTTCTTCGTCGGGTGCGGCCATACTGTCTTGGCAGTGGTAACGCGCCGCCAACTCGGGCGCATAGTGTTGTTTAAGGTAGTCCAGCAGCCACAGGGCCACTTCTTGGTCGTCGTAGGCGTTCTTGCCCACCGCCCCACTGGCCGCCAAGTTAAAGCCGCTTTCGTGAATAAATATGCGCGGCCACAACACCCCCGGCGTGTCATACAGGTAGCACCCGTCGGCCAGCACATGGCGCTGCATGGCGCGGGTCACACCCGCTTCGTCGCCGGTCTTGGCATGCTTCTTTTTAATCAGGCTGTTGATGAGTGTGGACTTGCCCACGTTGGGCACCCCGCAAATCATCATGCGCAAGGGTTTAAACAAGGTGCCGCGATGGGGCAGCATCTCTTGGCTGGCTTTTAGCAAACGCTTGACAGGCGCTTGATCCAAAGCGTTTAAGCCCAGCGCCCCGGTGCCTGCCTGTTGCTGGTAGTGGGCCATCCACAAGGCGGTGACGCGGGGGTCGGCAATGTCTTGTTTGTTAAGCACCTTGAGCGTGGGTTTGCCCTGGGTTAGCTCGGCCAACAGCGGGTTGCTGGACGACCCGGGCAGGCGTGCATCCAGCATCTCAATCACCAGGTCTATGCCCTTCATCGCGTCGGCTATCGCCTGACGCGTTAAATGCATATGCCCCGGAAACCATTGGACGGCCATACGGGTTATCGCCCTATCGCCGCTTTGGCGATTTCGTTGGTGCCCTGTGCCGAGCCACTGGCGGGCACCATGTCATCGTTGCGGTCTTGTACCTCGGCCAGCCGCTCCAGCAGGCGCTCGGGCGTGGTGTCATCCAAACCCAAATGCACCCCTTGCGTAAGCGTGATGTGCGCCGCCTCGTAAGTGCCCGCGCCCGCGCACAAAACCGTGCGGGTAGGTGCATCAGCGCAGGCCAGCACCAACATGGCGGGCACCACGGCCTCGGGTTTGAGCAGGGCCAACACCTCGGGGGGCATCAAATCCTCGGTCATGCGGGTGGCCGCCGTGGGGGCCAAGCAGTTGACACGGATATTGTTCTTGGCCCCTTCTAGCGCCAGGGTTTGCATTAGGCCCACCAAGGCCATCTTGGCCGCGCCATAGTTGCTTTGGCCAAAGTTACCGTACAGGCCGGTGGACGAGGTGGTCATCACAATGCGGCCGTATTTTTGCGCGTTCATGATGGGCCACACCGCTTTGCTGCAATGCACTGCACCCATTAAATGCACATCCACCACCAAGCTAAAGTCGGCCAGTTCCATTTTGGCAAAGGTCTTGTCACGCAAAATGCCCGCGTTGTTTACCAACACATCCACACGGCCCCACGCGTCCATGGCCTGCTGCACCATGGCTTGCACCGCATCAAAATCGGTTACCGATGCGCCGTTGGCAATGGCTTGCCCACCGCGTGCCACAATTTCATCCACCACCGCCTGCGCCGCACTCACCGAGCCACCACTGCCATCACGGGCACCGCCCAAATCGTTCACCAACACCTTGGCACCGCGTGCCGCCAGCGCCAGTGCATGCTGCCGCCCTACGCCATTACCGGCACCGGTCACAATGGCGACTTGCCCCTGAAATTGCACATCCATACAAACCCCTATCATTACGTTCCTGATTGCCAAGTGCGCCCACGCACGATTGACCTGAGCCCCACCTGAATGGAACTTCATTTTAGTGAGATAAACACCCCTCCCACACCCGCTGCAACCGTGATTCTGTTGCGCAGCGGTGAGCAGAGGCTAGAAGTGCTGCTACAAAAGCGCCACAGCCAAATGGCCGTGCTGGGGGGTGCCTATGTGTTTCCTGGTGGCAAAGTGGCACCTGAGGACCACACCAGCGCCTTAACCCAACGCCTAGACGCCGCGCCAGAGGCCTTGCACCAGCAATTGTCCCAAAGCGATATAGACCTGCCCCTGGCCACCGCGTTTTACATTGCCGGCCTGCGCGAACTGCTAGAAGAATCCACCATTTGGTTGGGTGCCTCGCACACCCTAAAACCACTGGCGGGCGGGGTTGATGCCCCGGCGCAAGGGTTTTTGGACTGGCTCACCCAGCACGACCTAAGCCTACCGGCCAGTACCCTGGTGCCCTGGTCACGCTGGATTACACCCAAGCTGGCGTCGGTTACGCGGCAACGCTTTGACACGGTGTTCTTTGTAGCGCAAATGCCGCACCACCAAGAGGCCGCCCACGACCATCAAGAAAGCACCGCCACACTGTGGGTGTCGCCCCGCCAAGCCCTTACCCAATACTGGCAGCACGAAGTAGAACTGGCACCGCCGCAAATCATGACGCTGGCGCACCTGTCGCGCTTTGACACCCCGACCGCCGCCCTGGCGGATGCACGGGGCCGCCCAGCCTTTTTGGTGGAACCCCATGCAGAAGATGTAGAGGGGACGCGCTGGCTGTGCTACCCCGGCGACAGTGCCCACAGCGTGGCGCAGCAACACATGCCCGGCCCCAGCCGCTTGGCCTGGCGCAACAAGCGCTTTGAGCCTGTGGGCGGGCTAGAAGCCTTTTTTGGCGATGCCACCGCTGTGCCGCACGCACCTTGACCAACACTGCGCGGCCCCGTCCTTTTAAATCCATTTGAACCCTATACCCCACCGCATCCCATGCTAGCCACACCCGCCAACTTCACCCCCCTGCTGCACACACCGCCCCACACCGAATCTTTAAGTTTTGTGTTTTGCGGGGACCAACTCCTGCTGGCCGAGCACGACTTAAGCCTGCCCAGCGGCATGGCCTTGCGCTTGCTGGGTTTGGGCGATTCGCTGTTCCAACCCTTGGGCCTGTGGGAGGGCAAACTGTGCCGCGCCACCTGGATTGCCCCAGAGGACGAACTGCCCGCCGGTTTTGGTCTGCGCCGCCTGCGTTCTTTGTTTGGCGAAATGCCCGACGATTGGGTGGCCGTTGCCGCCCGCGCCTACCAAATCGCCGAGTGGGCCAGAACCCACCGCTTTTGCGGGGCCTGCGGTACCAAGACCGTGTTTTCTGAAGGCGATAGATCGGCCAAGTGCCCCGCCTGCGGCCACAGCGCCTACCCCCGCATCTCACCGGCCATGATGGTGCTGATCAAAAAAGGCGACCACATCCTACTGGCCCGCCACGCCGGTAACAGGGGCGTGTTTGCCACCGCCTTGGCAGGCTTTTTAGAAGCAGGCGAATCCATAGAAGAAGCCATACACCGCGAGGTGTTTGAAGAAGTTGGCTTAAAGGTTAAAAACCCCCAATACTTTGGCAGCCAACCCTGGCCCTTCCCCCACTCACTGATGGTGGCCTTTACCGCCGAATACGACGGCGGCGAGATCGTACTAGACGAAAACGAAATCGCCGAGGCCAAGTGGTACGGGCCCAATGACCCCAAGCCCGAGATACCGGCTACGTTTTCGATTGCTGGGAGGTTGATTCGGGGGCATTGGCCTTGGGGGGAGTAGTAGGGTGAAGCGTTCTATGCACGGACATTTCTGACGGTTGAACCTTGAGAGACAAGGTTAGGTACCACTAGGCCTCCTGTTTCCGTATGGTAGAAAAATTGTGTTTATCGACCGAAGTGTCAAGTTCCATCTTTCTAAGTACGACGTGGATGGTCGAAAGATAGAAATAGAACATCCAGCTCAACCAAATGCTAGCTTCGTATTCGGTCTTTTGTTTGTCATTGTGGTGCCGAATCCCGAACTGATTTGCGATCTGGAATAAGTCATTTTCGTCTGATTTCGTTAGATGTTTTTTTACCTCTTGCTTTAGACACTCCAATACGTCAGCTAAATCTCGCACTGCATGACGACGATCATCGATAGTTGAGCCATGGCGCCGATACTGCCGCACTGCTGCGTCTAGCCGGGATAGAACGTTTTGGTCCGAAGTAGGTAAGGCCGCCTCGAAAATTTGTTCCAGCCCTTCCTCTGGCTTATGCAGCACTTTTCCATCAGCGGACAACTCGAACCTTTGGCTATAGTGGGCAAAAATGCCGTTGACCTTTTTCCGATACTCCACTTGACCAAGCGATTTGTCGAAAGCATTCCAGTGCATTCCACATTCTCCCCAGGAGTGCATCGTTCCATCAATAGGTTTTGACACATGCTCGAAGAGGAATTCCAAGACGTCAAACAAATCGTCTTCTCTGTAAAAGAAGTACTTTAGATCAATCGGCCAAAGGTCTTTTTTTCGAATAGCCAGAAAAATCGCTAGTTCCGGATCCTGGACCGTACCACGTATGTGTCCAGCATCCACGCAATCGAAACCGAAAGCTTCATCGAAGTATCCGTCTGATCGTAGTTGCCCGTAGACACGGAAGAAAATATCTAAAATATCATTGAACGGAAGTCCTTTGGGATGCGGATTCTTACCGCTGCGCTGTGAATAATAGTGACTTGGCATTTGGATTGATCTCACGGGTTCAATGTCGCATACGGTGCAGCGTGAATTGGATCGGGTTAGGTACCTCCGAAAGAAACATACTGTTAAAAATGGTCCCTATTTTGGGTTGGCTAATTACCAGCCTTGAAAATGTACCCTTTTGAAAGATGTTAGCAATTCCCGATATCATTTTGTTTTCTGCTCATCGCTAAAATTTTTTACTCAATATCTGGTGTGATGCCGATGGCTGGACGCGCTTGTACGCCGCGACTGCAAATGGCTTACGTCCTAATGGGAACAGACACCGTCGGCTCGATAGCCTTCAAGACACTGTGCGAACTTAGAATTTCGTCGTAAAGGTTGGTGTGTTTGGGCGCGATCACGGTAATCACCAATGCGTAACGAACCAATTCTGCTACCGCATTGGGGGCTGCGCCTCCGTCTCTGGCGTTGTAGTGGATATCAAAAGTCGCACCCTCTAGGCTACTACCCCGGTAGGTATGACGCGCATCCAGCACCGTCTCCCATTTACCCAAGTCGTCGCGCTGCTCCTGTTCTGTACGAAATTCTGTTGTGGAGAAAAAGGACTTCGATGTAGCTTCCTTCCCGGGCTTTTTCTTACCGGCGTGGGGTCTGAAAGTCACGCTGAGTCCAGCTTTGGTGTACGCCCCTGTGTCTTGAACATCGACCGGGCTGGCATAACAGAAGGTGGCATGCAACTGGACGCTGCCCTGTAGTTGAACTGGCGGCAATGGCAGCGGTGCCCGAAGAAATTTTCCGGGGCGAAGAACACCTTGATAAATAATACGGGCGACCCCATCGCCGCACATGATGATGTCATTCAGGTCCTGCGGCACCCTGCCCCATCCGATGTCTAACGGATTTGCAGCCGTCTCCAGCGTTGGCGACTCTGCCGCATGAACGATGAGGGCTTTGACCGTTAGTGGAACAACGGCTTTACCCAGCACAGCCCGTATCCCAACAGCTGTACGCAATGCATAGGGTGCGGCATAACTTGTCCCCATGGTTGCGGACAACTCCGGGCGTATGCCTGGAACCGTCACATGAAAATACTCCTTGGGTGAGCCACCAAAAGCCATCACATCTGGCTTTCTGCGCCCAGGGCTACGACCAGGCCCTCTGGCACTGTAGGAGGCACGCGACCAATTTTGGTCGGTCCGATTGGCCGCGCCGACGGACAACGCGTTGACACAATCGGCAGGCACCTGAACCCGATTGAACCCTAGTGCTTGATCTCGTTCTCCATTGTTCCCGGCTGCGACGGTTAACAATGTTTCCCCATCACTTAGAAGCGAGTCAATGACGGCGGTCCATGCATGGACATCATCGTCTTCAATAGCGCGATCTGGACCCAAACTTAGATTCATAAACTGGTATTGGCGCGACAACAATACTTCTTCCACATGTCCCAATGTGCGGTAAAGCTCATAGGGGTCTTCTGCGTTAGAGAGTTGGTCCAAAACCCGATAGTGGTCAACGTATGAGTAGGGACGCTGCGCTTCCTCGCCGGGCTCTACGGGTCCAAACAAAAGGGCCGATGTGACGCCAAGGCCATGGTCTAAATAGCTTGCAACATCTGCTGCGGCATCATCCGATTTGAAATAGTTACCCACATAAGGGCTAAGAACATTTTGAGGCGGCAATCCACCGTCTAGCACAGCAACGGATGGTTCGTTTGATAGCGGCCGATGGATGGGTAGTCTGAAGCCGACAGAAAGGGGGGTACCTCTGGTTAGCGGCCGCACGCTGCGTAAAAGAGGCATTGGCCGAATCACGCGCATAAGCGTAAATTGCGCTAAAGCATCCAATCCGGACCCGTCGCCTTCAACGGGAACGAACAAGAGCCCACCCACCTGAAACTCGTATTTGGAAGCAACGGTAAAACCACACTGGCGACAGTAGGCGATAAAGCTGCGACGCAATGCCTCGACTGGCGTATCTGGAATCAAATGCAGGCCAACCTCATAAACCGCCCGCCCGTCCTTTGACGTCAAAGGCTTGATCCGATCTGCACCGGACATCAAACTTAGGGCCTCGATTTCTGAGAACTCAATGCCCTCTTTGATGCCAGGCTGCAATTGCTGCACGTATGCCGGGAATCGCGCGAATGACTCCTGTGTTCCAGCAACAAAGATTTGCGTGGTTTCGCGTTGCTCCACCAGCTTCTTACGAGTGTCTTTCCTTGGAGATACCCTGACAGTTCTACTGCCAACGGAGAAAAGACCCGCACCACGCAATAGTCCCGACGGAAAGAATGATTTAGCAATGTAGGCCGGGTGTAGCGTCATTTTTGCTACGGCAAAACCACTTGCACAGGCTAGTTTTGGTAGGTTACGCACCTGCACTGCCATGCCTTGTATTTGTGGGATTAGTTCGGCTTTGGCCTCGGCTAACGTGTAGGGGTGCGCCTTGGGTCCACCTGATTTGGGTGGTGCAATTTCGTAGGTGAGAACCTCACCACGACCAATGATGAACCGATTGGCCATGCTTTAAGCTCCCTTTTTAGGGCCACGGCCTTTGATGGGAGATGGGCCGGCGTACTTTCGAATCGTGTCGCGAGAAACACCAGTCAACGACGTGATTTTGTTGTGCGACAAAGAACCTGAACGTGCCAACTGAACCGCCAACTGCTGTCTTGCAGGTTTGTCTAAGTTAGGTGCGCCTTTAATAGCCAATTCAATCACAGCCTGCGCCGGATTGGCGCTTTCCAACACAGCATAGCGACGTAACGCGTTGATGGAACGTTCTACCTCTGACAAAGACATCCCATGAATCGAGGTGGTTAGCACATCGACCCAACTCTCAAAGGCATTGAGATCAGCGCCCAAAAATCGCCTGACCGCTGCTGCTAACACTGCCTTTTGTGGCGCATTAAATGTCAGAACAGCATCAAAACGACGCCATAAAGCAGGGTCTATGAGTTCTGGATGGTTGGTTGCCGCCAAAAGCAAACCTGAGTCTGGCCACGCATCCACTTCCTGCAAGATGGCGGAGACAAGCCGTTTCAACTCTCCGACATCCGACTCATCACTGCGACGTTTGGCAATCGCATCAATCTCATCAAGCAGTAATACCGCCTGATTCTGCTTGGCGTGGTCAAAGACAGCGCGCAGGTTACTGCCGGTTTTTCCAAGCAAACTACTCATAACGGTGGTCAGGTCCAATACCCACAAGGGTTTACCAAGCTGATTGGCAATCCATCGTGCAGAAAGTGTTTTGCCAACCCCAGGTGGACCAACCAAAATTGCCGATCGGGTCGGCTTAATTCCGTGCGCGGCAAGGCGCTCTCGTTCTTGCCGTTCGCGTACCAAAGATTGAAGCTGCAGGAACAATCCATCGGGTAGCAGTGGCGCTGACATGCCACCAAGATCATCGAAGACCCGAATAAGGGACTGCCGAGAGTCCGCATCAACCGGCATGTTGGATGGCTCCGCCATCACCACACCCCGCCTAAGCACGGTAGGGCCGTGTGATCGTGTGCTCGATGCCTTGAGTGTCAAATCCAACTGCGATGCCAAGTCCGGACGAGTGACCCGGTACTTGCGAACCAGTTTAGCCAGCAAAAGCCTAACATCCTCATCAGCACCCTGTGAAGACAATCTAGCCAAATTGACTAAATCAATTTCAAGCTCTTCAATTTCGTCAATTGTTTCCAAGATGTCTCTTATATACTAAGGAAAAATTTAAATTTAATTGACTAATTATAAAGATACTTTCAAAAATTGCTCGAATTAAAACATTATTCGCTCCTGTCTAACCAAGCGTTTAGAGAAGACGCCTTTACGCATGAGCAAGTGTTCGGGCACTTGCAGCATGAAGCTCTATCGGCCTCAGAGGCGGCTGAGTACCTAGAGGTGTCTCTGCCCACTTTGCGCAGATATGTGCAGACCCGCCAATTGCGCCCAAGCCACACGGTGGGGCGCGCAACCAGATGTTAGCCGCCCAAGACCTTAAAGCCTACAAACGCGCACGTCGGTCCATTTGACACTCCACCCCATCACACCAACGAAGCCCAAACAGCCATCACAACCCACCCCTCAACAGCAACCCCAGCAAGCCCCTACGGCAGAACCGGTATCGCATCCAGTTTTTCCATCAAATAAGTTCGCACTGCAGGTGAAGAGGTCAAGCCTAGCGCGCGCTTGAGGTGGTTTTTGGCAGCGTCACCCTCGCCCAAAAGGCTGGCGACGTAGGCTTGGGCGACCCAATAGGGCTGGTAGCTGGCGACTGCCGTTTGTGGCAAGGCGTTTAGCAGTTCTAAAGCAAGCGCCTTTTCGCCCGCATGCGCGCACGCCACTGCACGGGCCACGCAAGCACCCACGCTGGGCGCAAGCTCCACCAATTGGGAATACAACATGGCGATCCCAGCCCAAGGCGTCTCGCCAGTGAAGTGGCGTTGACAGTGGGCGGACTGAATGGCGGCTTCGAGTTGAAAGGGGCCCGGCTGGCCCATGGCCGCAGCGCGGCGCAGGCTGTTCTCGGCGCATTCAATGTAGCCCAGATTCCAATGGGCCGTGTCTTGCTCTTGCAAGGGTACAAACCGGCCCGCTGCGTCGTACCTTGCTGCAACACGGGATTCACAGTACAGGATGAGCGCGCGCAAGCCCCATGCTTCTTGTGCTTGGGGCAGCAATTCACACACCAAGCCACTCAAAAAAATAGCCTCATCGCGAAGCCCCGCTGTTTGGGTTAAGGCAGAGTCGGCCCCGGCACTCAGCGTGTCCCACCCCAGTCCATAGGCCGCATAGATGGCCTCCAAAACCGCGTACAAGCGTTGCGGTAGTTCGTCGGCATCGGGTTCTTCAAACCTTAGGCGGGCGTCTCGGATTTTTTGCTTGGCCCTGACCAGGCGTTGCGCCATGGCCGAAGGGGACGTTAGCATGGCCTGGGCGATGGTCTGCGCGTCCAGACCCAACACCGTTTGCAGCATTAGGGCGGGTCGCACAGCAGGGTCTATGGCTGGGTGCGCGCAGATAAAGAGTAGCTTTAGCCTGTCGTCAGGAACTGCATGGGCGATGATCGCTTCTTCATCACTTTCAAGCACGGCCTGAACTTCGGGGCTGTTGTGCAGGCGTTGATGCCTGGCCACTTGTAGCAATTCGCGTTTCGCTACGCTAAGCAGCCATGCATCCGGTGAGGTGGGTATGCCCTGTATGGGCCACAGCGTCAATGCCTTGGTCAGGGCAGCGCCCAAGGCGTCTTCTGCCGCCGCCAAATCGCGCCATTGGTAGGCCAACCAGGCCCGCAGTCTGGTGTAAGAGTTGCGTGCCACCTCTTCCAAAGCGAGATCGGTCGCAGAATGAACTGCGACCGATTGCGGCTTATCCGATGGCATGGCGAGCTGCACCTACCACCACGATCACCAACAAACCCAACACCGTAATCGCCGAAATGGCCCAGTTCATCGACCCGCCGCAGAAGGCATTTCTGCTGGAAGCACCAGCACCGGGCGGACTTCGACAAACCCCGTTGCGGCCACCGGAGAACGGGCGGCCCATTCCAATGCGTCGTCTAAGGTAGGTACATCAATCACGTAATACCCGCCCAACTGTTCCTTGGTATCGGCAAATGGGCCATCTTGGACCTGGCGCTTGCCGTCCCGGATGGTCAACGTGGTCGCCGTATCGCGCGATTGCAGGCCATGGCCATTCACAACCACACCAGCGGTACGCATCGCACCCATGTATGCGCCCCAAGCGCCCATATAGGCTTTCGCTTTTGCCGGGTCGGCAGGAGGGCGTTGATTCTCGGCGCTGTCAAAAAACATAAGCATGTATTGCATGGTGAAACCTCATTTTTGGTCAATCAGAGTCTCGCGGGATTGCGAGGTCTCTATCCAAGTGATGCTTGTGCATGCCACCAATCGACAGGGTCTTAAAAATATTTTCGTTGAAGGCTTTTTTTGCCGCACCGAGCGCCACTGCTGGCACACCCTATAACACCATCACACCAGCACACCATCATCACACCAACGAAGTCCAAACCGACTTGGTGTGCATATACGACAACAGGCTCATCATGTGTTTGTCACGCGAGTTGCCCGATTGTTTGTAGCCACCAAAGGGTTGGGTCATGTCGCCGTCGCCAAAGCAGTTCACCCACAGCACGCCTGCCTCTAGTTGGCTGGTGATGCGGTGGGCAGCTTTTAAGTCAGATGTCCACACCGATGCGGCCAAGCCGTAGTCGCTGTCGTTGGCTAGAGCAATGGCCTGTGCTTCGGTGTCAAATGCTTGCACCACGGTAACAGGGCCAAACACCTCTTCGCGCACGATGCGCATATTGGGTTGGCCGCCTACAAACAGGGTGGGCTCTACATAGCAGCCGCGCGCCCAATCGCCCTGCCCGGCTTGGCCGCCCATGGCCAGGCCTGCGCCGTCTTGCAGTGCGTTGGCAATGTGGCCCAACACGTTGCTTTGCTGGCGCTGGCTGACCAATGGCCCCATGCTGGTGTTGGGGTCTAGCGGGTCGCCCAGGTTGTAGTAGCTGGCGCGGCGGTCTATAAAGCGCTGCACAAATTCATCATGAATGCTGCGGTGGACCAACAGCCTAGACCCAGCGTTGCACACTTGGCCTGCGTTGTCGTAAATGCCGCCAATGGCACGGTCTACAGCGGCGTCCAGGTCGTACAGATCGGGCATAAAGATTTGGGGCGATTTGCCGCCCGTCTCTAAGGCCACCCGTTTCATGTTGGATTGGCCCGAGTACATCAGCAGTTGTTTGCCCACGGCCGTTGACCCGGTAAACGAAATCTTGACCACATCGGGGTGCAGTGCCAGGGCTTTACCGGCCTCTGCGCCCAAGCCTTGCACCACGTTAAACACGCCGTCAGGCCCACCGGCCTCTGCAAACAACTGGGCCATGCGGGTGGCGGTTAGTGGCGACTGCTCGGCGGGTTTGAGCACCACGCAATTGCCTGCGGCCAAGATGGGGGCCACCTTCCAGATGGCCATTAGCATGGGGTAGTTCCAGGGGGTAATGGCAGCCACCACGCCCATGGCTTCGTGCACGATCACATGGTGCGCCTCTGGGGCGGTATGGGCGACTGCGCCTTCGATTTTGTCGATGCACTGGGCAAAGTAGCGAATGGTTTTAAGCACCTCGGGCATGTCAATGCCCAGCATGTCGCGTATGGGTTTGCCCATGTCCAAGGATTCCAGCAGTGCCAATTCGTATTGGTGGGCCTCCATTAAATCGGCCCACTTGAGCATCACCGCCATGCGGGCCGTGGGTGCCATGCCCACCCAACGTTTGTCGCGCCAAGCCCGCAGGGCACTGGCCACCGCCACATCCACATCGGCCGCATCGCCCTTGGCCACCGCGCCCAGCACTTGCCGATTGGCGGGGTTGATGGTGTCAAAGGTTTGGCCCGACAAGGCAGCACGGGTTTGGCCATCAATAAACAGGCCGGTAGGTAACTGGATTTGCGCGGCAGCGGCATGCCAGTCTTGCGTGGTTTGGGGGGCGGTTTGCAGTGATAGATTACTCATTCGGAGGTCCAAAAAAGGGGGGAGGTAATGGGCGAAAGTATCCTGCCTGTACAGGACAAAGGCAAGACGTAGGCACTGCCCCGCCTTTGAAAAAAACGCGGGGCTGGGGCAAGTGGGGCTAATGGGCGGTGGGATGTGAGTTGGCGGGTGCCGAGCGCAACGCCGGCCGCCCGCTGGCCTCGGCCACCACAATGGCCTCTAAAAGGCCTCTGTCGTCTACCGCGCGGGGCATGTATTTTTTGGTGATGCTAGAGGTGACCTGGGGCTGGGCCGCGCCCATGGCCACCACGGCTTGTACGGCCCCCTCTTCGGCCAAGCGGGTGGCGGCTGCCAGCGCGGTGGCGGCGTCGGTAAAGCGCTCTGAGCCTAGGGTGGAATGCAAAATAAATAGGCCGCTGCCGTCGCCCTCTACCACCACCTGGGTTTGCCGCGCCACCACCCCTGTGGCCGCGCCCACGGCATTGGCCACGTCGCAATGCGGGGCAAACACCACTTCGCAATGCAGGCGTCGCCCCACCTCGGGGTAGTACACCGAGACCGGGCCACCCACCGCCACCACGGGCAGTGTGGGGGACAGATTAAGGGCCACCAAGCCCAGCGTGGATTGGCCAGCGCACTGGGCCTCTGCCAAGGAGTTGCCCACCAGGCTAATACCGGCGGCGCACTCCAAAATTAGACGACTGGTAAGGCGCACGGTTTCGGACCAAATCTCTTGAGCAAAGGCCTGTGTGCGCTCTGCGTTGGGCTGGCGCATGTCTTTAAAGCGGCAGAGCAATTGCAAGCCCAGCAAGGCCCCCTGGCGTGACCAGTTGGACTGCAAATCCAGCACATGGGAGGCGTCTGAAGGGGTAACGGCCGCCCATTGGATAAGGCCTTTTTTGCGCAGGGTGGCCAGCAGGCGTTGCGAGGCCACTGAATCGGCCAGTTTTCTGAGGGGTTGCGGTGCGGCGGTGATGCGCGCCAGCAAGGCCGCCTCTTTGCCATTAATGTCGTGGGTAAGCTGTACCCGGCCGGTTTGCGCACCAAACGGCAACAGCACAAATTTACCGTGCATGGAGCCGCCCCGGTCCACATCGGCCATATCTGCTTCTAGCAGGGCCAGGGTTTCGGGGTAACGGGCGCACAGCAAGGACAGCGGCAGGGCGCGTTGTGGCCCCACCTGAATCGCGCCGCCATGGTCCAAGGTGATTTCGCTATCGCCACCCAGGCCAATGGTTTTAACGTCCACGGCCTTCACCATGGTGCGCCAGCCGCCCACCTCGGCCCCTTCTTCGGTCACGCGGGGCCGCCCGTTGATCAGCAGGCCTAAATCGGTGGTGGTGCCCCCCATGTCGGACATCACAAAACTGGTTTTACCCGAGAGCCATTGCGCCCCTACCAAACTGGCGGCCGGGCCCGACAGCACGGTTTCTATGGGGCGTTTGGCCACGGCCTCGGCCAGCGCCAAGGTGCCGTCGCCTTTCACAATCATCAAAGGGCAGGCGATGCCCAGGGTTTGCATGGCGTGGCTTACTGCGTCGATCAGGTGGCTAACACGGCTCACCAAACGGGCGTTAAGCGTGGCCGTTAGCGCCCGCCGGGGTGCATCTAGGCTGGACGACAACTCAGTAGAAATCGTGACGGGCTTGCCGGTGCGCTGCACCACCAGTTCACGGGCCTGTAGTTCGTGGGCGGGGTTGCGCACGGCAAATTTGGCGGCAATGGCAAAGGCGTCCACACGCGGGGCCATGGCATCCACGGCGGCGGCCAGCGCGTCCAGGTCCAAGGCCTGTTGCTGCATGCCGGCGTGGTCGTGCCCACCGGGCACCTGTGCCAGGGCCACCCCCGGAAAGGCCTTGGCAATACCGGTACGAGCGGCCATACCCTCATCAAAACCAATCAGCAACACGCCCACCGCACTACCGTGCCCCTCTACCACGGCGTTGGTGGCCAGCGTGGTGGACACCGAAACCAGCGACACGCTGCCAGGCGAAATGTCGTGCGGCAGTTGGGCCAGCGCCAAGCGTATGGCCTCTAACACCCCCACCGCCAAATCACCCTTGGTGGTAATGGCCTTGGCCGTGGCCAGCACGGTGTGCGCCCCCGCCTCAATAATCGCCGCGTCGGTGTAAGTGCCGCCGGTATCGACGCCGATAAAGTATTCTTTGACGCCGATTACCGGGGAGTCTGGCGAAGGTGTAAGGAGTGAGTCGGTAGAGATCAGCGGGGTAACGGGCGATTGCACAATGGGCCTTGTAGTTGGACTTTAAGCCAATCATACCGGCGCGGCGGGAACGCGATGAATAGACCCACAACATCCAAGACTAAAGCCAATCTGATGACGTATGCCATCATTGCTTGCAATGCAATCATTGAGTAAAATGGCCAATTTGCAAACTCATTCCATTTCCAACCAAGGCAAGATCATGGGCAGCCTCACCATACGCAATATTGAAGACGACGTTAAACAGCGACTCAGGGTTCGGGCCGCCGGAAATGGGCGCTCTATGGAAGAAGAGGCCCGAGACATTTTGCGCCGCCTACTGGGCCAGGACCCGCCCGCGCCCAACTTAGCGACCTCGATACGCGGGCGGATGAAGCCCTCTGCCCGCGCTGATATTGCGATTGCCGTCAGAGAGCCTATGCGTGAGCCTGTGATCTTGAAATAGAGGTGACCATGATTGTTCTGGATACCAATGTTCTGTCGGAACTGTTACGCCCCTCACCCGACCAAGAGGTTGAACGTTGGCTGGGCGCACAAGACGGTAAAACCATCTTTTTTACCAGCGTGGGAGAGGCAGAGCTACGGCACGGCGTTGCAATTCTTGCGGCAGGTCGCAAGCGCAGCGCATTGGCCCATGCCATAGAAGACATCTTGAACGAGGATTTTCGTGGGCGGATTCTGCCCTTTGATCGCGCTGCCGCCCACGCCTACGCAACGATTGCGGCAAAACGGCGCGCCGCCGGTCGGCCTATTAGCCAGTTTGACTGCCAAATCGCCGCCATCGCATTAGCGCACCGCTTTGCCGTGGCCACCCGCAATACCGAGGACTTTAAGGGCTGTGACGTCGAGGTTATCAACCCTTGGTTACCGACCTGATGGTTGGCGCAGTCACGCAAGCACTCGCCAAAACCACACGTTAACGCCATACTTCGAAAATTCGCTCAACTCTTTCACCCCAATCGTACCCATCGCCCATGAAAACCCGTACCCGATTCCCCAAAAAAATCCAGGAAACCACCAACTTTTTTATCACCTTGGCCGATGGCACTCAACTGGCGGCGCGGATGTGGATGCCCACCGACGCCCATAAAAAGCCGGTGCCCGCTATTTTGGAATACCTGCCCTACCGCAAGCGTGACGGCACCATTGTGCGTGACGCCTTAACCCACCCGTATTTAGCGGGCCACGGTTATGCGTGCTTGCGAGTGGACATGCGGGGCAACGGGGATTCGGACGGGGTGATGCTGGACGAATACGTAGAACAAGAATTGGCCGATTGCGAAGAGGTGATTGCCTGGATTGCGGCCCAGCCCTGGTGCACCGGCAACGTGGGCATGATGGGGATTTCTTGGGGCGGCTTTAATGGTTTGCAGGTGGCGGCACGGCAACCCAAGGCCTTAAAAGCCATCATTACGCTGTGTTCAACCGACGACCGCTACACCGACGACATCCATTACAAAGGCGGTTGCCTGTTGTCAGAAAACATGGGCTGGTCGGCCACCATGCTGGCTTATTCGTCACGCCCAGCTGACCCTGCCTTGGTGGGCGATGCCTGGTACGAGCAATGGCTGGAACGCCTAAAGGCCGAACCCCTGCTGGCCATTGAATGGCTCAAACACCCCCACCGCGATGCGTATTGGAAGCATGGCTCGGTCAACCAAGATATAGGCGCTATCAAAGCGGCGGTGCTGGCCGTGGGTGGGTGGAACGACGCCTACACCAACACGGTGCCCCGCTTGGTCGCTAGCCTGCAATCGCCCACCAAAGGCATTATTGGCCCCTGGGCGCACAAGTACCCGCACTTTGCCGTGCCCGAGCCCCGCATTGGCTTTTTGCAAGAGGCGCTGCGCTGGTGGGACCAGTGGCTTAAAGGCATCAACACCGGGGTGCAAAACGACCCCGCGTTTCGCACTTACATCATGGATGTGCAACGCCCTGGGGCCTCTATTTCTCACATCAGCGGGCGCTGGGTGGCTGACCAGCAATGGCGCGGCCCGCAGATCAAAACCGCACGGTACGGCCTGAGCAATGGGCAGCTTGCCCCCTTGGCCTTGGATGCCCGCCTTAAGGCGAGCAAGTCCACCCGCGATTGGGTGGACTTGCAGTCGCCCCAAACCACTGGGGCCGACAGCGGCGAGTACTGCATTATTTGGTTAGGCCCCGAGTTTGCAGGTGACCAGCGCACCGACGATGCCCACTCGCTGTGCTTTGAAACCTCACCCCTTGCCAAAGACCACGACCTGGTGGGCGCTCCCCTGCTCAAACTGCGCTTTAGCACAGATCAGCCGGTGGCCCAAGTGGCGGTGCGCCTAAACGCCGTTTGGCCCGATGGGGCCAGCACACGCTTGACCTATGCCGTGCGCAACCTGTGCCATCCCGATACCGGTCCTGGCCACGACCACCCGCAAGCACTGGTGCCAGGGGCCATTAACACCATCGCCATCCAGTTGGACGATGTGGCCTACCGCCTGCCCAAGGGTTGCCGCCTGCGCTTGGCGATCTCTACTGCTTACTGGCCTTTGATCTGGCCTACGCCAGTGGCTGCCACCGTCAAAGTAGACACCCAGGGTTCCAGCCTTGAGCTGCCGATGCGCAGCGCCGTCAAAAAAGAAATTCCTGTTTCTTTTGAGCCGCCCGAGTCCGCCCCACCCGTGCAACAAACGGTGTTGCAAGCGCCTAACAACCAACGCACTCTACTGATCAACCAAGCCACACGCGAGCAAACGCTGAACATCGTGGACGACTTTGGCCGCTACCGCATCAACGAGCACGGCCTAGAGTACGCCGCCTGCGCCCGCGAGACCTACCGCATACAGCCCAACGACCCGCTCTCGGCGGTACAAGAATGCCACTGGACCGAGCGACGCGCCCGGGGTGATTGGTCGGTACGCACCGAGACCTACTCCAAAATGACCGCCAGCAAAACCCACTGGCATGTGACAGGGCGGCTAGAGGCTTACCGGGGTGACGCGTTGGTGTTTTCCAAGGATTGGGATGAGAAGGTGAAGCGGCGCTTGGTGTGATCCATGCGCTGTAAGCACACCCAAGAATCGTTATGACACCAACACCTGACTTTGTCGAACCGGCGCTAAACGAACGCATAGTGGACTTGGAAATCAAAATCAGCTTTATGCAAGACCTGCTGGAAACGCTTAACCGCCAGGTGTACGAACAGCAACGCCAGTTGGACCAAATGACAAAGGCCGTGCAGGTATTGCGTGATCAAGGGTCTACCAACGGCAATGCGTCTAGGCTAGACCCGGCAGGTGGCTTTACGTACCCAGCTGCTGAGCGTCCGCCGCATTACTAGGCGCAATCGCGCCCATCTTCAGGCCTGTGGCGCATGCACCTTCTTGAGCAACCGAATCAAGGTCGCCTTTTCAGTCGCGGTAAGGCGGGCCGCCACGGTGTCTTCAAGAGCTGCAACGGTGGACTCGGCTTGGGTGAGCATGGCTTCGCCGCTGGGGGTGAGGTGCAGGCTGTGGGCGCGACCATCGGATTGGTGCTCGCGCCGCTCTATCCAACCGCGCTTTTGCAGGCTTTTGATAATGCCCACCAGATTGGGGGGTTGGATGTCTAGCACCGAACACAGTTGGCGCGAGGTAATGCCGGGGTTGTGGGCAATGAGTGACAACACAGAAAACTTGACCGGCTTTAAGCCCAAGGGCTGCATGCCCTCTAAAAACACGGCAATTGCTTTAAGGGACACGCGCCGGGCGTTGTAGCCCAGCAGCGTTTCTAAAAATTGGGTGTCTATTACGTCAACGGACGTGGCCTGCTTGGTCATCCAAATATTCCTATGCGCCCAATCCCAATAGGCGCACTGCATTGTCCTTCAAGATGCCCGGCATCACCTGCGGCTTAAAGCCTGCCTCTTGCGCGTCTTTCATCCAACGGTCGGGGGTGATAAGGGGGTAGTCGCTGCCAAACAGCACGCGGTCTTTAAGCAGGGTGTTGGCGTACTGAATCAACTGCTTGGGGAAGTACTTGGGGCTCCAGCCCGACAGGTCAATCCACACATTGGGTTTGTGCGTGGCCACCGACAAAGCCTCGTCCTGCCACGGAAAACTGGGGTGAGCCATGACGTTTACCTCAGGCTCTACCAAAAGCCCTAAGGGCGTCATTAACACCCAGCGCATGTGGTGTGCCAACCAACAGCAAATGCGCCAGTCCATGCCCATGTTAGCCGAGCAGCCTCCGGTACTGGTGGACTGGTTGCCATGGAACCACACTTTTGGTGGCAACCACAACTTTGGCCTGACGCTGTACAACGGCGGCACCCTCTATATTGACGACGGCAAGCCCGTGCCCGCGCTAATGGGCGAGACCCTGCGCAACCTACGCGAGATTGCGCCCACGGTGTACTTCAACGTGCCCACGGGGTTTGAAGCGATTGCGCTGGCCTTGCAAAGCGATGCGACGCTCAGGCGTAATTTGCTGTCCCGCGTCAAAATGTTTTTTTACGCCGGTGCTGCCTTGGCCCAACCGATTTGGGATGCCCTACATGCCAGCCAAGAGCAAGAAATTGGCGAACGCATTGTGATGACCACAGGCCTTGGCATGACCGAGTCCGGCCCCTTTGCTTTGTTTGTGACCAACCCCAACGTGAAAGCGGGCGACTTGGGAGTACCCACCGCCGGCCTAGAGATCAAACTGGTGCCCAGCGGCGACAAAACCGAGGTGCGCTACAAAGGCCCTAATGTGACCCCCGGCTACTGGCGCGCGGCCCAAGAGACGGCCGAGCATTTTGACGAAGAAGGCTTTTTTATCACTGGCGACGCGGTCAAGTGGATAGACCCAAATGACATTCACCAGGGCCTTAAATTTGATGGGCGTATTGCCGAGGACTTCAAGCTGGCCACAGGCACCTTTGTGAGTGTGGGGCCACTGGGCAGCAAAATCATCGCCGCCTGTGCCCCCTACGTACAAGACGCTGTGATTCCCGGCATTAACCTAAAAGAAGTGGGGGCCATGCTGTTCCCCACCCCGGCCATTCGGCGCCTGTGCGATTTACCTGCAAGCGCCAGCTTGCAAGCCGTTTTGCAAAGCGCGGGTGTACGGGCGTTTTTACAAGAGCGCATCAACCAGTTGGCCGACAGCGGCCTAGGCAGCGCCTCGCGCGTGGCACGCGCCGTGGTATTGGCCGACCCGCCGTCAATAGACAAAGGCGAGGTGACCGACAAAGGCTCGATTAACCAACGCGCCGTTTTACGCCACCGCGATGCCTTGGTCACTGCCTTGCACGATGGATCTCTTGAGGGTATTTACCTTCCCCAATAAACCCACCAAGTTCACGTTCAACACTTTTTGCTCTCAACTTTTTCTGTTCGCTTTCACTCAAAACCTAGGAGACATTTATGACCAACCGTCGACAATTTATTCAAGCCGGTACAGCCGGTGCCCTGCTGGCCGCAATGGGCCAGCACAGCGTATTTGCCCAATCATTGGAGCAAGTCAAAATCGTGAACGGCTTCCCGGCCGGTGGCACTGCTGATACCACGAGCCGCCGTGTAGGTGACAAGCTGGGTGGCAGCGCCTACACCAAGAACGCTGCAGTGGTCGAGAACAAAACGGGCGCAGCAGGCCGCATCGCGGTAGAAGCCGTTAAAACCGCACCCGCCGATGGCTCGGTGTTGTTGCTCACCCCTTACTCCATGATGTCCATCTACCCCCACATCTACAGCAAACTGAGCTACGACCCGTTCAAGGATTTTGCGCCTGTGGCACTGGGTTCTATGCTCACCCACGGCTTGGCGGTGGGGCCAATGGTGCCTGCCAGCGTCAAAACGGTAAAGGACTATTTGGCCTGGGCCAAAGCCAATCCCAAAGACGCCAGCTACGGTTCACCTGCCGCAGGCTCTACCCCTCACTTCTTGGGCGCGCTGCTGGGCCTGAACAACAACGTGGACCTCAAACACATCCCGTATCGCGGCTCTGTGCCCGGCGTGGCCGATGTGATTGGCGGCCAATTGGCCTCTATGTTCACCCCCCACGGCGACTTTTTGGCCAACCACCGCGCGGGCAAGCTGCGCATATTGGCCACCTCTGGCAGAACCCGCTCACCCTTCGTGCCAGAAGTCCCCACTTTTGCCGAGCAGGGTTTCCCAGAACTGGTCGTTGAAGAATGGTTTGGCTTTTACGCCCCGGCCAAAACCCCAACGGCCACCATCAACAACGCCAACGCTGCCATCAATGCCGCGCTCAAAGACAAGTCTGTCATTGACAGCCTGGCCCTGTCAGGCCTGGTCCCCCTGGGCGGCACCCCAGAGGCCATGGCAAAAGACATGATGGTCCAATACGAAGCCTGGGGCCCCATCGTTAAACGCATTGGGTTTACCGCCGAATCCTAAGCCGGTTAGCCTTGGCTAAAAAGCCCCTTGGCCTGGTTGGTCTTGGGGCTTTTTTGTGGGTCATCGGGTGCGCAGTCCGATTGCCACATCCCGGAAAGCAAGCAATGCGGCCTCTAAATGCTCAATGATCTCTTGCTGCAAAACATCTGGCGGCGGCAGATCATCTAGCTTGTCTAGGCTGTCATCTTTCAACCAAAATAGGTCGAGACTGGCCTTATCGCGTGCCATTAGTTCTGGGTAGCTGAAGAACTTGAATCGCTCCGTGGCGATACGTTGGTGGCGATTTTCTGGGTTGTAGCAGAGAATGAAATCCTGCAAGTCCTCCAGCTTGAGCGTTCGCGTCTTCAAGGTGAAGTGCTTATTGGTTCGCAAGTCGTAAAACCAAATCCCTTTGGTATGGGTCTGCCCGTCCTTGGGCTTGGCGTCAAAAAAGACAACGTTGGCCTTTACACCCTGGGCATAAAAGATGCCAGTGGGCAGGCGTAGCACGGTGTGCACATCACAGTTTTCAAGCAGTTTGCGACGGATTTTCTCCCCGGCACCACCTTCAAATAGCACGTTGTCGGGCAATACCACGGCCGCTTTGCCACCCACCTTTAACATGCTCACAATGTGCTGTAAAAAGTTGAGTTGCTTGTTTGAAGTGGTTTCCCAAAAATCTTGGCGCTCGTAGGTCAGGGCCTCGCGGTCATCTTCACCCTCTTCGTTGGTGATGGTCATGCTGCTTTTTTTGCCAAAAGGTGGGTTGGCCAGCACGTAATCCACCTTGCGCTTGGGTTCTGAGATCAGAGCATCAGAACGCTCTACAGCGGGCTCTCCATCCAGTTCACCAATGTTGTGCAAAAACAGGTTCATCAAGCACATGCGACGGGTGTTGGGCACAATTTCGTTGCCGTAAAACGTCTGGTCTCTCAAGAATTCTTTTTGGCGCCTGTCCAGCTTGGCCCCAGGACGTGTCAACCAGTTGTAGGCACCCAAGAAAAAGCCTCCCGTGCCACAGGCCGGGTCTGCAATGGTCTTTAGGGGTTCAGGCCGTACACAAGCCACCATGGCCTCAATCAATGGGCGCGGCGTAAAGTATTGGCCCGCACCACTTTTGGTGTCTTCGGCGTTCTTCTGTAGCAAACCTTCGTACAAATCGCCCTTGGTATCGGCATCCAGACTAATCCAGCTTTCGGCATCAATCAATTGCACCAATCGTGAAAGTTTTGCCGGGTCCTGAATTTTGTTCTGGGCCTTGAAAAATATAGCCCCCAGCATGCCCGGCTCTTGGCCCAACTTGTGCAAGGTGGCCAGGTAATGCGCCTCCAGCGGTTCACCGGTCTTAGAGGTCAGGCTAGCCCAGTTGTAGGCTTTGGGGATTTGTGTTTCCCGGTTGTAGGGCTCTTGGGCGTACTCATGCGCCAGCTTCAAGAACAACAGGTAGGTTAACTGCTCTAGGTAATCGCCATAGCCCACCCCGTCATCGCGCAGGGTGTGGCAGAAGTTCCAGACTTTCTGGACAAGGTTTGATGCGTTCATATTTGGGAAATAGGCGTATAATTTCGAACTGTAGGTAAGCGTGAGGTTGGTAGAGGTTGCCGGTCACGGCGACAGCCCGAACGGGTGGAATCCTCGAACTCAGGGCCTACATTTTTTTCAAACGCCCGCACTTCCTGCGGGCGTTTTTCTTGGTGCATCCACTGTGTCATTTGTTGTTGCGCCCTTCCTCGGCGGCTTGCACCACCCGTGCCACTTCGGCTGCTTCATCACACCAAAACTTCAATCCGTAGCCGTCTAGGCGCTCCTTGTGTAGGTACACCGTGGGTGCCATTAAGCGTAGGTAGCGGTCTTCCACCTCACCATACGGATTGCGGTGAACCGAGTAGAACACCCCCGAGGCCACGGCATCGGCCAGTTGCAAGCCAGCGAGTTGATCGTGATTAACAGCACGTATACGCGCGGGGTTTACCACGCCCCAGTCTACCCGCACATCGGTGCCCACCTCGCCCGCTTTGAGTTTGACCAGGTAGCCACGCAGGTCGTCGTAAGACATCGCGCTGCGATTGGAAAACACCATCTCTAGCGTTCCATCGCCACGTCCGGTGCGATGGTAATCCCGGCATAACCAAGATACCCGCTCCACCAGCAAACGGGTGGCATAGCGGTACAAGGCATACGCCTGCTGCGCAAACACCTCGGGCTCGCGTACCGACGGTTTGTGTACCAACACGCTGACAGTGCGTACCGGTGCACTGCCAATCAGACGCGCCAGCGGCACACGCTGCTCGTGGCGCAGATCCCGAAAGTGCAAGGCCTTTTTGGCATCTTTTTTTAGAATCTCGCGGGCCTGCCGGGCAAGCTGCACCACCTGCAAGTCGTTCTCTTTGCGAACAACCAAGGCCGATAGCACGAACCAGCGGGAACTGCCCTGGTGGTTGGGCAAAAACTTAAATCCTTCGTCTCCCGACTCATCCACATAGGCCACAAAGCTGGTGGTCATGCGGTCTCCTTTGGCAGGCGGCCACGTGCCTTCGCAGGTGTGGTGCGCACAGCCCGTGCAGCACGAATCCGCTCAAGCAACATGCTGGCAGGCTCATCGGCCGGGTCTTGTGGCACCAGTTGCCCCGCGAAAGCGGCGCGTAGGATGTTTTGTCTTTGGGCGGTGGATTGTTTGAGCGCCAAGACAATAGCACGCTCGCTTTTTCTGGCGGAATCCAATAAATCATCCAGCATCATCACAAGTTCTTGCTGCTCAACAGTCGGCGGGACGGGGAGCACAATTTTCTCCAGAATTTCAAGGTTGATATTCTTTTGGGCTGTGGCCGGAGCTTCTTGTTCCAATCTACGTTGCACACTTCGCATGAAGTATTCGACATAGCGAATCGAAACACAGTCCGAACCAGACTGAAAACCAACAACGCTATCCGGGAAACAAGCCTGCATCGAAAGGATTGCGGTTTTGCCAATATTGGCCGCGATCGTAATGCACATGGTTCCGGCGGGCCAGAGTCGGCTCTGTGCCAAACCTGCCTCGCTGTACGTGGCCTCTACATTGGATAGAAAGGTATCAGCATGGCGAATATCACCGGTCTGCACAAACGGGTACGGACCCCCATAGAGATGATGCGCGTTGCGAGGCCGGTGCTTAGACCGACCTCGATCCAGCCACCCAACTTGGGATAACGTCGCCCACACCCATCCTCGTGGCAACTCCGGCAAACCAGTGGTATCAGGTTGCACCGGTTCAGGGTACCTACTTTGCCAGTCCTTGGGGGGCGTTTTGCCTTGTTCGGCAAATTTGGCAAGTTGCTTGACCTCCCAACGTGCACGGCGTTCTTGCAGGATACGCTTTAGCAGCAGGGCACCCGTTTCAGAAGGGGTGTGAGTGGCCCGCCAATTTGCGGTCAGTGCACCTTCTACAGCGGCTTTGAGCAAGGATTGGCGGTATTGCACCAGCTTTTTCTGAGCGGCCTTGAGCTCGACCACACCGGCATCAAGATCGGAGAGCAGTTCCTCGAGTTTGGCGACTATGCGTGCTTGCTCGGCGGCGGGCGGTACCACCATTTGTATCTGCTTCATTGCTGAGCTTGTAAGTTTCAGTCGCGTGGATCCGGTAACAAACGGGCGATAGTCAACCGTATTGAGTTGATGACACAATAATCGGTTGTCAATCAAGCCAACCGCGCCAGCCAATACATGGGCGTGGTTGTTAACCCAGAAGCGGCCATTCGCAATATAAGCTTTGTCTTTGAACTGATCGAGAAATGGGGCAGCATCTTCTCCGAGCAAAACTCTTTGACCTTCCGATCTAAATGAGTTAATAAAACCAACTTGGCCTGTTGCGCCGTAGTAGGGATAGAGATCGGCCTGACTGATTCCGCTTGTTCGGTTTATTCGCTCTGAAGAATTGATCGGCTCACGCTCAAAATCCAACATGTCCGCGATGGCCTCTAACGGAGCTTGCACCCATCCCTCTGGCAACACACTCACGCCACCAACTCCCAATTCATCTCATTCATCAAGGGTTCCAAGTCTTGGCCAAACAGGCCCCAGGCTCTCTGCAAGCCGCCCTTATCGGCCAATTGGGCGTAATCAAAATCGCTGCGGCTGATGCTGCAGCTGCTGGCAATGTGGTCTTTCATTAGGCGCAGCCATTCGGTTTGTTCGGGTGTAAAGGCGGTGCCGCGCCGGGCGTTGTGTCTGAATATCCAGGCCTGAAAGCGTTTGTCTACTTCGTCGGCAAAGGGCTTCAGTTCGCTATCCAGCCCCAGTGCAAAGCGCACCAGAGACACCAAATCGGTGAGCTGGCGCTTTCGGTCTGCCCCTTTAACGGCCGACGTCTGCACACGCGCATAGGCACTCCAGACCCGCTCTGTGGTCACCATTAACGGCGGTTTGCTTAGGTGGTCGTGCAGGTCTTCTAGCATGTCAAAGGTAAGTGCACGACGTTGATACGGTTGCTGGTAGAAAAAGCCCAGTGCGGCAATTTCGTTTTTGTGCTGATGTAGGTAGTTAGCAAAGGTCTGCGTTAAGGTTTTGGCCTGGGTCTCGGCCTGCCCAGAGTAGCCGCTAAATGTCACCTTATCGAGGTTGATATGGTCGATGATTTGTTCGTGCTCACGACGGGCGCTTTCGATTTGCTCGCGTAACTCGGGTTGGTCAAAAGGAGCGCAGGCCAGGGCCACCCGCTGGCTGCGCACAGCTTCAAGCTCTTCGGGCAGCAAGGCGTCTTCGCTGCGTGTAATGCCTTTGGCTTTGGCTGTTGCCATAGCAGCCTGCACAATGGCATCAGGGTCAAGTGCCACGAGCAGGCCTTTGCCAAGGTCACCCACCCGAATACCGCCACTTACCTTTTGTATGCGGGCCTGCGCCTTATCATCCAACTGCTTGGCCAAGCGTATCAACCGGTTGGCCAACGACAACACGATAGCGTCGTCGCGAACGCCCATGGCCACGCCTTGCAGCAAGTCTTTGAGTAGCACCCCAGGTTTTCTCTCGAGTGGGCGGCTTTCGGTCTTAAGGCTTTTTTCGACGCCCACCGCGTCTATCAACACAAAGCGGGTTTTGGCCCCATCGGCACTGTTGCTCACCTGCTTGAGGCTGTCGCCATCTAGGCTGCGCACCCCCCTGCCCTTCATCTGCTCATAGTAGCCCTTGCTGCGCACATCGCGCATAAAGAGCAGTACCTCTAAGGGTTTGACATCGGTGCCGGTGGCAATCATGTCCACGGTAACGGCGATACGCGGGTTGTACTCGTTGCGAAAACTTCTGAGGAGGCTGTCGGCGTCTTCCTCGGCACGGTAAGTGACTTTTTTGCAGAAGGCATTGCCTTGCCCGTAGACCTCTCGGACGATATTGATGATGTCGTCGGCGTGGCTGTCGGTTTTGGCAAATATCAGAGTCTTGGGCGTTTCTTGACGCGCCGGGAAAATCTGGGTTTCAACCGCAGTTTTCATGGCTTGAATCACCTGCCGAATTTGGCTGGTGTTGACCACCGACCGGTCCAACTCCCGACCGGTGTAGGCGATGTCCTCTTCCATTTCGCTCCAACGTTTTTTACGTGTGGCGCGGTCGCGATGGTCCAACCATTCCTTGGCCTGGAGTTGGGCACCTTTCTTGGTGACGTCGGTGCTGATTTCGTACACGTCGTAGCCGACGTTGACACCATCGGCCACCGACTGCTCATAGCTGTACTCGGCAACAATGTTTTCATTGAAAAAACCGAAGGTTCTTCTGTCGGGCGTAGCGGTAAGGCCAATGAGGCTGGCATCAAAGTAGTCAAGCACCTGCTTCCAGACGTTGTAGATACTGCGATGACACTCGTCGATGATGATGAAGTCAAAGGTTTCTATGGGTATGGCCGGGTTGTAGCGAACCAACCTTTCCTGCTTGGGCAATAGTTGCAATTCGCTAAGCGGGACCTCTTCAGCGGACTCGTCGATAGACTCCCCAGAGAGTATGGCGTACATGCGCTGGATGGTGCTGATGCACACCTGCGAATGCGGATCAATATGGGGCGAGGCAAGGCGTTGTACGTTATAAAGCTCGGTGAACTTGCGCCCATCGTCAGGGGGCGTATAGGTCATAAATTCCTGATGCGCCTGTTGCCCAAGGTTACGGGTATCAACCAGAAAAAGAACCCGCTTTGCACCACCAAACTTGAGCAGGCGGTAGATTGCTGTGATCGCCGTGAAGGTTTTACCCGCTCCGGTGGCCATGTGTACCAAAGCACGCGGCTTGTTTAGCACCAGTGATTTTTCAAGTCCAATGACGGCGCTGATCTGGCAATCACGCAGGTTTGTTTTAGGCAAGGCGGGCATTTGCTGGGCCAAGCGGCGGCGTAGCGTTTCGGGCTGTGTTAGCCAAGTGGCCAGCGTGTCGGGTTTGTAGAAGTGAAAGAGTTCACGCGAACGCGGGGCCGGGTCGGCATTGTCCGTAAAGCGGATGATCTGGCCTGTTGCTTCGAACAAAAAACGCAGAGGGGTGTGGTCTTTGCGCCACTTAAGGTTGGCGGTGGCATAGCGCTCGGTTTGCAATTCAATGGTAGTCAGGTTTTTGCCCACGCTGTCTTGTTTGGCTTCAATAACACCCACGGGGGTTCGATTGACAAACAACACGTAGTCTGCAGGGCCGGTGTCGGTGGGGTATTCGCGTACTGCCACGCCCGCTGCTGCGCCTAGGTTAAGTTGTTTCAGGTCTTGAATTACCCAGCCAGCCTGCTCCAGTTTTTGGTCGATCTGCTGGCGTGCTTTGGTTTCGGGGGTCATGCGCGCGCTCCTCTCATCACGCAGGGTTTCGTCGTCCGCGCCTTATTCCCTGCAATTGCGTTGATAAAGCAACGGCGAGGCGAGCGACCACGCCATGCTGTCATCGCTAAGCGCAAAGGGGTGGATGCAATACCAATCAAAATAGTCCAAGGGTAGAAGTTTGGGCAATCGTACCCTGAAAGGGGCTCAATCTCCACCTCATTGCAGTCCAAATGGACAACTGCTTTTATTGTTCACCATCACTGCGACAACAACTCCACATAAGCCTGATAGCTGTAGCTTCTGTTCTTTTTCTGGCCCGTTCTTTCTACCACAATGCCAAGACCCTCTAGGACTTTAACTGCCGCGGTGGCCGTGGGGAAACTGGTGTCGAGTTGCTGGCGAACGCGCTCTATGGTGAAGCGTGGCATCATGGGCAGCATTTCGAACAGACGGTAGCTTGCAGGCCCGGCCTTGGGCGACTGCAGCAGGCGTTTGCGGTCGGCGGCTACCAAACTGGCTACTTCGATAATGTTACGTTCGGCATCCGCCGCCGCCGCACACACCCCTTCTAAAAAATACACCACCCAGCATTCCCAGTCTCCCTCGGTGCGTATGGCCGACAGCCGGCGGTAGTACTCGGCCTGGTGTTGTTTGAGATAGCCACTCAGGTACATCAGCGGCTGGGCCAACAAGCCCCAATGCTCAAACAGTGCGGCAATCAGCAGACGGCCAATGCGCCCGTTGCCATCCAGAAAAGGATGGATGGTTTCAAACTGCGCGTGGATGAGTGCCACCCGCACCATGGGCGGTAAATCGGTTGCACCGCCATGAATAAAACGCTCCATATCGGCCAGCAATGCAGGCACTTGATCGGGCGGGGGTGGAACGAAGGCGGCATTGCCCGGCCGCGTGCCTCCTATCCAGTTTTGTGAACGGCGCAGCTCTCCGGGTTGCTTGCCAGTACCTCTGGCACCATCGAGCAACAAGCGATGTGCATCGCACAGCAGCCTTACGCTAATGGGCAGCCCTTTGGGGTTGCGCAACTGCTCATGAACTTGGCGGAAGGCCCGCAGGTAATTGGTGACCTCTTCTACATCAGCCGTGTTGCTGACCTTGAATCCCGCCTCCTCGTCGAACAGGTCGGTTAAGGTGGCTTGCGTGCCCTCAATCTGCGAGGTCAGCAAGGCCTCTTTGCGGATGGCGCTGTAAAGCAGCCAATCCACCGAAGGAACCAAGCCAGAGACACCGGACAGGCGCGCCAATGCCAGTTCGGCTTGACGATTCAGATCGGTGTAGATGGCAGGTGCCAACGCTGGCTTGGTGGGTGGCAAGGGATGGGGTACAAACGCACGCACCGGCTCGCTCAGAGTGGTTGAGATGACGTAGGTCCCGGTAACTCGTTTCATTGACAGTTGGCTTGAGTGGCAATATTTAAATTAAACCATTCTTTAATTTGAATGGCAAGCATGAAAGATTTCTTTCATATGCCTATCGATAGGCTTGAATCACCGCCCGGCCTACTTGCTACCGTAGCGCTGACTCCACCAAGTCGAAGCCACAATCGCCAGCACGATCAAAGCCCCGCCCACCATCACCGGTGCGGTGGGTCGCTCGTCCACCAGCAGCCACACCCACAGGGGGTTGAGTACCGTGTCCATCATGGAGATCAACACCATTTGCACGGCCGTGACATGCCGTGCGCCGCGAATGTAAAAATGCGCGGGCAGCGCCAATTGAATGGCACCCATGCCCAATAGCAGCAGGTACTGTTGCCAGCTAATGGTTTGAACCCCGACCAGTAGCACCACCAAACCAAACACCGCCAATCCGCCGTACACGTAGGCGGGCTCCATAGGCACGTCGCGGTAGCGCCGCAAGGAGGCGCTTTGAATGGCAAAAGTAAGGGCCACGCCCAGGGCAATCACAGAACCCAGCAAGGCGTGTTCGGAGGCTTTGGATTCGCCGCTGGCCACCAGAAAAACACCCCCCATGGCCACTGCAATCGCCAGCCACAACACCTTTGAAGTTTTTTCGCCCAACCAGACCCGGCCAATAAGTGCGGCAAACAAGGCCGATGTGGCTCCCAAGCTGGCCACGGCAGCCACAGAGGCCAATTGAATGGCCGCAATGTACATAGACGTGCCGAGCGCAAAAAACAGGGCAAACCAGAACATGGCCAGACGATTTGGCGTGCGCATCAGGGTGATAAATTGACCCCGGTGGCGCAGTATCAACCAAAGGCCCAACACCAAGGACAGGTTCAAACCTCGGTAGGCGTTAATCGTCCAGGCATCTAGGCCCGGCAAAGCCCGCACAAACAGGCCGCTGGTGCTCCAGCACAGGGTGGCAAAGGCCACCATCCACGCGCCCTTAGCGGTCGTACTCAAACGGTTTACTCCGTGGCAGCAGGTGCACCCGCACCGCCGCCCCTGCGCCCACTACCTCGGCGCAGCGTAGCCCCTGCCGCCGCCCCGGCCGCGCGGCTTTGCTCACCGCCCCACTGGGCCGTGGCCCCGTTAGAGATGGGACCCAACTGACTTACGATGGCCTCCATGCTGGGGCTGGTGCTTTTGGTGTGGGAATCCAACGCGTCGCGCATGGCCCGCAGGTGTTTGGGCGAGGTGCCGCAGCACCCACCAATAATGCGCGCCCCGGCGTCTAGCGCCATACGGGCGTACACGGCCATTAGCTCGGGTGTACCGTTGTAGCAAATTTTGCCTTCTACATACTGCGGAATGCCGCAATTGCCTTTGGCCACCAGTACCACATCGGGGCCAGCCGCTTCGGCCAAGTTATGAATACAGGCCACCACCTCAGAGGCACCCACGCCGCAGTTGGTGCCACAGGCGGCCAAGCGGGGGGTTAATGTTTTTTCTAGGGCGGCAAAGTCAGAGGGCGATACCCCCATCATGGTGCGGCCATTGGTGTCAAAGCTCACGGTACACACCACGGGCAAGCCCACGGTGGCAACGCCCTCTACCGCCGCACGTACTTCGTCGGGGTGGGACATGGTTTCAATCCACATCACATCGGCCCCGCCTTTTTGTAGCGCCCTGGCCTGCTCCGCAAAGGCGGCCTTGGCATCATCAAACGTGAGCGGGCCAATGGGTTCCATGATTTCACCGGTGGGGCCAATCGAGCCGGCAACCACTACGGTACGGCCACTGGCATCGGCCACAGACCGGGCGATTTGCGCGGCCAGCACGTTAAGTTCTTCAACCCGCTCTTGGGCGTTGTGCAACTTGAGGCGGTAACGCGTGCCACCAAAGCTGTTGGTGAGCAGGATGTCGGCACCCGCCTCTACAAATGAACGGTGCAAGTTGGCAATGCGGTCGGGGTGCTCCACATTCCAAAGCTCGGGGGCGTCGCCCGATACCAAACCTACCTCAAACAAGTTGCTGCCCGTGGCCCCGTCGGCCAGCAGCCAAGGGCGGGTGTCCAATAAGGTTGTAAATCGATTGCCAGTTGTCATGATGCTGCCTCGCTACCTAAGTGGTTTAGTACCTTACGGGTAAGAGGTGTAACAGCCGCTCACCCAGATGTAAGAAAGGGGTGAGCGCGGTTGATTCCAGATCGCCCAAGCCTGGCCGGAATGATTCGGCTGCAGCGCTCCTTGGGGAGGCGCAATTATAACGAGGGGCAAGTGTTTTTTGCCGGCCAACGGGCCTGGCCTTTGGCAACCGGCCACCATCGGCCACCACAGGCCAGCCTATCTGCGCCGTCTTTGCGCTAGCACAAAGAATGATCCTACAAGTTGGCTTAGAGTGACGTTTCCGCGTTTGCTCGCATTCGTCCAACAACACAAGGCACATTGTGGGATTAACACCAGACCTTCAACAAAACCAGCTGCTGGCTGCGCTGCCGAGCGACTGCCTGCTACGCTGGTTATCGGACCTAGAACCCGTGGCCCTTCCATTGGGGATGGTGTTGTATGAAGCGGGCATGGTGCTCAAGTACGTGTACTTCCCCATCAACGCCATTGTGTCGTTGCTCTACGTGCTAGAGGACGGATCATCCGCAGAGATTGCCGTGGCGGGCAACGAGGGAATGGTGGGCATCTCGCTCTTTATGGGTGGGGGCTCTACGCCCAGCCGGGCGGTGGTGCAAAGCGCTGGCCGTGGTTACCGCTTGAACGCCCATGTGATGAAACAAGAGTTTGAACGTGCTGGCCCTGCCATGCATCTGCTGCTGCGCTACACCCAGGCTTTGATTACCCAGATGGCCCAAACGGCTGTGTGCAACCGCCATCACTCCTTAGACCAGCAACTGTGCCGTTGGTTGCTGCTCAGCATGGACCGCTTAAGTGGCAATGAACTGGTGATGACGCAAGAACTGATTGCCAACATGCTGGGGGTGCGCCGCGAGGGGGTGACCGAGGCGGCCATGAAGCTGCAACGCGCCAGTTTGATTCGCTATGCGCGTGGCCATATCTCTGTGCTGAACCGCCCGGGCTTAGAGAACCGCTCATGCGAGTGCTATGCGGTGGTAAAAAAAGAATACGACCGACTGCTGCCTGCGCAGATGGCTGTCTAGGAACCACCCGCAAGCCCAGAGCGCGCCTTCTGTGCCGTACCGCACAGACGACCCACCCCAGCGGCCCTAAGCTGGACTCATGAAGTATGTGGACTATTACACCGTGTTGGGCGTTACGCGCGACGCACCCCTTGAGGCGATTAAAAAAGCCTACCGAAAATTAGCACGCCAATACCATCCGGACGTTTCCAAAGCGAGCGATGCTGAAACGAGGTTCAAGGAGGCGGCCACGGCCTATACCACCTTGAAAGACCCACAATTGCGCGCAGCCTATGACCAACTGGGGCAACCCGGTGCAGGGCAGGACTTTGCACCGCCACCCGAGTGGCAAACGCAGCACGCCGGGGCGTTTCCTGATTTTGAAGGCATGGACTTGGCTGATTTGCTGGCCGCGCTGGGCCGAGGCGCCAACCAGGCCCAACGCCCCATGCGTGGGCACGACCTGCAAAGCGAGGTGCACATTACGCTAGAAGAGGCCTTTGGCGGCACCAAGCGCCATTTAACGGTGGACGATGCGGGTGCCCCGAAATCGCTGGAAGTCACCATTCCAAAAGGTATTCGTGAGGGTCAAAAGTTGCGTCTGCAAGGGCACGGCCAGACGGGTAGCTACGGTGGTAGCCCTGGCGATTTGTACCTGCATATCGTTTACAAAACGCACCCACGTTTTAGGGTGGACTTGCAAGACCTCTACTTTGACCTGCAAATTACCCCCTGGGAAGCGGTGCTGGGTGCCGACGTCCTGATTGCCACCTTGGCAGGCGAGGTCACCTTAACCGTGCCACCCAGCACGCCCAGTGGGCGCAGGTTGCGCTTGAAGGGCAAAGGGCTGGCCCGCGCGGCGGGCGCCAACGCCCCTAGCGGCGACCTTTACGCAGTCGTGCAAATCATGGTGCCGCCTACGGTCACCGCGCAGGAACGGCAGTTGTACCAAACGCTGGCCGATACCTGTACCTACCATCCCCGCGAACGGGCGCCATCGCCCGCGTAATCGCAAGCTAGCAAGGAGTTATTCGATGTTGACACATCCCCTCGATTCGCCTGGTGTTTACCCACTAGAGACCGTCACCTTTGCTGACCTGTGCGAAGCCTGTTCAGTAAGTGCCGATGAGCTGGATGAACTGATAGCTTACGGTGCCTTGGTGGCGCAGCCCGGGGTTGAGCAGGCCTTGGTTTTTGACGCCCACTGCATTACCCCGTTGCGCCAAGCCCGCCAGGTGTGCAAGGATTACGACTTGGAGTTTTTCATGGTGGTGATTCTGTTGGACCTGCTGCAACGCAATACAGCGCTAGAACAGCAGTTGGCGCAGTCCAAACGTGTGGTTGCCGCATTGCGGGCCGAATCACCGGTTTGGTAACAGGTTACGGTTTTGATGTCCGCACTGAAAGACCTGCCCCGTGTGACCGCCGGGCGGTTGGCAACGGGACTCGCCGGTTTTGCCTGCTTGGCACCCATCATTTACTGGGGATGGATCTGGTGGCAGGGACCAACGCTTGGCGCCGACCAAGTGATAAGAAGCGATTTTGTGCATACCATTGTGGCAAGCGGTCATGTGCAAAGCCCAGACCGGGTAACGGTTGGCACACAAATGACTGGCACGGTAGCCGAGGTGCTGGTGCTGGAGGGGCAGGAGGTACAAGCCCATCAGGTATTGATTGCCATCAACAGTGAAGAAGCCACTGCGGCCCAAGAACAGGCCGATGGCGCCTTGGCGCAGTCTCTGGCCAAGTTGCGTCAAATCTCTGAAGTCCAAGCACCTGTAGCGGCGCAAGCCCTGCGCCAGGCCCATATCCATTTGGTTCAAGCCAACGCCGCGCTAGAACGCAACCAGGATTTGTTTGCAAAGGCCTTTATCAGCAAGGTCATGCTGGATGACGCCCACAAGGCTTTGGAAGTGGCCGACGCCCAGTGGCAGGCGGCGCACACCCAATGGGCCACCACAGGGCCAGACGGCAGTGACTTTGCGCTGGCACTGGCAGGGCTAGCGCAAGCCAAGGCCAACGTGCAGGCTGCCCGCTTGCGCTCGCACTACGCGCTGGTGCGTGCGCCCGTGGGCGGGGTGGTACTGACGCTCAACGCCGTGCGTGGCGACTTGGTGGTGATGGGAAAAGCCCTGGCCACCCTTTCACCTACCGGCCAGCCGCAACTGGTGGTGGCGATAGACGAGAAAAACCTGGGCCTAATCGCCGTAGGCCAGAGCGCCCTCGCCTCGACCGAGGCATACCCCAAGCAAACCTTTGGTGCACAGGTGTTGAGTATTCATCCGGGCGTCAACGCGCAGACGGGCTCGATTGAAGTCAAGCTAGGCATTACCCAACCCCCAGCCTACCTGCGCCAGGACATGACCGTCTCGGTAGACATTGAGGTGGCGCGTCGCCCCCATGCCCTGCTGGTACCTATGGCCGCTGTATACGACATCAACGGTCCGCGCCCCTGGGTGATGGCGGTAAACGAGGGGCGCCTGCAAAAGAAAAGTCTGCACCTGGGCCTGCGCGCCGGCGGCATGGCCGAGGTATTGGCGGGCCTACAAGAAGGCGACTGGGTAGTGAACAGCCCATCAAAACTCCAAGTCGGCGCCCGCGTGCGCACAGTGGCCGTAGCAAATTCAATCAACGCCCCGCCGTAAACCAATGCACCCTATGGAAACGCGTTGGCTACCGTTTGAGTGGATTGTGTGCTGGCGCTTTTTGCGCGAAGGTCGTTTGCAAACGATGTTCATCATCTCCGGCGTGGCCATTGGGGTGGCCGTGATCGTGTTTATGTCAGCCCTGCTCAGCGGCATGCAAGCGAACTTTATGCACCGGGTTCAATCCACGCAGGCCCACATCCAACTGGTGCACGCCCAACAAATCACGCGCCAGTTGCGCAGTGGCCCGTTTGCGGTGCCGGGTGTTTTTGAAGGTGCCATCGTTCAGGCACCTTCGCAACAAAGCGCGTCTATAGACCAATGGCAGGCCATCGCCCAGCAGGTGGCGGCCATGGCGGGTGTTCGCACCGTCTCGCCCGTGATCAGTGGGCCGCTGCTTATTGTCAAAGGCAATGCCACCTACGCGATATCAGTTTCAGGCATTGAGCCAGAGAGCTATTTCAAGATTGTGGATTTCAGCGACAAGATGGTGCAAGGCAACCTGCATTTAAGCGGTGGCGAGGTGTTGATAGGCATAGAACTGGCTAACCAGTTGGGCGTGCAAGTGGGGGATGGGCTGCACGTCACGTCGGCCAATGGAGCGACCACGGCGCTGCGCATTTTGGGCATTTTTGACCTAAGCAACCGAAGTGCCAATTTGCGTAGTACCTACACCACCTTGCCTACCGCGCAAAACATGCTCAGCCTGCCCGGGCAAGTTACCAGCATAGAGGTGACCGTAGAGGACATTTACGCCGCCGAAACCATCGCCCAGCGCATTGCCGCCACCACCGGCGTAGAGGCCAATAGCTGGATCAAAGCCAGTGCCCAATTTTTTGCAGCCATTAGCGCCCAGTCCAGTGCCAACACAGCGATACGGTTTTTTGTAGGCCTTTCAGTGGCCTTTGGGATTGCCAGTGTGTTGGTGGTGGCGGTGGTGCAAAAGTCGCGCGAAATTGGCATCTTGCGTGCCATGGGAATCTCTCAGGGGCAAATCCTGCGCTTGTTTTTGTTGCAGGGCGGATTGCTGGGATTGGGCGGCGCGCTGGTGGGCAGTGGGATTGGCGTGTTGGCGATATACCTGTGGCAAAAATTTGCCCTTAACCCCGATGGGACGCCGCTGTTTGCCTTGGCGGTAGACCTGACCCTGTTTTGGTCTGCCGTGGCCCTGGCCACCCTGACCGGTTTGCTGGCCGCCTTTGCCCCCGCCCTGCGGGCCGCACGCCTAGACCCCATGGCGGCCATCAATGGATAAAGAGGTGGTGGTGCAACTGCAAGGGGTACGCAAGGCCTTTAACGTGGGCACCTCGATAGAAACCGAGGTCTTGCATGGCATTGACCTGTGCCTGGTGCGGGGCGATTTTTGTGCGGTGATGGGGCCGTCTGGATCGGGCAAGAGCACACTGCTCAACTTGGTGGGCCTGCTAGACCACCCAACGGCCGGACGCTTGCAGGTGTGTGGCGAAGAGACCACCCAACTCAAGGACCGTGCCCTTACCCGTTTGCGCGGCCACAGCATAGGCTTTGTGTTCCAGTACCACCATTTGCTGACGGCGTTTACCGCCTTAGAAAACGTGATGCTGCCCATGCTGGGCGCGGCCGGATTCCCCAATGCGGCCATGCGTAAACGCGCCATGGCCTTGATTGAAAGCGTGGGGCTTGGGCCTTGGCACAACAACTTGGCGGGCAACCTGAGCGGGGGCCAGCAACAACGGGTGGCCATTGCCCGCGCCTTGGCCATGAACCCCGCTGTGCTGCTGGCCGACGAGCCCACCGGCAATCTGGATAGGCAAAGTGCCGACGCTGTATTTGCGTTGCTGCGCCAGTTCAACCAAGAGCAGGGCACCACTTTGCTGTTTGTCACCCACAACCCGGCCCTGGCCCTGCGTTGTGACAAAACCATTTTGGTGGTGGACGGTTTGGTGGCGCACACGCCAACCCCCAACCCCACCAAAGCTTGATCCAGCGCAAACCGGGGCTGTTCGCCACCGCACAGACCCCCAAGGCCCAGTGCCCCATGCTCAAGCTCTCACCCCTACAGGAGACGCTATGAAACGCATTCAACCCTCTGGCCCCACATCCCCTAGCCTGCCCACGGGAAAGACCGCCTCGCCCAGCGCCCGCGTGGGGTTTGGCCTTTTGGTGGCGCTGGTGGTGGGCTCTGTGGTGGGCAGTGGCATTTTTAGTCTGCCGCAAAACATGGCCAGTGGCGCGGCGGCCGGGCCGGTATTGATCGCCTGGCTTATCAGTGGGTTGGGCATGTTGGCGCTTGCGCTGGTGTACCAAATGCTGGCGCTTAGAAAACCCGAACTGGACAACGGCGTGTACGCCTACGCCCGTGCCCTCTCAGGCGACTACATGGGCTTTAACTCGGCCTGGGGTTATTGGGTAAGCGCCTGGGTGGGCAACGTAGGTTACCTAGTGGCAGCGTTTAGTGCCCTGGCTTACTTTTTTCCTGTCTTTGGCGAGGGCAATTCCACTGCCGCCATTCTGGGTGCGTCTATGGTGTTGTGGCTGGTACACGCCTTGGTGCTACGTGGTATTCAAGGCGCGGCGGTGCTTAACGCAGTTGTCACCATTGCCAAGATGGTGCCCCTGTTGCTATTTATTGTGCTGGCGGCTTACGCGTTCAATGCCACCCATTTTTCTTTGGATTTTTGGGGTAATGCCCAATTGGGTTCGGTGCTGGACCAAGTCAAAAGCACCATGTTGGTCACGGTGTGGGTGTTTATCGGCATTGAAGGGGCCAGCGTGTATTCGTCCCGCGCCCAAAACCGTGTGGATGTAGGGCGCGCCACCATTGTGGGCTACGCCATTTGCTTGATCCTTTTGATGGCGGTTTCTTTGTTGTCCATGGGGGTTATGTCACAACCCGAGTTGGCCGCGCTGAAAAACCCTTCTATGGGGCCCGTGCTAGAAAAAATCGTAGGCCGCTGGGGGGCCTTGCTGGTGGTGGTGGGCTTGATTGTGTCGGTGGGGGGTGGCTTTTTGGCTTGGACGCTATTGGCGGCTGAATCATTGTTTACCCCCGCCAACGATGGCGTCATGCCGCGCTGGCTCACCCGCCAAAACGCCAAAGGCGTACCGGCCAACGCCTTGTGGGTCACCAACGGCATGGTGCAAGTATTTTTAGGGCTCACCCTGTTCTCGAAAGCCTCTTACCTGGCCTTGATTTCATTGTCCACCGCCATGATCTTGGTGCCCTACCTTTTTAGCGCTGTCTACGCGGTATGGGTGGCACGGCGAGACGCCCGCCTTGCGCTCAATGGCGCGATTCAACCTGGCCGGCTAGACCTACGGGTGGCGGCATTCGCCACCCTGTATTGCCTGTGGTTGTTGTATGCGGCAGGCCCCAAATACCTGTGGCTCAGTGCTCTGCTATACGCGCCGGGCGCGGTGCTGTTTGTTCTTGCCAAACGCGAATCGGGCAGGGCGGCATTCAACGACAAAGAAACGGTCGTTGTCATGCTGGTGTTATTGGCCGCGGCAGTGGCAGGCTACCTCTTATTCACCGGCGATTTAAGTCTGTAGCCCCACCATGACACACGGTATTTACTCCGAAGTCGGGCGCCTGCGCTGCGTACTGGTGTGCCGCCCAGGGCTGGCCCACAAACGCCTTACCCCCGGCAATTGCCACGACCTGCTATTTGACGACGTGATCTGGGTGCAGCAGGCGCAAAACGAGCACTGCGCTTTTACATCTGCCCTGACCGAACGGGGCGTAGAGGTACTGGAGTTGCACGATCTGTTGGTCACCACCATTGCCAACCCGGCCGCCCGCGCCCAATTGCTCGCCACCCGTTTGGACGAGGACAGCATGGACGCCGAAACCGCCGCCAGCCTTCATCCTTGGCTCAACGCCTTACCGCCCCAGCGTCTGTCTGAGCTACTAATCGGTGGCCTTTCTCGCGCGGAAGCCGACCTACCTGCGATAGGCCTGCAAGCAGCTTGCGGCGATGCTACTGAAATGCTATTGGACCCCCTGCCCAACACCCTGTTCACCCGCGACAGCTCCTGCTGGATTGGCCAAGGTGTAGTGTTGTGCCCTATGTACTGGCCGGCCCGTCAAGCTGAAACTCAGCTCATGGCCACCGTGTACGGGCATCACCCCCTGTTTGGCCCACAGGCCCTGCACCCAGCGCCCCAATGGTGGGGAGGCGCTTACCACGACAACCGCCATACAAGCCTAGAAGGCGGCGACGTCATGGCCATAGGCAAAGGCGTGGTGCTGGTGGGCATGGGCGAGCGCACCACACCACAAGCGGTGGCCCAATTGGCACGGGCATTGTTCGCCCAGGGTGCTGCCACGCGGGTGCTGGCCGCGCAAATGCCCAAGTCGCGCGGAGCCATGCATTTGGATACCGTGTTGACCTTTTGCGACGTCGATTTGGTCACCTACTTTCCTGAAGTGGTCAACGCCATGCGCGTCTACAGCTTGCGCCCAGGCGCCAAGGCCGGGCAGTTGGATGTGCGTGCTGAATCGCAACCTATGCTGGAGGTACTGACCAGTGCGTTGGGATTGATCTCGCTGCGGTCGGTGGCCACCGGCGGCGACGCCTGCGAAATGGCCCGCGAGCAGTGGGACGATGGCAACAATCTTTTGGCCCTGGCCCCCGGCGTGGTGATGGCTTATGACCGCAACGTGGTCACCAACACCTTGTTGCGCAAAGCGGGCGTGGAAGTCATCACGCTGCCCAGCAGCGAGTTGGGCCGTGGGCGCGGCGGCAGCCACTGTATGTCCTGCCCCATAGACCGGGACCCCCTATGAGCTTTAACCTACGCAACCGCAGTCTGCTAACGCTACAAGACTTTAGCCCGCACGAAATTCATTACCTGATTGACCTGGCCAACGACTTAAAGCACGCCAAAGCGTCGGGCACCGAGAAACCCCAGCTCAAAGGCATGAACATCGCCTTGGTGTTTGAGAAAGCCTCCACCCGCACCCGGTGTGCCTTTGAAGTGGCCGTGCACGACCAAGGCGGCCATGTCACGACCTTGGATCCGTCCAGCTCACAGCTTGGACACAAAGAATCGCTCAAAGACACGGCCAGGGTGTTGGGCCGTCTGTTTGACGGCATCGAGTACCGTGGCTATGACCAAAGCCAAATCGTTGCATTGGCTGCCTACTCGCACGTGCCCGTGTGGAATGGCTTAACCGACCAAGCCCACCCCACCCAGGTGCTGGCCGACCTGATGACAATGCAGGAATACGGCGAGCGACCCCTGCACCAACTGTCGTTTTGCTTTCTGGGTGACGCCCGCTTTAACATGGGTTGTTCGCTGCTAATAGGTGGCGTGCAAATGGGCATGGACGTGCGTATCGCGAGTCCCATCGCCTTGCAGCCGCCCGCCGAATTGGTAGCGCAAATGCAAACCTTGGCTAAAACCACCGGTGCTCACATTCAATTGTTCACCGACCCGCAGGCCGCCGTGTTGGGCGCAGACTTTGTCTACACCGACGTGTGGGTCTCAATGGGTGAACCACCAAGTGTGTGGGCACAGCGCATAGCGCAACTGGCACCCTACGCCGTGACCACATCTTTGATGCAGGCCACCGGTCAACGGCGCACTTACTTTATGCACTGCCTGCCCGCGTTTCACAACCTGGACACTGAAGTGGCGCGAGACATTCATGCACGCTTTGGCCTGACCCACATGGAGGTGTGCGACGAGGTGTTTGAGTCGGAAGCGTCCATCGTATTTACACAAGCCGAAAACCGCTTGCACACCATCAAGGCCGTGCTCGTGGCCACCCTCACATGAGAGTCGTCGTCGCATTGGGCGGCAACGCCCTGCTCCACAGAAACCAAGCGCTCACGGCCGATTGCCAGTTGGACAACATCCGCATCGCGGCCCTGCAACTGGTGGCCATCGCCCGCGAGCACGACTTGTTGATTACACACGGCAACGGCCCGCAAGTGGGCCTACTGGCCTTACAGGCCATTGCTTACAACGACGTCAACCCTGAGGTTCCGCCTTACCCCATGGACGTGCTGGGCGCACAAACCCAAGGCATGCTGGGGTATTTGCTAGAGCAGGAACTGTCCAATCTGTTGCCACCCAGACGCCGCATCGCCACTCTTATCACCCGGGTAGAAGTCGACCTTAAAGACCCGGCGTTTGACAGCCCCAGCAAGCCCATAGGACCGGTGTACGACCCAAGCACTGCGCAGGCTTTGGCAGATTCCAAAGGCTGGACCATGGCCCCCGACGGCGACGGCATGCGCCGCGTCGTGGCCTCCCCCAAACCTCTGCGCGTACTCAATGTGCCCACCATAGAAACCCTGCTGGCCAAACACTGCGTGGTGATCGCAGCGGGTGGTGGCGGTGTACCCGTGGCCCGCCATTGGGAAACCGCCGCACTGCAAGGCGTGGCTGCCGTCATCGACAAAGACCTCACCGCAGCCTTACTGGCTGAGCAACTCCATGCCGACTGTCTCATCATCGCCACCGATGTCGATGCCGTGTACCTGGACTGGGGCGAGCACCACCAAATCGCGCTGGGCCAGGTCACGCCCGACTACCTCGCGCAACACCACTTTGCCGGGGGCTCCATGGGCCCCAAAGTACAGGCCGCCTGCAACTTTGCCCGGCAAACCTCTAGGCCCTGCCATATCGGCTCGTTGTTAGATCTGCAAGCCATGCTAGCAGGGCAAGCGGGTACCACGGTAGCCACCGATCTTTTCCAATCCACACGCCCCTCATATCAACCCGAAAGACGCCTTTATGAACAAGCTCAGCCCCATTGACCGAATGCTTCGCCTTATCCTGGCCGCCTTTCTTTTTGAACTGGCCTTTTTTTGGCTCTCGGGCCAGTGGGCATGGGTAAGCGCTTCGCTTGGCGTGGTCGCGGCTGCCACTTCGGCTTTTAGCTTTTGCCCGCTCTACAAACTGTTCAACATTCGTACCAATAACCATCCCTCCCCGGCCAACAAAACGCACAAGGCGCTAGTCGCGGTGTTGGGAGTGTTGCTAGTGGGTTTGGTTCTAGGCGGCAGCTACGGCAGCGCCTTTTACACCCGCAAGGTGTTTTTAGAAGACTTCAACGCCATGAACGGCCACTACAAGCAGGCCCTGTTCCAGACCGGTAAACAGGAACGCGAAAACGCCATCCAGCATTACGACAAGCTCGTGCCCGCCTACCAAGCGTTTCAAAACAAGTACAGCTACTACCAACCCTATGCGCTCTGTGGTGACACGCAACTTCCCGCTGACTTGCAACGCGTGGCCGCCATGCTATTAGAGGTAGGCCCCTTGGTGCGCCATGGAGACCTGCAACAAGCCCATTTAGGACTTGAAAAGGTCAGGCCCGTTTTTCAAGAAGTATTCAAGCGCAACGGTTTCTCGCTGTTGGCCATTGCCCTGGTCGATTTTCATGATGCGATGGAGTTGATGCTCACCGCCGCCGAACAAAAGAATGCCGCCCTGCTGGTGAGTCTGTACCCCGACGTCAGCGCCAAACTGACCGCCATAGAGTCGCAGCTCAATGACTCCGACATAAAAGCCATACGCACCCACCTCGACCAGTTACTCGCGCTGGCCAGCAAGAACGAATTGGCATCCCTAGAGGCAGAAGCTGCCGCACTCAAGACCAGTTTTGTGAAGGTCTACCTTCAACGTGGATAATCAGGTTCTACACTACTTACAGCAACGTTTTCACCCGTCCGTCAACCCAAAAGTTAAAGGAAATCATCCATGAAAATTCTAGTCGCCATCGATGGCACCGCCGCCTCACAGCACGCCGTTAAATACGCCGCCCAACTGATCAAGGCTTTGTCGTCTACCGCCAACGCCATCACCCTTATCAGCGTGCACGACGACATAGGTTTGCGCCACGCCAAAACCTTTGTAGGCAAAGACACCATCGCCGACTACCTGCGTGAACTGAGCGAAAAAGACCTCAAAGCCGCCCAAAAATACCTAGACAAAGTGGGCGTCAAACACGACATGGAAGTGCGCACCGGGCACGTGGCACAAGAGATCGTTCAATGCGCCAAAAAAGGCAAATTCGACCTCATCGCCATGGGCGCCAAAGGACGCGGTGCCATGTCTGACCTCTTGCTAGGCTCGGTCGCCCAGCGTGTACTGGCCATGGCTGAGATTCCGGTGGTGTTGGTGAAGTAGACAAGGGTTGCGGCCAAGCCTTGCCGAGGCTGATTAGAGCTGACCGTGCAGGCGTCTATTGCGGCGGCCATTCCGTGCTTTGCTAAGAAATTGAGCGTATCTAGTCGTAACTTTGAGTCGAACGGTTGCTTACGTATTAGCAAAGTGTCCGTGAACCCGTCTAAACCCTTTAACTTTGAATCAAAATAGAAAGTCAATAGTTGAGAAAGCCCTCGCCTAAATTTTAGTTAACCCGAAATGACAGCGGGTCGAGCTAGTCGACACTTATCCGATAGAGCGAGGAATTAAGTATAGTTCGCCTGACCCTACACCAAAATTCTGGACAGTACAGAAGTAGAAAAATCCGGCATGATTTTCACCCAAGGGGAAAGGAAGCATGTCATGAAGAAAAGCAGGTTCACAGAGGAGCAGATCGCATTTGCGATCAAACAGCATGAAC
>JBEIEP010000018.1:0-61574 GCA_040382935.1 Burkholderiaceae bacterium
AGAACGCGGGCAAAGGCCCCAAAGGGGGCAAAAACACCCCAAAAACAGGCCCAATTGCCCCAAAATCGTGCATCGGTTCCAACATCTGAACATTTACGATTCAGCCCTCGCTTTGGCGGGGGTTATTCAGACCATCCCTAGCTGAGGTGCCAGAAGCCGCATTAAACTTTCAAACCGAGGGGTTAGTCTTTCTTCGTGAACTGTCACATCGGTTGCCCACCCACCATCCAGTAATACGCGCGCGGTGGGTATGGTTTGTCCGGTGGTTCCACGAACATCAACCACTTGAGGCGGACGGGTACTTTTTAGCGCTATTGCCAAGGCTTGCGTACCAACGGTGGTGACATCGGGAATGGACTGTGGCGTTATGTCGAAAAAATTCTTGGCGCGTAGGCCATCGGCACGCGTAAAGTTACCCCCCCATTCCTCACTTCCGTAGAACTTTTGAGGTGGCACAATCAGTTCGGAAATGGCCTTCTCATGAAGCGCTTTTTCATTCGTGTACAAGGCTCTTAGGCTTTTCCCGTTAAGCAGATACCCTTCACACAGCCGCACGGGCTGGGCAGGGGGAAAGTTGCAGGTGGACATCGCTCGCGCAAAGGCCACGGATGTGGTTTCGCCACCAACAAGCCAACTTAACCCCGGACCCTCAAGAGGCAAAACCACGGCACTAAATGGCTTGGCATTTTCAAAACTCGCAAAGGTGCTCTTGCATACAGGGGTACGGCAACGCTTGTCTACGATGTCTGACAGGAATGCGCTCAAGGCTGGAAACGGTTGGTCGATGAGATGACCCAACAACCGTAAGACCGGGACCATAGAACGTGGGAGTGTGACTTGTACCAACTCAGGGCGGGTCACAATGCCTAGACTGCTTGCACTTTGGTCCCAAAATAAGGTGCATTCCCTAGGAGGGGTTTGCGCCGACCGGCAATGCACAGGCGGTTTTTCGCTGGATCTTTGCATGTCATAAATCCGCAGAAGCGAGCCAGCGTCGTCCATTTCATAAAGACTTTTGTTGATGACCACAGAGTTAAATTTGTCGCCCATTTGATTTTTAAAAAAGGCGTACATCTGGGGTGCATGATTTGCCATAAGTTGCCCCGAGCCTCTGGACGCCGGGCCGTGAATACCCACGTAAGTTTGTGTGGGGCTAAAGTTATCAGCAAACACCCGGTGTGCGCCACCCATAAACATAATCGAGCAGGCTGAAACGCAGTGGCCAGCGGTGACGGTGGTTAAATTACGAGATGCAATCATGCGCCCTACCCGCATACCCGTCCATAAATCGCCGCCTGGAGAATTGACAAATACCACGGTATCTACAGCGGGGTTTTTGAGTGCGACTTCAAAGGCAGTGTAATCGTCTTCAACCTGTCCGGTCGCAAAAACGATATTGCCTTGGGTTTCTAGCGTCATTGCCCAAACAGGGGCAGTGCACCCCAGGCCAGCAAGTACGAACGCGATAGAACGGCACCAAACAAGCCATGAGCAGATTGTTTGATGCAGTGAATTGTGGGTCATGCTTTAAATCCGATTCTCAGTAAACACACGTATAAGTAGCGAGGAGAGGCCCAACAGAGAGCAGGTTATGAACGGATTGCGCTGACTGTGGCTAATGGATGGCTAGCACCGCACGGGGCAGTTGAATCACCGTAGGTAGTTTGGCTTCGGTCCACGCCGCCAAGCCGCCACGGTACCAGTAAACACGCTGGTAGCCCATTTTTTTGGCCCGCAGGGCTGCGTTGACGGAAAACCACGAATCCGGTCCCAAACAATACAACACCAAGGCTTGGTCTGTTTTGGGTGCCAATAAGCGCATCATTCGGGCAAACCGTGCCTCCAGCTCGCGCTCAACCACGGGCACATCAAAAGCGATACCACCCTGCTCAAAAAGGCGGGCGCTTGTCAGCGTTTGGCCTTGGAATGAAGCCAGGGCGATGAGTTGAGGAGGGGAGGCACTTTTAATCATCTCGGCCAGTGCTTGGGTATGAATCGTCGCAATACCAGGAAGCCCGGATGGCGTTGGGCTGAACCAAGCCGTTGTCTTGAGGCGTCCATCGTAAGAAAAGGTTCCACCAGATGCCTCACTGGCGTAGTACCGTTTAGATGGAATCTCAAGGTTGTTAATCCCTTTTTTATGCTGTGCAGCTTCTTCACGGTACAGCCCGCGTATATCGAGTCCATTGACGATTTGACCTTCGCACAATTGCGTCACCGTTGGACTCGGAAAATTGCATGCACTCATGGCACTTGCAAACGCCTCTGTTGGGCTGTCTTTTTCTTCGACATAGCTTGCATAAACCGCGTTGCTCGCAAATGCCAATGCGCTAGTGGGTTTGGCGGCGGCAAATTGATCCAATGCTTCTTTGCAAGCCGGGTGAGTGCAGTAGCTAGTTTGTGCCCGAGTAAGAAAGTCGTGTTCTTGGGGTTGGTTGAGGCTGATGCCCAACACCTCGGTGCGGGGTTTGAGAGATTCAGGAAGATCAATATCGACCAACTCCTTTTGGGTCACCAATCCTAGCGAAAAGGCGTCTTGGTCTCTGAAATAGGTGCAGCTATTCCCAGGTTTGAACTGCGATGGGCAGTGTTCGGGGTGTTCTGAGGGCGAGCGATGGGGGTCGTAGATTTTGAGCATGGCCCCCGCATCTTCCATGTCGTATAGGGCTGTCTTAAACACTGTTTCGTTAAATTTGTTGTTTAACCAGTGTTTGTAATAGTCAAACAACCGGTGGGCAAAATCCGGTGCTAGTTTTTTGGTCTCATGTTCGTGAGGGCCGTGAATTCCAAGATAGGTTTGGCTGGGTGGCCAGACACCAGAAAACGACCGGTTGACGCCTCTGACAAAAATAAGGGTGCAGGCCGAGACGCAATACCCGGCCACCACGGTATTGAGTTTGCGATCCTCAACCAGATCGCCGACTTTGACGGCTGTGTAGATAGCTCCCCCTGGCGAGTTGGCCAACACCAGTGTCTTGATCGCGCGATTTTTGAGGGCGGCTTCAAACTGCGCAAAGTCGTCGTTGATCACACCTGTCGCAAAAAGTGTGTTGCCCTTGACCTCTAGTGTCATGGCGTGGGCACCGCCGCTCGAAAGCATTGCCGCTGTAACCAGCAGTCCTGTCGGCAATAGATGTGGAAGCGTTCGCAGAAAACGCAGGATTTTCATGGTCACTGGGCGCATGGGTATCAAGCATACCCAAACCCAATGAAATCGTCATTCGGGTTTGCGACAATAGAGGACAAAGAGCGGTCTTCAAGGTGCGCTATGTGCGATTACCGGGGCTAGCGTGGGTGCGGGTTTTTGTAGCCCCTCACTAACCAAGATGGAAATTCGATGCAACGATTTAAGGCGGTCTTGTTTGATTGCGATGGTGTGCTGGTAGACAGCGAACCCATTACCAATGAGGTGCTCAGGGTGATGCTGGGCGAATTGGGCTGGCATATGTCGCTGGACCAGTGCATGGCCATCTTTACCGGCAACGCGGTCAAGGACAAAGCCGATCTAATCGCACAAAACACCGGCCAGCTCTTGACCGAAGTTTGGTTGGCAGAGTTTAGAGCCAAGCGCAACCAAGCCTTGGAGCGTGAATTGGTGGCCATCCCCAACATTGCGCCTGCCTTGCAAGCGATTGCGGCCCATTACGGCAACCAGTTGGCCTGCGCCTCGGGGGCCGATAAATTCAAGGTGGAGTTGCAGTTAAACAAGGTGGGATTGATGTTTTACTTTGAGGATCGCATCTTTAGCGGGCACGACCTACCACGCTCCAAACCCTATCCGGATGTTTACCTGGCCGCTGCTGCGCACCTGGGGGTAGACGCCCGCGATTGTGCGGTGGTAGAGGACACGACTACCGGGGTGCAAGCCGGGGTCGCTGCGGGTGCCACGGTGTTGGGTTATAGCGCTGCGGGGACCGATAGCGACCACGCGCAATGCTTGCGCCAAGCGGGGGCTAGTTTGTGTTTTAGCGATATGGCGCAGTTGCCGGGGTTGGTGGTGGCTTTGAACGACGATCACCGGTTCTAGCGATTTTTTGTGGCTTTCATGGGCAAAAATTCTTGTGTAATGGTAAGTGCCTTGACTTCAGGGTTTTTACAATGCAAAGTCGCGTTTTCGCGGATACGCGTTCAGATAAACCTACACCTCATTCAATGCGCACACGCCCGGCCTCCCGACTGCTTGTCCTCAACCCAGACGGGGATGTTTTGCTCTTTAGGTTCACGCACCAAAGTGGTCCTTTGGCAGGCCAAGACTTCTGGGCTACACCCGGTGGGGGTGTGGAGCAGGGGGAGTCCTATGAGGATGCGGCTGTGCGCGAACTTTTGGAGGAAACCGGAATAAAGGTAGCCGATCCTGGTCGGCCGGTCGCCCGCCGTGAGGTCGTCCTTCAGCTTCCCGAAGGCGAGTACGTCAGAGCGGACGAGCGCTACTTCGTCGTTCAGGTGAATGTACAGACAATCCAGCGCGAAGGTTGGACTCGGCATGAACTGGAAGTTATGGCGGACTACCGATGGTGGTCAATTCCCGATTTAGATGCCACAGGCGACACCGTTTGGCCGGAAAACTTGACCGCTCTGCTAAGGTCTATCGTGTCGATCGGCCGAGAGGCAGCTTAAGCGAGTGGCTCTTTCACCTTTGGCAAGGGGCACCACCTTTACCTTGTTTGCTGAAGGCGTCTATGAGCCGGGGCCGACGCCAAGATCGGTATTGGTTAAGTGTTGGCATAGTTCAGCCAGGCCTATCGCCTGTGCGCCATGGCGTACCGCAAAGCGCTCCGCGCCGGGGTAAACCACAAATCGCTGCTCGATGTTGAGGTCGTCACAAGCCTGCGCAAACCCGCGTGCCGGGCTGGGGGCTGAGGATCGTTTGACCTCTATGGCTATTTCGGGGTGGCCGCCTTTCTCAAAAAGCAGGTCGATTTCTGCCCCGGCTTGGGTTCTGAAAAAATACGGCACTCTATAGGTGCCCGCGGCCTGTATCAGGTTCTCAATACAAAAGCCTTCAAAGCTTGCACCGCAAACAGGGTGGCCTAGCAATTCGTGAGAGGTCTCTAGGGACAGCAGCGCGTGCAGTACCCCGCTGTCGCGCAGGTACACCTTAGGCGATCGGATCAATCGCTTGCCCAGGTTGCCGCTCCAAGGGCGTAGACGCCGCACCAAGAGCAGGTCCACCAGCAGGTCAATGTAGCGGTCTAAGGTGGGATTGGCCACGCCCAAGGAGCCTGCCAATGCGGCCTGGTTGAGGAGGTTGCCCTGGCTATGGGCCAGCATGGTCCACAGACGGCCAATGGTTTGGCCCGGTAATCTGGGGGCAAACATGGGCACATCGCGCTCCAGATAACTGCGTATGAAATCGTGCCGCCAGGCCAAACTGTTGCGGTGGTTGGTGGCCAGCAAACTGTCCGGGAAGCCACCACGAAGCCAAAGCGTTTCGGCGTCCCGCTGGGCCGCAAGGGCTTCGGATAGGCTCACCGGGGGCACTTCGAGGTAGGCGATCCGGCCCGCCAAGGTCTCGCTTGATTGGCGCAACAAATCCAGCGATGCCGAGCCCAGCAGCAAAAACTGGCCATTTCGATGGCCTGCCTGCCGGTTGTCGTCAATGATGCCACGCAGGGTTTCAAAAATCTGCGGTGCACGGTGAATTTCATCTAGAACAACCAGTTTTCCTTGCTGGCTGCGTAAGTAAGCGTCCGCATCATCTAGCCTATTACGATCGGCCGGGCGCTCTAAATCCAAATACACAGCACCACCCGGCCAGGTCTTGGCAATGGTTTTTGCAAGCGTGGTTTTGCCAACCTGCCTTGGCCCCAGTAACACCACTGCCGGGGATTGGGCCAGTTTTTGACCGACAATGGATTCAAATTGGCGGTTGATTAACATAGTAAAAATAACATAAGAAATTAATTTTACTATAAAAATTCAACGTTGATGCAAACCAAGCCTCTGCAAACGCAGCCTCAGAAACGCCTTTATTGAGGTTCCCTACGCCTCAGGCGTCCCGGTGTCTAGGCTCCCACGGGCCACTTCCAGCCGAGCTGCTTGGGCCAGGGCTTGGTACTTTCGCCGAAAGGCATGCAGGTTTTCTTCGTCCAGCTCTTCAAGGTCCAGCAGCATGTTGTGGGCCCCTTGGGTGGCACGAATCAACTCATCCAGTTTGATCTGTATGGCTTCGGTGTCGCGGTTTTGCGTGTTTTGAATCAAGAACACCATCAGAAAGGTAATGATGGTGGTGCCGGTGTTAATCACCAGTTGCCAGGTGTCACTAAAGTCAAACAAAGGGCCAGTGACCAGCCAGATCACAATAATGGCCACGGCTACCGAAAAAGTCGCCGGACGGCCGCAGTAGCGCGCTGTGACTTTGGCAAATTGGGAGTAGTAGCTGGTGGATTTCATGGGTGGTACCGATTACTTGCCTCCCCACAACTGCTTAAGGCGCGAGTCTCTGCCACAGGAGGTGCGGTAGTACTTGTAGCGTACCGGGTTTTTGAGGTAGTAGTCTTGGTGGTAGTCCTCTGCCGGGTAAAAGGTGCTGGCCTGTGTGATTTCGGTCACTATGGGTTCTTTAAAGGGTTTGCTTTTTTCTAGCGCCGCTTTAGAGGCCTGGGCCAGCTTGAGTTGCTCGGCGTTTACCGGATAAATTGCTGTGCGATAGGGGCTACCCGCATCGCAAAACTGCCGGTCTACCGTGGTGGGGTCAATGGTGCGCCAAAAGTGTTCGACCAGTTGGGCGTAGCTCACCTTTTTGGGGTCGTACACTACCTCCACCGCTTCGGCGTGGCCGGTGATATGGTTTGATACCTGCTCGTAGGTGGGGTTGGCTACTTTGCCACCCGTGTAGCCCGAGGTGGTGCTGATCACCCCAGGCACCTTGTCAAAGTCAGACTCGACACACCAAAAACAACCGCCTGCAAAGATGGCTTTTTCGGTGGCTGTGCTGGTTTTGTTGGTTTGTGCCGTGGCCGGTAGCAGGCCGAAGGCAGCCACGAACAGGCCCAAGCCCAGGGTGCCCAAAGCGGCGCGTAAAGCGAAGCGGCGGGTGTTCATACGGCCTCCACAAATTTAAGGGCAACACCGTTGTTGCAAAAACGCTTGCCAGTGGGCGCGGGGCCGTCGTCAAACACATGGCCTTGGTGGCCCTCACAGCGTGAGCAATGGTATTCGGTACGTGGGTACAACAACTTGAAATCGGTTTTGGTGGCAATCGAGCCGGGCAGGCTGGCAAAAAAGCTGGGCCAACCGGTGCCGCTGTCGTACTTTTGTTCAGATGTAAACAAGGGCAAATCACAAGCGGCGCAGTGGTAGCGGCCCTTGCGTTTTTCGTTGTTCAGCGCACTAGAGCCGGGCGCTTCGGTGCCCTCGTCGCGCAACACATGGTATTGCGCCGGGGTTAAACGCTTTTTCCATTCGGCTTTGCTCAAGCGCCAGGGGTTGGCGCTGGTAGTGCTCACGGTTTGGGTCGAGGCAGAACCGGCCGCGCCGACCACGCCCAGGAAAGACAAAAATCGAAAAAGTTGGCGTCGTGTCATAAGTGCTCCCTTGGATGATGATGCCTGTTGGTCAGGGATTACCGGGTTTTCTTACGGTAACAGGAAGAATACTGCCTTGGCAAATGTAAACGAGTGTTGCCAGTGGCTAAGCGCTGCTGGCAAAAGTGAACCCAGCCCCTTTGCTTGTCCGTGTTATCTCGCCTACCAAGAGCGTAAAACTCGTGTTTAAATAACATCATAAGGAGACATGCCATGCTAGACACCCTCATCAAAGGCGGAACCGTTGTAGACGGAACGGGAGCCCAACCCTACACGGCAGACGTGGGGCTTTTGGACGGAAAAATTGTGGCAATCGGTGCCATCCAACAAGCGGCCAAACAAGTCATCAATGCAGAGGGTCTGCACGTATTGCCGGGTTTTGTGGACATTCACACCCACTACGACGGGCAAGCCTCTTGGGATGAGACCTTTGCCCCCAGCATTTACCACGGCGTCACCACCTTGGTGATGGGCAATTGTGGCGTGGGTTTTGCGCCCGTCAGACCGGGTGATCGGGATGTGCTGATTGACTTGATGGAGGGTGTTGAAGAAATCCCAGGTACGGCGCTGTCGGAGGGCATACGCTGGAATTGGGAGTCGTTTACGGACTACGGCCGTGCCTTGGATGCACAGCCCCACTCGCTAGACTTTATGACCCTGGTGCCCCACGATGCCCTGCGCTTGTATGTGATGGGGCCACGTGCCGCACGGGGTGAGCCCGCCACTGATGACGATGTTGCACAGATGCAGGCTCTGCTACGCCAAGCCCTGCAAGACGGCGCATGTGGCCTGGCCATTGGCAGCACCGAGAACCACCGAACGGCCAAGGGTTGTATGACCCCGTCTTTTGAGGTCTCCCCCAAAGAACTGAATGCCTTGGCGGCCGTGCTCAAAGACTTGCCCTACCGGGTGATTCAGGCCGTGAGTGATTTCGCCAGCCCGCGCGGCGAACCGGCGCAAGAGAAAGAGCGGTTTGACCGTGAGTACGCCAAGTTAGAGGCCATGGCGCAAACCGCCCAGCGGCCCCTGTCGGTGACTTGGATGGACCGTGTCAATGCGCCCATGCAATGCCAATGGTTGGGCGACGCGGCATTGGCCAGCGCTGCCAAAGGCATCGATGTCAAATTGCAAACCTCGTCCCGCGGCATTGGTGTTCTCAATGGTTTGGACACCACGCTTAACATCTTGGCCGCCTACCCCAGTTACCAGGCCATGGCCCACCTGCCCGCGCCAGAACGCGCTGCTGCCTTGCGCCAGCCCGAACTACGCCAAAAAATCCTGGCTGAAGCGCCCTCTCGCCTGTCTGTAGAAGGTTCGTCCATACCGCCATTGGTGGACTTTGTGGTGGCTAACTTTGAGCGCATCGCCTTTACCCTGTTCCCGCTGTTGGCCGATGCCAAAGGCAATATGGATTACGAACCACCCCCGGCCTTGTCCTTTGGGGCGCAGGCCCAGCAAAAAGGCGTGAGAGCCTTCGAGCTGGTCTACGACCATTTGTCGGCAGGCCAGGGCGACCAGTTGGTTTACTTTCCGATCTTTAACTACCTCAAAGGCTCTTTGGACCGTGTGCGTGAAATGTTGCTGCACCCGCAGGCGCTGTGCGCGTTAAGCGATGGTGGGGCGCATGTGGGCACGATTTGCGACGCTAGCATGACCACCACCTTGTTGGCGCATTGGGCGTTGGCACGCACCCGTGGCGAAAAAATCCCTTTGCCCCAAGTGGTGCACATGCTCACCCAGCGCAACGCCCAGCATATGGGCCTGTCCGACAGAGGCTGTATTGCCGTGGGCCTCAAGGCCGATATCAACGTGGTCAACCTGGACGAGTTAGCCCTGCCGACGCCAGAAATCGTGCGCGACCTGCCCATGGGTGGCAGGCGCATGATTCAAAAATCAAAAGGCTATGTGGCCACCCTGGTCTCGGGCCAAACCGTGATCGCCAACGGGCAGATCACACCGGCCAGACCTGGGCGCTGGACGCCTGTGACGCGCACCTAAGGAGACACAGCGCTGCTAATCGCTGTGCGTCTGGTGGCTACCTTGGATTACTTGGCCGCGCTGGCGGCAGACGCGGCAGGGGCCGCTGCGGAGGCGGGTTCAGTAGCGGCAGGCGCAGGGGCGTGCACCGCGTCCGCGCCATGCTTTTCACCGCTCATGTCAATCGAGTCACCCCCTTTGTTGACGATGTACAGGGCGGCGGCGGCAAATACGATAAAGCCGAGAGCGATTTTCCACATGGTGATTCTCCAAAGCGGGCAAGAGGTTGATGGTTTGAACTCCGCATCATGCACGGCCTGCCTGACAGTGGGCTAACATCGCGCCATGCCTACCACCCACCCCACCCTCACCCCCGATAACTCGACCGAGCACCAAGCCTATCTGTCCAAAACCCGGCACTGGATGGAGCGCGTGGTCATAGGCCTTAACCTATGCCCCTTTGCCAAGGCCCCCGCTGCCAAAGGGGCGGTGCATCTGGCCTTTAGCCCAGCCACCACACCCACACAACTCACGGCCGATTTGGTGCAAGCGTTGCAGCACCTGGTGCAAAACCCCGCCACAGAGACCACCCTGCTGGTCCATCCCTTTGTGCTGGGCGATTTTGAGTCCTACAACGACTACCTGGACGTGGTGGACCAAGTGCTAGAAGACATGGACTTGCTGGGCGTGGTGCAGGTGGCCAGCTTCCATCCCGATTACCAGTTTGCAGGCACCCAACCGGACGACCCCGAGAACAACACCAACCGCTCACCCTACCCCACCTTGCATTTGATTCGCGAAGAAAGCCTAGATCGCGCGGTCGATAGCGGCCAAGACGCCGACACCATCGTGGCGCGCAATATTGAAACCATGAACCAACTGGGCCCAAACGGCTACACCCACCTCATGACCACCTTTACCAAAACCATTTTGTTCACCGACACCGACGGCCGCGCCCGCTTTACCACCCAAGAGCTGCCCCTGGGCGAGGGCACCCCGCAAACCATGCTGTCCGCCCTCATGCCCAGCGGCGGCCTGCAACTGCGCCAAAGCCCGGTGGGTTTTAAAAGCAGCTTTCATTGCACCACCACACCGCAATGGCTGTTTGTGCTGCAAGGGGCCATGCAAATCTTTTTGCAAGACGGCAGCAGCCGAGTCTTTAAAGCCGGTGAGCATTTTTATTCCAACGACACCCTGCCCCCAGGTGCCACCTTTGACCCCACCCTGCACGGCCACGCCAGCGCGCAGGTGGGTGATGAACCGTTGGTGACGGTGTTTGTGCGGGGTTGAGGGGTGATGTTACGCACTCCCAAAATTCGATATATTAGGAAGTCCTTGATGGGACATCAGGGTGTTGAGGTTGACAACCAAGACGTGCAGATCGTGCACTAGTCAAACGGTGTCAGGCCATATAGCCCGATATTGAGCATCTCAGGGCGGATCACCGCATGGGGCGCCGTCATCTCAGGGGTGCAGGCAGTACGCTGTATTGTGTGCTGCTTGTTACAACGTCGATATAAGCAATCAGGTATGCCATGCTCAATCAAACATTTTCCTCAAAAAGCTTCCTGCGCTTGCTGAAAAAGCGCGATATTATCGACTACGACATGGGTAAATGTGTCGAAGATTACACAAAAAAGCTTGAAGCAGTTGCCTCATCAATTGCCGCAGATGGTTTCCAGTTTTCACCATTTAAAAAGTATGCACTTTCCCATGGGGAGGTAATCGCACCTTCGTGTCTTCAGGATCAGTTTGCCTTGCGCAAACTCAATGACAATATCAAGCGCGTTTTCAACGTGAAAACGATTGATCGAAACAGAATAATTCCACAAGTAAAGGTTCTACTCGCTGAAACTGGTGAATATTGGCTGCAAAAGGTGGACATCAAAAGATTCTTCGAATCAATAAACCGAGAGGAAATATTAAAAATCATCTGCGATGATCCTCGTTTATCGTACGAGTCGAAAAGAATACTTGAAAAACTATTTTCTTGTCAGGATGTATCTACAAGAAGTGGATTACCGAGAGGCATATCGCTAAGTTCTACACTGTCAGAATTATATATGCAGAAATTCGATTCTACATGTCGAATGATGGATAAGTGCTATTTTTATACACGTTATGTAGATGACATTATTCTTCTTTTTCACGAAGAGCCGAAGAATTTACTTAAAGAGCTAACGATGTATTTACCTTTAGGTCTATCTTTTAACACCGAAAAGTGTGCATTTCTCCACCGACCAAGGAAAGGACCAGTGATAACTTCAAATGGGAAGCAATGTATTTCTTACCTAGTCTATGAATTCGATTTTGGTTCAGCAGGGCAGAATAAAGCAAGTGAGTTGCGAGTAGGAATAGCAGAAAAAAAATTAAAAAAGATTAAAACACGTATAGCCTTATCGCTATTCGACTATTGTAAAAACAGAAACTATGAGTTGCTAAAAAATCGTTTGAGATTCATTGCAAGCAACTACCGGATTGGACAGGATTCAGGCAGTTGTAACTTGTATGCGGGTATATATTACAACCACAGCATGATTGATTCATCACGTTTGGATGATCTACGGTTGATTGATGATTTTATTAGACGAGCAGTTTTTTCAAAAACTGGGTCTTTAGGAAAACGATTAAATCCATTGCTTAACATGAATCAACGAAGGGAGCTTTGTTGTTTCTCGCTTGTTCACGGTCATAAGCATAAGATAGTTCGTGGATTTGAGGCGTCTGAGTTTTACAACATAAAGAGCATTTGGAATCATGTATAAAACTACTCGTCACAAGGTCAGAGTAAGAAAGACCGACAAGTTTCGTGCTATGCTTACTGAAACACTCCCGTACGAAGTGCCTATGTTATTTTCAAATGAAGGGTTGTATTTCGCTGCTAAGAAAGGAATTATTGAAGAATTTGACAAAGATCATGGCTTAAACATATTCAAAGACCGCCATAACATTCCGTATAAATACAAGATTCGAAAGAGCGCATACGAATTTCGTGGTTTGTCAATAATGCATCCTGCACAACAACTCCAAATTGGAGCGTTCTACTCAAAATACGATCATCTGATTGTTGGCCTTTGTCAGCGAAGCCCTTTTGCTCTTCGTGCCCCAGGCGCAATAGCAAGCTATTTTGTTGAGCGAATGCGAGTCGTACAGGATGCTACGGTAGCAGCAAAAAGCATCGAACAAATAAAAACTGGTTTTGAAAGCGTTTCCGGCGTTGCTACCTCATATTTTTCATATAAAAAATATGCATTTATGTTTCGCTTCTATGACTCTTCTGAGTTTTTAACTTTAGAGAAGAAATTCAAATTTTTAACCAAACTGGACATCTCTGATTGTTTCAATCGAATCTACACGCACACCATTGCCTGGGCAGTAAAGAGTAAGGCACATGCGAAAAAGAACAGAGATGAGGGTACTTTCGAAAAAGCATTTGATACCCTAATGCAATCAGCCAATTACGGAGAAACTGCAGGAATTATTATTGGTCCTGAAGCTTCACGAGTCTTTGCTGAAATAATATTGCAACGAATTGATCTAGATATTTTGCATCGAGCTACTTTGGCAAAATTTGATGAGAGCGTGCATTACACAATTCGACGGTATGTGGATGATTACTTTATTTACACAAATTCTGAACAGGTACGTGAAGAGTTAAAGTCAATTGTTTCAGACTGCCTTGTTGAGTACAAGTTAGCAATAAATTCATCAAAAACTATAGATCATATTCGACCTTTTGTTACAGGCCCTTCCATTTCTCGACACAAGATTTCCACAGATATTACGGAATTTTTTAACAAGCATCGAGAGTTGGAAACTATCACAGATGATCAAGGAGTAGTCGTTTCTAGGCGCTTCAAAGTTCGGTCAGGTTCCAACATAAGTGCGGTAACAAATCAAACAATTGCTTCGTTGAAACGTTCTATTGGAGAAAACGGCTCCTATGACGCGTGCTCCAACTATTTTTTCGGCACCGTAAAAAAGCTTTTGACTAGACTACAAGATAAACCTCTGGTAGCGGAGAGAGGGAGTTTGGGAGAAAACCTATATTTTTTTCTCAGCGCCCTAATTGACATTGTTTTTTTCTACTATTCAATGACACCCAGGGTTCGGCAGACTTACGTTACCTCTGAAATCATTCTCATGATTATAAAAATCATGAAGTTTGCACCCATAGATCTTCAGGACTCATTGGTCCGAAAGATTGTTCATGAATCAAGGTTGATCATTGTGCAGGGGAGTGTAGAGAGAACCGCATACAAGGTAGAGGTCATGAATCTACTTATCGTGTTGAGGGGGCTAGGAGAAAAATACCTTCTTGATCAGAAGTCAATACTTCACGTGTTTGATATAAACATTGAAAACGGAATTTTCTCTTTTGGAAAGAATTTTGACTATTTTCAAGTTGTTTTTCTACTTTCTTATCTTGGTGGAGTTACGCAGTATTTTTCATTAATTCGGGCTGCCATCGAACACTGTCTCAAGCGATTCAGTGACCCAGATTGGGGCCAAAGTGCTGAATGTGTATTTATATTCTTTGACTTAATGACATGTCCGCACGTTTTGCCTCAAGAAAGAACCGCACTTGCTAAAGTCGTACTCAGACATATTTCCGAAAAAAATATCAATGCGAGAGCAGCGGCACTTATTCAATCGGTAGGTGACAGGCCTTGGTTTTTTGGATGGGATAAACAAGCCGACCTTGCACTTGTCTTGAAGAAGAAAGAGTTGCGAACGCCCTATTGATGGGCGTACACTAACAATAGGGTATGCAGGTCAGTTTGACCCAGGCCAGAGTCGGGCGAAAGCTTGACGAATACAACAATGCTGCTCAATAGCAGCAAAGTTGCACCTAGATCGCAAAGCTGTTTGAGTGGGGCCTGGCACCACGGAATCAGTTGATCAACGGACACACGATGGGCCGTGCATACCCCCCTTCGGGGCGCAAAAAGTAATTGCATATGGCCACTGAAATTTTGACATACGATTCAAACCTTATCGTGGCAACCCAACCGTAGTGATGCTGAGGGATCGCGCAAGGCATGGCTTGCCGAGCACGACAAAATCGAAGCCACCCTCGTTGACCAGTTCAAAGGAGTTGGATGATGGAAATCAAAGCCATTCGCACCGAAGCGGATTACCTGGCAGCGCTGCAAGAGCTGTCGGTGTTAATTGACCTTGACCCATCGGCAGATCAACCTGAAGGTGTGCGTCTGGAAGTCCTGGGGACTCTTGTGCAGGCCTACGAGGCCAAGCACTACCCGATTGACCTGCCGATTCAACCGTGAGTTCTTAGGCCACAAGGTGTCTCTTTAAGGCTGTTGCCACAATTCTTGGCACCTTAGACTGAAGACAACCCGTTTCATCTATCTCTTGAGGCACTTTGTACGTGCCGACTGTGGGAAACCGCCAAAGTCGATGCTTTTACTGGCCGGTAAACAACATGCACAATCCACTCCATCGCGGCAATTTCATTGAAATCACGGTCTTGTTCACCGGGTTCATTGCCGACACCTATGGCTTTGGGGTGTATCTGTTTTCGACAGTGATTCCAGACATGAAGCTGACCCTTGGGTTTAGTTATACCCAAGCTGGGGTGATGATCTCACTGGCGCAGGTCGGGTTTCTTTTGGCTGCACTTTCAAGCGGTATGTTGACCCACCGCATCGGTGCCAAAAACCTTATTGTGCTATCGATGCTGGCGTGTACTGTTAGCTTATGGGCTATGGCCTTTGTTACGCAAACATGGCAAGTAGGGACTTTACTGGTGATCGCAGGGGCCGCTGCCGCATCGGTATGGGTTCCTATGGTGGCCGTCGCCCAAGACCTCATTCCAAGTCAGCATCAGGGCAAAGCCATAGGGCTTATGTCCTCTGGAACGGCTTACGGCGTGTTTGTCAATGGATGGGCGGTTCCGGCCTTGTTGCCCGAACACGGGTGGCAGTCGGTTTGGCTGTTGGTCGCCATTCTTTCCACCTTGCTGGTGGTCTGGGGATGGACTCGCCTTTCAAGACATCATTTTGCGCAGCCCGCGGTAAGCGACCACGCTGTGCCGTTGGACCCGCTCATGCCCAGGCCTTCCATGCGGGAGTTGGTACGCCAGCCTGCCGCCATCCTTGTATTGGCCGTGATGCTGCTCAGCGGTATTGCCTGCATGCCAGCGCAGAACTTTCTGATGTCCTATCTGCGTGATGACTTGGGCTACGCCGTCGAAACGGCGGGTCGGGCCTTGTCCCTAATAGGCTTGGTGGGGATGGTGGGTGGATTTGTGATGGGTGCGCTGGCCGACAAGATCACCGTGTTGCGTGCCCTGGCGCTCACCTACGTTCTTTTAGGTATCGCCACCGGTCTTTTTCTGCATCACACCAGCCCTTATGAGGTTTATCTGGGGGCGGCGATTTTTGGTTTGGCGTTCAACGCCATTTTTGGATTGGTGCCCGCCTATATCAGCTTGAACTTTCCCAAAAGCACCGCCGCAATGGTTTTTGGAATGGCCAACGTCGCCTTGGGTGTGGGTTCTATGCTGGGCAATTATTTTGGTGGAGCGGTATACGACTGGACGCAATCGTTTTCTCTGCTCTACCAAGTATCAACGGGGGTTGCCTTGTTGTTGGTGTTATTGACGGTGTTTTTGGAGCGGCTGCCAAAGCGCACCTAAGAGGCAGTGCGGCAAGCCGCAGCACCTTGGCCCAGCCCAGAGTCATCAAAGGCTTGATTTCTCAATTGACGTTTACGTAAACGTCAATTACGATTGCCCTTTGTGCCCTTTGCCTAGGAAGCTTTGTATGCCCGCCATCGACACCCGACTCAACCCCCGCTCTGCCGAGTTTTTGCACAACGCCAGTGCCATGCAAACGGTGGTGGACGACTTGGCGGCCAAGGTGGCCCAGGCGCAATTGGGGGGCGGTGAGGCGGCGCGGGCCAAGCACACGGCGCGGGGTAAGTTGTTGCCGCGTGAACGGGTGCAAATGCTTTTAGACCCCGGCACACCCTTTTTGGAACTCAGCCCCTTGGCCGCGCTGGGCATGTACCCCGACCGAGACGGCACCGACAGCGCCCCCGCAGCCGGGGTGATTACGGGAATCGGGCGGGTCAATGGCCAAGATTGCCTGATTGTGTGCAACGACGCCACCGTGAAAGGCGGCACCTACTACCCCATGACGGTTAAAAAACACCTGCGGGCCCAAGAGATTGCCGAGCAAAACCGTCTGCCCTGTATTTATCTGGTGGATTCGGGTGGGGCCAATTTGCCCAACCAAGACGAGGTGTTCCCTGACCGGGATCACTTTGGTCGCATCTTTTTTAATCAAGCCAATATGAGCGCCCAAGGCATTGCCCAGATCGCAGTGGTCATGGGCAGTTGCACGGCAGGTGGGGCCTATGTGCCCGCCATGAGTGATGAGAGCATCATTGTTAAAAACCAGGGCACCATCTTTTTGGGTGGGCCGCCTTTGGTTAAAGCCGCTACCGGCGAAGTGGTGAGCGCCGAAGATTTGGGCGGAGGCGATGTGCACACGCGCCTAAGTGGCGTGGCCGACCATCTGGCGCAAAACGACTTGCACGCCTTGGCCATTGCACGCCAAGCCGTGGGCCATTTGAACCGCGTTAAGCAGCCTTCTGTGCAGTTACAGGCCCCTCAGCCACCCAAGTACAGTGCCAAAGAACTGTACGGCGTGATCCCCAGCGACACGCGCAAACCCTTTGACGTGCGCGAGGTAATTGCCCGCATTGTGGACGGCTCTGAGTTGGACGAATTCAAAGCCCGCTTTGGCACCACCCTGGTGTGTGGCTTTGCCCATATTGAGGGCATGCCCGTGGGCATTGTGGCCAACAACGGCATCTTGTTTAGCGACTCGGCGGTTAAAGGCGCGCACTTTATTGAGCTGTGCTGCCAGCGCAAAATCCCCTTGGTGTTTTTGCAGAACATCACCGGGTTTATGGTGGGCCGCAAGGTCGAGAACGAGGGCATTGCCCGGCACGGGGCCAAAATGGTGACGGCCGTGGCCACGGCCAACGTGCCCAAGTTCACGGTCATTATTGGGGGCAGTTTTGGTGCGGGCAATTACGGCATGTGTGGCCGGGCCTATTCGCCACGCTTTTTGTGGATGTGGCCCAACGCCCGCATCTCGGTGATGGGCGGCGAGCAAGCCGCCACCGTTTTGGCCACCGTGCGGCGCGACGGCATAGAGGCCAAAGGCGGCACCTGGAGTGCCGACGAAGAAGCCCAGTTCAAAGCCCCTATACGTGAGCAGTACGAGGTGCAAGGCCACCCCTACTACGCCACCGCCCGCCTATGGGACGACGGCGTGATAGACCCCGCCGACACGCGCCGGGTGCTGGCATTGGGTTTGTCGGCGGCGCTCAATGCGCCCATTCCTGACGCCAAGTTTGGCGTGTTCCGCATGTAACCCTTTTCCAACACTCAATCTCCACTAATTCAAGGAAATCAAGTGACACACGCCGTGGTGAATCACCTAAACAAGTCGCTGCGCCGCTCCGTGGGCGGTCTCTCGGTTGCCTGGCTGGTGTTCGCAAGCACATTTACCTTCGCACAACCCGCTTCGTTGAGTGTCGATAACCCGGCCAAAGATCTTAGAGAATCGTTGGTGTTTATCCCGGTCACTGTGACCGACAGGTTTGGCCGAACAGAGACGATGCAGATCCCCCTGACCATCTATCGCCCGGCGGGTGACACCCCCAAGCCGCTGGTTGTTTTTAATCACGGGCGAGCAGCGGCGGATAAGCGAGCCGAGCTAAAACGCAGTCGCCCCGAAAATTTCGCTCGGTACATGACGGACAAAGGCTTTGTGGTCATAGCCCCCACCCGTGTTGGATATGCAGACACGTATGGCAGTTTTGACCCTGAATATGCAGGGACCTGCCAAGATATGCGAATTGGCAAGGTGATGGAGGCTGCCACCACCCAGGTACTGGCGACTGTGGAATTCGCCAAAACCCTGCCCTACGTAGACGCCTCAAAATGGTTAGTAGCGGGCCAATCCGTCGGCGGTTTGACGACCAATGCGACGGTAGGTAAAAGGCCTGTCGGTCTGCTAGGTGGTATCAATTTTTCTGGTGGTATGGGAGGCAACCCAGATACGGCACTAGGTCAGCGCTGCGGCGTCAATGTTCAGGTGAACTATTACCGAGCGGCCAGCAACGCCAGCAATGCACCTATGCTGTGGCTGTATTGGGAAAATGATTTGTACTGGGGAGCGCAGAACCCGGTGGATTGGCACAAGTCTTGGGTATCTTCAGGTGCGAAGGCCGAGTTTTATCAGTTCCCCGCCAAGGGCAAGAATGGTCATTCGGGCCTCGATATTGACATGGATAGCTGGCTGCCATTGGTAGATCGCTTTTTGGTCTCTTTAGGGTTTGACCAACCTGCCATCGTGAAACGCCCGAAGCCCACGAACTTCGCGTCGATTACCGACCTGAACCCACTAATTGCCAATCGTGAGTCTTGGAGACAAGGATATCAAAAGTTCTTGGAATTGCCAAAACCGCGTGCATTCGCCATACGTGCGGGTGGGGGTTGGGGTAGCGCAACGGGTGATTACGCCATTGGTCGGGCATTGGGTAACTGCCTGCACTTTGGGGTCGGCTGCAAACTGTACGCGGTTGATGACGATGTGGTTTGGCAACAACCCTAAACCAAACCCCCTGTCCACCTCTTCCCAGATTTCATTTTCCGTGAATCCATTGTTTTAAGGGGTTGTCCCATGTTTACCAAAATCCTTATCGCCAACCGTGGCGAAATCGCCTGCCGCGTGGCTGCTACTTGCGCCCGTATGGGCCTACGCACCGTTGCGGTGTACTCCGATGCCGACGCCAATGCCAAGCATGTCGCGGCCTGCGACGAGGCCGTGCACATAGGCACCAGCGCCCCCAAAGACAGCTACCTGCACTGGGAGCGCATCATTGCGGCGGCACAAAAAGCCGGGGCACAGGCCATACACCCTGGCTACGGTTTTTTAAGTGAAAACGAAGAATTTGCCGATGCCTGCCAACAAGCGGGCTTGGTGTTTATCGGCCCCAGCAGCAACGCCATCAAAGCCATGGGCTTGAAGGCTGCGTCCAAACAACTGATGGAAAAAGCCGGGGTGCCCTTGGTGCCGGGCTACCACGGGGCAGACCAAAACCCGGTGGTGCTACAACAAGCGGCCAACCAAATCGGCTACCCCGTGTTGATTAAAGCCAGCGCGGGCGGAGGTGGCAAGGGCATGCGCATCGTTGAAAAGGCCGAGGACTTTGCGGCCGCCCTGGCCTCTTGTCAGCGCGAGGCCAAAGGCAGTTTTGGTGACGACGCGGTGCTAATCGAAAAATACGTGCAGCGCCCCCGCCATATCGAGATTCAAATCTTTGGCGACCAGCAGGGCAACGTGGTCTATTTGTTTGAGCGCGATTGTTCGGTGCAGCGCCGCCACCAAAAGGTATTAGAAGAGGCCCCAGCCCCCGGATTGACGCCTGAACTGCGCGCCCAAATGGGACAGGCTGCAGTGGCCGCCGCCAAGGCGGTGAACTACCACGGCGCGGGCACGGTGGAGTTCATTGTGGAGCAAACAGCCACTGGCGGTATGACTTTCTTTTTTATGGAGATGAACACCCGCTTGCAGGTTGAGCACCCGGTGACCGAGGCGATTACCGGGTTGGACTTGGTGGAGTGGCAACTGCGCGTGGCCAGTGGTGAGCCTTTGCCTTTGGCACAGCATCAATTGACCATGCAGGGCCACGCCATAGAGGCGCGCATTTGTGCCGAAACGCCCGACAAGCAATTCCTGCCCGCCACCGGCACGCTGGCCGTGTACCGCAAACCGGATCACCTTGGGTTTGTGCGGGCCACGGGCGCGGCTGTGCGGGTGGACGATGGCGTGCGCCAAGGCGACACCATATCGCCCTACTACGACTCCATGGTGGCCAAGTTAATCGTGCACGGAGCCACACGGCAAGAGGCACTGGGCAAATTGGACAAAGCCCTGTCAGAAACCCATATTGTGGGTCTGGCCACCAATGTTCAGTTTTTGCGCCATGTGGTGCAAAGCCCGTCATTCGCTAACGCAGAACTGGACACTGCGTTAATTGCGCGTGAAGAGGCCCATCTGTTTCACCAAGAAAAAGTGGGCTTGGTGCGTGCCGTTGCCGCTGCCGTGGTTTACCGCCTTAGCCAAGAGCAGGCCCTGCAAGGCGCAGACCCCTTTAGCCAGCGCGATGGTTGGCAATCCCACGGCACTCAAACCCGGTGTTTTGCCTTTGTGTTCCAAGGCCAAGCGGTGCAGTCTTATTTGCACTACGGCCACGACGGCGCCCTTACGCTTCGGATACAGGAGGTGCACGGTGCATTGGATGGGTCTGCACATCCCGAAGGGGGGTTGACGTTCAGGTTTCAGGGCGAAACCACCCGCGCCCATTGCTATCCCCAAGGTGATCTGCTGCACATCTTTACCGCCCAAGGTGCCACCCTGCTCACGCAGGTGGACCGCCTGGCCCACGCCGGTGAAGCCCCAACCGAGGGTGGCCGTTTAGCCGCCCCCATGCCTGGCAAGGTCGTGTCCTTCGCAGTCAAGGCGGGCGATGTGGTGAAAAAAGGCCAGACTCTGGCCGTGATGGAGGCCATGAAAATGGAACACACCATTGCGGCCCCCCACGATGGGCGGGTGGGTGAACTGATGTTTGCCATCGGTGACCAGGTCACCGATGGTGCCGAGTTGCTTAAACTCATCGCCCCATGAACATTACTTTTTGCTGTAGCAACACCGAGGCCGACCTCTGGCTGGCGGCCTTGCGTGTCGCCTTGCCACAGGCCCATATCACCCTTTGGCAAAGCGGCGCACCCTTGGCCGATTACGCCATTGTTTGGGTGCCACCCCAGGCCTTTTTTGACCAGCAAACCGCGCTAAAAGGCATCTTTAACATCGGTGCCGGGGTTGACGCCTTAATGCGTCTAAGGCTGCCCAAAGGGGTGCCGGTGGTGCGCTTAACCGATGCGGGCATGGGCCTTGAAATGGCCGAATACGTGTGCCAGGCCGTGGCCGAGTTCCGCCGTGATTTTGCCGGCTTGCGTGCGGCCCAAGCGCGTGGCCAATGGCAGGTGCCATCAGTACCCTCGCGTCAAGCGTTTAACGTGGGCATTATGGGTTTTGGTGTGTTGGGCCAACAGGTGGCAAAGGCCTTGCGTTACTTTGAGTACCCGGTAAATGCATGGAGCCAAACAGCGCGCCACTCGGATGGCATCCAACACTACGCAGGCGAGTCTGAGCTAGGTGCCTTCCTGGCCGTCAGCCAAGTTGTGGTGTGCTTGCTGCCGCGTACCCCACAGACCGAGAATTTACTCAACCACCAGCGCCTGTCGCAGTTGCCCCAAGGTGCTTACCTTATTAACGTCGCAAGGGGTGCCTTGGTGGTCGATCAAGATCTGCTGGCGTTGCTCGATTCCGGCCACCTCAAAGCCGCATGGTTAGACGTGTTTAGGCAGGAGCCCCTGCCGCCGAGTCACCCGTTTTGGCACCACCCGGCCATAACGCTCACCCCTCACATTTCAGCGCCCACCCAGTTGCAAGCGTCGGTGGACCAGATCGCCCACCATATCCGCTGCATAGACCAGGGCTTGCCCGTGCCTGGGCAGGTCGCCCTAGAAAAAGGCTACTAGACCTCACAAAACCCCATGCGTGGGTAGAGGGGCAGGGGCCGCGATAATCGCATGTGCTCCGCGCCCTTTTCTACCTGATGGATACGCCCCAGACCACCATGACTCTCCCCTCCAAAGTTAAGCTCATCGACGTAGGCCCGCGTGACGGCTTGCAAAACGAAAAGCAAATGGTGCCCGCCGCTGTCAAAATCGAGTTGGTGCACCGCTTGCAACAAGCCGGTCTTAAAGACATTGAGGTCACCAGTTTTGTCAGCCCCAAATGGGTGCCGCAAATGGCCGACAACAGTGAGGTGATGGCGGGTATAGACCGCCAACCGGGTGTTTGCTACTCGGTGCTCACCCCCAACATGATGGGGTTTGAAGCGGCGCTGACCAGCCAGCCCGACGAAATCGTGGTGTTTGGCGCGGCCAGCGAGGCGTTTAGCCAACGCAATATCAACTGTTCCATTGCCCAAAGCATTGAGCGCTTCAGACCCGTGGTGGTGGCGGCCTTGGCCCGTGGCATACGGGTGCGCGGGGCTATGTCGTGCGCCGTAGGCTGCCCTTACGAGGGCGACATCGCGCCTGAGCGGGTGGGACTGTTGGCGGCGCTGATGAAAGACATTGGCGTGCAGCACGTGGGTGTGGCCGACACCATTGGCGTGGGCACCCCACGCAAGGTGCAGCGCGCCCTAGAGGCCACGCTGGTGCATTACCCAATCGACCAAGTATCTGGGCATTTCCATGACACCTACGGCCAGGCGCTGGCCAATACCTTGGCCAGTTTACAGATGGGTGTTTGGCAGTTTGACACCTCGGTGGCGGGTTTGGGCGGTTGCCCCTATGCCAAAGGTGCCACCGGCAACGTGGCCACCGAAGACGTGGTGTACATGCTGCACGGCATGGGCATAGAGACTGGTGTTGATTTGAACCAACTGGTGGACGCTGGTGCGTATATCAGTGGCTTCTTGGGTCGCCCGCCTCATTCACGGGCAGCAACGGCTTTGCTCGCCAAACGCAAAGTGGACTGAGTATGTCGATCAACCCGTCCAATTACCGTGACCCCCATCGCCTACTGCGTCATAAGGCCAGCCTTCTGGCGCAGCAGAGCGGGCCGGTGCCCTCCCCCTGCATATCGGTATGTAGAATGGACTCTAGTAGCGGTTGGTGTACCGGTTGCTTGCGGACATTAGATGAAATAGTTCAATGGAGCCGTGCCAGCGATGCCGAAAAACGGCAAATTTGGTTGGATTTGGCTCAACGTGCTGCGTCCACTACCCCTAACAATTCGCTATGAAACAAATCGATTTTTACTTTGACTTTATTTCGCCTTACGCGTACTTGGCCTTCCACCAATTGCCGCTGGCATTGCAAGGTCATGACTACACGGTGCGCTACAAGCCGATTTTGTTTGGTGCCTTGTTAGGGCGTTTTGGGCACCTAGGCCCGGCTGAAATACCCCCCAAACGCCACTGGACGTATAGGCAAGTGCTGTGGGAGGCGCACAAGGTGGGTTTGGATTTGCAGTTGCCAGCGGCCCATCCTTTTAACCCTTTACCCCTTTTGCGCCTGGCCGTGGCCACCTCGTCCACTGGAATGCCCAACCGCTACGTCGTTGAAACGATTTTTAAGCATGTCTGGCAGGGAGGCCAATTGGCCACCGACCCGGCCCGGTTAGATGAGCTGGTGCGCTTGTTGACCCCCGTTCAAGAACCTGGTGCTGAGGATGTCAAAAACCAGCTCAGACAATGGGGCGATGAGGCGCAGTCCCTAGACCTGTTTGGGGTGCCCTCTATGGTGGTAGACGGCAAGGTATTCTGGGGTTTTGACGCTTTGCCCATGTTGGCTGCTTATTTGTCAGGGGACTTATGGTTTGTCCGTCCCGATTGGGATTCTGTAGTGGACGTGCCTTTTGGATTGATAAGAAAAGCAGCACAGCCGGTGGTCTTGCCAAATAAATAAGCGAACAATGATGGAGTAAATTAGACGGGTATTAAGCCCGGTGTTGGCTTGTTGAAAGGTTCACACCATAATCTGTCAACCGCCCAACCGGGTTTAGCGTTATTCCATTTGTATCAACCTTTTTTAAGAGTTCAACATGTCAAATCGTCGTGAATTTTGTGTGCAAATTACCTCCATTGCCGGTGTTCTGGCTGCTGGCAATGCGCTGGCCGCTAAACCCATGGTAGATGAAAAAGACGCGCAAGCCGCTGCTTTGGGTTACAAAGCCGACGCCACCAAAGTCGACAAAGCCAAATTCCCAAAATACGCAGCGGGTCAACTTTGCTCTAACTGCGCTTTGTACCAAGGCAAGGCCGCCGATGCGCATGCCGCATGCTCTTTGTTCCCCGGCAAAGACGTGGCAGGCAAAGGCTGGTGCAGCGCTTACGCCAAAAAGGCCTAATCGCCTTTAAGTACCCCGTGGCTACACCCACCCACTCGGGGCTCCGGGTGGGTTTTTTTCGTCTGCTGTGCGCAGGGTTAGCCAAAGCTAAACCCCGACAGAGTGGTTTCCATCACCCGATCAGAAAACACTTTGCGCCCAAAATCGGCCCCTGCTGCCCCAGCCGCCACCATCAGCGGCAGCAAATGCTCCTCTGCCCGTGGTGGGTGGCACAAACGCGCAGAAGGCGCACTGGCCCATTGCAACAGAGCCTGGTGGCGCTGATCGGCAGGTGCAGTCACCGCTTGGGTCAACCAATCATCAAACACATCCGATACCGGGGCAAAGCGGGGGTCGCCATAGCCGCGCATGTTGTGAAAACTCATGCCGCTGCCAATAATCAGAACCCCTTCGTCGCGCAAGGGGGCCAGGGCTTGGCCCATTTTGAGGTGAATACCGGGGTCCAGGCTGTCATGCAGCGACAGTTGCACCACGGGGATATCGGCTTTGGGGAACATCAACAGCATGGGCACAAACATGCCGTGGTCGTAGCTCCGGCTGGGGTCAATATGGCTGGGCAGCTGCGCGTCACCCAACAGGCCGTGCACCCGCGCCGCCAAGCTGGCGCTACCAGGTGCTGGGTATTGGAGCTGGTAGGTGTGGGCCGGAAAGCCGTAGTAGTCAAAAATCAGAGGGGGTTGCGGGTGGCCTGTAACGCCTAAAGATGCATCCAGCCAGTGGGCCGACACCACCAAGATGGCTTTGGGGTGTTGCGGCAGGCTACTGGCGGCGGTGCGCAGGTAATGCGCCATTTTGTCCCAAATGCCGGGCGGGCGGCTTTCCATAAAAAAGCAGGGACCACCGCCGTGAGGGATAAACCAAGTGGGCATGCGGCCCGATGGGGTGGCAGAACTTGTGGTGATGGGTTCAGTAGACATGGCAATGGTGGGTTGATAAGGGTTGGGGCAACATCTCCAACGTCGCTAAAAGCCTAGCTGAGGTTACTACGGTCAAAGTCAATCCTGTCGGCCCAAAAAAAAGCCCCCGACCAGCGGGGGCTTTGCGCCTAGGCCAGCCCTTGTCAGGACTGGTGCCGTGGGCGATTAGTCGTTGGCGTAGATGTCAACGTCTTTGGTCTCTTTAACAAAGAGCATACCGATCACAAAGGTCATGGCCGCCACCGCGATGGGGTACCACAGCCCGTTGTACATGTTGCCGGTCTGCGCCACGATAGCAAAGGCCGTGGTCGGTAGCAAGCCACCAAACCAGCCATTACCAATGTGGTAAGGCAGCGACATCGATGTATAACGGATGCGGGTTGGGAACATTTCAACCAGCATGGCGGCAATCGGGCCGTACACCATGGTCACCAACAACACCAGGTAGCTCAAGATCAAGATCACCTTGACTTTGTCCACTTTGGCAGGGTCGGCTTTGGTGGGGTAACCAGCAGCTTTCAAGGCGGCACCCAGGGCGCCCGACAAGGCAGCGTCTTTCACCTTCACTGCGGCGGCTTTGGCGTCTTTGTCAAACGCGGCCAATGCGTCACCAGCGGCTTTAACAGCTTTAGGATCTGCGTCGGTTTTGGCTTTCAAGTCTTCAACCTTTTTAGCGGCAGAAGCTTTGGCATCAGCAATGTCGGCTTCTGTCAGAGTCGCGGCGTTGTAGCCGGTGATGACTGTTTCGCCCACTTTGATGGAGGCCACAGTGCCCGCTGGAGCGGCCACGTTTTCATAGCTTACCGAAGCGCCAGCCAGTTTTTGTTTGGCAATATCGCAAGAGCTGGTGAACTTGACCGTACCCGTTGGGTTGAACTGGAATGAACACTCGGCAGGGTCAGCAGTCACCGTCACTTTGCTCGATTGTTGTGCGGCGTACAGGTCAGGGTTAGCGGCCTTGGTCAAAGCTTCAAACACTGGGAAGTAGGTCAACACGGCCAACAAGCAGCCCGCCATAATGATGGGCTTGCGGCCAATCTTGTCAGACAGGGCACCAAACACGATAAAGAACGGTGTGCCGATGATCAAAGACGCAGCGATGAACAGGTTGGCGGTTGGGCCGTCCACTTTCAAAGACTGGGTCATGAAGAACAGGGCGTAGAACTGGCCTGTGTACCACACCACGGCCTGACCGGCGGTCAAACCCACCAGGGCCAAAATCACGATCTTCAAGTTTTTCCATTGGCCGAAGGATTCGGTCAAAGGCGCTTTAGACGTTTTGCCTTCGGCTTTCATCTTGGCAAAGGCGGGCGATTCGTTCATGGACAAGCGAATCCAGACCGAGATAGCCAACAATGCGATCGACACGATGAACGGAATACGCCAGCCCCAATCGGCAAAGGCTTCTTCGCCAATTGCCATGCGGGTACCCAAAATCACCATCAGGGACAAGAACAAGCCCAATGTGGCGGTGGTCTGAATCCACGAGGTGTAGGCACCACGTTTGCCTTGTGGCGAGTGCTCAGCCACATAGGTGGCAGCGCCGCCGTACTCACCGCCCAGTGCCAAGCCTTGCAGCAAGCGCAAAATGATCAAAATGACTGGTGCGGCCACGCCAATGCTGGCGTAGGTAGGCAAAATACCTACGATAAACGTGGACAAGCCCATGATCAAAATCGTCACCAAAAAGGTGTACTTGCGACCGATCATGTCGCCCAGGCGGCCAAAAAAGATGGCACCAAAGGGGCGAACAATAAAGCCAGCGGCAAAGGCCAACAGCGCAAAAATGAAAGCAGAACCAGCGTCTAGGCCGCTAAAGAACTGTTTCGCAATAATGGCTGCGAGTGAGCCGTACAAGTAAAAGTCATACCATTCAAAAACCGTGCCTAACGAAGAAGCGAAAATCACTTTCTTCTCTTCTGCAGACATCGGGCGGGGTGCAGCAGCAGTCGCCATAATTGTTATCTCCTAAGTGGGCCTCAATAAAACAATGAGTGGAGCGACTGTCGGGGTAAAGACTTTCCATGCGCTTACGAAAGAGAAAAACAAGCAGTTTTTTTCTTAAAAATGCTCAGTTTTTTCGGTTGTGACCTAAGTACTTACCCAAAGAACCAGCCCAAATGGACTTGCAGGGGGTAGGGCTGTAAGTTATTGGTCAGCCACCACGGCGACATTCGGCCCAATTAAGTCCTCTGGCCTACCTATGCTGTTATTAGTGGTGATTCTTAAAAGTCTGATTGAGCTGTCGCTGATGTTTATCGTGGCGCGCTTTATCTTGGGCTTGCTCGCGGGCCAAAAGCGCACCACCAATTTCTTTTGGCAGCTATTAGACATTGTTGCCAAGCCCGCCTTATGGGTTACACGGCGAATCAGCCCCAGGTTCATTTTGGACCAACACATCCCCTTAGCGGCCTCTAGCTGGCTCATCATTGCCTGGGTGTTGGTGGTGATGGCCAAGGTAGACCTTTGCTTGCAACCCGGGGGAACACTATGCCAGTGAAGAGTTCCGCTTTACCACCCAACCCTACTACGATGGGGCGTTACGAGTTGTTTGTGCAGCACTGGCGTGCCAAGCTGTTGTTGTTGTTGGGCCTGCGCGCGCAGGCCATGCAGGTCTTTGCTGACATTTTGCGCCAATGCCCGGGGGATGTGCTTTCGTTAAACAGCTTGGCCTACGATGCGATGCAACGGGGTGATAACACCCAGGCCCTGCATTTCTTTGAGAAAGTGCTGGCTTTAAGCACCGATAACGCCAATGCCCACTTTAACCATGCGTTTGTGTGCGAAGAACTAGGAAAACTTGATCCCGCTGAGCGCGGCTTTAGAGCAGCTTTGGCCCTGGACGACAAATTGGACAGAGCCTGGTACGGGCTGGGCATTACCTTGTTTAGGCAGTTCCGCTTTGAAGAAGCGGTGGATGCGCTTAAAACCAACACCCGACTGCAACCCATGAGTCCTTACGCCTGGTGCCAATTGGCACGGGCCTATGTCAAGCTGGACCGATCGGATGAGGCAGCAAAAGTAATTCGGCATCTAAAGGGCTTTGAACCCAAATTCGCAGCCCAGCTGGAGCGTGAGACCGGCCTTACCGCCAATCGATTGAGTTAGTTCGTTTTTTTTACCATGATAGGAGACACCGCTATGCAACTGACGGCTAGGCACCAGGAATACTGGCGCAAAAACCTGCGGATCACCGCCCTTTTATTGGGCGTTTGGTTCTTTGTAACCTTTGTGTTGGCCTTTTTTGCCAGAGAACTGACATTCAGTTTCTTTGGATGGCCTTTTTCGTTCTGGGTCGCCTCACAAGGCGCCTTGGTGGTGTACTGCCTGATTATTTGGTTCTACGCCCGCTACATGAACAAGCTGGACATTGAGTACGGCGTGCAAGAAGGAGAAGAATAATGGGAATGTTTGGTGGTGAAAACCAGTCGCAAGGCGACTTTAAGAAAGGCCTGAACAAGGTTTATACCTGGTACACCGGGGGCTTTGTTGCCTTCGTGATCGTACTGGGCATTGCTGAACAGATGGGTATGCCCAAGGCGTGGATCGGTTACCTGTTTTTGGCTGCAACCGTGTTCCTGTACGCGGGCATTGGCGTGATGAGCCGTACCAACGACGCCGCCGAGTATTACGTGGCGGGTCGACGCGTGCCAGCCATGTACAACGGTATGGCGACGGGTGCAGACTGGATGTCGGCCGCGTCGTTTATCGGTATGGCAGGTACCCTGTACCTCACCGGTTACGGCGGTTTGGCCTTTATTTTGGGATGGACCGGTGGCTACTGTTTGGTGGCCCTGTTCCTGGCCCCGTACCTGCGTAAATTTGGCCAGTTCACAATTCCAGACTTTTTGGGTGCGCGTTACGAAGGTAACTTGCCCCGTATGCTGGGTGTGATCGCTGCCATTTTGTGCTCCTTTACCTACGTGGTTGCGCAAATTTATGGTGTGGGTCTGATTACGGCACGTTTGACAGGCTTGGCCTTTGAAATCGGTATTTTTGCCGGTTTGGCAGGTATTTTGGTGTGTTCGTTCCTGGGTGGTATGCGTGCGGTAACCTGGACCCAGGTGGCGCAATACATCATCTTGATCATTGCCTACTTGCTCCCAGTGGTTTGGTTGTCGGTCAAACACACTGGCGTGCCTATCCCTCAGGCTGTGTACGGTTACACCTTAGAGAAGGTCACCGCCAAAGAAGAGCAACTGCTGAAGGATCCTAAAGAGCTGGAAGTTCGTGCCCTGTTCAAAGCCCGCGCTGATGCTGCCGTTGAGAAGCTGAAGGACGTGCCTGCCGCCATGGCTGCTGACAAGGCTGCTGCAGTGAAAAAGGTAGGGGACCTCAAAGCGGCCAATGCGCCTGTGGCCGATATCCAAGCTGCAGAGGCTGCCCTGGCCAAACTGCCTGCCGACGAGGTTGCTGCCAAGGCAGCTTATACCGCTGCTCGCACCTCCAACACGGCACGTTCCAACCCGCCCATACGCCACGCACAACCCTTCCCGGGTAAAGACGAGGCCGCCCAAGACATTGCCCGAAAGAACTTCTTGGCCCTGGTCTTCTGTTTGATGGTCGGTACAGCTGCCTTGCCGCATATCTTGATGCGTTACTACACCGTGCCATCGGTGCGTGAAGCGCGCGAGTCGGTCAGCTGGTCGCTGTTCTTCATTTTCTTGCTGTACTTTACGGCACCTGCGCTGGCCGTTTTGGCCAAGTACGAGGTCTACACGGTACTGGTAAACACACCATTTGCCAGCCTGCCGGAATGGATTACGCGATGGAGTGCGGTGGACGCAAGTTTGTTGTCTGTGGTGGACATGAACAAAGACGGCATCTTGCAGTTGGCTGAAATCTCGATTGGTGGCGACATCATCGTGTTGGCCACGCCTGAAATCGGTGGCCTGCCGTATGTGGTGTCGGGTATGGTGGCTGCGGGTGGCTTGGCCGCTGCGCTGTCGACCGCCGACGGCTTGTTGCTGACCATTGCCAATGCCTTGTCGCACGACGTGTACTACAAAATTTTGGACCCCAACGCTTCGACTGCTCGTCGTGTGATGGTTTCTAAAACGCTGTTGTTGGTTGTGGCCTTGGCCGCTGCCTACGTCGCCGCCCAAAAACCAGCCGACATCTTGTTCTTGGTGTCTGCCGCGTTCTCGTTTGCTGCTGCTGCCTTCTTCCCTGCCCTGGTGCTCGGAATTTTCTGGAAGCGTGCCAACAAATGGGGCGCCTCCTTGGGCATGATTGCGGGCTTGGGCATTACCTTCTACTACATGGTCACCACACAGCCTTGGCTGTACAAGTTGACCCATGGCGTGGCCATTACCCCTGAGATCGCAAAAGCCAACACCTGGTGGGATATTGCCCCCATCTCGGCCGGTTTGTTCGGTGTGCCAGTGGGCTTCTTGGTCATCATCGTGGTGTCCTTGCTGACCAAACCACCTGGACGCGACATTCAGGAATTGGTTGAGCATGTGCGTTTCCCCAGCCTGGACGGAAAAACATCCGCCGGTAGCGCCGCACACTAAGACCCTAGCGCACAGTCCCCGTTAACGCGGGGCTGCAGGCGTTAGACATAGTCCCCTGCCACTTCGTGTGGTGGGGGATTTTTTTTGGTAACTAAGGTCGAACTACGAATACTTGAAATGATGCCGTGTCACATCGAATCCAAGTGCCGGCCAATGCGTTCAAACAAATGATGAAAATCGGGTTGTCCCATGTAGTAAAGCGCAGAAGACTTTTTGTATTCCCGAGCGAATAGTTGTAGCTGGTTAGGATCATTCAGGACGAAGGCAGGATTTTTTGCAATGACTAATTCGTCACCCGACCGAAAGCGCTGTTTTTTCCGTTTGTCATAAGAAGGCGTTTTTATGATTGGCCGGTGATTCAACGCGAACGCCGATGTTTACTAAGCCGTAAAGAAATTCAGCCATAGAGCCACTCCCGGAACCGCTTTCGAGTCGCCATATTGCCGTAGCTCTCTACAGCCTCTTGAAGGCGAGCAAGATCGAACGACGCTAGCTTGCTCCGAGCCAGACTAAGCACTGCATCACGGTCCTCTGCCAGATCCTCGAGGTTATTGAGCAGATCAACATAGAGAAACTCACGCGATAGCTTCTTAGGGAAGCGGGGCTTCACCCGGAAATCGAACTGCCGGTTTCCCAGGCGGAAGACGCCATGGCGTTTGTGGTTGTAGACCAATGTTAGGTTATAGAGTTGGGTGGTACCTAGCCCCACTGCGTTGTAAGACGACGGTGAAAACACCAGGAAATCCTTGTCCCGCAAAAACCCCTTCACAAGCTGCTCGTCAGTGGGTGGGAGAGGACCGTAGATGGAGGATTTGGGAGCATGGTAAAGCCCTTGGGCCAGCTTCTGAAGTTTGCCCATGGAAACCAACTCACGCAGATGTCTATCTACCGCATTGGTGAGGTGAACAAGATCCTCGCGCCGATACACATGACCGGCTTTCAGCCCATCAGCTAGATGTGCCGCAGCACCCCGCAAGGATGCAGTAGGTGGTGAGGCAGTTGCTGGCATGTAAGACGTTTCATTGAAATTTCATGCATTTTAACGTCTTTTACAAACTGAGTCACTTGACGGATTGTTGCGTCGGGATAGGTGCAGGTACTTTTGTGCTGAGTCTTTCTACGTTGACCCACGCGAAACAAATGGTGCAAATGATTGCCGAGACAAAACTAACCAGCGAAGCATGATTTAGCCACTTGGTCAATGTGTTCCAGTGATTGACTGGAACGGAATTAGGGTCAATGCTTTGCGAAATGGGTTTTTCGTCTAGCGCTAGCGTTAGTGCTTTTTGACTAACTGGAAAGGAGACCATTGTGAACACTATTGCGGCTCCAAAAAAAAGCCAAGAAAACTGCCAGAGCGCAAGGCATTTGACCCCCGCCACTGCAAGATCCTTCAAGATACTAATCGACAGTGCTAGGCCGGCGCTCGAAAGAGTAAGTATTGCTTTGTCTAAACTTTCTGTGCCAGAAAATTGACGTTTTAGAATCTCTGCCCGGTGCTCTTTTGTGCTTTCATCGGTGGTCTCCTCAGAAGGAGCATCGGGTGAGTTTGGCGGCCGTGCTACTTTTTTTTTGAATCCGGCTTTGTTGGTGAACGCGCGGGCTCAGTTAGGCGTGGGGGATGTTGATTGGTTTGGCGCTTGGTCGGTACCAAGTGACCGTCCATTGCAAGGTTCGGAGGTTTCTGCAGACCGGGTGAGGTAGTAGGTGGTTTCTTTGTCGCCATGATGATTAAATCCTTTGGACAAATTTTAATGATTAACCTATCCTAAATTTGACCCAAAAAAATATCTTTGATGTATTTGACGCCTCTCTCGAGCTGCTTTGAACGCGTATGATTACTTATCGAATTTTTCAGACGCAAAAATGCAAGCCACTGCCAAGCTATTCACCACTGGCAAAAGCCAAGCCGTACGGTTGCCAAAAGCGTTTCGATTAACGGGTAGTTCCGTGTGGATTCACCGCGATGAGGTGACGGGCGACATCATTTTGCGCCCCAAACAGAGCGACCTGCGGCAGCGCAACCTGCAAGAACTTTTACAGTTGGTTCAGAACCAACCCAACACCGAAGAATTTATCCCACCTCGAGATGACGCACATCGACCTAATGGCATTGCGAACCGGGACGAGCCGCCCCAGCCATAGATACCCTGATTGCTGCCCACGCCTTGGCCGAACAATGCACGCTGGTGACCCACAACGTGCGGCACTTTAAACATATTCCACAACTCAAGATGCAGGACTGGATGGAATAAGGGCGGATTCCAGGTCGATTTCGGGCAATTTCTGCCATACTGTTGGCCCCCAGTCGAATCGCCGGTCCTCTATCCTTTTCCCTCTCACCCATGCGCCATCTCATCAAAATTCGGGGTGCCCGCCAGCACAACCTTAAAAATCTCGATCTGGACATTCAAACGGGGGAGTTGACCGTGGTAACCGGCCCCAGCGGGTCGGGCAAGTCCAGTTTGGTGTTTGACACACTGTATGCCGAGGGCCAACGGCGCTATGTTGAGACGTTCTCGGCCTATGCGCGGCAGTTTTTAGACCGCATGGACAAACCCGCGGTGGACCGTATTGAGGGTGTGCCCCCAGCCATCGCGATTGACCAGACCAACCCGGTGCGCTCGTCGCGCTCTACCGTGGGCACCATGACGGAGCTGAACGACCATCTCAAGCTCTTGTGGGCGCGCTGTGCCCAGTTGTTTGACCGGCAAACCGCTTTGCCCGTGCAGCGCGACACACCGCAGTCGATTTATGCCTCTATCGCCGAGCGGGCCAGCCGCTTGGGCCAACCCCGGGTGGCGGTGACCTTCCCGGTGCAACTCCCGGCCAACACCAGCGCAGAGCAGATGCAAGATTGGCTATCGGCCAGTGGCTTTACCAAGGTCTTGTCGCAGCGAACCATGCTGGGGCAAGCCCATCCACCTGTGTCTGAATCATCGGCAGGCAACAAAGCCAAGGCTGGCAAAAAAAAGGCCACGCCTGCCACCGCCAGCACCAGCGACACCATAGTTTTGGACGTGATCGCGGATAGATTCCGGGTGGAATCTGCCGGACAGGCCAGAGTTTTGGAAGCGATTGAACTGGCACTTAAGCGGGGTGGCGGGCGCATGGATGTGCATGTCTACTCAGAGGCGCAAACCGCAACACCAGACCTGCCAGCAACCGATGGCCCCACCATTGCCGAGGTCTGGCGGTATTCCACGGGTCTGCATTGCCCAGAAAGCGATGTGCGCTACACCGAACCCACTGGTGCCCTGTTTTCATTTAACTCTGCGGTTGGGGCCTGTGAGACCTGCAGGGGTTTTGGCAGGGTGATTGGGGTGGATTACAACCTGGTGATTCCCAACGACAAGCTCACGCTGCGGGGCGGTGCGATTAAACCCATGCAAACCCCGGCATGGAAGGAGTGCCAGGATGATTTGATGCGCCACGGAGAAGCGGCGGGCATTCCGCGCGACACCCCCTACTACCAACTTACCGACGAGCAAAAAGACTGGGTGATTAACGGCTCGCCGCTATGGGGCGGGGTGTGGAACAAGCAGTGGTACGGCGTAAGGCGGTTTTTCGAGTACCTGGAAACCAAGTCCTACAAGATGCATATACGGGTATTGCTGTCCAAGTACCGCAGCTACACCCCCTGCGGCACCTGCGGCGGCGCGCGGCTCAAATTAGAGCCTTTGCTATGGCGTGTGGGTAGCAAAGCCGATGCCGACGCGGTGTTGCCCCCGCACCGGCGCCACCTGCCCAAGGGCGTGACCTGGAGTCGACCGCAACTGCGGGACTTGCCCGGCTTGTCGCTGCACGATGTGATGCAGTTACCCATCCACCGGTTGCGTGATTTTTGTGACCGGGTCGACGCTGGTTTATTGGCCCCCGGTGCGGCCCCCAATCTTTTAGACGCCGCGGGGCGCAAAGCGCAAAAGCAGTTGCTTGATGAAATCCGCACCCGCCTTAAATACTTGTGTGACGTGGGAATTGGCTACCTCACGCTTGACCGCCAAAGCCGCACCCTGAGTGGGGGCGAGGTACAACGCATTAACCTGACAACCGCGCTGGGCACCTCGTTGGTCAACACCCTTTTCGTGCTGGACGAACCCAGCATAGGCCTACACCCCAGGGATATGCACCGCATTACCGAGGCCATGCTGCGCCTGCGTGACGCAGGCAACACACTGGTGGTGGTGGAGCACGACCCGCAGGTGATGGTGGCGGCCGACCGCATCATCGACATGGGGCCGGGGCCGGGTGAGAAAGGCGGGCACATTGTTTTTGACGGCACGGTAGACGAGCTGCGTAGTGCTGACACTCTGACTGGGGCCTATCTGGGCGCACGCAAATCCATTCCTTTTGGTATCAAACGGCTGGTAGAGGCCAACACCCCCAAGCTGATATTGGAGGGCGCGCGTGAAAACAACCTGCAAAACATCAACGTCGAGTTCCCACTCAAACGCTTGGTGTGCGTTACGGGTGTGAGTGGTTCCGGTAAATCTACCTTGATTCAGGACGTGTTGGCCCCGGCCCTTTTACGTCACTTTGGCAAGCCCACCGAAGGCGCGGGTCTGTTTGACCGGCTGCTAGGTGCCGAACAACTGAGCGATGTGGTGTTTGTCGATCAAACCCCAGTGGGCAAAAGCGCCCGCTCCAACCCCGTGAGCTATGTGGGGGCCTGGGACGGGATACGTGCCATTTTTGCTAACGCCAGCTTGTCGCAAAGCCGGGGCTATACGGCCAGCAAGTTCAGTTTTAACGGCGGCGATGGCCGCTGCCCCACCTGCGGTGGATCGGGGTTTGAACACATCGAGATGCAGTTTTTAAGCGACGTGTACCTGCGCTGCCAAGACTGCAACGGCCAACGCTACCGGCCCGAGGTGTTAGAGGTCACGATTGAACGCGGTGGGCAACACTTGAACGTGGCCCAGGTGTTGGAACTAACGGTAAGCCAGGCAGCGCAAACCTTTGCCAAAGACCATGAGGTGGTGCGTGCGCTTCAACCCATGGTGGATGTGGGCCTGGACTACGTGCGCCTGGGCCAACCGGTGCCTACGCTGTCAGGGGGCGAGGCCCAAAGGCTTAAGTTGGCGGCTTACTTAGCCGATGCCGCCAAAACCATTAGCAACAGCCGCCAAGGGCTGGCCCGCAAGGGCATGTTGTTTTTGTTTGACGAGCCCACCACAGGCCTGCACTTTGATGACATTGCCAAACTCATGCGCTCACTACGCAAACTCTTGGAGGCGGGGCACTCGTTGATCGTGATTGAGCACAACTTGGATGTGGTGCGCGCCGCCGATTGGGTGATTGATTTAGGCCCTGAGGGCGGCGAGGGCGGGGGCCAAGTCGTGGCGGTAGGCCCACCAGAAATTTTGCGCCTGAACGCCACCTCGCACACCGCCAAAGCGCTGCGCGATTACGACGCCACGCTGGGCGTGGGGCAGGGTGCATTGGTTGCGATGGAGGCCAGCGCGGCCTATCAAGTACGGCGCAACCAAGACCCCGCCTATACCGCCACGGGTGGGCGCGATGTGATCGCCATCGTCAACGCCAAAGAGCACAATTTGCAAGGCCTGTCGGTAGAGATTCCGCGTGGCAAGTTCAATGTGGTCACGGGCGTAAGTGGCTCGGGCAAGTCCACCCTGGCGTTTGATATTTTGTTCAACGAAGGGCAGCGCCGCTACTTAGAAAGCCTAAACGCCTACGCCCGCAGCATTATGCAACCGGCCGGACGCCCAGAGGTGGACGCGGTGTACGGCATTGCACCCACCGTGGCGATTGAGCAGCGCCTCTCACGCGGGGGCCGCAAATCCACCGTGGGCACTACCACCGAGGTATGGCACTTTTTGCGCTTGCTGTACGTTAAGTTGGGGGTGCAGCACTGCGTGAACGACGGCGTGGCGGTACAGCCACAAACCCCCGAACGCATGGTGGCCCAGATCATGCGCGATTACAAAGGCCAGCACATTGGCCTGCTGGCCCCCTTGGTCAGCCAGCGCAAGGGCGTGTACACCGAACTGGCCGATTGGGCCCGGCCCAAAGGCTATACCCACCTGCGCGTAGACGGCGGGTTTTTGCCCACCACCGGGTTCCCGCGATTAGACCGTTTTAAAGAGCACAGCATAGAGCTGCCCGTGGTGAGTTTGGACGTGCGGGCCGACCAAGAGGCCTTGCTACGCGACTGGGTAGAGCGGGCCTTGGTCTTGGGCAAGGGCGTGATGATGGTGATGAGTCAGCTTGATGGTTTGGCACAGGCCATGCAAGACGGCCTGCCCACCCTGGGCATAGGCCGCACCGAGGTGTTTTCTAGCAAACGCGCCTGCCCCCAGTGCAGCACCAGTTATGCCGAACTCGACCCACGCCTGTTTAGCTACAACAGCAAGCAGGGCTGGTGCCCCGAATGTGTGGGCACAGGCTTGGCCTTAAGCCGAGAGCAGCGCAAAGCCATGGACGACACCTTGCAGGCCGACGACCAAAAAGGCCGCGAGCAAAGTTTTGAAGAACCCGACTTAGAAGACGCCCCCGACAGCCCCTGCCCGGTGTGCCAAGGTGCGCGACTCAATGCCATTGCACAGCAGGTGCGCTTAGGGCCAATGGGCGGCACCGCACTGGCCATTTCAGAGGTGGCTGCCAAAAGCGTGATAGAGGTGGGCCAATGGGTGGCCACTTTGCAAGCGCCACAAGCCCTGTCGAATCGAGACCACGACATTGCCCGTGATTTGTTGTCTGAAATCGCCGGACGCCTGGCCTTTTTACAAGAGGTGGGTTTAGGCTACCTGACCCTAGACAGGGGTGCCCCCACCTTAAGCGGTGGCGAGGCCCAGCGCATCCGTTTGGCCGCCCAATTGGGCAGCAACTTGCAAGGCGTGTGCTACGTGTTGGACGAGCCCACCATAGGCCTGCACGCCCGTGACAACCAAATTCTGTTGGGGGCCTTGCACCAACTTAGCAGCAAGGGCAACACCTTGGTGGTGGTGGAGCACGACGAGGACACCATTCGCCATGCCGACCACATCATTGACATTGGCCCGGGTGCGGGCAAGCGCGGCGGCACTTTGGTGGCCCAAGGTGATTTGGACGCGGTAATGGCGGCAAGCACCTCGCAAACCGGGCGCTACCTTAAACACGCCATGCGCCACCCCCTCAAGGCCCGCCGTGCGGTGGATTTGGCGCAGTTGCCCAGCAACGCTTTACAGCTAATAGGTGCCAGCTTGCACAACCTAGATGGTTTGGACGTTACCATTCCCTTGCAACGCTTGGTGGCCATTACGGGGGTGAGCGGCTCTGGCAAATCCACATTGGCCCGTGAGGTGTTGCTGGCCAATGTACAAACCGCGGTGGCCCAGCAGGCCACACGTGCGGGGCGCGAAGCGGCGGCGGCACAAACCGCGGCAGGCACCACGCATTGGGTGGGTGCCAAGGGCTTAAGCGGCTACCAAGTCATCGACAAAGTGCTAGAGGTGGACCAAACCCCCATTGGCAAAACGCCACGCAGTTGCCCGGCCACCTACATTGGCTTTTGGGACGTGATTCGCAAACTGTTTGCCGACACCCTAGAGGCAAAGGCCAGGGGTTACGCCCCCAACCGGTTTAGCTTTAATACCGGCGAAGGCCGCTGCCCCAACTGCGAGGGCCAAGGGATGCGTACCGTGGCCATGAGCTTTTTGCCCGACGTTAAGGTGTTGTGCGAAACCTGCAAAGGCGCACGCTTTAACCCCGAAACCTTGGCCGTGACATGGCGGGGTAAAAACATAGGTGATGTGTTGCAGATGGAGGTGGACGAGGCCGTTGAATTCTTTGCCTCCATGCCTGTTATCGCCCATTCTTTGCAGTTGCTCAAAGACGTGGGGTTGGGCTACCTCACCCTGGGCCAACCCTCTCCCACCCTAAGCGGGGGCGAGGCCCAGCGCCTGAAATTGGTCACTGAACTGGCCAAGGTGCGCGACGACATCACCCGGCGCGGACAAAAAGCCCCTCATACCCTGTACGTGCTGGACGAGCCCACCGTGGGCCTGCACATGGCGGACGTCGAGAAATTGATACGTGTGTTGCACCGCTTGGTAGATGGGGGCCATAGCGTGGTGGTGATAGAGCACGACCTAGATGTGATTGCAGAGGCCGATTGGGTGATTGACCTAGGGCCAGAAGGTGGCAAAGCCGGTGGCCATATCGTGGACCAGGGCACGCCAGAGATGTTGGCCCGGCACTTAAAGGCCGGTAGCCACACCGGGCGGGCCTTGGTGGCGGTGTTGGAGCGGGCGGGATAAGACCCAAACGCGCTTCAAGCCTACTATGCGCACCAATGCTTGGCGCGGTAGGGGTGCGGCCAATATCCATCAAATGGGATATTGGCCGTATTTCAGCGCTGTTCGACCTGCCATGCTCCAGCGTTTTATCATAAGTGACCCCTACGCCTGCAACCACAAATAGGCGTCACAATGGGATTAATCCCTTTGGTTTATGCCCTTGGCTTGCGCTTTTTTAGAGAACTTCTATGTCCCACGCCCTTACGCGCCTTCAGCACCTGCCCCACCACAGGCATGAGCCCCGATCAGGACCGTGTCATTCTCGACTTGATACGCCGCTTAAAGCGTGATCTGTCCCAAATCATATTGCCGGTGGAGTAGCAGGCCTAACTAGGGGTGACCGTCGCATGAACGATTTGCTTACGCTGCACGGAGTGCATACCCACATCGGGGGCTACCACATCTTGCATGGGGTGGAATTGTCGGTACCCAAGGGCCAAGTCACTCTGTTGCTGGGGCGTAATGGCGCGGGCAAAACCACCACCTTGCGCACCATCATGGGCCTGTACAAGCCCTCACACGGGCAGATCCACTTTGACCAGATGGCCACTCAGAACTGGAAGACGCCAGAGTTGGCCCGATTGGGCATTGCCTACGTGCCCGAGAACATGGGTATCTTTGCCGACCTAACAGTGCAAGAAAACATGCTGTTGGCGGCACGCCAAGCGCGCCAGAGCAAAGACATGGATAGCACCCGCTTGCAGTGGATTTTTTCATTGTTCCCGGCGGTTGAACAGTTCTGGTACCACCCCGCTGGCAAGCTCTCGGGTGGACAAAAGCAGATGTTGGCTATCGCTAGGGCCATCGTGGAGCCTAGGCGTTTGCTTATCATTGATGAACCCAGCAAAGGACTGGCCCCGGCCATCATCAACAACATGGTCATCGCCTTGACAGCTTTGAAGTCCCAGGGCGTGACCCTGTTATTGGTCGAGCAAAACTTGAATTTTGCTCGGCAATTGGGCGACCACGTGGCGGTCATGGACAATGGACGGGTGGTGTACCAGTCTACTTTGCAGGTGTTCAACCAAGACCGACAACTGCAGCAGTCTTTGCTGGGGCTGATGCTATGAAACCTCTGCTGCTGCTGGGCTCAAGTGGCGCGCCACCGCTATGGGGCTTTGCTGAAGGCCCTTAACCTATCTTGCCGTCGCCGTTAAGGCCTTTGCGCGACACTTTTTCGGCCAAACCCACCACGCCACTGGCGGCTTTCTCGGCCACTTGGGCGGCCGACTCGGCGGCTACACTGGTCAAGTTTTTACCCGCCTCAACGGCACCCGTGGCCAAGCCTTTCGCTGCACCGGTCACGCTACCTGCCGCCGTGCTCATGCCTTCTGCGCTGGTTTGCACAATGTCAATCGCCGCCTCGCCTACTTTGCTGGCCACGTGGCTGGCGTTGTGAACCGCCGCGCTCCCTAGCTCGTTGGCTTTTTCAGTGACGTTAAAGGCCAACTCTTTGGCTTTGTCTAGCAAACTCATAAGGTAATCCTTCCAGCCAGTAGGCTTTTACTCGGTGCCATCCGAATCATCGCATAATTGCCGTCACGTCAACCCAGAATTTCCATTACGCCGCTGACGCTGACGCTCACGCAGCACCGCAGGTGCGCCTAATGGAAAATCTGGGTTCAACTCTTATTGGAGCAGCACATGATTTGGCTTGTACTCGGTTTGTTGGTTTTCTTGCTGCCCCACTCCGTGCGGGCGTTGGCTCCCGCACGGCGCGAGGCCTGGATTGCGCAATGGGGCTTGAATGGTTGGAAACTGCGCTATACGGTGGTTTCATTGATCGGTCTGGCGCTGGTGATCTGGGGTTATGGCCAAGCCAGAACCAGCGGCATATTCATTTGGGTGCCGCCAATGGGCCTTAAACACGCCAACTCGCTGTTCACTTTGGTAGCGATGCTATTGCTGGCCGCCTCCATTGTTCCTAAAAACCACATCACCGCCGCCGTGCGTCACCCGCTTACCCTGACCGTCAAAGTGTGGGCCTTTGGCCACTTGTTGGCGGTGGGGTCTTTGGCTGGCGTTGTGTTGTTTGGTTCGTTTCTGGTGTGGTCGATTTTGGTGTTCAAGAGCGCCCGCCAGCGTGACCAGGCCACAGGCGCAAACCCCCCGGCTGGGCGCTGGCCCAACACCTTGATCACTATGGCGCTGGGCTTGGGTTTGTGGGCTTTGGTCGCGTTTTGGGCGCACAAGGCGCTGATAGGGGTTCGTCTGTTCGGGTGACCGGTGCTGGCACCTTTGCAGCGGTTCCCTAAGTTTTTTGTAAATCTAATGACAAAAACAAAAAACCGGATTGACAACAGTTTTTCTAACAAACACAACAAATCACTGGGCCACATGGATTGAATACGACCGGAATCGCATAGAATGACTTTTATATACGCGGAAACCCCGTTTTTTTAGTTTAGACAAGGATATCGATATGAAAACTCCTGTTCGTAGAGTACTAGGTCTGGCTCTTGCAGCCGTAACCCTCGCCACGCTGACTGCTTGCGGAGGTTGTGACGACACGTATTTGACCGTTAAAGGTGTAGCCGCTAAAGGTTTAGCCATTGACGGGGGTGCAGTCACTGTCAATTGCGCGTTTGGTGACGCTACTGCTGTTACCGCTGCCAATGGGTCCTATCTTATTTCGATTACGAATGGCGTTGGGCCATGCATTGTGAAGGTGACAAAAGACGGTGTTACCTATCGCTCTATCACTCGTGAACAAAGTACCAGTATCGAGGTGGCCAACGTCAACCCCATTACGGACGCTATTGTCCAAGGATTGATTATTGCCAAAGGCGCTTCCAATGCAGATGCCTTGGTTGACAACGCGGCCTTTACGCCAAGCAAAGCAGATATCACTGCGGCTGTGCAGCAGGCAGTGATTGCTGTTAACAATGCATTGCCTTCAGATAAGCAAATTCCGGTCAATACCGATTTGTTGAGCGGTATCTTTACAGCCGCCACAAGCACTACCCCCAGCACCGACCCAGTTGACAATGCCCTCGATGTTTTGGTGACTGGCACCAACACAACGCTGCCTCCGGTTTTGGTCACTAACATTACTACCGCGGTTGATGCGGTGGTCAGCCCCAATCCAACGGGTGGAACGGGTGGAACTGGTGGTACCGGCGCCACGGGTGGCGTCAACTAGTGCATTGAACTTGGTTGCAGCAAAGCCCCCAATTGGGGGCTTTGCTTTTTGTGTGGGCGGTTACAGCAGGTAGGTGTGGCTCCACAACTTCGACGTGGTAGGACTATGATTTTTTCCAACAGTGTAATGATCGGGCGGTCCCCGGTGCAGGTGGCGATGATGACTTTCATCGCGATGAGCCCGGTATTGGCATGGAGCCAAATGCTTTCACCAGGAGGCTATACAGGGGTGATGAACACCCCTACAGCAGCCGTACGGCCTTTAGGTAATGCCGCCCTGAGTGTGAGCAACAGCAACCCTGAAGTGAGTTCTTTGGTTAACGGCCCGTCGGGCAGCCTTAACTTTGGCCTAGGACTATTGCCTGGCCTGGAAGCAGTCGGGCGTTTGGCTTTTGAGGGTAATGTCAATTGCAATATGTTCGAGAGCAGTTGCAAGGCCACACAACGTGATTTGTCATTTGGGGCCAAATACCAATTGCCAATAACCTTGTGGAACGATACCAAAGTGGCCTTGGGTGTCAGTGATGTGGGCGGTGCGGCCACCAATTTTCGCCATTACTACGGGGTAGCCACCTCAAGATGGCAGTCGCTGGAAACATCGGTGGGCTATTCAAAGGCTGTTTCTCAGGGGGCCTTGCTCAATGGCGCTTTTGGTGGTGTGCGCTACTCGGTATTGCCGCAGCTGCAACTGCTGGCAGAGTACGACAGTCGAAACACCCGGGCTGGTGTTCAGTACCAGCAACGCTTGGGACAATCTGCCGACTTAACGCTGGCTTTAAGTCGCAAGTTGAGCGGTAGTAGTAGCCAGCAGGCCAATCAAATCCAACTGGCGCTGAATTTTGATTTGGACCGAAGTGCTTCGGGGGCAAGGCCCGCAACACGTCAGACCGAGCGGGTTGAGCCGACAGCACCGACCAGCCTGGCGCCTCAGCGCCAGGACGTAAAAGCATGGGTGAGTGCACCTGCGCAGCCGGCGGTGCCCTCTGCGGGCGTTTCGGCAATGACCGCGACTGAATTGGCACATGTACTTGAGCAAGCGGGCTTTGCCAATATTGAGGTTCAGCACTGGCCTGCACAGGCCCAACAAGCAGGTGTTTGGCGGGTGCGTGCCGAAGCGAGGGCGTATCGGCAAAGTCATGTTGAGGCAATCGGACAGGCGCTAAGGCCTTGGCTTGCCGCCTTGCGCCAACAGCGGGTGAATGACAAAGACCAATGGGACTTAACGCTCACCTATCAACGAGAACCCATTGTGTACGCAAGAGCACATGGCCAGTGTCTGGACCAGTGGGTGCGCGGCGAGGTGTGTGGGCAAAGTACCGCAACCCCAGTCGTTGTGAGCAGCCGTCCGATTGAACCGGCCCCGACTGAAACCCAACGGGCGGAACAAGCCCCTCAGATCGCAGAGGCCTCTGCGGGTCCCGCTTGGGCACCTCAACTGGCCTTAAGCCCTGCCTTGCGCTCAACAGTGGGTACCGAATATGGGTTGGCCGATTATTCGCTTGCGGCCCAGTTAGGGGTTGAAGTCGGATTCTTGCCTGGTTTGTTTTGGCAGGGTATTTATCTGGTCCCGGTCAAAAACTCTGACGATTACGAAGCCGGGAAGGTGTTTGGTAGCAGCCGCTTTGCCAAAAGTCAGTTACACAGCAGTCAACTCACTTACTGGCGGCCATTGATTTGGGGTGTAAAGGCGCAAATTAGCGCGGGACAACTGACACCCACTGATAAAGGTTCGCAATTTGACGCGATCTGGAATTCGCCCGATGGCCGCTGGCGGGCGTCGTATACCGGGGGGCGATACAACAGCGAATTGATTCAACGCCAGCAGGTGCCGGAGTTTGTGCAGTTGCGCTATAGCGTGATTCCTGGGCAGTGGCAGGTAGAAGGCACGACGGGCACCTTTATGGCGTCTGACAAAGGCTATAAGCTGGCGTCTGTGCACTGGTTTGGTGACACGCGCTTTGCCTTGCAATACCAGCGTACCGGCAACCTTAGCCGCGCCAATCTGCCCCATCGTTCTTTCCTTGGGTTCAACATCAGTGTGCCTATGGGCCCCAAGGCCGCAACGCCTATCGGGCCAGTGACCGTGCGAGGCCAGGATCGTTGGAATTGGGGTTTGCAGACCAAAGTGGGTGAGGGTGACAACAAGATCACCGTCGGGTACGGCGATTTCCCACGCCAACGCCATGGCCTGTGGAGCGATGTGATCGACCATGACCGTAACGGCGACGCCGACTTGGCTGCGCAACTGCCTAGGCTACGGGGTCTACTGGTCCAGTGAAATAACCACCCTTTGCCGGGGGAGCTTAACCGGTCCGGGTCAATTGGCGGGCGTTTTGGCGGGCTGTTTTCTGAGCCCCGATTAGGGCGATGACGGAACCGACAGACAGCAGCCACAACACCCAAAGGCCGGTCGCGTACCCGCCGGTCGGGGACCAAAGCAATCCCAACATCAAAGGCGAGGCGCTGCGGGCCAAGGCAATGGGTAGACCAATGACGCCATTGAGCTTGGCGACATGGGCCTGGCTAACGTAGGAGGCCATCAAGGTGCCTTTGACGATGGTCAGCATGCCATTGCCCAAGCCAAACAACACGACAAATGCCAGCGCCAGAGCGGGGTGTCCCTGGCTAAAAATCAACATCAGCAAACCCACTGGTAGCAACAAGGTAATCCAACGGTTGGATTGGTCTACGTTTAAGCGCTTTTCAAACAACCACAGCACCAAACGCCCAGCCACCTGCACGGCCCCTATGCTGGCGGGGATGGCCACGACCCAGTGGGGCGGCAAACCGCTTTCTTGCAACAGGCTGATCATGTGCGCGGGCAAAGCCACGGTCACGGCCATGCTGCACAGGCTAAAGGCAGTGGCAAACCAAAAGGCGTGGCTTTTTAGAATGGGTGCAAAGGGTTCGCGGCGGTCATGCGTTGCGCTTGTCTGTTCAATCGCATCTGCGGTTTCAACGGATTCAGCGGATGCAACGCCGCTTGGCGGCTGCAAAGCAGAAACAGTCACCCGCCCATGGGCCCCCTTCAGTACAAAAAAATGGATAGGAAAGCAAACCAACAATTGCAGGGCTGCCAACACCCACAACATATCGCGCCACCCCAGGTGGCTGATCAGCCAGGCCATGAGAGGGATAAACACCGTGCTGGCAAGACCTCCTAAAAAGGTAATCACAATAATCGCGCGTCTAAAGTCGTGTGGGAAGCGCCGGGTGAGTATGGCAAACGCAGGGGAATATAGGGTCATGGCACAGCCCACGCCCAGGCCCATCCAAACACCATACAGTTGCCAAGGGGTTTGCACGTAGCTATGTAGGGCCAGTCCTACCATCAAAACCAAAGAGCCTGTGGCCATGACCTTGCGCTCGTGTCCCCGGTCAATCCAACGACCCACCGGGTAGGCCATCAGGCCCTCCATCAACAGCGACAGACTAAAGGCAAGTGAGGCCTCGGCACGGCCCATATGCAAGTCTTGCTCGATCGGACCCAAAATCAGCGAGAACATGTAGAAAACGCTGCCCCAACTGATCAACTGGGTCACTGAAATCCATAAGATAAAGGCCTGTTGGCGGGTGTCGGGCTTGGTCATGGTTTACACCGAAGCCATCACACGCAGTACCTCGTGGCCGTAGGCTTCTAGCTTTTTGGCACCAATGCCACTAATGCCGTGCAGATCATCCAGCGACTGTGGTGCACGCGCGGCAATGGCGGCCAGTGTGGCGTCGTGAAAAATAACGTAGGCGGGTAAATTGTGTTCCCGCGCGATCTCGCCGCGCCACGCCTTGAGGGCGGTAAAACGTTGCTGTCCGACAGCGTCCAACGACGCAGGAACTTTGCCCGCGTCACGCCGGGCTACTTTTTCGGCGCGTACCCTGGCCTCTTTGGGCGTGGCCACCGAGGCGCGCAGGGTGAGGGTTTGCTCGCCTATCAGCAAAGGGCGCGACTGAGGGGTCAGTTGCAGGGTGTTAAAGGCTTCGCTGTTAATGGCCACGGTGTTCAGCGCGATCATTTGTCGCAGTACGGCCTTGAGTTGTTGCTCGGTGTACTGCGCGCCTAGGCCAAAGGTACTGACCCGTTGGTGATTCCACTGCGTCACCTTTTCGGTGGTTTTGCCACGCAACACATCCAGTACGTGGCCCACCCCAAAACTGGTGCCACTTTGTTGTCCGATACGGTAAATGGTGCTGAGCAACTTGCGGGCCGCGTCGGTGCCATCCCAGGCTTCGGGTGGGTACAGGCAGTTGTCGCAGTTGCCGCATTGGCCGGGGGCTTTGGGGTGGGCCAGGTTTTGACCAAAATAGGCCAACAGACGCAGGCGTCGGCAGTCGGTGGCCTCGGCCAGGGTAAGCAGGGCGTCCAGTTTACCGCGCAGGCCTTGTTTAAAGACCTCTTCGGCGGGGCTTTCGTCAATCATGCGCCTCTGGTTCACCACGTCTTGCAGGCCATAACACATCCATGCGTTGGCGGCCTCGCCATCGCGCCCAGCACGGCCCGTTTCTTGGTAGTAGCCCTCAATGTTTTTGGGCATATCCAGGTGGGCCACAAAGCGCACATCGGGTTTGTCTATGCCCATGCCAAAGGCAATAGTGGCCACCATCACCAACCCATCGCTACGCAAAAAGCGGTTCTGGTGGTCTTGCCGGACTGCGGCGTCTAAGCCTGCGTGGTAGGGCAGAGCGGCGATGCCCGCCTCACACAGCATTTGGGCCACTTCTTCGACGCGTTTGCGCGACTGGCAGTACACAATGCCGCAATCGCCCTCGTGCTCGTCACGAATAAAGCGCAACAACTGCACCGAGGGGGTCTTTTTTTCGACAATGGTGTAGCGGATGTTGGGGCGGTCAAAACTGCTCACAAACGCCTGTGCATCACCCAGTTGCAGGCGTTCCACAATGTCTTGCCGGGTCAGCGGATCGGCTGTGGCGGTCAAGGCAATACGGGGCACACGGCTGTAGCGTTCGTGCAGCAGGGTGAGGGCGCGGTACTCGGGTCTAAAGTCGTGGCCCCATTGGCTTACGCAATGCACCTCGTCGATGGCAAACAAGCTGAGCAAACCGCGTTCGTACAAGGAATCCATTTGCGCCAAAAAGCGCGGTGTGTTGACCCGCTCAGGGGCGGCGTACAGCAGGGTGATTTCAGCGCGCACCAGGCGGCGCTCTAGTGCCGAGGCCTCTTCGCCACTGAGGGTGGAGTTTAAAAAAGCGGCGCTTACCCCCGCTTCGTGCAGGGCTCCCACTTGGTCGTGCATCAGTGCAATCAAAGGCGACACCACAATCGTGACGCCCTGGCCATTTTGCTGGCGCACGATAGCAGGCACCTGGTAGCAAAGGGATTTACCACCGCCGGTAGGCATAAGCACCAGCGCATCGCCTCCTGCCACCACGTGTTCAATAATGGCTTGCTGGGGGCCGCGGAACTGGTCGTAGCCAAATACGGTTTTGAGGACCTGACGGGGGGTAATCAAGGTGGGGAGCATGTAGCCCTGTATTGTCGCGCTGAAACAGGTGGCTGCCAGCGGGTCATACGCAAACCGAGCAGGTGTTTTGGACTTCCACCAGGGGCAACGGCGAATCGAATCAATGGCAAAATGGTCCGATTCCATTCGAGGGCGGCCATTTGACAACTCCTGCTACACGTTCGGTCACCGCCAAATTCGTGACCGGTTCTACCTTGCGTCATGTCATCAACATGACGGCCGCCTCCAGCATAGGCTTGATTGCAATTTTTGTGGTGGATGCGCTCAACCTGTTTTATATCGCCCGTTTGGGCCATATAGAGCTGGCGGCAGCAGTGGGCTACGCCGGCACATTGCTGTTTTTTACCACCTCGGTCGCGATTGGCTTTTCAATTGCGGCCAGTGCCATTACGGCACGGGCGCTGGGTGCGGGCAATATGGCGCTGGCCAAAAAGCGGGCCGGGGCCTCGCTGTGCATTATGGGTGCGGCATCCTTGCTGATGACGGTGGTACTGTTCCCCGCCTTAGGCTGGTTGTTGGCGGGTTTAGGCGCCAGCGGAGAAACCCTGGCCCTGGCACTGCGGTTCTCGCAAATCGTTTTGCCCTCATTGGTGTTGCTTGGCGTTGGCATGGGGCTTTCGGCCTTGTTGCGCGCCTTGGGTGACGGCAAACGCAGTATGTACGTAACACTGGGCGCCGCGCTCGCCACTGCTGTGCTGGACCCGCTGTTTATATTTGGCCTAGGTCTGGAATTAGACGGTGCAGCGATTGCCAATGTACTGGCGCGTGGTGTGATGGTGGCCGTAGGGCTCACGGCTCTGATTCGGCGCCACCATTTGTTTGCCTGGCCCTCCAAAGCCGATTTGCGCGACGCCTTGCCCGCCTTTTTTGCCATTGGGGTGCCCGCCATCTTGACCCAGGTGGCCACACCGTTTGGCAATGCGGTCATCACCAAGGCCATGGCCGGTTATGGCGACGACGCAGTGGCCGGTTGGGCCGTGGTCACGCGCTTGATTCCTGTGGCCTTTGGGGTTTTGTTTGCCTTGTCGGGTGCCGTAGGCCCCATCATCGGTCAAAACCTGGGGGCCAAGCGGTTTGACCGCATCGGCCAAACCATGCGCGATGCCCTGTGGGTCACCCTCATCAGCGTGACGGCTGCCTGGGCCTTGCTCGCGCTCTTTCATAACCCCCTGGGCAATATGTTCAACGCCAACGCGCAGGCCAGAGAAGTGATTGATTTTTTCTGCTTCTTTGTGGCGGGTAGTTTTTTGTTCAACGGTGCTTTGTTTGTGGCCAACGCGGCGTTTAACAACCTGGGCTACGCCTTTTACTCCACCGCCCTCAACTGGGGTCGCGCTACGCTGGGTGTGATCCCCTTTGTGTGGCTGGGCAGCCACTGGTACGGCGTAAAAGGAATCATGGCAGGCTACGGCCTAGGCGTGATGATTTTTGGCGTTGTCGGGATCTGGCTGTGCTTTAGGGTGCTCAATCAATTGGCTCAGAAAAATGCGGGGAAACACGGCGTATGAGGGCGTTGTTGCCGTAGCCAATACTTGGGAGCGACACAATCCTTTGTGAAGGAATAGCACTTGTCGCTAGAGGGCGCTTTGTATTTTTAGCCTTTTAAGAGGTATTTGACATTTACCGTTTAAAAAGGTAATCTGCAAATACCGCTTAAAAGAGTATCAATGATTGGCCCATAGGGGCCGTGCACCCTCAACATTCCCCATGAACCAGATTCTTTCCTTACCAGAGCAGCTTGGGCCACTGATTCAAGCCGGCCGAAAATCAGCGGGACTTTCGCAAACCGAATTGGCCTTGCGCTTGGGCATAGGGCAAAGCCGGGTGTCTGCAATGGAGCTGGATCCGGGCTCTATTCGCGTGGATCAGTTGATGACTATTTTTGCGGCCCTGAATTTGGAACTGTCGGTTCAAGCCAAAGCGAGCGCCTCAAATGACGCCATCAGTCATCGCACAACCGGGCTTGAGTGGTAGCCGTGGGGCGTAGATCGCATAGCCGGTCCCTTTCTGTTTGGGCCAATGGGCAACGGGTGGGGTCGTGGACGATTCCAACGCGTGGCGATATGGAATTGAGGTACGACTTGGCCTGGATGAACGCCGCCCATGGCCGACCCCTTTCGCTCTCTTTGCCCTTTACCGGGGGGCAGGCACTCAGAGGCGACCGGGTAAGAAATTACTTTGACAACCTACTGCCTGACAGCGAACCGATTCGACAACGATTGGCCACACGCTTCAAAACCGACACCACACAAGCCTTTGACCTGCTGCAAGCGATTGGCAGGGACTGCGTTGGTGCCGTTCAATTGCTGGGAGAAGACGAAGCGCCAGCGGACGTTACCCGCATCGTGGCCACGCCGATGTCAGAAGAGGATGTCGAACGGTTGATTCGTCAAACCACCAACGACGCTTACTTGGCCAACCTGGAGGATGACCAAGATTTGCGCATTTCATTGGCTGGTGCGCAAGAAAAGACGGCCCTGCTTTGGCACCAAGGCACCTGGATGCGTCCGCATGGTTCGACGCCCACCACCCATATCTTGAAACTGCCTTTGGGCCTGGTGGGACACCGCCGCGCTGACTTTTCCACCTCGGTAGAGAACGAATGGCTGTGCATGAATTTGCTAGAAGAATTTGGCATCCCGGTAGCCAAAACGGCATTGCTGCAATTTGGCAGGCAAAAAGTTTTAGGGGTAGAAAGGTTTGATCGCCAAATGCACTCCTCGGGCCAATGGTGGATGCGGCTGCCGCAAGAGGATTTTTGTCAGGCCAAGGGAGTGCCATCGCACCTGAAATATGAAAACGATGGGGGTCCAGGACTCCCTGAATTGGCCGGTGTGTTGGGCGGTTCGGTGCATGTAAAGCGAGACCTCTCAACGCTGCTCAAGGCACAAATCCTGTTCTGGATGTTGGCCGCGCCAGACGGGCATGCCAAGAATTTCAGTATTCACTTGCTACCCCAAGGTCGCTACGCCTTGACTCCCCTCTATGACGTGATGTCGATTTGGCCCGTAGAGGGGAAAGGCGCAAACCAGTTTTCGCGCCATCAGGCCAAAGTGGCCATGGCCCTTTATGGCAAAAACAAGCACTATCGCCTAAAAGACATCCAGCGGCGGCATTTCAATGGCACGGCGGCGATGTATTTTCAACGTCCCAATGCCGAGGACTTGATAGCGCAAGTGTTGGCGCACACGCAAATGGCTATTGACAACGTGGCGGCCAGGCTCCCTGCACAATTTCCGGGGCGAGTGGCAGAGTCGATATTCAAGGGCCTGCTTTATTCAGCCCAGAGTTTGGAACAAATGCCGTCCGATTAAGGCCGTTGTCAGGGCCTAGAACTAGGTCTTAGCGCAGTCAAGGGTGCTAGCGATCAATGTTCACCCATGTAACGCAAAAAATCACTCAGGCTTTTGCCGCTTTCCAGGGCAAAGGCCTGGTCTAAAACCACCAGTTGCTCGATACGGTCCAGTCTAAAACTTCTAAACGCTTGGCGGCTTTCGCACCATGCGCCCAGCGTCCACACTTTGCCCCAGTAAAAGCAACCTAATGGGCGTAGCACGCGCTGGCTGGCTTGGCCCTCTGCGTTGCGGTAATCAAGACTGACCTTGCGCCGGTTTTGAATGGCCAGTCGCAGCGATGCCAAGGTGGCCTGAACCTGTGGGTCGATATGAAAACTCGGTGCAAACAACGGGGACTGCTCGGCAGCGGCCCGCGAGGCCACCGGGAGCACGGACAGGATTTTTCCTAGGGCCGATTCTGCCGCCAGGGCCGAGGGCGCATCCAGCAGCGCCTGCGCCAGCCGAACAGAGGCCACCATGGCGGCGGCCTCGTTTTCAGTAAACATCAAAGGGGGTAAATCAAAGCCCTTGCCCAAGCGGTAACCCATGCCTGCCTCACCCTCAATCGGTACCCCCTGGCGTTGCAACTGGGCGATGTCGCGGTACACCGTGCGTGGCGACACCTCCAGGCGTTCTGCCAGAAAGGTGGCGGTACACAAGCGCCGTCCGCGTATCAATTGAACCAATTGGAACAGGCGGTCGGCGGGGCGCATGGGTATGGCTAGGCAAATAGCAAGCGTTAAGGGGCTAGGGTGTGTAGGCCGATTTTATTGCCGTCCAAATCCTGAATGTGGGCAATATGGCCCAGGTTGTCTGGCAGCGCCATGCTGGGCATGAGCACCTGCCCGCCTGCGGCTTGCACGCGTGTCAGCAATTGCGCCATGGTGTGCGCACCACCATCCAAGTAAATCAAAACGCCTGCACCACCGGCCGCCACCTGTGAAGCGGTAGGCCCACAAAGCAGGGCGCCGCCGACGCCGTCACCGCTGGGGTCGTAAGGGAACACCGCACCCTGCGACGGCCCCATGGGTTCAAGTCGCATAGAGCAGACGAGCACTTGCTCATAAAAGGCTTGTGCGACGGCTAAGTTAGCGCAGGGGATTTCAAACCAGCTAATGGCGTTTTTCATGGCATTCCAATCTAAAAAGTGAAGAGAAGGCCATTGTGCAGAGGGGCTGCTGACAGCGTGGTGGCAGTAGGGTGGGTATACAGTGCTTTCACCAGAGTTTCATACCAGCATTCGCTGCTGTGTGGAGTCACTCTATTGCCCCCAAAGGGTAGACAGGGGGGCCGCCCAAATACCATCGCCCAAGGGCAAGGTTTCATTGCCGTCGTACAACAGGACACCCATTTTGAACCGATCGCCGGCCAGAGTGGCCCATTTTCTGAGTCCTTTAAGGTCTCGCTCGGTAACGGTGGCAGAGGCTTTGATCTCTACTCCCACCAATTGCCCGACCCCATCCTCAATCACAAGGTCCACCTCGAATTGGTCGGCATCGCGGTAGTACATCAGGCGGTAGTGCCCCTGCGCGGTGTTGGTTTGTTTGAGCAATTCTGCAAAAACAAAGGTCTCCAAAAGATGGCCAAACCTTGTGCGATCATTTTGAATCAGATCCGCATTAAGCCCTAGTAGAGTGGCCAGCAAGCCCGAATCAATGAACTGCAACTTAGGGGTCTTGACGATACGCTTGAGTCGATTGCGTGCCCATACATCGACCCGTTGGAGCAAGTACATGTGCTCCAAAATTCTCACGTAGCGTGCTGCCGTCTTGCCATCTAGGCCCACGGCTCCCCCCAACTGGGTGTAGTTGCACATCTGCCCCGCCGTTTGTGCCAAAGCCCTTAAAAAACGTGGCATTTGATCGAGCTTGTCTATGCCCGCCACATCGCGTACATCGCGCGCAATCATGGCATCCAAATACTGCCTAGCCCAAGTGCTACGGCGCTGGGCAGATGCTCTGGCCATGGCTTCGGGGTAGCCACCCCGAAGCACACGCTCTATCAGCGGCAGTCCAAGAGGGGGTGGGTTGGGCGAAGGAATTTGGCCCGCAAACAGGCTGTCAATCCAGTGCGCAGAATGCCCCTGTATTTCGCTTTGTGACAAAGGGAGCAATGTGAGCGTTTCCATGCGACCAGCCAAGGAGTCGGCAACGGTAGGCAAAGCCATCAGATTGGCCGATCCCGTCAGCAAAAAACGCCCTGGTCGGCGGTCTTCGTCCACACTTTTTTTGATGGCCAGCAACAATTGGGGGCTGCGTTGAATCTCGTCAATGACCGCGCAATCTAGGCTGCGAATCAGACCGACGGGGTCCTCCTGTGCAGAGAGCAGCGTTAACCCATCGTCCAGCGTGAGGTAGCGCAGTTGCCGATCTTTGGCGATTTTTCGCACCAAAGTGGTTTTGCCTGCCTGGCGCGGCCCGGCCAATAAAACCACAGGCGTGTCGGCCAACGCTTGGGTGATGCGTGGTTCGATCAGTCGGGTGTAGTGGGCTGGCGTGCTCATGGGAGCATTATGCCGTAAATTACGGAATCAAGTGCCGTAAATTATGGAATCAAGTGTCGTAAATTACGGAATCTAGGCTCCCAAAAACAATTCAATGAGAGCTATCACCCCTGCATCAATCCCCGCCGGTACTGTATAGATTCCGCCACATGCGCGGCTAGTATGAGCTCACTTTCGGCCAAATCGGCAATGGTTCTGGCCACTTTGAGTGAGCGGTGGGTGGCGCGGGCCGACCAGCCTAGTTTGGTGGCGGCCTGGGTTAAAAAGCGCAAAGCTGTGTCGTCTAGGTTCACATGGTGGTCGATCTCTTGGCCTTGCAGAGCGCTGTTGGACTTGCCTTGGCGCCGCATCGCCCGTTCAAAAGCCTGGGTGCAGCGGGCACGCAAAGTGTCGGTTGATTCGGTGGGTAGGGCCGCCATGCCGGTGTCCGAGGGCGGGCGCGATGGGGTGTCGCCCTTAGGGGCAAGTAGCGTTTGCGCCGATAGCGGGGCCACCTCCACGTGCATGTCGATACGGTCTAGCAGCGGGCCGCTGATTTTGTTTTGGTAGCGCAGTACCTGGTCGGGCGTGCAGCGGCAGGCTTTGATTTTGGAGCCCAGGTAGCCACAGGGGCAGGGGTTCATGGCGGCAATGAGCTGAAAGCGTGCCGGGAACTCCGAACGCCTGGCTGCGCGTGAAATGCTGATGGTGCCCGACTCCAGTGGTTCGCGCAGCGCCTCCAAGGCACTGCGAGGGAACTCGGGTAACTCGTCCAAAAACAAAACCCCGTGGTGCGCCATCGAAATATCACCCGGGCGCGGTGGCGAACCACCCCCCACCAAGGCCACCGCGCTGGCGGTGTGGTGCGGGCTGCGGGTGGGGCGTTGGCCCCAATGCGCGATCTGAAACGAACCGCCCACACTGGATACGGCGGCACTCTCCAAAGCCTCTTGCAGTGTCATGTCGGGCAGCAAACCTGCAAAGCGCGTGGCCAGCATAGACTTGCCCGCGCCCGGTGGCCCCATCAATAACAGGCTGTGGCCCCCAGCGGCGGCAATCTCTAGGGCGCGTTTGGCCACCACCTGGCCTTTTACGTCGGCCATGTCGGCGTAACGCGTACGCGCCAGCGAGGGCGGCGCAGTCACCCTTACCCAGGGGGCGTCACAGGGTGCATTGGCAGAAACGCTGGGGCAAGACATCACCGGTTCTGCGGCATGGCGCTCAAAACGTTGCACCACGCCGGTCAGGGTTTTAGCACCCATGACGATGGCGGTGGGGGCCAGTGCCGCTTCTTTGGCGCTCTCCATGGGCAAGACCAATGCGGTGGGCACCGCTTGCTGGCACAGTGCCATGCTCATGGCCAGTGCACCACGGATAGGCCGCAGTTCGCCAGAAAGTGATAGCTCACCTGCAAACTCAAACCCGGCCAACCTCTCACCCTCAATCTGCCCGCTGGCCGCCAAAATACCCAAGGCAATGGGCAGATCAAAGCGCCCCGAATCCTTGGGCAAATCGGCCGGGGCCAGGTTCACCGTGATGCGTTTGTTGTGGGGAAACTCCAGCCCCGCATTGATGACCGCCGAACGCACCCGCTCGCGGGCCTCTTTCACCTCTACATCGGCCAAACCCACCAGGGTAAAACTGGGCAAGCCGTTGGCCAGATGCACCTCGACGGTGACAGCCGCGGCGTGCAGCCCGACCAGGGCGCGGCTTTGAACGAAGGCGAGGGACATCAGGTTCTCCAAAATAGTAAATATGGGATTCCTGATGCTAGCCGATTGTGAGTGTATTTGGCAGTTTTCACCTGCTCACACGTATGGAATGGAAAGCGCAGCAGTGAAGGCTAACAGTCACCAAGTGGCGGTGATAATCCTCGGTATGCAATTTCCAAAAAAGCATTTTCAAGGCGTGGAATACGACCTTTCCCACCTTCGCCCTGTCTGGCTACCAGTGCCTTTGAATGTGGCTGGAACCATCGACATATCCATGCATGTCAGTTATAGCTGCCACTGTTTCAGCGAAGAATTTGACCACGCAATCCATCAAGAGCACCACCGCTATGCCTTTGCTGGCGAGGTGCGGGCGTTTAATGTAATGCGGTATGACTGCTCTACACAATTGCCCGCAGTTGTTAATGCGTTGTTGAAAGGCAAGGTGTATCGAGCCAGCAATGACAATTACACCTACGTTGCCCACATCACACTGGAAAACCTAATTCACCCCTATTCGGTGTTTTTCCATTTGAAGAAAGATGCACAGTCCTCAAATGTCGCACCAAAACTACGGATGCATATTCAAAGTGCTTACATCAGCCCGCTAAAAGTCAGCACAGGCGCTCAATCGTGGAGATTCAGATCGTTGGCTGGAAGGGTGGCAGGAGTTTTTGAGCCGCCCAAATCAAAGACGAAGCCAAAAAAGAAAAAGACGCCGTAGCGTCTTTTCTCGATTGAACAAGTCAATCACGCGAGCCTCTGTTACCCTTGCTAACCGCAAGACCCCTAAGGGCAGCACAACCGTTTTCCACTCGCTCTCGGTTTGTCTTGGCATGTAGTTTAGCACACAGGTAAAAAATTGGAAAGAGCAGTGAGAGTGCATGTGCGCGCAAGTAAAACTATCTAAGGGCAACAGGAAATTTCCGTTCCAGAAAAGCGAAAGGCCGCATATAGCGGCCCTTCCATTTGGTGCATCTTTCAGCTTGTTAGCGTCCAGAGCGCATCTCCCAATCGACTAAAGAGACTCCAATATAGCACGACTGCTAGGGTATGCAAAGCCTAGGCCTTCAGATCTACGGTGCTGGTGCAAGTGAACAGTTGCAGCGTTATTGACCATATCTCATTTTGCTCTATATGATGATAAAGGGTTAGGCTTCAGGCCAGTTGCTCTCGTGCCAAATGGTAGCCTTGCGATCAACCCTCATTCTGTAACTCTTCATTCAGCATCAGAAAATCATGCAAAAAATGCGCTTCCGTTTGTCGTTGGATTTGGGCACTACATCCTTGGGTTGGGCAATGGTCCGACTTAACCTTCAAAACGAGCCATGCGCCATCATCAAGGCAGGGGTAAGAATTTTTAGCGATGGCCGTGATCCAAAGGATGGCTCATCTCTGGCCGTAACCCGTCGTGAAGCACGTGCGATGCGCAGGCGGCGAGACCGTCTGCTAAGACGCAAAGCCCGTCTTACAGCAACGCTCTTGCGATATGGTTTTTTCCCCCAAGACGAGGCGGCACGCAAAGCCCTTGAGAAAAGCGATCCCTATGCCCTACGTGCCAAAGGACTCGATCATCCGTTGTTGCCAGAAGAATTTGCAAGGGCACTGTTCCATATCAACCAGCGGCGCGGCTTCAAGAGCAACCGAAAAACTGACAAGAAAGAAAACGATAGCGGTGCACTGAAAGGGGCCATCAGTCAGTTGCGGCAGGCCATGCAAACAACAGGGGCGCGCTCCGTTGGTGAATGGCTTAACGCCCGACATCGACAGGGGCTATCCGTGCGCGCTCGATACCGCGAGAACCGAATCCCCAAAGAAGATGGGAAAACAAGAATTGAGAAGAGCTACGACCTGTACATTGATCGCGCCATGATTGAATCTGAGTTCGACGCACTCTGGCTTAAACAAGCCGAACTTAACCCAATCCTTTTCCACGAAGCCGCCCGCGTCCAACTCAAAGACTGTCTGCTTTATCAAAGGAAGCTTAAGCCAGTAAAGCCCGGACGCTGCACATTGATGCCAGACGAAGAGCGATCACCTCTTGCGTTGCCCAGTCAGCAACGCTTTCGCATTTACCAAGAGGTGAACAATCTACGCCTGTTGAGTGATGATCTGAAAGAGGAGTCGCTTACCCTCTCGCAGCGCGATCTTCTGGTGAATGCGTTAGAGATCAATAACAAGCGAAGTTTCACGCAGATTCAAAAATTGTTGGGGTTCTCCGGGCAGTTCAACCTACAGGACGACAAGCGGACAGAGCTTAAAGGCAACAGCACAAGCGCCACTTTGTCTAAATCGGAATTTTTCGGCCGCCAATGGGTGCAATTTGATAGCGTTTTGCAGGACGCAATTGTGATGCAGTTGCTGACCGAAGAAAACGAAGCCTGTCTGATTGGATGGTTGCAGAAAAAAACCGGCGTTGACGAACTAGCCGCCGAAAGAATTGCTAACGCCCCGCTGGCACAAGGCTATGGCAGTCTCAGTGCCAAGGCGCTAGGGGAAATTTTGCCAGCCCTTCGTGCGAGTGTTGTCTCCTACGACAAAGCGGTCTTGCTGGCGGGTTTTGATCACCATAGTCATATTAGCCATGCCGCAACGGGTGAAATTTTGGCCGAGTTACCCTACTACGGCAAATACCTTCAACGGCACGTAGGTTTTGGCACCGGTGACGCCAAGGATGCCGAAGAAAAACGTTACGGCAAGATCGCCAACCCCACTGTTCATATTGGCCTTAACCAGGTACGGGTTCTGGTCAACGCACTTATTAAGCGCTATGGTCATCCGAGCGAAGTCGTTGTTGAATTGGCCAGAGACCTTAAGCAAAGCCGGGAGCAACGCCAGGAGGATCAAAAACAGCAAGCGCTTAATCAGCGACGAAATGATCGTATGCGTGCAACGATAGCCGAGTTGCTCAACAGCAGCCCGGATCGAGTGCGAGGAATCGACCTTCAGAAAATGATTTTGTGGGAGGAATTGAGCGCTAACGTGGCAGACCGACGCTGTCCCTATAGCGGTGTCCAGATCAGCGCGCAGATGTTGTTTAGTGACCAAATAGAGATTGAGCACATTTTGCCCTTTTCTCAAACGCTGGATGACAGCCTTAACAATAAGACCGTTGCTACGCGGCATGCCAATCGAATCAAGGGCAATCGCACACCAACCCAAGCCTCAGCAGACTTTGAAGCTCAAGGTTGGAAAACCGAAGACATGCTCCACCGCGCCAGTCTTATGCCTAAAAGCAAACGGTATCGCTTCGGAGAAGACGGGCTTAAGCAGTGGCAGGGAGAGGACAACGGCTTTCTGGCTAGGGCGTTAAATGACACACGGTACTTAAGCCGTATCGCGAGGGAATACCTGAGTTTGATTTGTCCTCACAACACGCGGGTCATACCTGGGCGCATGACTGCCATGCTGCGAGCCAAATTTGGCTTAAACGACATTCTTGGCCTCAATGGCGAGAAAAACCGGAATGACCATCGCCACCATGCAGTGGATGCTTGCGTGATTGCTGTGACCGACCAGGGCATGCTGAATCGCTTTGCCCAAGCAAGTGCCAGCGCACGCGTCAAGCAGTTGAATAAATTAGTGGAAACCATGCCAGAACCCTGGCCAAACTACCGTGACCATGTGGCTCGAGCGATACACCACATTTGGGTGAGCCACAAACCGGATCACGGTTATGAAGGTGCGATGCACAACGACACCGCGTACGGTTTGCTTGGTGGTGGTCGTGTGTACCTACATGAGACCGTTGATGGTGCTCGTTCTAGAAAAGTATCGTCGCTTAAGGTCATTGAGTTTAGTGATGCCAAGGCTTCTGATCGACACGGGCAACTTTCAAACGGAGACCCCAAACCCTACAAGGGGTACAAAGGGGATAGCAATTACTGCATCGAGATTGTTGTTGGGCCACGAGGAACTTGGGAGGGAGAAGTGATCACGACGTTCCAAGCTTACCAAGTGGTTAGGCGGTCGGGTTTGGCTCGGCTAAGGCATCCATCTTTGAGTTTGAGTGAAAAGCCTTTGGTGATGCGTTTGATGATCGGGGACATGTTAAGACTAGAGAAGAGCCCAGGAGAAACTTTGATCGCCCGTATCGCGACTACCAGCGGCAATGGTCAAATTTTCATGGCTGCTCACAACGAAGCCAACGCAGACGCCCGAAACCGAGACAAATCGGACCCGTTCGCCTACGTTTCAAAAATGCCAGGCTCACTACAAAAAGCCAAGGGGCGCAGCGTTCGTATTTCGCCTATAGGGCAATTGCAAGTCAGCGGTACCTAGCAAATCCCGCAGCCAATAACGGTCCATCAAGTCGTAAACGCCATTAGCGGATAACAGGATGCTGAATCGCATTGTTGAAGTTTCTCACGATAAGCGGCATTTGTCCGTCTATAGGGGCTTCATGCTTATGCACAGTACCGGCGATGAAAAGCAAGAGCTTGGACGGGTAGCGCTTGATGACATGGCCGCGCTTATAGCTAACGCGCATGGCCTTAGCTATACCAATAATTTGTTGGTGGCACTGGCCGAGCGTGGGGTTCCCTTTGTATTGTGCGCCGCCAATCACAACGCCGTGGGCATGCTTTGGCCTATCAACGGGCATCACCAACAGGCCCATCGCTTTGAAGCGCAAATTGCATGCTCCGCACCGACCCGAAAAAAACTTTGGGCTGCGATTGTTAAATCCAAGCTCCTCAATCAAGCGGCGGTACTTAAGGCGGTGGGTGCGCCGCATATGCCTGTACAAGCCTTGGCTAAACAGGTTCGTAGCGGCGATCCCGACAATAAAGAGGCGCAAGGAGCGCGCAAATACTGGGGTTTTCTCATGGGGCCATTGTTTAGGCGCGATCAACAGGCTGATGGGATAAACGCCCTGCTTAACTATGGTTACACCGTACTGCGCGCCGCCACTGCACGGGCAGTCGTGGCCAGCGGCTTGCACCCCAGTATAGGCATACACCACAGTCACGACAACAATGCCATGCGGTTGGTGGACGATTTGATGGAACCGTTCCGACCATTGATCGATACCAAGGTATGGCAACTTCAAACCAAAGGCTTGTATGGGGTGGACGCCGAGACCAAGCGGGCGTTACTGCAATGCCTTTACCAGGATTTGTTGACTGAGGCAGGTCGCACGCCCGTACTGGTGGCAATTCAACGGCTGGCAACATCGGTCGCACAGGTTATGTTGGGTGAGCGAGCGGCACTGGATTTACCCTCGCCGGGGGTGTGGTTGTCCCCAGCCACGGACCACGATGACTAAACCATCATGCTTAGTGGATATCGCTTGATGTGGATGCTGGTCATGTTTGATTTGCCAGTGGTTTCAGCACCGGAGCGGGCGGCTGCAACCCAGTTTCGGCTCAGTCTGCTGGACATGGGTTTCAGCCGCGCACAACTGAGCGTTTACATGCGGTTTTGTACCAGCTATGCACAAGTGCATACCTATTGCCAACGGGTAGAAGCCTCTCTGCCAAAAGGAGGTCAAGTCAATGTGTTGCAGTTGACTGACAAGCAATATGAACGAATCATTAGTTTTCGTGGCCGGCGTAAAGAACCTGCAAAAAAAACACCTGATCAGTTCGATTTGTTTGGGTAGTGGCGCAATTTATGAAGAGTCCGCATCAGCATAAATCCTTGAAAAACAATGACTTACGCTGATTCTAGTCTAATCGATTGGGAGATGCGCTCTGACCGGAACATTTTGTCAGGTGATAGGCGCGGGTGTAGCAGTCTAATCGATTGGGAGATGCGCTCTGACCGGAACAATTCTCAAGCCGTCCAGCAATCTATCGAAAGTCTAATCGATTGGGAGATGCGCTCTGACCGGAACATCACGTATTCGTCGGATTTTTGAAAATCAAGTCTAATCGATTGGGAGATGCGCTCTGACCGGAACTCGTTAGATCGTCTATCGCAGAACCTAGGCAGTCTAATCGATTGGGAGATGCGCTCTGACCGGAACCCGGCGCGTGCCATTATGTAGACGGGTTGGAGTCTAATCGATTGGGAGATGCGCTCTGACCGGAACCCATGACGTGGCCATAATGATCTGCCCAGAAAGTCTAATCGATTGGGAGATGCGCTCTGACCGGAACCCGGCGCGTGCCATTATGTAGACGGGTTGGAGTCTAATCGATTGGGAGATGCGCTCTGACCGGAACC
>JBEIEP010000019.1:0-61250 GCA_040382935.1 Burkholderiaceae bacterium
AGAACGCGGGCAAAGGCCCCAAAGGGGGCAAAAACACCCCAAAAACAGGCCCAATTGCCCCAAAATCGTGCATCGGTTCCAACATCTGAACATTTACGATTCAGCCCTCGCTTTGGCGGGGGTTATTCAGACCATCCTTAGTAAATACTTCAAAATTCGACAATCAACATCAACCAAGACCACTCACTGCCCTGCCCCTAAACTGAGCACTTCTCTCGGTTACCAATGGAGTCAACTTTCCCACGGATTCACCACTGCAACACCTACGGAATAAAACGGTGCAAAGTCACGCGTGGCAACGACCAAGCCATGGGTTGCAGCTATTGCGGCAATATAACCGTCCGCCATGCCTATGCCCTTACCTTCTGCCTTGGCGTGTGCCATCAACTTGGCATAGGCTTGGGATGCCTCCAAATCAAACGGTAGCACTCGACCTTTAAAGGCCGGCAACACCTCCCGCTCTAACCGATCTTGAAAAATGGTTCGCCGTTTACCTTCTGGCATAGCGGCCAAGCCAAAGCGCAGTTCCGCCACGGTCACCGCCGACAAATACAGCGTCTCAACGGCCTGAGCGTCCATCCACCTCAAAACACGGGGGTCAGGTTGGGCCTTCCATAGTTCAGAGATAACATTGGTGTCGATCAGTATCATTCAAACCTCAACGCCTCAGCGGGTGATTGATCGCGTCGTTGGATGAACTGCTCGACCTCAGCGGTGGTCAGTCCACTGGCTTCATTGGCGATAGAAACCAGCAGTGATCCAAGCTTTATCCGTGGCTCTGGTTTGGCCGCCTTCTCAAGAATATCGCGGACCTCGGCCTCTGTACTTCGCCCGTGCTGGGCCGCACGCGCTCTCAGGGCGCGGTGTACATCATCAGGCAGGTTACGTACTGTTAGCATTGCCATTGCATCACCTCATTACACGAAACAAGTGCATTCATATTTTTGTTTTGAATGCATCATAGCAGGATTGAATAAAATCCGTACGTCAATTTCCCACCCGAGTAATCAGCACCTCCCCCTACAAATCCTTCACCAACCGCAACGCATCGTAAATCGCTGCATGGGTGTTGCGGGCAGAGACGGCGTCGCCAATTCGGAACAACTGGAAGCCATTCGTTCCATTAACGCTGCCCTCGCCCGCTGGCGCGCCCACCGCCTGGGCGGTGCCCGCTATCAGGGCGTTGTAGTCCACTTCGCCCTGGTTGGCCGATAGCGGTTTAAGCGCAAAGTACAAATCATCTAGCGGCAGTGTGCCGTGGTTAATCACCACCTGGTCCACGATGCGGGTTTGCGTTACGCCGCCGTAGTCGCTGCCCACCGTGGCATGCAACTGGTCGCCTTGGCGGGTCACGGCTTGCAGGCGGTAGGTAACGGTAAACACCACATCGCGCTGTTGCAGGCTGCGCATGTAGGGCACCAGGTTCATGGCCATGACCTCTGGGGCGAAGGTGCGGTCGGGGGTCATGATCTCGACATGTGCACCGCTGTTGGCCAACACCTCGGCGGCTTGTAGGGCCGCGTGGTCGCCTGCGTCGTCAAACAGCAAGACGTTTTTACCGGGTTTGGCGTCGCCACTCAAAATGTCCCAGCTGGACACCACCAAGTCGTTGCCCTGGGCCAGTACCTCGGTATGAGCCATGCCGCCTGTGGCCACAATCACCACATCGGGATTTTCGGCCAATACGGTAGCGGCATCGGCCAAGGTGTTGTACCTAAAGGTCACACCTTTTTCTTCGCAGCGGGCCACGCGCCAATCCACAATGCCTATCATCTCGCGGCGGCGCTGGGTTTGCGCGGTTAAACGTATTTGGCCACCGGCTTTGGGGGCGGCTTCTAGCACCACCACTGTGTGGCCGCGCTCGGCCGCCACACGCGCCGCTTCAAGCCCGGCCGGGCCAGCCCCTATCACCACCACTTTGCGCTTAACGGCAGCGGGGGGGATGTCGTGCGGCATGGTCAACTCGCGCCCTGTGGCGGGGTTGTGCAGGCAGTAGGCCTCGCCGCCTTGGTAAATGCGATCCAGACAATAGTTAGCCCCCACGCAGGGGCGAATCGCGTCTTCTCTGCCCTCTAAGATACGCCGCACGATGTGGGGGTCGGCCATGTGGGCGCGGGTCATGCCCACCATGTCTAGCTTGCCCGAGGCGATGGCGTGGCGGGCTGTGGTCACGTCTTGGATTTTGGCGGCATGAAAGGTGGGAAAGCCGGTAGCCGCCCGGATCTCACCCGCAAAGTCCAAATGCGGTGAGCTACGCATACCCTGCACCGGGATGACATCGGTTAAGCCCGCGTCGGTGTCGATATGGCCCCTGATGATGTTGAGGTAATCGACCAAACCACTGCTTTTTAAGCGGTGTGAAATGCTCATTCCGTCGGCCGCCGTTAGCCCACCGGGCAGGCACTCATCAGCCGTGTAGCGCACGCCCAAAATAAAGTGCGGGCCCACCTTGTCACGAATCGCTTGTAAAACCTCAAAGGTAAAGCGTAAGCGGTTCTCTAACGAACCCCCGTAGGGTGCATCCAAGGTGTTGGTCAGCGGTGACCAAAATTGGTCCATCAAATGCCCGTAGGCTTCAATCTCTAGCCCATCCACACCGGCCGCATGCATACGTTCTGCGGCGGCCACGTAGTCTTTTTGAATGCGCCGAATATCCCAGTCTTCCATTTTTTTAGGAAACGCCCGGTGCGAGGCTTCGCGCTCGTGCGATGGGGCCACCGCAGGCAACCAATCGCCCTTGGACCACGAGGTACGCCGACCCAAGTGGGTGATTTGGATCATCACCGCCGCGCCATGCTCGTGGCAGGCGTCGGTTAGGTCGCGCATCCAGGGCACCACCTCGTCTTTGTAGGCCAGGATGTTGTTGAACACGGGCGGGCTGTCGCGCGAGACGGCGGCAGAACCAGCCGTCATGGTGAGCGCAATACCCGCCTTGGCGCGTTCCACATGGTAGGCACGGTACTTGTGCTTGGGCATGCCGTCCTCGGGATAGGCCGGCTCATGCGAGGTGGTCATGATGCGGTTGCGCAGCCGCAGGTGCTTGAGCTGAAAGGGTTGCAACAGCGGGTCGGTGCTGGCCGATTGACCAGCGTTGGCAGGGTGGATGGGGATCATGGGGTTCACCTAGAAGTTCTTATTCCATTTCCAAATCATTCGTGTCTAGGCGACTAGCCGCAGACCGTGCAAAACGCACGGCGAGGTTAGGAACCCTCTGCAAAACTCGCTGCGTGGATATGAGCCACGAGAATGGACGCACCACAAGGCGGATTTTGCAGCTCATACCGGGCGGTATGAGCCAAAAAGCCAACGCAGTGGGGTGCCATTATCGGGGCCTCAGATCGCGCATGGGGTTTTGCAGAGGGTTCCTAGGCAACAACGACATGGATGATTTAGAAATGGAATTAATACCATTGGTCCGGCATACCGGCTTTTTTTCGCTCTACAAAGTCGTTGAGTGAGTCCAACACGGCCACATCAATGGGGGGCGCTTGGTAGTCGACCAGAGAGGCCTTCCAGCGTTTGTTGGCGCGGGCGGCGCTGTCTAGGCTGCCGTTTTCTGACCAGGTTTCAAAGGGGTCGTTGTCGGCAATTTTGGAGTCAAAAAACGCCGTGGTGTAGTTGGCCATGGTGTGGTCGCAACCCAAGAAGTGGCTGCCTGGCCCCACCTGTGCAAAGGCGTCTAGTGCCAAGGTGTTGTCGTCTACCTGCACGCCCGCCATATAGCTGTGCAAGGCTCCGCAAAAGTCAGCATCCAGCATGAATTTTTCATAGCTCATCGACAAAAGGCCGTCTAAAAACCCCGCCGAATGCAAGATAAAGTTGGCCCCGCAATGAATGGCCGACAGCATAGAGGCCACGCTCTCTTGCATGGCCTGGCCGTCGGGTAATTTGGAAGTGGTAAACGACCCTGCACAGCGCAGCGGCAAGCCCAGGCGTCTGGCCAACTGCCCTATCACCAACGAGCCCACGGCTGGCTCTGGCGTGCCAAAGGTGGGTGAACCCGAACGCAGCGACATGCTCGACAAAAAGTTGCCAAAAATCACCGGGCTGCCGGGGCGCTCCAATTGGGTAATGGCGCAACCCACCATGGTTTCGGCCAGCGACTGGGCAATGGCACCCGCGTTGGTCACCGGCCCCATGGCACCGCCCAAAATAAAGGGCACGATCACCGCCGCCTGGTTGGCACGCGCGTAGGCGCGAGCGGCCATGGTCATGGTGCCGTCCCACAGCAAAGGGGAGTTGACATTCACATTGCCCAAAATCACGCAGTTGCGGTCTACAAAATCACGCCCAAACACCAGCCTTGCCATCTCTATGGAATCCTCGGCCCGCTCGGGGGCGGTAATCGACCCCATCATGGCTTTGTCGGATAACGTAAGGTGGGCGAGCACCATGTCCAAATGGCGTTTGTTGACCGGCACATCGGTGGGTTCGCACACCGTGCCCCCCGAGTGGTGCAGCCAAGGGCAGGCGTAGGTGAGCTTGACGAAATTCTGGAAATCTTGCAACGTGCCATAGCGCCGGCCACGGTCCAGGTCCATCACAAAGGGCGAGCCATAGGCGGGGGCAAACACCACGTTGTTGCCGCCAATCTCCACATTTCGCGCTGGGTTGCGGGCGTATTGGGTGAACTGGCGCGGCGCGGTTTTCAAAATTTCTCGCAAATGGCCCGGCTCAAAGCGCACCCGTATCCCCTCCACCTTGGCCCCGGCCCGTTTGAACTGGTCTAGGCACTCGGGGTCGTCGCGTATGTCTATGCCCACCTGCGCCAAAATCTGGTCGGCGGCCCTCTCAATGCGTTGCAGGTTTTCTTCGCCCATGACCTCGTAGGGAGGGATTTCGCGACGAATATAGGCCGGCCCTGCGATGCCCGCATTGGGGTCTCGGCGCTCTCGCCCACCTGCGCGCCGCCCGGTACGGGCCTTGGTGGCTTGGCCATCCGTCGCATCAAGGGTTGGATTCACTGCATTCATAGTTACCCCTTACCAAAATCAACGAAGTACACGCTATAGAGTCCTGCGGGAATGGTGTAGTTGCCGGAACCTGTATTGTTTACGCAGAACCCGGCGGTACCACCCCCGCAGAACCTTTCTCGACTTGCAGGCTTTGCACCACCTGCCAGATCAAATGGCACAACAAGGCACCAAACACAATGCTGCCACCCAAGAGCGTGGTGGCGCTAGGAACTTCGTTATGCACCCACCACATCCAGATGGGGCCAAGCACCGGCTCGGCAGTGCTGAGCAATGCGGTAATGGCCGAGGGCAACAAACGCACACCCGTGGCAAACAAGGCCATGCCTAGGCCCAGGTTAAGGGCACCAAAGGCAAACAGCAATCCCATGTCACGCGAGCCCACTGCAAATTGCTGGGCCTGTGTAGAAGCAATGGCGGCCGCGGCGACCGCGCCCAATAGCATGGCAGGCACCATGCTCACATTGGAATAACGACGACCAATTACGGTAGAGCAGGCAAAGGCCACGGTAATCAAAAAAGCCAGACCGTCGCCCAGGGGCGACACCTCACCCGTCAAGGAATGGCGCACCATTACCGCCACCCCCACAATCACCGCCGCAATCGCCAACCAAGTGGCTTTGGAGACTTTTTCGCCAAACAGCAGGTAAGACATCAGCGCCGCAATCAAGGGCGTGCCCGCTTGCATCAACAAAACATTGGCCACCGTGGTGTAGCGCAAAGCCACCACAAACGAGATAGACGCCACCACAAAACCGGCTGCCACACCCACGCTGGGGCCACGTATGGCCAGCACGCTTTGGGTGGCCGCTTTAAGGCCCAACTGCCAAATCAAAAAGCCGGCCAAAAACAGGGCGGCAAACACGGAGCGCCAAAAAATAATGGTGAAGCTGTCGGTGACTTCAAGGAACCGCACAATGGTGCCGCCCAGGCTCCAGGTCGCGGCCGCACCAAAGACCAGCAATGCACCGCGATGTTGGGGACTCATTTGCATCGCAACAGTTTAGGCAAGCCGCTCGATCAGCTCGATCTTGTACCCGTCTGGATCTGTCACAAAAGCGATCACTGTGCTGCCCCCTAGTACCGGGCCAGGCTCACGGGTAATCGTGCCTCCAGCCGCGCGTATCTTGTCGCAAGTGCCCCGCACATCCAGCACACCCAATGCGATATGGCCGTAGGCGGTGCCCAGCTCGTAATGGTCCACGCCCCAGTTGTAGGTGAGTTCAATCTCGGCGTGGTCGGGGTTGTTGCCAAAGCCCACAAAGGCCAGGGTGTAGCGGTAGGCCGTGTTCTCAGAGGTGCGCAGCAATTGCATGCCCAGTACACGGGTGTAAAAGTCGATGGAGCGTTGCAGGTCGCCCACGCGCAGCATGGTGTGTAAAAGTCGCATTAAGAATCACCCGGTTCAGGAAAAAAGAGCTTTGTACTGCTCGCGCAACAGGTTTTTTTGAACCTTGCCCATGGCATTGCGTGGCAGTTCTGGCACCACATAGCAGGCCTTTGGGATTTTAAAGTTGGCCAACTTGGATCTAAGTGCCGCGATAAGTGCCGCGCCGTCTAACACCGCTTGGGGCTTGGCAATGACCACGGCCACGCCCACCTCACCAAAGTCGGGGTGTGGCACCCCTACCAAAGCGCTTTCGGCAACGCCGGGCATGTCGTTGATAAAACTTTCAATCTCGGCGGGGTAAACGTTGTAGCCACCGCTGATGATGAGGTCTTTGCTGCGCCCCACAATACACACGTAGCCCCGCTCGTCAATCTTGCCCACGTCACCGGTTCTAAAGTAACCGTCTGCGGTGAACTCTTCTTTGTTTTTCTCGGGCATGCGCCAGTAGCCCGCAAACACATTGGGGCCCTTGACTTGAATGCCGCCAATGGCGTTGGCGGGCAAATCGGTGCCGTCGTCGTCCCGCACGCGCAGGCTAACACCCGGCAGTGGGAAGCCCACCGTGCCGCCTCGGCGCTCTTCCTGCTGGTCATAACGCTCATCAGGAAAATACGGATTGGACGTCAACATGGCGGTTTCTGTCATGCCGTAGCGTTCCAAGATAGTGTGCCCGGTACGTGCCTGCCACTCCTTGAACGTTTCAATCAGCAAGGGTGCAGACCCCGCCACAAACAAACGCATATGTGATGTCGTATCACGGTTCAAACGCCGGTCGGCCACTAGGCGAACGTACAGCGTAGGCACACCCATAAACACGGTGGCACGAGGCATGGCGAGCAGCACCCGCTCCGGATCAAATTTGTTGAACCAAATCATCTTGCTGCCGTTAAGCAAGGCCCCGTGCAGCGCAACAAACAAACCATGCACATGGAAAATCGGCATGGCGTGCAGCAATACGTCGTCGCGATGCCATCCCCAGTAGGCCTTCAAGACCTGGGCATTGCTAAGCAGGTTGCCATGGCTAATCATGGCTCCTTTGCTGCGCCCGGTTGTGCCGCTGGTATACAAAATGGCGGCAAGATCATCGGCGCCGCGGTGGGCCACCACGTGTTGGTCAGACTGGGCGCTGGCCCGCTCCAACAAACTACCGGTTCTGTCGTCATCCAAGGTAAACACGTAGGCGCATCCCGCGTTAAAGGCGATCTTGCTCAGCCAGGTGAAGTTTTTGCCGGTACACACCACAACCGCAGGCTCAGCATTCTCAATAAAGTATTGCACCTCTGCCGATTGGTAGGCCGTGTTCAAAGGCAAAAAAACATACCCGGCGCGCAGCGTTGCCAGGTACAGCAACATGGCTTCTACCGATTTTTCGACCTGGACGGCCACTCGGGCACCTTTGGGGATGTCCAGACTATCGAGCAGGTTGGCCAACATGGCGGTGGCCCGCTCTACGTCACGCCATGAATAGACCAAACCCTGTTCAGCCTCTACCGCTGCCTTGTCCAGGTTCGCCGGAAATGCCGCGCGCAAGGCGGCAAACAGATTGTTGTTCGCCATATCCGTTGTTCTTGATGTGGTACGTAAAAATGCGGTGACCCAAAGAGGGCCACCGGCCAGAGGGCGTTAATCAGTCCAGTTTTGCGCCCGACGCGGCAACCACTGTGGCCCAGCGTTTGACCTCTGCGCTGACAAATTGCCCAAATTTTTCGAAGGTGACGTCCGGAAATTCGGCGCCATTGGCGGCCCAGGCCGTTTTGATATCAGGCGCAGCGCCCGCTTTTTTGATTTCGTCCACGATTTGGTGCTGCACAGCAGTGGGGGTTCCTTTAGGTGCCCACATCCCGTACCAGGTGGTCACGGTGTACTCAGGCAGGCCCAACTCTGCCGCGCAGGGAACGTCCGGGAACGCTGGGTTGCGCTTGGCACCCGCAACCATTAAGGCCCTGACCCGGCCACTACGAATATGCTGCGCAGAAGAGCCCAAACCGTCGAACATCATGTCCACATTGCCGGCGATTAAATCGGATAACGCGGGGCCCGCGCCCCGATACGGAATGTGGGTGATAAAGGTTTTAGTTTGGATTTTGAACAACTCGCCCGCCAAATGGTGCGATGTACCGCCACCGGCCGAGCCGTAGTTAAAGCGCCCAGGGTTTGCCTTGACCAAGGCAAGAAACGCTTTGAAATTAGTTGGCATTTTGCTGGGGTTGACCACCAATACCTGCGGGACATTGGCCATCAGCGCAAGCGGCACAAAGTCTTTTTCGATGTCATAGCTCAGTTTAGAGTACATGGCAGGCGCAATGGAATGGTGCACTGCCCCCATAAACAGAGTGTAGCCATCAGGAGCCGCTTTAGCTGCCACCGCAGCGCCTACCGTACCTCCTGCGCCACCCCGGTTGTCTATCACCAGTTGCTTACCGGTTTGTCTGGAAAACTGCGCCGAAAAAGGGCGTGCGAAGGCGTCGGTGCCTCCCCCCGCCGGAAAAGGCACGACCACGTTGACGGGCTTGCTGGGCCAAGCCTCAGCTTGCGCCCAAAAGGGTAGTGCTAAGAATCCAGCGGCAGCGGCCAAGGACATCCACTGGCGGCGTTGCATGGCTGAGGCCAGATAAGGGGGGTTGTTGTTCACTTTGTCTCCTGAGGATTTAGCATGTCGCACCAACTGGCAGTTTAGCGCAACTCCTCTTGCAAAGGAAACATGGGACTATTTCGCGCCCTGTAGCGCTACACAAATTTCTTAACTTCGGGCATTCACAACTTTGGGGGAGGCTTGCTTTTTGGCCAGCTCAGTTGATAAGATTAAACGCGATAATGGGCGCGGCGCGTGCCAAGGCCGGAGCGTTTACTTCCACGCGCTCGAAACCAAACACTCAGGAGACACCATGCATCGCGTTGCCATCAGCAGTACCGGTTTGTTTACGCCACCCGAAGTCATTACCAACGCAGAATTGGTGGCATCTTACAACCAGTATGCCGACCTGCAAAACCAAGTCCACACCGCCGAAATTGCTGCAGGTACACGCGCCGCGCTCACCCATTCGAGTGTGGAGTTCATTGAAAAGGCATCAGGGATCAAGCGACGTTATGTGATGGAAAAACAAGGGGTACTGGACCCCACCCGTATGCGTCCTCGCTTCACGCCAAGGCCAGACGACCAGGTCAGCGTGATGGCCGAAATTGGCATTAAAGCGGGCAACGAGGCGCTAGCCAAAGCAGGCCGGTCGCCGCAAGATATTGATGGCGTGATTTGCGCCAGCGCCAATATGCAGCGCGCGTACCCCGCGATGGGGGTTGAAATTCAGCAAGGCTTGGGCGCCGGTGGTTTTGCGTTTGACATGAATGTGGCCTGCTCGTCAGCCACCTTTGGTTTGCATATGGCCGTAAATGCCGTGCAAACGGGTTCTGCGCGTGCGGTGCTGGTGGTGAACCCAGAAATTACCTCGGCGCATCTGGCCTGGAAAGACCGTGATTGCCACTTTATTTTTGGTGATGTGTGTACGGCGATCTTGGTCGAACGCTTAGACGCCGCACCACAGGGCGCTTTCGAGGTGTTAGGTACGCGCTGCCAAACTCAGTTCTCTAACAACATTCGCAACAACGCCGGGTTTATGTCGCGTGCAGAAGACCGCGACCCCGAAGACCGCGACCAATTGTTTTACCAAGAAGGCAGGCGCGTGTTTAAAGAAGTCTGCCCCTTGGCAGCAGAACATATCACCGGGCATTTGGCCGAGCACGGAATGCAACCGACCGACGTGCGCCGGTTTTGGTTGCATCAAGCCAATATGTCCATGAACCAGTTCATTACCCGGCGCCTGCTAGGGCGTGACCCTAACCAAGACGACGCGCCCATTATTTTGGACGAATTCGCCAACACGGCGTCGGCCGGTTCCATCATTGCGTTTCACCGTCACCATGCCGATTTAAGCGCTGGCCAAACCGGGGTGATTTGTTCCTTTGGCGCAGGCTACAGCATAGGCAGTGTGGTGGTCAAAAAGCACTAACTAAGCCAGGGTGAGCGGGCAGGCACCTCATGTCGCATCTGGCTGACCCAGCGAGCGAGCCACGGTCGCACCATGTGGCCCTGCAGCCCGGGCCTTGGCCCACGTGGATGGATTTTTTAATAGATCGCTTCCCGGCTGTTTCAAAGGCCACGTGGGAGCGGCGCATGGCCACCGGGCAACTTTGGTGGGAACCGGGCAGCGCCCGCAGCACAACAGTCCGGGTCGCCGTCAGCCCCGATGGACATTACGCCATTGATGGCACACTGTTTTATGTGCGCCAACCCGAGGCCGAACCCCCTGTCCCATTCGAGCCCCACGTCGTATTTGAAAACGAAACAATAGTTGTGGCCGACAAACCTCATTTTTTGCCGGTAGCCCCGGTGGGTCCTTTTGTACACAACACCTTGCAATCTCGCTTGCGCCAGCGTCTGGGGCTGCCCTTTTTGCAAGTAGCCCACCGCCTAGACCGCGAAACGGCCGGGTTGGTGTTAATGGTCAAACACCCCCAGCACAGAGGGGCCTACCAAAACCTGTTTGCCGAGCAGCAGGTGACCAAGCACTACCTGGCCACCAGCGAAAACGCCGGCTTAGATTTGCAGTTTCCGATACGCCGTGAAAGCCGTATTCAGGATTCTGGTCAGTTTTTTTTACAAACCGAAGTGGCTGGCCCGCCCAATGCCACCACACGCATTGAGCGCATCGGCCCATTGAGCAACGGCCACACGCTTTACCAACTCACGCCCACCACCGGTCGCAAACACCAATTGCGGGTTCACATGAACGCGCTGGGCTGCCCATTGGTGGGTGACCGCTTTTACCCCTGCGCCCTCCCCCAGGAACTGACCGACTTTGACCTGCCCTTGCAATTGTTGGCCGCCGTGTTGGCATTTCCCGACCCTCTGACAGGTCAAACACACAGGTTTGAAACCACGTTGCAGCTAGATGGGGTCAACCGAAACGCAGCAAAGAAGCCTGTGTAAAAATCCCTGTGCAATCTATGCTTACTTCAGCAAAATTCCTTGACGCCGCATAAGGTCACCCACAAGCTCTAGGCGCATCAACGGGTTGTCCAACTGCATAAGACGCTGGCGTATCTCTATTGGCAGTCGCAACAACTCGCACCAGCGGTTGGACACCCACGCGCAGTCGTTGTAATTCGCTGTGGAAGAAAACGGTAACGGCACACCTTCGCCAAGCTTGACCTGCAATTTGCTGTAAAAGGTTTGAAGCGTGGTGGCAATTGGCAATAAATCTTCTGGAACAGGCACCGACAAGTCCGCTCCAAAAGCAAAGCATTTGCCCATCCACAAACCAGTTTTGGTCAATTCGCTAGAGCGCAGATGAAACCGCTCACCTACAGCGCAACTAACAGTCATCAAGCCAGGCTGGGGACGCTCAATGTGCGCAACTGTGACCAAGCACCCCACCTGAAAAAATGCCTCGGCTTCGCGCACGGCCCCAAAGGATTCGGGCGCCTGCCTGACCTCCTGACCGCTGCGTAGTGCGATCACGCCAAAAGGGCGTTGGGCCTGGCTGGCCCGGCCCACCATGTCCAGGTAGCGCACCTCAAATACGCGCAGGTCCAGTCGTCCACCCGGCACCGGTACCAGTTGGAGTGGAAACAGCGGTAGCGCGTTCCAATCAAAGGCCTTGCCATCACTCATGCCTGTCACTCCGCTGGTTGGTATGTCGATGCCCTCGCCAGGCAGGCAAGAGCGGAAGAAAGGGAAAGTGGATAACCGCCTACAGACGCGATTCCACCCAAGCGCTCACACCCCGCAAGGCGGCCTCAAGGTGCTCGGGTTGTGTGCCGCCGGCCATCGCAAAATCGGGCTTGCCGCCGCCTTTTCCACCCACTTGCATCGCCACGTGATTGACCAGTTCCCCGGCCTTGATTCGGGCTAACACATCGCTGGTAACACCGGCGGCAATTTGCACCTTGCCGCCGTCTGCGGTGGCCAACACAATGACCGCCGATGGCATTTTGTCCTTCAAAGTAGCCATGGTCTCGCGCAGTGTTGCGGCATCGGCGCCGGGCAACGTCAGCGCAAGCACTTTAACGCCCTTAATCTCTTTGGCCTGGCCCACCAGTTCACCGCTGCGGCTTGCCGCCAATTGCCCTTTAAGGCCCGTGATGTCTTTTTCTAGCTGCTTGACCTGTTCCATCAATGCCGCCAGACGCTGCGGCACCTCTTGCGGAGCGGTTCTCAACCCCTTGGCGGCCAGTCCTAGCGTTGATTCAAGGGTTTGCAAATAGCTCAGTACGCCCTGCCCTGTTACCGCCTCAATGCGGCGCACGCCGGCCGCGATACCCCCCTCAGAGAGCACCTTGAACGATCCGATATCACCTGTGCGCTGCACGTGGGTGCCGCCACACAACTCGGTGGTGGAACCTATGTCCAACACCCTCACCACATCCCCATATTTTTCACCAAACAACATCATCGCGCCCGTGGTTTTGGCCTCTTCAATCGGCATCAGACGCGCCAGTGTGGCCTGGTTGGCCAAAATTTCCTGATTGACCATGGCTTCAATCGCACCGATTTGCCCATCGGTAAGCGGCGCATTGTGGGTGAAGTCAAAACGTGTTCGCTCGGCGTTGACCAAGCTGCCTTTTTGCTGCACATGATCGCCCAGCACTTCACGCAAGGCCTTGTGCATCAAATGCGTCGCTGAGTGGTTGCGCATGGAGGCATCGCGCAGGGCGCGGTCCACCTGCGCCTGTAGGGTCTCCCCAACTTTCAATACGCCACGCCCTACCTCACCATGGTGGCCAAACACATCCGCTTTGATCTTTTGGGTGTCTAGCACCGCAAAATGTCCACCCTCAAAATTCAACTGCCCTTGGTCGCCCACCTGACCACCACTCTCGGCATAGAACGGTGTTTTGTCCAATACCACCACACCGGCCTGGCCTGCTTGCAATTGCGCAACCGGTGCGCCATTCCAGTACAGCGCCGCCACAGCGGCGGTTTGGGTCAGGTGGTCGTAGCCCACAAATTCATTTCCCGTACCCTGGTAGTCCAAAGCCCTGTCCATTTTGAATTTGCCTGCAGCGCGGCCCATTTCTTTCTGGTGGCGCATGGCAGCGTCAAAGCCTTCGCTGTCCACCTGCACCTGCCGTTCGCGACAAACGTCTTGCGTCAGGTCCAACGGGAACCCAAAGGTGTCGTGCAACTTAAAGGCCACCTCGCCCGGAAGCACCGTAACGCCACCGGCCAAACTGGTGTCGAGAATTTGCATACCGTTGGCCAGGGTTTCGTAAAACCGCTCTTCTTCCACCCGCAGCACCTCGGTAATGCGCGCCTCTTGGCTGGCCAAACGCGGATAGGCCTGGCCCATCAACGCCACCACATCCTTCACCAGCTTGTGAAAAAACGGTACTTTTTGGCCCAATTTGTAGCCATGGCGAATGGCACGTCGCACAATGCGCCGTTGCACGTAGCCACGGCCCTCGTTGCTGGGGATCACACCGTCCGAGACCAAAAATGCGGTGGCACGAATATGGTCAGCAATGACTTTAAGGCTGTTGTTGCCAAGGTCTTGGCACTTGGTTTCACGGGCCGCCGCCTTGACCAATTGGTCGAACAGGTCGATTTGGTAATTGCTGTGCACGTGCTGCAAGATGGCGGCCAAACGCTCCAAACCCATGCCGGTGTCCACACAGGGCGCAGGCAAAGGCACCAAGCGCCCATCGCTTTGCATATCAAACTGCATAAACACGTTGTTCCAGATTTCAATGTACCGGTCGCCGTCTTGGTCTGGGCTGCCTGGAGGGCCGCCTGCCACTTCAGGGCCGTGGTCATAAAAAATTTCGGAACAAGGACCACAGGGGCCGGTATCGGCCATCATCCAAAAATTGTCAGAAGCGTACTTGGCCCCCTTGTTGTCACCAATACGCACCACGCGCTCGGGGGGCAGGCCAATCTCTTGGGTCCAGATGTCATAGGCCTCTTGGTCGTCGATGTACACGGTTGCCCACAGCTTTTCGGCGGGCAAGCCGTATACCGTGGTGAGCAACTCCCAAGCCCATTTCAAGGATTCGCGCTTGAAGTAATCGCCAAAACTCCAGTTGCCCAACATTTCAAAAAATGTGTGGTGGCGCGCGGTATAACCCACGTTTTCTAGGTCGTTGTGCTTGCCGCCAGCGCGCAGGCAGGCCTGAACCGAAGCGGCACGCACATAAGAGCGCTTGTCCGCGCCTAGAAACACGTCCTTGAACTGCACCATGCCCGAGTTGGTAAACATCAAGGTTGGGTCGTTGCCGGGAACCAGAGGGCTGGATTCAACCACCGTATGGCCTTTGGACGCAAAAAAATCCAGAAAGGATTTGCGAATTTCAGCCACGGATGTGGGGGGATTTAAAGTCGTCATAAGGCAAGCAGTGTTAAACGGTTGCAGCGGCGCGAAGACGCCGTTAGGCAAAGGAGTGATTTTAATGGATAGGCGTTACACCCTAGATTGGATAAGATAGACCCGTGCGCTTGATGCTCTCGGCTCACCACCCTTTATTGCCAACACCATTGTCCACTTATGACCTCCTCCCCGCTTACCCGCCTCAAAGACCCCAGCCTGCTCAAGACCGACGGACTTATCAACGGCCAATGGATAGCAGGCAGCTCCCGTTTCGCGGTTGCCGACCCTGCCACCGGCCAGCACCTAGCGGACGTGGCCAATTTGGGCCCCTCGGATGCACAAGCGGCCATTGATGCGGCCAACGCCGCCTGGCCCGCTTGGCGCAGCAAAACCGCTAAAGAGCGCAGCATTGTTTTGCGCAAATGGTTTGACCTGTTGATGGCCAACCAAGACGACTTGGCGCTCATTTTGACCGCCGAGCAGGGCAAACCTTTGGCCGAAGCCAAGGGTGAAATTGCCTACGGCGCCAGCTTTGTAGAGTGGTTTGCAGAAGAAGCCAAACGGGTCAATGGCGAGGTACTGCCGCAGTTTGATAACAACCGGCGCTTGCTGGTGCTCAAACAGCCCATAGGCGTGTGCGCGGCCATTACGCCCTGGAACTTCCCATTGGCCATGATCACCCGCAAGGTGGCACCTGCCCTGGCCGCAGGGTGCCCCGTCATTATTAAGCCCGCCGAACTTACACCCCTTACTGCACTGGCGGCCGCTGAATTGGCCCTGCGCGCGGGTATCCCGGCGGGCGTGCTCAACATCTTGTCGGCCGACAGCAGCCAGTCGATTGCTATTGGCAAAGTGTTATGCGCCAGCGATGTAGTGCGCCATATCAGCTTTACCGGTTCGACCGAAGTGGGCCGTATTCTGATGGCGCAGTCAGCGCCAACCGTGAAAAAAATGTCCCTCGAATTGGGTGGCAACGCGCCGTTTATTGTGTTTGACGACGCCGATATCGACAGCGCCGTTGAAGGCGCGTTTGCCAGCAAGTACCGTAATGCAGGCCAAACCTGCGTGTGCTCTAACCGCATTTATGTGCACGACGCTGTGTATGAGGCTTTTGTTGAAAAGTTCACCGCCAAGGTTAAAACGGCCAAAGTAGGCAATGGGTTTGCCGACGGGGTGAACCAAGGCCCATTGATTGAAGAATCGGCGGTTGACAAAGTAGAGCGCCACGTGACCGACGCAGTAGCCAAGGGTGGCCGCATCACAGCGGGTGGCAAACGGCTGGGTGGCTTGTTTTTTGAACCCACCGTAATTGCCGATGCCACCAGCGATATGCTGTGCGCCAAAGAAGAAACCTTTGGCCCCTTTGCGCCGGTATTTAAGTTCAGTACCGAACAAGAGGCGGTAGACGCCGCCAACAACACCGAATTTGGCCTGGCCAGCTACTTTTACAGCCGCGACATTGGGCGCATCCACCGCGTGATGGAAGCGCTGGAATACGGCATGGTGGGCGTTAACGTAGGCATTTTGGCCACCGAGCATGTGCCCTTTGGCGGGGTCAAGCAGTCTGGCCTGGGCCGTGAAGGCTCCCATTACGGCATGGACGACTACGTTGAGGTGAAGTATGTTTGTATTGGCGACATACTCAAGTAAACTCCTACCCAGTTCAACACGATGGGGGTCATCAAGCGGGTGTAGTTCAATGGTAGAACGGCAGCTTCCCAAGCTGCATACGAGGGTTCGATTCCCTTCACCCGCTCCAACTTAGCCCCCTGGATTAGCCTTTCGCTTGAGCCATGAAAACCATCCAAAATCGAACGCGCGGATTCACACTCATTGAACTGATGATCGTTGTGGCTATCGTCGGCGTTTTGGCCGCTATCGCCTTACCGTCTTACCAAGATTACGTTAATCGGAGCAAAGCAGTAGAGCTGATAAGCGCCGCGGACGGTTGCAAAAAGGCGATCACTGCGTATTATTCGATCCACAATACCCCACCTGCCCCAGCGCAAGCTTCTGGCGAGCAAAGGTACGGATGCGAAAGGTTCCCAGGGCCGGTCTCTAAAGTAGTTCAATTGATTGATGTCATCGACCCTGGCACGATTGAGGTGAACGCGGTTAACGGGTTGTTCGGTCTCACCAGCGGCGGGATTATTCGCATGAAACCCGGCGCAGTTGCAACTGCCACAACATTTGCGCAGTGTCTCGACGTAAATCCACCCGCTCGGATCGCAATGTGGATGTGCGGTCCAACCAATGACCCGGATCAAAAAATCGACGGCAAGTACCTACCGGCGTCTTGCAGAGCACAATAGGCGAGCAAATCTATACCGGGACGTTAAAACCCAACAAAATCAACCTAGTCGTTTCAATGGACAAAGGTAGTTGTCGATTACTGGCATACTTGGCGTCCCCGAATACTCCATTTTCTCCACCCAATCTTTTTTAACATGAAATCTAAATCCATATTTCAAAAAGGCTTTACGCTTATCGAATTGATGATCGTGGTAGCCATCGTGGGCGTTTTAGCTTCCCTCGCTTTACCTTCCTATCAAGACTACCTCAATCGGGCTAAAGCGTCAGAAATGATTCTCGCCGCAGACTCTTGTAAAAAACTAATCGAACTGGCCTATAGCACCTCCAACACACCTATTCCCGCAGGCACTTATGGATGCGAAAGAAACGATGTTTCAAGTGTTATTGCGCAAATAGCGACTGGCACTGGGGGCGTCATCGCCATCAAGGCACACCCGGATCTTTTCGGAAATAGTGCAGGCGCCCAGATTCGCATTAAACCCTGTACTGTTCCCGCACCGGCAACTTTTGTTGCATGCCCTGATATTGAAGCACCAACTCGTATAGCCTCTTGGGTTTGTGGATTAACCACAACGGTTAGTGAGCAGATGAGTATTAAATATCTTCCTCAATCTTGCAGAACGCCAGGTTAGTAACTGGGGCATGCGCGGGTAAGTGAATGAAGCTCTGCAAAACTCGCTATGCGAACATGAGCCACGAGAATGAATGCACCACAGCTTGGATTTTGCAGAGCTTCCTTTAGCGCATCAAAGTACTCTTACCAAACAAAGACTCTACCAAATCAACCACCAGCAGGGCGGTTCGGTTTTTATGGTCTAGCGCGGGGTTCAGCTCCATAATGTCCAACGAGGCCAATCGGCCAGTATCGGCAATCATCTCCATGCACAGTTGCGCCTCGCGGTAGGTGGGGCCGCCGGGTACCGTTGTACCAACCCCAGGGGCAATACTGGGGTCCAAAAAGTCCACGTCAAAGCTAAGGTGCAAATGGGTGTTTTCATCCATCCCTTCCAAGACGGCAAGCATCACCGCCCGCATTCCCATCTCATCAATGGTACGCATATCAAACACCTCAAGCCCCTGTTCGTGAACGAATTTCTTCTCTCCGGGGTCAACGCTGCGAATTCCGATTTGCCTGATTTCTCCGGCTTTTAGGGCAGGACCTCTCCCACCTACGTTGGTCAATGATTCCGGGCCAAAGCCGCACAAGCAGGCTACGGGCATGCCATGCACGTTACCGCTAGGGGTTAACGCGCTCGTATTGAAATCGGCATGGGCGTCTAGCCATAACACGCGCAAATTTTTACCGGTTTCATGGCAATAGCGGGCCACCGCGCTGATCGAGCCTATCGCCAGGCAGTGATCGCCGCCGAGTAGGATCGGCAAATGCCCTTGCTTCAGAGATTCGTACACGGCGCCGTTCACCACGGTGTTCCACGCCACTACTTCGTTTAAATGGCGGTAACCTTTAACGGGGGATAACCAGGGATTGTTGGGGCCCACCAGGTTGCCCGCGTCCGTGACCATCGCACCCCGAGCCTGCAAAGCTGGGCCTAACTCAGCCACCCGCAGCGCCTCTGGCCCCATCGAAGCACCTCTGGCCCCTGCACCAATATCGGTGGGCGCACCAATCAATTCAAGAATGGGCTTCATGCTATCGGCCTCCTAACCCCATAGCACGGGTAATCACTTCTTTCATGATTTCGTTGGTGCCGCCATAAATGCGTTGCACCCGTGCGTCGGCGTAGGCCCGGGTAATGGGGTACTCCCACATAAAGCCATAGCCGCCAAACATTTGCACGCATTCGTCCATGACTTTGCATTGCAGATCGGTGGTCCAGTATTTGGCCATGCTGGCCGTGGCGGTGTCCAATTTGCCCTGCAAAACCAACTCCATGCATTTATCCACAAACACCTGGGCCACCTGCACTTCGGTTTGCAACTCGGCCAGTTTGAAACGGGTGTTTTGAAACCCTGCCACGGTTTGGCCAAACAGTTTGCGTTGCTTCACATAGTCCACCGTCCACTCAATCGCCGCCTGCGCCGAGGCTACAGCCATGATGGCAATTTGAAGGCGCTCCCAGGGCAGTTGCTCCATGAGGCAAATAAAGCCCCGGTTTTCCATCGCGAGACCACCGAGTAAATGCTCTGGGCCAAGGCGCACGTTGTCAAAAAACAGCTCAGACGTATCCTGCGCTTTGAGCCCTAGTTTTTTAAGGCGCTGGCCCTTGCTAAAGCCGGGCATATCGCGTTCGACCAAAAACAGGCTGGTGCCTTTGCCCCCCGCCTCAGGGTTGGTCTTGGCCACCACAATCACCATATCAGCGTGCCAGCCGTTGGTGATAAATGTTTTGCTACCGTTGAGCAAATAGCTGCCGTCGCTTTGGCGCAGTGCCGTAGAGCCTATCCCCTGCAAGTCAGAACCGGCAGCAGGCTCGCTCATGGCAATGGCGCCTATGATTTGCCCCGTGGCCAGTTGCGGTAGCAACCGTGCCTTTTGTTCGTCTGTACCGTAGTGCAGGATGTAGGGGGCGACGATTTCGTTGTGCAGATTAAAGCCCAGGCCGGTAAAGCCGCTGCGGGCGTTTTCTTCAAACTGCACCATGGCGTACAACTTGTCGGCCCCCGCGCCACCGTAGGCCTCGGGCATGGTGGGGCACAAGAAGCCATTATCACCAGCCTTGTTCCAGACACGACGGTCTACATAGCCCTGATCCTCCCACTGGGCGTGAAAGGGGGCCACTTCTTTGTTTAAAAAGCGCCTAAAGCTATCGCGAAAGGCTTGGTGGCCTTCGTCAAAAAGCGTGCGTTCAATCATGGTCATTGTCCCTTGGGTAAGGTGTACAGGTATTTTTACAAAGCAATTGCTTGGCAAAATTAGTATACTGAAGTGTTACCTTCTTTGCCGTATTTTTACACCTCTCACCGTACAAGGAAACGCCATGTCCGAAGCCTTTATTTTTGATGCCATTCGCACTCCCCGTGGCAAGGGAAAAAAGGACGGTAGTCTGCACGAAGTCAAACCCATCAACCTGCTGGCAGGGCTGTTGACAGAACTGCAACGCCGTTCTGACTTTGATACCGCGCAGGTAGACGACGTGGTGATGGGCGTGGTCTCGCCCGTGGGCGAACAGGGCTCAGTAATTGCCAAGGTCGCCGCCCTGAAAGCGGGTTGGGACTTTACCGCCTCGGGCGTGCAGATCAACCGCTTTTGCGCCTCTGGCCTAGAAGCTGTCAATCTAGCGGCACAAAAAGTGCGCTCGGGCTGGGAGGACTTGGTGGTGGCAGGGGGCGTTGAGAGCATGAGCCGCGTTCCCATTGGCTCTGACGGCGGTGCCTGGGCTATGGACCCAGAAACCAATTGCGCGACCGATTTTGTACCCCAGGGCATTGGTGCCGACCTGATCGCCACGCTATCGGGCTTTAGCCGGGAAGATGTAGACGCCTATGCCCTTGAGAGCCAAAAGCGCGCCGCAGCGGCGCGGGCAGCGGGCTACTTTTCCCAATCGGTAGTGCCAGTCAAAGACTTTTTGGGTCAAACCATTTTGGCCGAGGACGAGTTCATAAAGCCCCACACCACCATGGAGGGTCTGGCCAGCCTAAAACTGGCGTTTGACCAAATGGGTGCCATGGGTTTTGACCAGGTGGCGCTGACGCGATACCCCCAGGTGGAACGCATTGTGCACGTGCACCACGCGGGCAACTCGTCGGGCATTGTGGACGGCGCAGCAGCCATGCTGATTGGCTCTGAGCAGGCCGGCAAAACCCACGGGTTAACGCCCCGCGCCCGCATCGTGGCCGCTGCCCTTAGCGGTGCCGACCCCACCATCATGCTCACCGGCCCCATGCCCGCCGCCCGCAAAGCGCTGGCCAAGGCGGGTTTGACCATTGACCAGATCGACCTGTTTGAAGTGAACGAAGCCTTTGCCGCCGTGCCCATGAAGTTTATGCAAGAGATGGGTGTGCCGCACGAAAAAGTGAACGTAAACGGTGGTGCCATCGCCATGGGCCACCCGCTGGGCGCCACCGGCGCGATGATTTTAAATACCCTGGTGGACGAGCTACACCGCCGTGGCCTGCGTTATGGCCTGGCCACGCTGTGCGTAGGGGGCGGCATGGGCATTGCCACCATTGTTGAGCGCATCTGATTTGCTCCATCATCAAAGGTAGTCAACCCGTTCACACCCTGTTATACCCATCGTTCTCACCCTAATTTTTCGCCCCATGAAAACCATTCAATACCAGTTGCAAGACGGCATCGCCACGCTTACCTTTGACGAGCAAGGCTCGCCCGTCAACACCATGTGTCGCCAGTGGCAGCAAGACTTGGGCGCGGCCACAGCGCAGGTACTGGCCGACAAAGCCGACATCAAAGGCATCATCCTGGCGTCGGCCAAAACCACTTTTTTTGCAGGGGCCGACCTCAAAGGGCTGATGCAAGTCAAAAGCAGTGACGCAGCCACCATGTTTACTGAAATCCAGGCCATGAAAGGCCATTTCAGAACGCTAGAAACCCTGGGCGTTCCGGTGGTCAGCTGCATCAATGGCGCGGCCTTGGGTGGAGGCTGGGAGGTGGCTTTGATTGGGCACTACCGCGTGGCGGTGGACGACAAAAAAATACAACTAGGTATGCCCGAGGTATCGCTAGGCCTGATCCCGGGGGCCAGTGGCATTACCAAAACCGTGCGCTTACTGGGTTTGATGGGTGCCCAGCCCTATTTGCTAGAAGGCAAACTGTTCTCGCCGTCTGAGGCATTGGGGCTTGGCTTGGTGCACGAACTGGTGACCCATGCCGACCAATTGCGCGAGGCGGCGCTGGCCTATATTGCGGCCAACCCGACCAGCCAACAGCCCTGGGACACCAAGGGCTACAAAATCCCCGGCGGCACGCCTAGCAACCCCAGTGTGGCCATGGCACTGACCGTAGCCCCTGCCATGATTCGCAAGAATTCACGCGGGCTTTACCCCGCCCCAGAGGCTATTTTGGCAACCATGGTAGAGGGTGCCCAAGTGGACTTTGACACCGCCCTGCGCATTGAAAGTCGCTACCTGGCTAAAGTGGGCACCGGCCCTATCGCCAAAAACATGGTGAACACCTTTTTCTTTAACATGAACGCCATTAAATCGGGCCAGTCCCGGCCTGCGGGCGTGGCGCGTTACAAGCCGGCCAAGGTGGGCGTCTTGGGTGCTGGCATGATGGGTGCTGGCATTGCCTATTCCCAAGCGTCCAAAGGCATTGCCACGGTGCTCAAAGATGTGAGCTTAGACAAAGCTGAAAAAGGTAAAGCCTACAGCCAACAACTCACAGACGCCCGCGTGCAAAAAGGCCGCATGGGCCTGGACGCCCAAGCCGCCCTGCTGGGCCGCATCCAAGCCACCGACCAAGCGGCAGATCTGGCAGGCTGTGACCTCATCATCGAGGCCGTGTTTGAGCAACGCCAACTCAAAGCCACGGTCACCCAAGAGGCCGAACCCCACTTGGCACCCGGCGGCTTTTTTGCGTCCAACACCTCTACCCTGCCCATTAGCGGCCTAGCCACCGCCAGTGCCAAGCCCGAAAAATTCGTTGGCATCCACTTCTTTAGCCCCGTGGACAAAATGAAGCTGGTCGAGATCATTCGCGGCAAGCAAACCGACGACGAAACCGTGGCCAGAGCCTTTGACTATGTGCAGGCCCTGGGCAAAATCCCCATTGTGGTCAACGACTCACGCGGGTTTTACACCAGCCGCACCTTTGGCACCTTTGTGATGGAAGGGGCCGCTATGCTGGGCGAAGGCGTTCCCGCCGCCTTGATCGAAAACGCCGCCATGCAATGCGGCATGCCGGTAGGGCCACTGGCCGTGCTGGACGAAACCGCCCTATCGCTCTCTACCCACGTGCTGGACCAAACCCGCACCGACTACGCCCAAGAGGGCAAAACCTATAGCGCCCCCCCCGGCGAGTTACTGGTGGAACGTATGGTTAAAGAGTTCAACCGCGCAGGCCGTGCGGCAGGCGCTGGCTTTTACGATTACCCCACGCAAAAAGGCCAGAAAAAAACCCTGTGGCCCCAACTTAAAACCCTGTTTGAAAAGCCCGGCACCACCGTAGGCCCCAGCGTGATCAAAGACCGCATCCTGTACCGCCAAGCCGTCGAGACCGCCCGCTGCCTGCACGAAGGGGTACTCACCACCGTACACGACGGCAACATAGGCTCCATTTTTGGCATAGGCTTTCCGGCCTGGACCGGCGGTGCCTTGCAGTTTGTCTACGGCATGGGGGTAGAAGCCTTCTGCGCCCGCGCCGCCCAACTGGCCGAACAGTTTGGGCCGGGGTTTGTGGTGACGGATGAGGTCAGGGCGAGTTTGGAGCGGTTTACGCCTCAATGGGGATAGGCTTGCCGAGTCGTTCAAACTCGGTGATCAGTAGGTGAAGGGTGGTGCTGGGGTTCATTTGACCCTCGGCCTTGCCTTCTTCAACCGACCTCTGGGCGTGAGTGCGTGCGTCAGATAGTTTGGGTAACAACCGCTCGAATACCTTCTCTAGTTTTCCTTTGTCATAGGTCTGCATTCCGGGCTTGGTTCGCAGCAATTCACAGACGCGGTCATCCGCGGTTTTGCGACCTACTGTCCTGAGATCAACGGGCCGGGTGTATCCAAAATGCAAAAGTAGCCAAAATTCAAAACAGGGGTAGGAGATCGTCAACGTGATTTTTTGCCCCTTGGCTCCTGCATTCTTCAATGTGCGATTAAGTTCGCCAAGATCATCGATGGCATCCCCATCAATCACGCAGTAAACCTGATCGAATGAGCTGGCTTTGCTCAACGCATACCGAATGACGCTGTTCGCATCTCGTTGTTTGGGCGTTTCGACTTCTGCGCGCGCACGAAACCGCGTCAACCCTTCTTTAAGGTAGGTTGGGACCGACTTCTCGTCTTCACAAACCACCAACACACGTGGTTGTTCTTTGTACTTTGGGCCGGAGCGAACAAAGCGTTCATGGCTAGGTGATCGCGCCATGCGTTACGCCTTTTTGATAAATGGCAATGCCCGGTACCGGCCTTCGTAATAGCGCTTTTCAATGTCCTCGCCCTCACGCCCTTCAAAATCATGGACCGAGCGCAACTGGGTGGCACCAGTTTCATCGCGCTCAGTTAGCCATATTTGGTCACGGCGCAGAAGTTTGGAGTCCATCAAATGGGTGTCATGGGTCGTGAAAATGAGCTGGCGTTCCAGCCCATTTTGAATGTGACGCTCTACCAAGGCCTCGACCATTTTGGGGTGTAAGCTGCTATCGAATTCGTCTATAACAAATATGTTGAATAGTCGCCCGAAGCTTTCATTTTGAAAAACACTCCACCTCATTGCAATACCGATCAAACCTTTGGTTCCATCCGACTCTTCGTCGAAATCAAAATCGGCCTCGCCCAATGAGGTCTTATGCGTCAAGGTTGTGGTCATCCGCGTTTGCAAACCCAAACGCGCACTCAATCTATTCGTCGAACCTTCATCCCATTTGGAGCGAATACTCGAAATAGGGATATCCACCTCATTCAGTAAATCGGTTACTGCTGACCCGGACGACGGATATTTTGCAATTATTTCCCTAGTGTTGTAGGCACTTCGATCAAGACCATTGACCTCAACATTCAAGTCACGCAACCACTTAAACGGTGTCCGTAACTGGATTAAGTCATTATTGCTGTTCGCTACGGCTTGAGAAATAAAAAGTGTTCGAGGCCCGGTTAGTTGTTCCCATATGCGATGAAGCGAGAGACCGCCCTCTAATCCTGCCCCAAACTCGTATTTATCCCCACCTTCCTCTGTCAGGGATCGCTCATACAGCACGACCTCGTTTCCTTTTTTGTGAATCGCTAAGCGCTCGTGATGCACTCGATCCACAGTCAGGGCCATTTCAAATGAATAACGGGTGGCGTTGACCACGAAATGAACTTCAAATTTAGAGGGTTTGTCGTTCAATTCCGGATCAAAGCGGAAAGGTAAAGCAGGGAAGGGTTGTGGTTCTACGGACGGCCTACGATCGCATACCTGCGGCAATATACCCAAGGCCTTAATCAAGTTGCTCTTACCCGATGCATTCGGGCCATAAATGGCCGCAACCTTGAGCAGCGCCGGGAATTTGGGTTCACCGTCAACAATGACCTTGACCGTATTGTTCTTTTTACGCAACCACGGTGACGCAACCATCGACAAAGTTTGTCGGGTTCGAATGGAACGGAAATTTTCAACCGAGAATTCGATCAACATACATTTTTCAGTAATTTACTAACAGATTTTTATGAAATATACATCAAAATCCAAATGAACTGCAGTTTTTCTGCATATTGATGAGGGTTCAAGTATGTCTATATTGCTCAAATATCGCCATTTACCGTTGGCTCTAGCGGCTGCAACGCGCCTAACACCGGCACTTACCGATGGTGCCGAAATATCCAGAACCTCAATTTGACCGATTGGTAACTTCCTTTACAGTAGTTGTCAATCAAGACCTTGAACCCTCTACCTCAACAGCGAAATCACCATGCCCCGCACCCTACTTATCAAAAACGCCGATTGCATTGCCACCATGGATGGCGACCATCCCAACCGCCCCGGACGGGAGATTAAAGGTGGGGCCATTTATATCGAAGACCATGTGATTAAAGCCGTTGGCCCTGCGGCTGAGGTGGTAGGCACGGCCGACGAGGTGATTGATGCGCGTGGTCATGTGGTGATTCCGGGCTTGGTCAACACCCATCACCACATGTACCAAACGCTCACGCGGGCGGTTCCCGGTGTGCAAAACGCCGAGCTGTTTGGCTGGTTGCGTGGCCTGTACCCGATATGGGCGGGCTTGACGCCTGAGATGGCCAATGTGTCGGCGCAAACGGCGATGGCCGAGTTGTTGCTCTCGGGCTGCACCACCTCTAGTGACCACCTGTATATCTACCCCAACGGTGTGCGGTTAGACGACACCATTGAAGCGGCCCACACCGTTGGTATGCGCTTTGTGGCCAGCCGGGGCAGCATGAGCTTGGGGCAGTCCAAAGGGGGATTGCCACCCGATAGCGTGGTCGAGAATGAAGCGGCCATTTTGGCCGACAGCCAACGGCTGATTGAGCAATGGCACAACCCCCAGCACGGGGCTATGGTGCAGATTGCGCTGGCCCCCTGCTCTCCCTTTAGCGTCAGCCAAGACTTGATGCGCGAGGCCGCCAAAATGGCCCGCCACTACGGCGTGCGCTTGCATACCCATCTGGCTGAAAACGACCATGACCTGGCCTTCTCCAAAGAAAAGTTCAATTGCACGCCAACCCAGTACGCGCAAGACCTGGGCTGGTTGGGCAGTGACGTGTGGCATGCCCATTGCGTCAAGCTAGACGACGCAGGCATTGGCCTGTTTGCCGCTACCCGCACGGGTGTGGCCCATTGCCCGTGTAGCAATATGCGCCTGGCCAGTGGTATTGCGCCGGTTCGCAAAATGATGAACGCCGGGGTACCCGTGGGTTTGGGTGTAGACGGTAGCGCCAGCAATGATGCGGGCCATATGCTGAACGAGGTACGCCAAGCCCTTCTACTGGCCCGGGTGGGCCGCGCCATGGCAGCGCCCGAAGTACGTACCCAACCCGATGGCAGCCAAAGATCCTTTTTTGGCTGTGATTTAGGGCCAGAAGAAATGACCGCCCGCGATGCGCTTTACCTAGCGACACGCGGGGGTGCTCAAGTGCTGGGCCGATCCGATATTGGCAGCATTGCCCCCGGCATGTGCGCCGACTTGGCCCTGTTTGACCAACGCACTTTGGCGTTTGCAGGCGGCGCGGTGCATGATCCTATAGGTGCCTTGCTGCTGTGTGCCAGTGCCCAGGCGGCTTATACCGTGGTAAACGGCAAGGTGGTGGTGCGTGAGGGGCGTTTGGTTACTGTGAGCGAACGGGAACTGGTGCAAAGGCATAACGCCCTGGCAGCAGCATTGGTCAACACCACTCGTTAACCCCCGCAAAATTAAACCTTGGCCAGGTTTTCTTCCACAAAGCGCCAGTTAAACAGTTTGTCCAGCACCGCCACGGCGTAGTCGGCCCGGCGGTTTTCGTAGTCGAGGTAGTAGGCGTGTTCCCACACGTCTAACACCGCCAGCGGAACCAATGCTGCGTCTGTCAGCGGCGTATCGGCGTTGCCGGTTTTAACCACCGACAGTTTCTTGCTGGCTTTGTTGGCCACCAACCAAACCCAGCCTGCGCCAAATTGCCCGGCGGAAGCCGCCAAAAACGCCTTGCGGAACTCGTCCATAGAGCCAAAAGAGGCGTCCATTTTGCCCAACAACTCAGCACCGGGCTTGCCGCCCCCTTTGGGTGACAGGCTTTGCCAATAAAACGTGTGGTTCCAGGTTTGCGCGGCGTTGTTAAAAACAGCCACTTGGTCAGCCTTGCCGCTGCTGGCCTTGACAACATCGTCCAGCGAGCGGCCAGCCATGGGGGTACCGGTCAATAGGCGGTTGAGATTGTCCAGGTAGCCTTTGTGGTGTTTGCCGTAATGAATGCCCACGGTACGGCTAGAAATGACGGGGTCAAGTGCATTGGCCTCCCAGGGTAGTTTGGGAAGCTCCAGCCCGCTCTTGGCAGCGCTGTCGGGTGTTGCCACCTGGGCATAGGCTGTGGTGGCGGCCAATGCCGAGGTGGCGGCCAGAAAGGTGCGACGGTCGATGTTCATAAAGTTACCCCCAATAAAGTTAATTCGGAAATGGTAACCCATTCTGACAGGGCGCGATTAAATTCGCACAAAATTTGCGTAATGACCCGCCCTATTTCATCCCCCCCTCAAACCACCGCCCTAACGCATCGCGTTCGGCCTGGGTGATTTGGGTGGAGTTGTTAAGGGGCATGGTTTTGGCGACCACGACTTGCTGGTAAATCAAGGCCCCGTGTTGCTGCAACTGGCCGGGTTGATCGAAGCGCATATTTTTCATTTGCATCTGGGGGCCGTGGCAAGAGGCACATCGGGCTTCGATAATGGTTTTGACATCAGCGACGGCCACCGGGGTGTTGCCCCCAGGAGCTGCCCCGCCAGCGGATGGATCAGGCCTTAGCCAAACGATGAGAAAAATCAGCACGATTACACCCGCCGCCGCATACCCGATAGGATGGGGGTTACGCCCCAGTTTGTAGCCGTGGCGCATCACAAAAAACTGGCGTATGGCTGCCCCTGCAAACATCATGGCAATCAACACCACCCAGTTGTACTCGTGGCTGTAGGTAAAGCTGTAATGGTTGCTCAGCATGGCAAACAAAACCGGCAAGGTAAAGTAGGTGTTGTGCACACTGCGCTGCTTGGCGCGTTTGCCGTGAATGGGGTCTACCGGCCTGCCCTCGCGCAGGTCTTTAACCACCGTGCGCTGGCCCGGAATAATCCAGAAAAACACATTGGCGCTCATGGCCGTGGCAATCATGGCACCCACCAACAAAAAGGCGGCGCGGCCCGCAAACCAATGGCAAGCCAACCAGGCGGCCACGCATACCACCCCCATTACCAAAGCCCCTACGATGGCGTCGCCATTTTTGCGCTGGCCAAACACGCGGCAAATGGCGTCGTAGATCAGCCAAAACACCACCAAAAATGCCAGCGCCGCCATTACAGCCATGCTGGGTGCCCAGTCCATTTTGGATTTGTCAATCAGGTAGCTGCCTGCGCTCCACAGGTAGGACACGGTAAACAAAGCAAAACCCGATAGCCAAGTGCTGTAGCTTTCCCAGTAAAACCAATGCAAATGATCGGGCAGCTTTTTGGGTGCCACCAGGTATTTTTGCGGGTTGTAAAAACCGCCACCGTGCACGGCCCACAACTCGCCCCCTACACCCGCTTCTTTCAGGTTTTCGTCTTTGGGCGGCACCAAACTGCTGTCTAAAAACACAAAGTAAAACGATGAGCCTATCCAAGCAATGGCGGTAATGACGTGTAGCCAGCGCAGCAGCAGGTTGGCCCAGTCCAGTAGATACGATTCCATGTCTTGATCCTCAGGTAAATGCCATTGGGGCATTCACCCTTTACCACGGCGGGCACTGTAAAGGGCAGTGGTTCGCGAATATTGCACCCAAGTCAATCGCCGGGAAGATGCCGGATGACAAGCGTCAATTGCCGCTGCGAACAAGAAACGTTTGAAGTTTACACATTTTAGCTATCGCCCGTAGCTCAACCCTTTGCATAGACTGCGCTACTACCCACCATGGTTAGGTAGCCCCTGCCTTTGCAAAACCAAATGCGCGATCTGAGGCGCCGATAATGGTGACCCACTGCCTTGATTTTTTTGACTCATATCACCCGGTATGAGCCGCAAATCCGCCTTGTGGTGCGTCCATTCTCGTGGCTCATATCCGCACAGCGAGTTTTTGCAGAGGCTCCTTAGATTTTTCGACGTGTCATATCTGCCAAATCAAAAGCCAAGTTTTCAGCACAGGCGTAAATGGCGTACATCTTTTTTGCAAATACCTCATCAGCCACTTGGAGGAAGTAAGTTTTGGCCAATTGTTCCAATGCCTTGTTAACCGCCTTGTAGCCTATGTCTGCACCGTTTAGTGCTTCAAAAAAGAAGGCGATGGCGGCGCCGGGAGATTGCTTAAACAAACTGCGCCATTTGCCATTCACACGCAATTCCCGAAGCAGATGTAAGAACGCGTCGATATCGTCTTGGTCTTGGCATTCAAAATACAGTTCGTTCATATTTTTGAAAGATTTCAGACTGCGCAACTTGAACAACAACTTAGGGTGGAGCGCAGAGTCGCTGGTCAAGAGACCTGTCAAATTCAGGTGCGAGAGGTAAGCCCAGATGTTCCGCCACTGAAAATGAGGCTTTGTCTCGCTGTCAATGGAGTCGCTGCCGTAAGCATTGGCTTTACGGTAGCGCTCTCTGGCCGTCCTGTAAACCGCGTTGATCTGCTCAATACCGGCTAGGCCCAATGAATTCAATAAATTGTGCGTTTGAATAATTTGCTCGTCGGTCAGCACCTGAATTGCCGCTGCAGCTACTTCATCTTTGATTCCATGCTCGCCATAGCGCCCCGAGTGAAGCGTTAGCAATAGCGATGACTTGTACTCATTGGAGACCGAGTGGGTACGCTTTTTAACGTGGGCAAGGTTAAGGGATTGATCGAGTAACTTTGCTGTGCTCAAGCCATCGTTATCGATATAAGCTTGCCGCTCAGAGTTGTGACCGCCCTTGACCGTCAGAAAAGATAGTCGCTCCACCAAGTAACTTAAGTAAGAATCGGATTCGTTGCTAAGAACAAACGAGAAAACGGGCTTTTCTAAATGGAGTTCGTTTCTTTGAAATGCTGGTGACAGCCGCGTAAAGGCTAAAAACACATTTTTACTTTTGAGTGGTGCCGATCCTTGCATACACACTTCGTCGGCCACCAGCGCGTAAGAAAAAAGGTATTTCACAATATCTTCTTTGGACGCGGCTCCCCGCTTGGTCTTAAGGTCAAGAGTGCCTCGGATATCAATATCCAGCAAACCGAGATAAACGCTGCGAGATGCCATCGCTTGGGTTACGCCTAAAGTCTAAGTTCAGAAAAGACAGACCGGTGCCTGGGCTGTGCCCATGCTCATAAGGATACAGACAAAAATCCCGCTGCCACAGCCACAGCAATTTGCGCGGGTGCTTTGCCTGCAAGCCCACTGAGCCCGATTGGGCAACGAACATGGGCAAGATCTGTCTCGGTAAAGCCTTTTTCGGTGAGACGACGCTTAAATCTCGCCCATTTGGATTGGCTGCCAATAAGGCCTATGGTGCTCAGGTCACGCTGAATTTGCTGCCGACGTAGACAAACTTCGACCAAAGCAAAGTCTTCGGCGTGGCTAAAACTCATGATCAGTACGTGGCTGTGCGGCACGATGTCCCTGACGGCAGCTTCGACGGGCTGGGAATACTCCACCTTCACCCCATGTGCCAACAGCAAATCTTCAGGAAAAATCGCGTCGCGGCTGTCAACCCAATAGATGCTGAAATCCAATAACAAAAACTGGCGCACCAGCGCTTCACCCACATGCCCGCCTCCAAAAATTGCCAGCTTGGGCAGGGCCTGTGTGGCCTGACCTGCCACGTTCGCCAAAGCAGCAGAGTCAAGCATCTCAAACGCTAACCAAACCACGCCACCGCAGCACTGGCCCATGCTGGGGCCTAGGGCATAGCGTTGAATCTGGGGGTTGGGCTGGGGTTCCAGTCCCTCCTTCAAGAGGTTTCTGGCGTTTTGGATGGCTGCGTACTCAAGGTGACCACCCCCCACCGTGCCAAACAAATCACTGGTAGTGACCACCATTTGACAACCGGCCTCGCGTGGGGCGGAGCCCTGGGTTTGGTGCACGGTCACCCGCACCGCTACAAAAGCAGAGGGGGTGAGTGCAGATGCCGCGCCAGCGCTACCGGCGTTGCAAAGATGCAAGGGCTTCACGGGGGTGCTACTGCGGTAAAACCTAAAGCGGCTTAACTGCCTCTGTAAGTGGAGTAACTCCAGGGGCTGACCAACAGCGGCACATGGTAGTGTTGGTCCTCATGGGCAACGCCAAAATCCAGGCTGACGCGGTCCAAAAACGCCGGGTCAGGGAGGGCCACGCCTTTGGCCGTAAAGTAATCCAGCACCTCAAAAGTCAGGCGGTAACGACCACGCCGCAGACTGGCGTTGTCGTACAACGGTCCCTCTGGGTTGCGCCCGTCGTTGTTAAGGGTGAAACGTTTCACCAGGGTGGCCCTAAGGTCGTCGCCCTGGCCGGCCAATGTGTACAAAGCCACACCCATGCCTGCTGCGGGGCAACCATTCATGGTGTCTAAAACGTGCGTACTTAAGCCCATGGTTGTCCTTCGTCAATTTGGTGACAGCAAGTGTATACACTTTTGTCTTTTGGCGCTATAGTTGGCCTATGGAATCCTCGTCCACCACCGTTATTGTCAAAGCGCTGACCAAGGCGATTGTCGAACACCGCTTGTTGCCTGGCAGCAAATTGGCCGAGCAAAAGTTGGCCGATCATTTTGGGGTGTCGCGCACGCTGGTGCGTCAGGCCTTGCTTCAACTGTCGCAACACCAGTTGGTCACCTTAGAGCCCGCACGCGGCGCTTTTGTAGCGGCCCCGTCTGTCAAAGAGGCCAAGCAGGTATTTGCCGTGCGGCGCATGCTAGAAACCGAAATGACGCGCGCTTTTGTGCAGCAGGTCAACGCCAAGCAAATTGCTTCTATGCGCACCCATGTGGCCCAAGAAAAAGCCGCCATTGCGCAAGAAGACGCCTCGGGTCGCACGGAGTTGCTGGGTGATTTTCATGTGCGCATGGCCGAACTGATGGGCAACGACGTGCTGGCGCAAATGCTCAGCCAGCTTATTTCGCGTTGCGCCTTAATCACCTTGATGTACCAAACCTCCCACGCTGCGGCCCACTCCAACGACGAGCACAGCGCCATCGTGGACGCATTTGAAGAACGCGATGCCGAGAAAGCCGTGCACCTCATGCGCCAGCATTTAATGCACGTGGAAGAAAGCCTGACCTTTGACCGAAAAATGCCCTCCAACAACATTGCCGTTGCACTGGCTTAGTAAGGCCCTGCACTGCCCTGTTGATTTCAAACCCCAACACCTTGTCCATTTATGCCTTTGACCTACGACTCCACTGCTGCTTACCCGCGTGATTTGGTGGGCTATGGTGCCGATCCGGTACACGCCAAGTGGCCGGGACAAGCGCGCATTGCGGTGCAGTTTGTTCTGAACTACGAAGAAGGCGGCGAGAACGCCACACTGCATGGCGATGCCGCATCGGAGCAATTTTTGTCGGAAATGTTTAACCCGGCGGCGTTTACGGCCCGGCACATGAGCATGGAAGGCATTTACGAATACGGCTCACGCGCGGGGGTGTGGCGCTTGCTACGCGAGTTTGAGCAGCGACGCCTGCCGCTGACGGTGTTTGGGGTGTCTATGGCGCTGCAACGCCACCCAGAACTCACCCAAGCCTTTGCGCAATTGGGCCACGAGATTGCCTGCCACGGTTGGCGTTGGATTAGCTACCAAAACCTGGACGAGGCCACCGAGCGCGAGCACATGCAAAAAGGCATGGACATCATCACCGAGATGACCGGCCAACGCCCCTTGGGTTGGTACACCGGGCGTGACAGCCCCAACACCCACCGCCTGGTGGCCGATTACGGTGGCTTTGCCTACGACAGTGACTACTACGGCGACGACCTGCCCTTTTGGATGAGGGTGCAAAAAACCAATGGCGAAGTGGTGCCCCAACTGATACTGCCGTATACGCTGGACACTAACGACATGCGTTTTTCGTCGGCCCAGGGCTTTGCCCAGGGCGATGATTTTTTTACCTACCTGAAAGACGCTTTTGACGTGTTGTACGCCGAGGGTGACCCCGCCGGGCAGGACCGTCCCAAAATGCTCAACATTGGCATGCACTGCCGTTTGCTGGGCCGGCCAGGGCGTATGCGTGCCTTGCAGCGCTTTTTGGACCACATCCAAAGCCATGACAAGGTCTGGATTTGCCGTCGCATTGACATTGCGCAGCATTGGCACACCACCCATCCCTACACCGGGTAAGGCGTCCGCTGTAGCTCACACCCACGGCACCAAGCACCGCGCCCCACTGTCACTCTGCATTGGATTGCTCTTACCCCCATCGATAACCCGCGTCGATCAACCTCGCCCATTTACCATGCCCATTACCCTAGAACAACTCAATTGCGCCAGCCCAGACCAGGCGCTACAACTGCTGGATGGTCTGTACGAACACTCGCCCTGGATCGCACAAGGCGCTTTGGCCCAACGCCCTTTTAAATCAGTGCCGCATTTGCAAAGGGCGATGGTGGACGTGTTGGAGCAGGCCGGGCGCGAGCCGCAGTTGGCCTTGATCCGCGCCCACCCCGAACTGGCGGGCAAGGCCATGGTGAGCAAAACCCTAACGGCCGAGTCCACCAACGAGCAATCCAAAGCGGGCCTCACCGATTGCACGCAAGACGAGTTCAACACCATCCAGTCGCTTAACCAAGCCTACAACGCCAAGTTTGGTTTTCCGTTTATTTTGGCGGTGCGTGGCCCGCGCGGTGTAGGGCTGTCCAAGCAAACCATCATGCAAACCTTTGCGCGGCGCTTGCAAGGCCACCCCGATTACGAACTCAACGAATGCCTGCGCAATATCCACCGGATTGCCGAGATCAGGCTCAACGACAAATTTGGCCAAGAGCCTGAACTGGGCAACCAGATTTGGGACTGGCACGAGGCCTTGGCGCAATACAGTGACCCTGGCTACCAAGAGGCGGGCCAGCTCACCGTGACCTATCTAACCCCAGCGCACCAAGCCTGCGCCCGCGCTATTACCCAGCAGATGCGCCAAAGCGGGTTTGACGAGGTGCACATTGACGCGGTGGGCAACGTGGTGGGCCGCTACTGGGCAGACGCCGCGCACCGTGACCAGGCCAAAACCCTGCTCACCGGCAGCCACTACGACACCGTTCGCAACGGGGGCAAATTTGACGGCAGATTAGGCATTTTTGTGCCTATCGCCTGTGTGCAGGGCTTGAACACCCAAAACAGGCGCTTGCCCTACCACTTTGAAGTGGTGGCCTTTGCCGAAGAAGAAGGGCAACGCTACAACGCCACGTTTTTAGGCTCTGGCGCATTAACCGGCCACTTTGACCCTGCGTGGCTTGCCCAAACCGACAAAGACGGCATCACCATGCGCCAAGCCATGTTGGATGCACGGCTGGACCCAGCAGGCATTGCCGCCTTGCAGCGCAAGCCCAGCGATTACCTGGGCTTTATCGAGGTGCACATTGAGCAGGGGCCGGTGCTCAACGAATTGAACCAACCCTTGGGTGTGGTCACGGCCATTAACGGCAGTGCGCGCTTTCAGGGGGTGATGCGGGGCACCGCCTGCCACGCAGGCACCACGCCCATGGACCGCCGCGTAGATGCCGCCTGTGGTGTGGCCGAACTGATGTTGTACCTTGAAACCCGCGCCGCACAAGACGCAAACTCGGTTGCCACGGTAGGCCAGCTGCACGTGCCCAACGGCTCCATCAATGTGGTGCCTGGCGAATGCCACTTTAGTATGGATTTGCGGGCACCGACCAACGCCCAACGTGACGCATTGGTCAACGACGCCAAAGCGCAATTGGAATCCATTGCCAAAAGACGCGGCTTGACCTACACCCTGACAGAAACCATGCGGGCTTCTGCCGCACCCAGTGACCCCCACCTGCAAGGCCAGTGGGAAGCCGCCGTGCAAGCCCAAGGTTTGCCCCCCGTATTGCTACCCAGTGGCGCAGGACATGACGCCATGAAGCTGCACGAAATCATGCCGCAGGCCATGCTGTTTGTGCGCGGAGAAAACGCGGGCATTAGCCACAACCCGTTGGAATCGTCCACCAACAACGACATTGAACTGGCTGCCAAAACCTTTGCCACATTTTTGGACCGCTTTGTGCCACCAACGCACTGAAGCCCAATTCTTATCTTCTTATCTTTTTATCTCTTTGACCCCCGGAAAGACCCCACCCCCATGAGCACCTACCAACAAATCGACCAATGGATTGACGACCACTTTGACGAGCAAGTTCGTTTTTTGCAAGCCCTTATCCAGGTGCCCACCGACACGCCACCCGGCAACAACGCCCCACATGCCGAACGCACCGTGGCCCTGCTGCAACCCATGGGCCTAGAGGCCGAGCAATACCCCGTGCCTGCTGAGCAGGTCAAAGCCCACGGCTTGGAGAGCCTCAACAACCTGGTGGTGCGGCGTAAATACGGTGAAGGCCTGACCGTGCTGCTCAACGCCCATGGCGACGTGGTGCCCCCCGGCGAGGGCTGGACCCACGACCCCTACGGTGGCGAGATTGTGGACGGCGTGATTTATGGCCGTGCGGCCGCGGTCAGTAAATGCGATTTTTCGACCTTTACCTTTGCCACACGCGCCTTTGAGGCGGTAGCCAAACCCACCAAAGGCTCGGTTGAGCTGCTGTTTACCTACGACGAAGAATTTGGTGGTGACCTCGGGCCTGCCCTGCTGCTAGAGCAGGGCATTATCAAACCCGACTTAATGATTGCGGCGGGCTTCTCTTACCAAGTGATTACCGCGCACAACGGTTGCCTGCAAATGGAAGTGACCGTGCACGGCAAGATGGCCCACGCCGCCATTCCCGACTCCGGTGTAGACGCCCTGCAAGCGGCAGTGCAACTGCTTAACGCCCTGTACGCGCAAAACGCCGAATACAAAAAAATCAGCTCCAAGGTAGAAGGCATTAACCACCCCTACCTGAATGTGGGCATGATCTCGGGCGGCACCAATACCAACGTGGTGCCCGGCAAAGTGGTGTTCAAACTAGACCGCCGCATGATCCCTGAAGAAGACACCGCCGCGGTAGAAGCCAACATCCGCCAAATCATTGCCGATACCGCCGCACAACTGCCCGGCGTCACAGTAGATGTCAAACGCATTTTGTTGGCCAATGCCATGAAGCCTTTGGCGGGCAATCAGCCTTTGGTGCGTGCTTTGCAGCGCCACGGCCAATCGGTGTTTGGTGAACCCATCCCCGCCCTGGGCACCCCTTTGTACACCGATGTGCGCCTGTTCTGCGAACGCGGCATTCCTGGTGTGATCTACGGGGCCGGCCCGCGCACCGTGCTCGAATCCAACGCCAAACGCGCCGATGAGCGCTTGGTTTTAGAAGACCTGCGCCGCGCCACCAAAGTGATTGCGCGTAGTTTGGTGGATTTGTTGGCCTAATCGGCCCGCTTGGCCTGGCCTTATCCGCGTTCACGTACCCGGCTTGTCGCATTACTGGAGCATCTACTATGACCCAACCCCTCTCCCCCGCCGAAAGCGCCCTGCGCGACGCCGCCCGTGAGTACCACCGCCTGCCCACACGCGGCAAGATTTCGGTCACGCCCACCAAGCCGCTGTCCAACCAACGGGATTTGTCGCTGGCCTATTCCCCAGGGGTGGCCTACCCCTGCTTAGACATTGAGGCCGACCCTTCTTTGGCGGCCGAGTACACCTCTCGCGGCAACTTGGTGGGCGTGGTGACCAACGGCACTGCGGTACTGGGCTTGGGTGATATTGGCCCGCTGGCTGCCAAGCCGGTGATGGAAGGCAAAGGGTGCTTGTTCAAAAAGTTTGCCGGTATCGACGTGTTTGATATTGAGTTGGCCGAGCGCGACCCGGACAAACTCATAGAGATCATTGCGGCCTTAGAGCCCACGCTGGGCGGCGTTAATCTGGAAGACATCAAAGCGCCCGAGTGTTTTTACATCGAACAAAAGTTGCGCGATCGCATGAACATCCCCGTGTTCCATGACGACCAGCACGGCACGGCCATTATCTCTAGCGCTGCCCTGCTCAACGCCTTGGAGTTGGTGGGCAAAGACATTGGCAAGGTCAAGCTGGCGGTGTCGGGCGCTGGCGCTGCGGCCCTGGCCTGCCTGGACGTGATGGTGGGCCTGGGCGTTAACAAAGACAATGTGTTGGTGTGCGACTCCAAAGGCGTGGTCTACCAAGGCCGACCCGGTGGCTATGACGAATCCAAAGCCCGTTATGCCCAGGCCACACAAGCCCGCACGCTGGCCGATGCGGTCGATGGCGCAGACGTGTTTTTGGGTTGCTCGGCCGCCGGGGTGCTTACTGCCGAGATGGTGAAAACCATGGCACCCCAACCCGTCATCTTGGCTCTGGCCAACCCCGAGCCCGAGATTCGCCCCGAACTGGCCAAGTCGGTTCGGCCCGATTGCATCATTGCCACCGGCCGCTCGGACTACCCCAACCAAGTCAACAACGTGCTGTGCTTTCCGTATATCTTTAGGGGCGCATTGGACTGCGGTGCCACCAAAATCACCGAGGCCATGAAGCTGGCCTGCGTGCGCCAAATCGCCGATCTGGCCAAGGCCGACATTAGCGAAGAAGTGGCCAGCGCCTATTCGGGGCGCGAGTTGCGCTTTGGGCCAGATTACATCATCCCCACCCCTTTTGATTCGCGCCTGATTTTGCGCATTGCCCCTGCCGTGGCCCAAGCGGCCCAAGACTCCGGTGTGGCCACACGGCCTATTACCGACATGGCCGCCTATCGGCAAAGCCTGTCGCGCTATGTGTACTCCACCGGCATGTTGATGCGCCCCGTGTTTGACGCTGCCAAGGCCGCCCCTGCTTCTAAAAAGCGTGTGGCCTATGCCGAAGGGGAAGACGAGCGGGTGCTACGCGCCGCCCAACTGGCCGTAGAAGAGGGTTTGGCCCATCCCATTTTGATTGGTCGCCCCGCCGTGATCGAGGCACGCATTGCCAGGGCAGGCCTACGCATACAACTGGGTGTGGATGTGGACTGTGTCAACCCCGAAGACGACAAACGCTTTCGGCAATACTGGGAAACCTACCACCGCATCATGGGCCGCAACGGCGTGTCGGTAGAAGCCGCCAAAGCAGCAGTGCGCCGCTCTAGCACCACCATTGCCGCACTCATGATGGTACTGGGCGACGCCGATGCCATGTTGTGCGGTTTGCTGGGGCGTTTTGACACCCATTTAGACCATGTGCGCGACATTATTGGTGTCAAACCTGGGGCCTTTGGCCTTGCCACCGTGAATGCACTGTTGCTAGACGAACGCACCCTGTTTGTGGCCGACACCTTTGTCAACGACAACCCCAGCGCGCAAGAGTTGGCAGAAATCGCCCTGATGGCCGCACAAGAGGTACGCCGCTTTGGCCTGCCGCCAAAGGTGGCGTTTTTGTCGCATTCCAACTACGGCTCGTCCAAACGGCCCAGCGCACTCAAGATGCGCGAGGCCCACCAATTGTTCAGCGCCATGGCCCCGGACATTGAATGCGATGGCGAACTGCATGGCGATGCGGCCCTGTCCGAGTCCAGCCGCCTAGCCGCCTTAATGGATGGCAAGATGAAAGGTGAAGCCAACATCCTGATTTGCCCCAACCTAGATGCCGCCAATATCCTGTTTAACGTGCTCAAAGTGACGGGTAGCCAAGGCGTCACCATTGGCCCCATTTTGTTGGGTGCCAAAGACGGCGTGCATGTGCTCACGGCCAATGCCACGGTACGCCGTGTGGTCAATATGACGGCGCTGGCGGTGGCGGATGTGAACGCTCAAGCTTCGGTCAAATGAGATGTCCACTGCCTTAACCCCTGTCCTCACCGGATTCGCTGTTTCGATTGGCCTGATTGCGGCCATCGGTGCGCAAAATCTGTTTGTGCTTAAAGCCGCCATTGCCGGGCGTCATGCGGCCGTGGTGGCCTTTATCTGCTCCGCGTGTGATGCGGTATTGATGGCGCTAGGGGTGTTGGGTTTGGCCACGCTCATTGGCACCAGCCCCATCGCCACACAAGCGCTGGGCGTGGTGGGTTGCCTGTTTTTGCTCGCCTACGGGGTTAAGTCGCTACGAAGCGCCATCAAAGGCGGTGGCAGTTTGGAGGCAACGGATGCCCCTGGCGCAGAGGCGGCTACCTTGGCCTCCACCGTGGGCTTAACCTTGGCCCTTACCCTGCTCAACCCCCATGTGTACTTGGACACCGTGGTACTGGTGGGCAGCATAGGCACCACCTTTGCCCCCGAGCAGCGCCCTTACTTTTTACTGGGTGCGGCCAGTGCCTCATTGACCTGGTTTTTTGGCATTGCCCTGGGTGGACGGGTGTTGCGCCCCTTGTTTAAAAAGGCACTGGCCTGGCAACTGCTGGATGGCTTCTCGGCCTTGGTGATGTTTTGGGTGGCCTACCAGTTGGCCCGCTTTGTTCTAAAAAACGCAGCTTGATTCCACAGCGCTATGCGCCATCTAGGCGCACTAGCAAGCGGTCTAGGCTGTCATACAACTGGCGCACAAAATCGGGCCCAAGCTGCTGCTCCAAATCGCTGTACACCGTGGCAATTTGAGGGCTTAAGGCGGCGGCCAAGGCCCCCTTTTCAAGCAAGGCCCGAATCACCCGTCATTGCTGCTTTGTAACCCCATGGGCGTTGAGCAAAGGCCTCAACCGGGCCATGACGGCTTCGCGGGCTTGCAGCATCAAGAGCGGCAAGTTGCGGCGTTCGAGGGTGGGGGCAACAACAGAAGTAGGTGCGGGCATAGGGATGTATTTTGCCTGTTGTTGGGCCCACCGCCTACCCACACCAGGGGGCACTGGTTAAGGTAAGCGGCGCATTGGGTCTAACCGTTAAAATCCACGTATGAGATGGCTATTTAGTATTCGACGCACAACCAGCGCCCTTGTGACGCTGGCTTTGCTATGGACCAGCTTGATGCCGTCTGTCGCACTTGCACTGCAAGGCCCACCGGGCACCGGCAATACATGGGTAGAGGTGTGTACCAGCCGCGGCATTTTGGTGGTCAAGCTGCCTCAGCCTGCGCCCGCTGATCGCGCGTCACTCGCGCAGCAGGAGTCCCCGGCTTATCCGGCCCCCATAGACCCCGCGCATTGCCCGTATTGCCATTTACCCGCTCCCGATGCGTGGCTGGCTTCTTCCGCACCGCAGGGTTTCACTCCCGTGCCTATTGGAGAGCAGCTAGCACGTGAGGCCCCTGCTTACAGCGCCCAGCCGCTTCGCTGGTCTTGGCCAGCCGCGAACGCGCCACCTGTGTGAGCGATAAGCCGCCAGCCAAGACCCTAGAGGCTTGGCCTGATCGGTTGCTTAGAGGCCTAGATGATCGCCCCTGCACTTGGGGTTTTAGGCGCAATGTCGCGCTAAATCAACACATGGATGGAATAAAAATGGTTCGCAAAATTTCTGCATTTTTCGCTTTTTCGTTTGCGCTTGTTATTGGCGCAGCAGCCCCGTTTGCCTTGGCCCACGAAACCAAGGTGGGGGATATCGTGATTGAGCACCCCTACTCCAAACCTACGCCCCCAGGGGCGGCGGTGGGCGGTGGTTACATCAAAGCACTGATCAACAAAGGCAATAAAGACGATCAATTAATAGGTGCCCGCACACCTAGAGCTGCCTCGGTGGAACTGCATCAGATGACCATGCAAGGCGATGTGATGCGTATGAAAGAGGTCCCCTCCATTACCATCCCTGCCAAAGGCCAAGTCGAGTTGCGCCACGGTGGCATGGCCACCTATCACCTGATGTTGATGGGCCTGAAAGCCCCGCTCAAAGAAGGTGACAGCTTCCCCCTTACGCTGATTTTCAAAAACGCGGGTGAAAAAGAAGTGTCCATGTCGGTGCAGCAGCCCAAAGACGCTCAAAACGATCCTGCGCATAAGGCGCACTAAAGGCTTTCTATAAATCGATATTCGGGGCATAGCAGGTACGCAAAGCCCCCGTCCGATTGACAGAAAATGAGGCTTGATGTAAATTGTGAGTAAATTTACTCACAATTTACATTGATGACCTACCAGCGCCCCCAACTCCAAACGCTTGCCGCCCGGCTCAACGAGTCGCCACAGGTGATGTGGGTGGTGACCGGCCCGCGCCAAGTGGGCAAATCCACCTTGGTCCGCCAAGCCTTGGCGGGCCGACCTGCAACCTTTATCGCCACGGACAACCCAGTTTCTGAAAACACCGACCCTTTTGGCGGTAGCACCAATTTTTACCAAACCTTGCCCGGCGTCAAGCCCACTGCCCAATGGATTGTCGATCAGTGGCAGGCGGCCAGAGCAAAGGCGCGTGAACTGCCGCCTGGGCAAAACTACGTCTTGGCCTTGGACGAAATTCAAAAAATCCCTCGATGGGCCGATATTGTGAAAGGGCTATGGGACCACGACAGGACTACCGAAGTGCCCTTGCATGTGGTTTTGCTGGGGTCGTCCCCCTGGCTGATGCAAAAAGGCCTTTCTGAAAGTCTGGCTGGGCGCTACGAAACGATTCCGCTCACCCATTGGTCCTATGCCGAGATGCAAGAGGCCTTTGACTTTTCTTTGGACGAGTATATTTTTTTTGGGGCCTACCCGGGCGCGGCCAAGTACATCAGAGACGAAACGCGCTGGCGACACTACGTGCTGGATGCCCTTATCAAGCCCACCATTGAATTGGACATCTTGCAGATGACACGGGTAGACAAACCCACGCTGCTCAAAAACCTGTTTGAACTGGGATGCGGCGCCTATTCTGGGCAAATCATTTCGTTGGACAAACTCACCGGACAACTGCCCGGCGCGGGGCACACCGTCACGCTGGCCCACTACATTGAACTGCTTACACGGGCAGACCTATTAACCGGCCTGCAAAAGTATGCTGTGCAGGCGCATCGCAAACGCGCATCGCCCCCCAAATTCAATGCCCACAACAATGCATTGGTGTCGGCCCAAGGTGTTTACAACTTTGCACAGGCCAAAAATGACCGTAGCTACTGGGGCCGATTGGTAGAGAGTGCCGTGGGCACCCACTTGATTGCCACCAAGCCCACCAACGCCACGGTTCATTACTGGCGCGAAGCACACGATGAAGTGGACTTTGTGGTGAGCTGGGGTGACCAATTACTCGCCCTAGAGGTAAAAAGCGGCACACACTTCACGGCCCCAAAAGGGCTAACCGTGTTTACCGATAAATTCAAAGAAAAGAACGCCAAGCCCCTGCTGGTGGGAGAAGGCGGCACCCCTATCGCACAATTCTTGCTATCCCCCGTCGAGGACTGGTTAAACCCATGAGTCAACACCAAACGATAGCGCTTGACCGATGGGTAAAGGCGGTTAGAAAAGCCGAAGAGAACGCCTCGGCTCAACCGTCCGAGAAGCCTGATCAGCCTAATTTGGCTCAGAACGTGGCGGAGTTGCGCGACCTGCAAGCCTGGGTGCTTTTAGGCGAGCCTGGAGCGGGTAAGTCCAGTGTGTTCCACAATGAAGCGATTGCGTGCGGCGGCGTTCATTTGGAAATTGCCAAGTTCCTCACTGGTAACCTACCGGAACAACACAAAGGAAAATGTCTTTTTCTAGACGGTTTGGATGAGTATCGAAACCCCGGTAACGAAGGAAGAGTCCTCAGCCTGGTGGAATCCAAACTACGCGAGTTGGGAACCCAAAAGTTTCGCATCGCTTGCCGCGCGGCCGACTGGCTCGGGACAACCGATCAATCAGACATTGCAGGTGCTACAGCCCAAAGCAAAATCCCTGTTTTTGCTTTGGAACCTCTCTCAGAAGTTGGCGTCACCACACTCTCTCAACATTTTTTACAAACCACCGACGTAGAAGAGTTTTTGACACAAGCCAAGAATGCAGACCTTGATGCACTACTGACCAACCCACAGATATTAGAACTCATCACAAAGGCTTACCAAGAAGACCGTCGCTTGCCATCAGGCCGGCTCGAAGCCTATGAGCGGGGCTGCGCCCTACTGGTAAAAGAAGCGAACAAACGCCAAAGGGACAAACGTCGAAGCCAAAGCACACCCGATGACGAACAATTATTAGAAGCCGCCGGCCAAATCTTTGCGGCTTTGCTGCTAGGGAATCAGGCGGGGATTGCCCTAGACAGTGGTGTCGAAAACGAACGATATGCACTGCTTGAAAAACTAAAACTAGCCAATGACGAGGCTGCTCAAAGGGCCTCAGATTCCAAGCTATTTGTACTCGGGGACCAAGAGGAACAGTTGGTACCCGCTCACAGAACCATTGCAGAGTATCTGGCAGCACGATGGCTGTCGGCTCAATTGAAAGAACATAAACGCACCTTGCGCCGCCTGCTACCGCTCTTATGCGGGTTTGATGGAAAAGCCGTTTCTAACCTGAGAGGACTGTATGGTTGGCTGGCAACTCACTGCGTAAACAACGCGCGTACCGAGCTCATACGCAAGGACGCGATCACAGTTGCTTTATACGGCGACCCCATGCGTTTTGACTTGGAGAACAAAAGGCGACTGTTTACGGCCCTGCGCCAAACCCTGCAAGCTAACCCAGCGGCGATTTCTGAAATGTGGCATCGCGACCTGCTGGGACCGGTTCTTCTTAACGATTTACTAGAAGAGTTCATCGCTGTTTTAAATGATGCGGCGAGGGAGGACGACACCCAGCGCTTTTGCAAATACTTGTTGAGCGCAGCAAATGCCGCTTTCAAACGACCAAATGCATACGAACCCAAGCACCTATCTGCCTTAAACCAAGCCTTAGAAGTTGTCGTCAGAGATGCCAGCCGCCGGGGTGACATTCGTGAAAATGCCCTTGAAACTTGGTTAAACACCCTTCAAGACAAAAGTGTCGCGCTGAAGTTACTCCACCAGGTGCACCAAGATCAGGTCTCCGACCCCGAGGACACTCTGATCTTGGTGCTACTTGATTACCTGTATCAACACACTCTTTCAACTGCTGATTTACTGCCGTACTTACGTGCGCCCAAGTTAACAGATCGCAACGCGTATGCAACTTTTTGGGGATACATATGGCCCAAACGAATACCCAGCCAAGACCTACCCTATGCCTTGAACTTCTTGGTGCGGTACACGAATTTAAAGGCGCTTTTACAAGACGAATACATGATGGGGAGCATGATCCCATCGTTGGTCAACCGCGCTATTGTTGAACGCGGTGATGCCGTAGACCACGAGACGCTTTTTGAATGGATAACCCTGGGCACAGACAAATACTGGTTTGAATTTGTGGCGCGTAGCGATGCCCACCCTATTGCATGGTGGAAAGCAAGGCCTGATCGGTACAAGGGCGTGTTGGGCGTTGCGTTCGCCCGTGCCAGTGCAGCCCCTCTGCCTGACCAAGGCAAGAGCTTGTTTGCAAGCCAAAAAGCGCTAGCAATGATCAATGCGGCCAAGCCAGTGGATATGGGGCTGTGGCATTTTGAGCAAATGAATCAACCGTATACCGAATGGCGTTTGCAGGCTCATTTGAAAGAAACGATGCGGTCCGTTTTATATCGTAATGAGGAAGAGGGTGTAACGCTGGAAATGGTGCAAGCCTGGGCGGGCAACAACCCAGACCGGTTGACGTTGCTGCGATCTGAGTTGTTGTGTCCTTTGGATGCCCAAACGCAACCCTACCAAGATATTTTTCGAGAACACCAGCGTTTCCAAGAGCAGCTTCAGCAGCGCCAACAAGCCAAATATCAGCGCAGCACCCAACTTGAGCCACTGCTGCCTGCAATTGAGTCCGGTACGGCTACTCCTAACTTAATGTACGAATTGGCCCAAGTCTGGGCGGGAAATCAAAGTAACGACAACGGCAACACCCCCATCGATTACTTTAAAGATTACTGCAACAACTACCAAGCGGTGCACGATGCATCTAGGCGTGGCCTTATTGCTTACTTACAACGGAACGATTTGCCAAGTCCAGTTGAAATCATTGGCAATTGGGTTCATCGCAAACTTGATCTTTTCCACATGGGCATTACCTGCATGGTGGGAGCCGACTTACTTTGGTCGGAAAAGCCCGAGGCGTTCGATGCCTTAAACGAGGTAACTCTAGAGCGTTTGGTCAGTTTCTGGTGGACGGATTCTGGCTTTTCGTCTACTAGGAAATGGAATTATTGGCTTGGTCACTTGATTCAAAATCAACACGAATTGGTGATTCGGGTGAGCGTTGATTTTGTACTGGTGCAGTTCAAGATATTCCAGGCATCGCCAGACCTTTTTGCACTTAAAGAGCCGATTTTTGAGCCCGTAGTTGAACGCATAGTCATGGGTGTGTTGCAACGCCTGCCAAACCGTCTCGATAGCCACCATTTAGGTGCATTGGGGTGGCTTCTTGCAACTGCCTTAACCAATGAAAGCGCCGAAAAAGTATCGGCCATTATTGAGGAGAAGGTCAATGCTCAAGAAGTGGATGCGGGGCAAACGGTGTACTGGCTACTGGCTGGAACTCTACTTGCCCCACAACTTTATGAAAGCCAACTGCTTGAATACGTGGCCAACAATTGGCAACGTTTGGAGCATTTGTCCGATGCGATGCGGCACTTTTATGAGTTAATGCGCAATAAGCACCACCTGCCTGCTCCTACCCTAGGCCGTTTTATCGAGTGCTTAGCACCCCATGCCAACTTTGTTTGGCCCACAGACGGCCGGGCACATGACTCAACCCCTGCAGATAACTTAGGCGACCAAGTACGCGCCTGGGTGAGCCAACTAGCCACCCATGTGGCGGAAGAAAGCCTGACTGAATTGAATCGCCTGCGCCAATCCACAGCCTTACTCAATTGCAATGGACTCAACGACCAATTGCAGATGGCACACCATCAACTGACTCAGCAGTTAAGGCAGGCGCGCTATCAAGTACCCACGCTGCCCGAGGTGATCAAAATACTTACCAACAAAGCGCCCACCAATGCCGCCGACTTACAGGCCGTTGTGTTGGATCGCTTAGACCAAATCGCCAAAGATATTAAGGGCGACAACAGCAATCTGTATAAACAATTCTGGAAGGATAAAACAAGCCACAAAATAGAAAACGATTGCCGAGATGCGCTCTTACCACTGCTAAGGAGTGGGCTAAGCAGCATAGGCATATCTGCAGAACCGGAAGCCACCCATGTAAACAGCACGCAATCAGACATTGACATTAGTTACGTCTCTGAGCATGGCCGGTTCAAAGTGCCTATAGAAGTCAAAGGCGAATGGCACAAAGATCTGTGGACTGCGATCAATACACAGGTGCCCCAATACACCAAAGCCAAAGAAACCGATGGTTATGCGATTTATCTGGTGCTTTGGGTAGGTGGCTGTGAGCAAAAACGTGTGGCGGATGGTGGGAAAAGACCAACCACCTCAGCCGAGCTAGAAGAGCGCTTAACCGCGCAGATTGCGCCAGAGGCGGCTGGCCGATTCGTTGTGCGAGTGTTGGATATCAGTTACCCGGGGCGGAATGCTTGTTAGCAAATGACGGCAAAAAACAATAGCAAACGTCTGAGCGGCGTCTTCTTATGGTCGCACTGCGTTGCGCCGTCCCAGGCCCTCGGCAATGAAAGCGAGCACCAAAGAATTGAGCGACACGCCTTCAGTTTTCGCCCTTGCGGTCAGTTGCAGGTGCATGGAGCGCGGAAGCCGCGCCAAGACCTTGCCCGAAGCTGATGCTGGCGTGAAGTCGTCCACGTTGAAAGCAGGGGCAGGAACCTCCTGCCCCATGTCCACCAAGGCGCTAACGGTGGCAGCAAAGGCTTCTCGGCCATCCGCGATGGCTTCAAGTTCGGTTGCCCCGTCTGCCATCACCCCTGGAATGTCGGGCATGGTGAACATGAAGCCTCCGCCGTCTGCGGCATCAATGGGGCTGACCACATGGCTGTAGGCTTCGAAGGGGAAGGCGGGTTTCACTTTTGCAACGTTCTTGACCGTCATGGCTTACTCCTGAATCTGATCGATGAGCGCAACGAAGCGCTTGATGTATATGGCCTTGATGGGCCGGTGTGCCGGAACAGACAGTGGGTCTTTGACCGAAGGATGCGAAAAAACGTGATGACTGCCCCCGGTGCTTCGCACTTCCATGCCGTACTAACAAGACAAGCTGCCTGAAGGGCATCTTGTTGTTTCACAGGAGTGGTCGGGGCCATTGCATCCAGCGTCCTGACCGTAAACATGGGCGCTCATTGGGCGGTCAGTGTCGCCCTAGTAGGTCTTCCGATTGCTGGAATTGTTGGTAGCGTAAGCAAAAAATAGTTTTGATTTGATAAAGTCAATTCAGCAACACCATGCCCACCCCCCACTCCATCGCCGTCATCCCCGGAGACGGCATCGGCAAAGAAGTCATGCCCGAAGCCCTGCGCTACTTAGATGCCGTGCGCCAAAAATTTGGCATTGCCCTGTCGCTCACCCCCATTGACTGGGCCAGTTGCGACTACTACCAGCAAACCGGTGACATGATGCCACCCGACTGGAAAGCGCAGTTGCAGCCCATGGACGCCATCTTGTTTGGCGCGGTGGGTTGGCCCGCCACCGTGCCCGATAACGTGTCGTTGTGGGGATCGTTGCTCAAGTTCCGGCGCGAGTTTGACCAGTACATCAATCTGCGCCCGGTGCGCCTAATGCCCGGCGTGCCCTGCCCTCTGGCGGGACGCAAACCCGGTGATATCGACTTTTTGGTGGTGCGCGAGAACACCGAGGGCGAGTACACCAACTTAGGGGGCAAGATTTTTGAAGGCACCGAGCGCGAGGTGGTGATTCAAGAATCCGTCTTTACCCGCCACGGCACTGATCGGGTCTTAAAGTACGCCTTTGAACTGGCGCAGCAGCGCCAGCGCAAGCACCTGACGGTGGCCACCAAAAGCAACGTTATTGCCATTAGCATGCCCTGGTGGGACAGCCGCGCCGACGCCATGGCCACCCATTACCCCGGCGTGACGGTAGACAAGCAACACATCGACATTTTGTGCGCCCGATTTGGGTGGCACCGCCACGACGGCCCAGATGGGGCAGGCGATTGCGGATCGACTTCTGGCCTGATAGAAATTGAACTCACCCCCAGCGCTGTGCCACCTGCACGTACAGCGGGATGCCGATCAGAATGTTGAAGGGAAAGGTTAGCCCCAGGGACATGCCAAAGTACAAGGAGGGGTTGGCCTCTGGAATGGCATGGCGAATCACGGCAGGCACAGCGATGTACGAAGCGCTGGCTGAAAGCACCATTAAGAGCGCCACGTTACCCACCGACATGGACAGCGCGACGCCCACCCCCAAGGCAATGGCCGCATGCACCAACGGCCCGACGATGGCATACACCAGTAACCAGATCGACTTGCCTTTGAGCTGGCCCATATTGCGCGCCGCCAGCAGCCCCATGTCCAACAAAAAGAAGGCGAGCATGCCTTTGAACAAATCAACCGAGAAGGGTTTCATCGCGGCCTGACCGGACTCACCGGTTAGCACACCAATCACCATCGCGCCCAATAACAACAACTGGGCACCATCGGTCAGTGCCTCGTGCATAGTCTTGCCAAGCGACATAGGCCCGGCAGCGCCTGTCACCAAGTCGGGTTGGGTTCGGCCCTTTTTACGCACATAGTTGGCCAAAACCACGGCCAACACGATGGCGGGTGACTCCATAAGCGCCATTGCAGCGGCCATCTGCCCACCGTAAGCAATACCGTGGTTGTCCAGGTACTGTACGGCAGTGATAAAGGTCACCGCGCTCACTGAACCATAGGTGGCCGCCACGGCTGCTGCATCAAACCCATTCAGAAAGCGCCGCAACACCAGGTAACCCAGCAGGGGCACCAATGTGGCCATCCCGAGGGCAGCTCCCAAGCTAACGGCCACTTCGGTAGTGAGGCCAGAACCAGCCAGCGCGAAGCCCCCTTTTAGGCCGAGGGCCATGAGCAAATACAGCGATAAAAACCTAGAAATAGGCGCTGGAATTTCGAGATTGGAGCGCATTGTCCCGGCCACCATGCCAAAGACAAAAAACAAAATGGCAGGATCAAAAAAACTTTGCATCGGGCGAGTCTATCAAGGTCTACAGTGGGCCTACAAAACCCGCTACGCATAACAAGGCTACAGGGCAGGCCTTATCGACCCACCCGCGCCTTCACTTCAGTCAAAAATCTCGTTCAACCAAGACTTTTTGCGCGAATACCCGTATTGGTTACGCTTATGAAAATCTGAATCTTCAAAATCAGGGCGGTAAGCGGGCCGGGGCGGTGCATTCATGGGGGCACTGGCAGGCGCAGCGCGCTGTGCGCCATCGGTCTGTGCCGCACGCTCTAGCAACTTGTCCAACTCACCTCTGTCCAGCCAAATCCCACGGCAGGTAGGGCAGTAATCAATCTCAACACCTTGGCGCTCAGACATCACCAATGTTGAATCGGGGCAGGTAGGGCATTTCATAGAGTTGCTCACTTTCAGTTGAATTGGACAGGGCGACTGTAGCCAAATAATACCAACTTAAAAAGCAGCATTTATAATTATTTTATTCCCGTAAAAGCTGAATTATTGCCTGACTTTGGCCGCCCACTCATCCACAACGCGACAGCTTGCGTTTTCTTGCTGGCGGCTTTCCATTGCAAGCTCTCTGGAAAATCGGCCTTGTCAACCACTGCCCGGTACACCACATGGCCGGTGACGCGTGCCGGGTCATTCAACTATTGGTCGGGCACAACACCGTGACACTGTGGCCCTGGCGCACCAAGGCCAGCAGGATGTCAATAATTTTGTGCAACAGCATCGCTTCGGCGCAAATCGTGCGCCCTAAGGGTTGGTCTTGCACTAAAGCGGACTTGGCCACCCCAACACCATGTATTGTTGACCGACATTCTGTTGCCTCCCATGTCTGTAAGCATCCAGTTGTCCCGGTTCAATGAATTGGCTACTATCCATTCACGCTGGGCCATCCGTGCCCTGTGTGCCAGGCTTATACAGCCAATCTAATTGTTGATTAAGAAACCCGAACCATGACACACCACGCTGTTCAACGCTTTCTTCGAATTTTTCTGTATCCCCTCGTGCTCTCAAGTTTGGTTTGCGGTGTCAGCTATGCCGCGGACAGTCCGCCTATCGACATTGCCCCGGACACTACAACGGCAAAAGTACGGTTGATACGCGATGATCTTGAGCGCCCTTGGGCGCTGGCCTTTCTGCCTGATCGGTCCATTTTGATTACAGAGATTGGCAACCGGCTGCTCAAACTCAGCCCCGATGGGTTGCAACGCACTGAAATCAGGGGTCTACCCGATGTTGCCACCTTAGGCCAGGGAGGCTTGTTGGATGTAGCAGTAGACCCGGACTTCGAAACGCAAGCCTGGGTCTACCTGACGTATACCGAAAGAGACAAGAGCACCTTACTACCGAAATACGGTACTGCCGTCGCGCGGGGTCGCTTGGTCGGTAATGCACTGGTGGACCTAGCGGTTATTTTTCGCCAGTCTCCCAAAACGTCTGGGGGTGGCCATTTTGGTTCACGCCTTGCCTTTGCCAAAGACAAAACCTTGTTTATCACCCTAGGTGAACGCCAACTCAAAACGCCCGCACAAGACTTAACGCAATCGCTGGGCAAAGTGGTTCGGATCAACAGGGATGGCAGCATCCCCAAAGACAACCCCAGATTGGGAGAGAGCGCCATACCGGGCCTATGGAGTCTTGGGCATCGCAATCCGCAAGGCGCTGCGATACACCCCACAACAGGGGAACTTTGGATCAGTGAACACGGGCCGCAGGGCGGTGATGAGATCAACATTGCGCGGTCCAGTAAAAACTACGGCTGGCCCAATCGCGGCTATGGGTGCAACTATGGTCAACCCGCTGGTTCAGGTTGTCGCTTGGGCGGTGGAACTCACGCCCCTGATTACGAAGAGCCTGTCACATTTTGGGAGCCCACCTCGATTGCGCCATCGGGTTTGATGTTTTACCAAGGCAGGCTATTCCCAAAATGGAAAGGCAATCTCTTCAGCGGTAGCTTGGCCGGTCAGGCGCTATGGCGTCTGGAGTTGGATGGGAACCGCGTGGTCAAGCGCCAACGTTTGCTAAGCGACTTAAAGTCACGAATTCGAGATGTCCGAGAATCGCCCGATAGCAGCATAGTTGTACTGACCGATGCAGGCCAACTGTTGCGACTGGTGCCCGCCGCAAATTAGCGTTTCACCCAAAGGGTGGCTGGCCGTTAACGGCAGTACCAATTGCACCACCATAAACACCAGCATTTGCGTGCGCAGGGTTTTGATGGAACCAAACCGGTCGGTGGCCCAGCCACCCACCAAGGTGCCCACAATGCCCGACAGGCCAAACAAAAACAAGGTAACCGACGCCTGCGCCACCGACAGAGGCCCCAGCGCTTGCAGCACCGGCCCGATATAGCCAAACACCACAAAGATGGCGGTAAAGTACAACAGCGTCAGTACCAAGGGCCAGGCCACAGCGCCCTGGCGCAGCAAGGCCCCCGCGCCTTTAAACGTGACGGGTGGCGCAGCCTGATGGCCCGGTAAGCGCCACATCAAAACGGCCAGAATCACCAAACTAGACAGGGCCACCAACTGCACCGGCAGCCGCCAACTGTGCATAGAAGTTAACCACGTGCCCAATGGCAAGCCCACCACGTAACTTAGGCTGATGCCCAAAAACACCACCGACAGCGCCTTGCCACGCTGGTCAATAGCAACGCCTGCAACCGCCATACCGGCAATGATGAAAGCGCCGGTGCCTATCACCAGGTTAGCGATAGAGAACAGGGCCAAGGGTGGGGATTGCGGTGCAGGGTTCATAAGGGCCAGTTTATCAACAATGGTGTGGCACGCAAACAATTGTTGGTTGGCTTTACCCTGGCAACTGTGCGGCCAAAGTGATCCCGGCCTAGCCCACCAGCAAGCGAGCCGCCATCCAAAAACACAGTGCCACTTGCAGTGCCCAAAAAGTGGCCCTTACCAACACCTGTAGACGGCCCACGCCCCACAAATGCGCCAGCGACTGGCCGATGCGTGCGTACAAAACTAGGGGGGCCAAGTGGGCAATGTTGGCGGTCTGACCCAGTGCCACAGCGGCTAACACCAGTGCGCCAAACACGGGCAGGTTTTCTATGCAATTGGCGTGGGCGTCTTCTAGGCGTTTAACGAAGGGCGCATCGTCGGCCGGTTTGTTGCCACGGGGCCAACTGTTAATCGGTTTGCCACCTAAAAAACGCAGCCCACGGTACAAAAACACCACAAATATCAGGGCCAGGGTCCAGGCGGCATAGCCTACAAGGGCGGTTAATGGGGTCATGGTTGGGTTCCTCTTAAGAGCAATTGCAATTTTTTGATGTTGCCGGGGTGGCTAGGGTTTGTCAACTTAGCAACGGGGAGCGGCAGTTGGGGCGTAGCCCGTGTGCGTCGCCAGCGGGTATGGGCCTAGGGAGCCACCCGCTTCAACACCCGTGTTTCGCCCAGCGCAAACAGCACAAAGGCCGCGTCGTCCACACCCAACTTTTTGCGAGCGATGGGCAGACCGTCTAGGGGTGCCTCTACCGGGTCATCGCAAAGTCTAAACGTACCCCAATGAATGCCCATAGACAAGCGACTTTTAACGTCTTGATGAATGCGTACAGCATCTTCTTCGTTCACATGTTGGTTTTGCATAAACCAGCGTGGCAAATAGCAGCCCACCGGGATTTGTGAAAAATCAAAGCCACCAAACTTGGCACCAATATCGGCAAAGTCTTTGGAATACCCGGTATCGCCCGCAAAGTACATGGAATAAGGCGCACCACCCACTCGGGTTTGCAACACAAAACCGCCCCACAGGGTGGCGTTGCGGTCCCATGGTGAGCGACTGGACCAATGCTGTGACGGCACAAAATGAAGCGACACCTCACCGCCAGGTGCTTTTACATTAAAGCGATCCCACCAGTCCATGCGTTGGACCTTGGTGATGCCCTCGTCGTTCATCCACTTGTCAACACCCAATGGCACCACAAACAGCGGCGGGCCACCCGCTTGTTGGTTTAGGGTTCGCACCGTGGGGGCGTCCAGATGGTCGTAATGGTTGTGGCTGATCAGCACCACATCAATGCGCGGCAGTTCCGACAATTGCACGGGCAAAAGCACCTCACGCTTGGGGCCTGCAAAGCTAACGGGCGCGGTGCGCTCAGAAAAGTGGGGGTCGGTCAGGATGTTCAACCCGTTGATTTGCCACAGCGCGGTGGAGTGGCCAATCCAGGTCACCGACACGTCTTTTTGATTGGCCTTTAGGTAAGCCAGATCGGGTTGTACATGTTTGACCCGCGAGGCGTTTTGCGCTGGCAGTTCACCCCACAGGCTGTCCCACTGCCACTTCAAAAAGCTGGGTTGGTCGTCGCGCCAGTTGTCGATGTAGTTGTTGTTAAAGCCATCGGGCCGGTGGTGCTTTTTGCTGGCGTCGTAATAGGGGTTGACCGTGGCGCAACTGGTCAAAAAAAACACCAGCAACAAGACCTTGAAACGGAAAGCACTTGCCCAAGCCATCGCCCGCTCCTTTTAGTCACTGGCGCGCTTATCCGAGCGCATCAAGGTGTAGACGACACCAATGCCCACGGTAGAACCCGCTTTACGGCGCACCAACGGACTCGCTTCATTGGCAGCCCCGGCTACTGAGTCGAATCTCGCGTAGCCAAAAAAGGTCAGATCGGGGGTCAAGGGTTTCGAAAAGGTGGCCGCCAAGCGCGTGGTAATCAGCCCAGCTTTCGCATCGTAGGCGGGCCGCCCAACCATGGCCTGCGCCGAATTTACTTCGTACAGCGTGGTGGCCAACTTGCAATCGGCCAACACCACACTGGCACTTAGTCCGTACCGCCAGCCATCGATAGGCTTTCCCTCAAAGGCCAACTTAGGCTCCACGCTGACACCGCGAAACGCCGCTTGGTTAGACAAATCAAACACCCCGCGCACCGGTAGTTCTGCACGCCAGCGGCCCCATCCGGGTGTTTCACCCAGGTTCCATTTCGCGCGGGGCCCCAGTTCCACCATGGTTCCTAAAGCGGGCATGCCCTGTCGGGCATCGATGGGTTTGGAGTTCGTCCCCAAGGCACCGGACAAGCCCACATCCAGCTCAAAGTTTTCTGTTTTGATGGCTCGCAGTCCGACCGAATTTCGATCCGCCCTGAGGTACTCGCCCCGGTAAATCACATAAGGCAGGGCCAGCGCACGGTTGACGCGCTGGTCGGAGCCTGGATAAGCCTGCTGGGTTAGGGCGCCCCCTACAACACCTATCTCCCACAACGGTTTGTCGGCGCTTCCTTCAGAAGACTGCGCCCACAAGGGGGTGATGGCCGCGCCGAGCAAAGCGCTCACGCCAAGAACACGCAATGTCAGCGCAAATGGAAAAGTGGTCATGAGAGCCTCAGATTAAAGTGCTCGCAATGATACCGACATCAGTACCGCAGTGCAGTGGTCTTGCCCCAAAACACCCTATAGGCAAAGATGGTATAGCCCACAATCACCGGCAAGACCACCACCACACCCCAAAAAATCACCCACAAGGCCTCGGTGTCGCTGGCGGCTTGCCACAGCGTTAGGCGGTCCATTACCAACCATGGGAACAGGCTGTAGGCCAGGCCATAAAACGCCAGCAAAAACACCCCTACCGTGCAGGCAAAGGGAACACCCGCGCCGTACTGGTTGCCCTGCGTAAACCGCAGGGGCAAGCGCTTTAGGCTTTGCGCCATCACCCAAAACAAAACCACCGTGGCCAGTGGAATGGGCATTAGCAACACCACATTGGGCAGGCTAAACCATTTGTCAAAAATGCGTGAGCTAACCAGGGGCGTCATGAGCGAGATGGCCGCCACGCCCGCTGCCGTTAACCACCAACTACCTTTGGCCCAGGCCACCGCTTTGAGCTGCAAGGCCCCTTCTGTTTTCATGATCAGCCAAGTTGCGCCTAGCAAGGCATAAGCCGCCACCAAGCACAGGCCAATCAGCGCACTAAACAATTGGTTCCAAAGGCCAGGTTGAAACCCGGTAATCAAACCGCCCAGCATAAACCCCTGTGACCAGCCCGCCAGCAAAGAACCCAGTTGGAATGCCCTGTCCCACAAAGGCTTGTACTGGGCCTGTGCCTTCACCCGAAAATCAAAGGCCACGCCGCGCAGTGTTAGGCCCACCAACATCAAGGCCACGGGCAGGTACAAAGCCCCCAAAATCACCCCGTGCGCCACCGGGAACGCCACCAGTAACACCCCAACGCCCAGCACCAACCAGGTCTCGTTGGCGTCCCAAAACGGGCCTATGCTGGCGATCATGGTGTCTTGTTGCGCCTCGTCGTCGGCACGGCGCAGCAGCACCCCTACGCCTAGGTCGTAGCCGTCCAAAATCACGTAGGCCAACATGGCCAAGGCCATGATGAGTGCAAACACCAGTGGCAGCCAAGCGGCGCTCTGCGTCAGGTCAGGAATCAAGTCAGCCATGTGTGGCTCCTAGAACGGCTTTTTTTGCCAAATGAAAGACCACCCGCACATAGGCCACCAACAGCAGTGCGTAAAGGGTGAGGTACATCACCAAGGTCGTCAAGATATTGCTGGCCGGCACGGCAGAGGCGGCCTGGGCCGTGGTCAACACACCGGTTACCAACCAGGGTTGGCGTCCAATCTCGGTCACGTACCAACCCGCCACCACTGCCACCCACCCAGCAAACGTCATGGCCACCAATGCCCGTGCCAGCGTGGGCGACAGGCCGGATGGCCTGCGCAATTGCCAGGTGCCCCACCAACTCACGGCCAGCATCAGCAAACCCACCCCCACCATGATGCGAAAGGCAAAAAACAAGGGTGCCACGGGCGGGTGCTGGCCCTTAAAGGCGTCTATGCCTTTGACCTCGCCGTTCCAGTCGTGCGTTAAATAAAGCGACGCCAACTTGGGGATGGCCACCTCCCAACGGTTCTGCTGGGTGCTGGCGTCGGGCCAGGCCAGCAAAACCGCAGGCGCACCTTTTTGCGTGGTCCAAATGCCCTCCATGGCCGCTATCTTGGCGGGCTGGTGTTGCAAGGTGTTCAAACCATGCAAGTCACCCACCACAATCTGCACGGGCATCAAAAAGGCCGCCAGGTACACCCCTGTGCGCAAGGCCGCTTGCACCGCTTTTCCCTGGTCATTTTTAAGCCAACGGTAGGCACTTAGCCCGGCCAGCAAAAACGCCACCGTCAGGCCAGAGGCAATCATCATGTGGGCCAACCGGTACGGAAACGAGGGGTTAAAAATCACCGCCACCCAATCGGTTACAAAGGCCTTGCCATCACGCATCTCGAAACCCGCCGGGGTGTGCATCCACGAGTTCAAGGCCAATATCCAAAAGGCCGACATGGTGGTGCCAAACGCCACCAAAAAAGTGGCCGTGGTATGCACCCGCTCGCTCACCTTGCCCCGCCCAAACAACATAATGCCCAGCATGGTGGCCTCTAAAAAAAAGGCGGTCAGCACCTCGTAGGCCAGCAGCGGCCCAGCCACATTGCCCACGGTGTTCATAAAGCCCGGCCAATTGGTGCCAAACTGAAAACTCATGGTGATGCCACTGACCACCCCCAGCGCAAAGGTCAAGGCAAAAATCTTGACCCAAAACTGGTAGGCCTGCATCCAATGGTCTTGCCCCGTGGCGTTAAAGCGCAACTTAAAAAACAGCAACACCCAGCCCATGCCGATGCTGATGGTAGGGAACAGGATATGAAAGGTAATGTTGGCGGCAAACTGAATGCGCGCCAAAACAATGGGGTCAAAGGTTTCCATGCTTGTCTCCGGTTGCTGGGACGGCCTTGGGCAAGGTCTGGGGGACGGCTATAGGGCTTGGCGCCTGGGCGGCATCCGCAGACGGGTCGCCAGGGCTAAAAACCTGCTTTACCCTGTCCTTGAACTCCAACATTTTTTGCACCTTGGAGCCAAGCTTCATCAGGCTGGCCAGGGTGGCCGAATCGATTTTTTCAACATCGTCCATCCAGTCCGTCACCATCTCGATAAACCCATGCATTTGCCTCATGCGGGCTTGGGCGTGGATGTCATCGGCCACGCTGGGTTGCTCCATCAAGGCCTCGCGCAGCATCGACAGGGTGGGGTCAATCTCACGCTTGCGTCGCTCGGCGGCCAGGGTTCTAAAAATCGCCCATACATCCTCGGGTGCCTGGAAATACTCTCGCCTGTCGTTGGGCAAATGAATCAAGCGCACCAAACGCCAAGACTGCAACTCCTTGAGCCCCATGCTCACGTTAGACCGCGAGAAGCCCAAAGCCTCGCCCACCTCGTCGGCATTGAGCGGTTTGGCAGACACATACAGCAGGGCGTAAATCTGCCCCACCGTGCGGTTAATACCCCAGCGGCTGCCCATTTCGCCAAAATGCATCACAAAGCGCTGGGTAAGAGGTGGCAAGTTCATGGTGAGTTCTTTCTGAGTTTTCAGTATTTTCTGAAATTTCAGTAAGAACGGTTTTCAGCGGCTGAAAACTTGACTTCTAAGCAAGGGCTTACGGCGCATCCATACCAAGGATTGACACCCATAAACACCAAGCGGCTGAGACGCAGCCATCGCTTTGCCGCCTTTATGGGGCAGTATTGACAAGCCTTGGCGATCAGGCCAGAGCCACCGCCACGGCTTTTGCGATGGCCAGGCAGCTGGTCAAGCCTGGGGACTCGATGCCCATTAGATGAACCAGCCCGGTGATGCCGTGCTGGTCTGGCCCGCACAGCACAAAATCTCTGGCCGCTTCGTTGGGGCCGCTGATTTTTGGACGCAAGCCGGCGTAGGCCGGATGCAAACTGTGGGAGGCAATACCCGGCCAATAGCGCTGCACTTGTTGAACAAACACCTCTGCCCGCCGCGGGTCAACGGCGTAATCATCAGGGTCTGACACCCACTCTACGTCGGGGCCAAACTTGGCTTGGCCGGCCAAATCCAGGCTTAGATGCACACCCAGCCCGCCCGGCTCTGGAACGGGGTAAATCAAGTGCTTGAAAGGCGCACGGCCACTCAGTGCAAAGTATTGGCCTTTGGCGTAATACGACTTTTCTAGGTGATGGATGGGAAAGCCTGGCATAGATGCCGTCAACCGTGGCGCACCGTGCCCCGCTGCATTCACCACGCGGGTGGCCGCCCACTGGGCACCGTCGTCGGTGGTCAACACCAAGCGTTTGTCTTGATGCGCCAGATCCCGAACACTGGTGTGCAAAGCCACATAACCTGCTTTTGCCTCTAGGTCGCCCTGCAAGGCCAGCATTAAACCGTGTGAATCCACGACTCCCGTGCTGGGCGACAGGAGTGCCGCTTCGCAGCGCAATGCAGGCTCTAAGGTTATGGCCTGTTGGGCCGTTAGCCATTGCAAATCGTGTACGCCATTGGCCTGTCCCGCTTGCTCAATGGCGCGCAATGCGGGCAGTTGACTCTTATCGGTGGCGACGATCAACTTGCCGCAGCGCTGGTAGCGCACATGGTGTTGATCGCAATAATCGTATAACAGGGCTTTGCCCTCAATGCACCACTTGGCTTTGAGGCTGCCTTTTGGGTAATAAATCCCCGCATGAATCACTTCACTGTTGCGCGCACTGGTGGCGGTGCCAATGGCAGAGGCGGCCTCCAACACCATCACCTCTTGCCCACGCAGGGCCAGCTCACGCGCCACCGCCAGCCCGACCACCCCAGCGCCTATGACCACGGTGTCCAGTTGCTCCAATTACGCCCCCTCAAACCCGTTGAGCACGTTCACGGCGTTGGTGCCTAACTCCTGTGCCGCATAGCCCCCTTCCAGCACAAACACAGTGGGGCGGGCCAGTGTGGCCAGCACCCTGCCAAGGCTAAGGTAATCGGTCGTCGCCAGCGGGAACTTGGCAATCGGGTCGCCCTCAAAGGTATCCAGGCCCAAAGACACCACCACCGCATCCGCCTCATAGGCCTGGACCCGCTCCATGGCCAGCGCCAGCGCGTCAAACCAGGCCGCTTTGCTGCACCCTGCGGGCAGTGGCAAGTTGAGGTTAAACCCAAGGCCCTGGCCTTCGCCAATTTCGTCGGCATGGCCCAGAAAAAACGGGTACTCGGTGTGGGGGTCGCCGTGGATGCTGACAAATAAAACGTCTGACCGGTCGTAAAAAATGCTTTGCGTGCCGTTGCCGTGATGAAAATCCACATCCACAATCCCCACCCGTTTGGCACCCCCATCCAGCAAAGTCTGCGCCGCAAGCGCCGCGTTGTTCAAAAAACAATAGCCCCCCATAAAGTCAGCGCCCGCGTGATGGCCGGGTGGACGGGTACAACAAAACGCAGCGCGTGCGCCCTGGCTTACGTGCATCGCAGCGCTCACCGCCGCGTCTGCCCCAGCTTTTACGGCCGGCCAAGTGCCCTCTACCAGCGGGGTACCGTTGTCCATAGAGTACAGACCCAACTTGGCAATAAAGTTGGTGGGCTCCCTATCGCTGCGCAGGCTGCGGGTAGGCCATACCGACGGAAAGGGCTGGCCCACCCCGTTGAAGGACTGCCACTGGCTCCAAGACGTCTCCAAAAACTGAATGTAACGCGGGCTGTGAATCCGGCCAATGGCGTCACTGGCGTCCTGATCGGGTAACTGCACATCGTGGCCCTGTGCCACCAGCGCCGCCTCTACAAAGCCCTGACGGGCAGCGTGCTCAAAACAAGGGACTTTTTCGCCGCGGTAGAACTCAAACTGTGGGTTGTGCAGGGCGTGATGGGGGTTGATATAACTGCGCATAAGGTGGTCTCAAATGAAGCAGGCAAATACGGCCTAACCCAAGAACTATTGTTACACGCACCGGGGCCAACATGAATAAGCCCCAAAGGAAACCCGCTTATCCGGCACGCGCAGCCATCGCGACATCTAGCGATTGCAAGCGTAGCGCCGGGTCGTATACATCCGACACCAAAATAAATTCATCGGCCTGCGTCATCTCTAGCAGGTGTTGCAAACCCTTTGGTACGTGCTGCTGGCCAAATACCGGGCCTCTTCATCGGTAGCGGCCGCAATAAATGGCACACCAACACCGCAGTGGCCGAACTGGCAATGCCCCGCATATTGTGGTGCTCGGCCACCCAATAGCGCGTCATCCCAATCGCATCGGCATGTTGGGCCGTTTGGGTGGCAATCTGCAAGGCATCCCCCACCGTGCCCCCTTCGCGCACGGCCACTAGGTCAAGCATTGAGAAGGCTGTTTGGTTTAGGGTTTTCATCGAGGGCAGAATGGTGAGTTGCTTTATTGAATCATCCTAACTCGTTGTCCATCAGTCACCGTCCTCAAACTCTGAATTTTTGAATCGCAGAATAGTGCAGTTTTCGGTCACTACGCGCTGTAGTTGAACGTCAAAACCCGAGGCTTTTGCCCCGGGCCTTGCTTTTTACTTCCAGTTCGCAGCAATCACCGGGCTAAGCACCGTTTGGTAGTTGGCAGGTAAGGTTGATGTTCCGGCCGAAGGTGGCGCGAATGCGGCCATGGCTGAAACAAGGGCGTCTACTTGGGTATGAACCAATGTTTTGCCGTCAGCGGCTTTTATTTGCTCGATACGCTGGTACGTGCTGCTATACCAGTCTTTGATCGTGACACTGTCAGCCGAACCAATTCGCGTAACTTCTAAATTACTGCCAACCCTGCGAAACCAAAGTTGGTTAGAGTTAATGCCCACCCCAAACTTGAGCGTGTCATCGTAGCCACTGCCATAACCGTCGACACTAGAGTGCCCAGTGTCGTTAATCGTGTCCTTGCCATCTCCAACATTAAAGACATAGGTGTCACCCTGGCTCCAATTGCTGCTCAGCAAGTCATCTCCCGCTCCTCCCTCCAACGTACCCGTCCCTAGCAAGGTGTCGTTGCCCGCTCCCCCTCTTCGCGTATTGGCCCCTTCGGTATCGGTGATGGTGTCTGCACCCTCACCTCCTTCGATCACATCGTCGCCCCAGCCACCATCTAGCGTGTCATCTCCAAGG
>JBEIEP010000020.1:0-61008 GCA_040382935.1 Burkholderiaceae bacterium
AAAGGAATACGGCTTGATCTGTTGAACTGAATTTGCAGCAAAATTGGGACTTGACTTCGCGCAAGCATTATTTGAATCGATCTAAAAAGGCAGATATGGCAGGCTTTTCTGACCCAGGTTTTGATACGCTCTCTTTACATGCAGGGGCCAGACCTGACCCGGCGACAGGTGCCAGGGCAACGCCCATCCACTTGACTACCTCGTTTGTTTTTGAATCTAGCGACCACGCCCAGGCACTGTTCAACCTGGAGCGACCTGGTCATGTGTACAGCCGGATCAGCAATCCCACCAACGCAGTGCTTGAACAGAGGGTCAGCGCCTTAGAAGGTGGTGTAGGCGCACTTGCCACGGCAAGTGGCCAGGCGGCGCTTCATTTGGCCGTCGCGACCCTAATGGGGTCTGGGGGACATATCGTGGCCAGCACAGCTTTGTACGGCGGCTCGCAGAACCTGCTGCATTACACCTTGCGGCGCTTTGGCATCACCACAACGTTCGTGAAGCCCAACGATATCGAGGGTTGGCGAAACGCGATTCGTCCTGAAACCAAATTGCTGTTTGGTGAGACGGTGGGTAACCCTGGGCTTGATGTGCTGGATATTCCGACTCTAGCCCAAATAGGACGTGACGCGGGTGTTCCTTTGCTGGTGGACTCTACCCTTACTTCGCCTTGGTTAATGAAACCATTCGATTGGGGTGCTGACCTTTTGTACCATTCGGCCACCAAGTTTTTGAGCGGCCACGGCACCGTGATCGGGGGGGTGTTGGTGGACGGAGGTGGTTTTGATTGGGAGGGCTCGGGCCGATTTCCGGAGCTAACACAAGCCTACGATGGCTTTCACGGGATGGTGTTTTCTGAAGAATCTACCGTCGCCCCATTTTTGTTACGGGCGCGCCGCGAGGGTTTACGCGACTTTGGGGCCTGCTTGAGCCCACACAGTGCATGGTTGATTTTGCAAGGTATTGAAACACTGCCCCTGCGCATGGAGCGCCATGTGGCCAACACCGCAAAAATTGTGGAGTTTTTAGCCAATCATCCGTTTGTTGCCAAGGTGGCTCACCCCTTGCTCCCTGAACATCCCAGCCATCTGCTGGCTAAAAAGCTGTTGCCCAAAGGGGCTGGCGCTGTGTTTAGTTTTGACATAAAAGGCAGTCGCGCACAGGGCAAGGCGTTTGTGGAATCACTTCAATTGTTCAGTCATTTGGCCAATGTGGGCGATTGCAGAAGTTTGGTGATTCACCCAGCCAGCACCACCCACTTTCGCATGAGCGACGAAGCGCTTCAAGCCGGTGGCATCGGTCAGGGCACGATACGCCTGTCGGTGGGACTAGAAGATTCCGCTGATTTGATAGATGACCTCAAACGCGGCTTGAAAGCCGCAGAAAGGGCAGCGGTGTAACGATGCTGGTAACCCTAGAAAGCAGCTCCGGCGGTTTACAGCAACCCTACTCCTTGTATTGTTATACCGGTGGCAAACCATTCGACCCGGCCAAACCCAGCGTCGTGATGGTGCACGGGGTCTTGAACGACCACAGCGTTTGGTATTGGCAAAGTCGGCATTTGGCCCATCAGGTCTGGAACGTGTTGGCGCTAGACCTGCCCGGCCATGGCAAAAGCGGGGGCATACCGCCTGCATCAGTGGAGGACGGCGCGGCTGGTGTGATCGATTTACTGAACGCACTGAACATTAACAAAGCCGCATTGGTGGGCCACAGTTTTGGTTCGCTGATTTGCCTAGAGGCCGCCGCTCAACATCCCGACCGCGTGAGCCATCTCGCGTTGCTGGGTACTGCCTCGCCCATGCGGGTGTCTGCTGCGCTTTTACAGGCCTCTGTTGATGCACCGGAGCAGGCAATTGCGATGGTGAACCAGTTTTCACACGCGATGTTGGCTTTGGTGCCCAATGCACAGGCGGGCGGGATGTGGACTTACGGTGCCTCACGCGCTTTGATGCGCAAAACCCTGGCCAGCAACCGGTCGGTGAACCTGTTCTTTACGGGTTTCAAAGCCTGCGATTCGTACACCAAAGGGGAAAACGCCATGGCGAAGGTGGACTGCCCTACCCTTTTTGTACTGGGAGCCCACGACCAAATGACACCCGCGAAGGCAGCACGCCCCTTGATCGATAAGGCCATGAAGGCGCAAACCGCCATAGTAAACGCTGGGCATGCAATGCTTTCAGAGGTCCCTGATGACGTGTTGTCGGCGCTTAAAGGTTTGCTCCGGGTCGGGCGCTGAGCGACACCCGCATTCGAGCTTGGGGTCTAGCATCGGTGCCAATCCCAGTAAAGCGCACCCAGCGAGTAACTGCTAGGGCTTAGTTGTGGGGCTTGGGTGCTATGACATCAGCCAATGTCGTTTGTTCAGAAAAGCATAGGTTGAGAACGCTCTGGGCCTGCGGCGTATCCGAGAGTAAAAGTGCTGCGGCCAACGGCCTTAAACGGGTGCTGCCAAGGTCGGTCAAAACCACATAACGTTGCTGTCCGTTCGCCTCTGGCTCTAGTCGGGCGACCCAGTTAAGCCCTATGAGCGCTTCAAGTGGGGTTTGAAGTTCGAGCGAATCAACGCCTATTCGAGTCGCCAATTGCTCCGCCGTCAGCCCCACCGGCACCGTCTGTGCTGACGAAAAAAGGTGTTCAAGAACTTCCAATGCCAATTGAAACGACCACCCGTAGGTGCCGCCGCGGCGCTGTACACCCGCCAACATGCTAGGCAAATAGGCAGCAATCACCGCTCCGAACAACACAATAAGCCAAGCCGCATACACCCAAATTAGCAGTATCGGCAAAGTAGCAAAGGCACCGTAGACGATGGAGTAACTGGGCACGCTGCTGATGTAAACCGCTAACAGCTTTCGTGCCAACTCTAGCGCGACACAAACGAAAAGGCCACCAATGAAGGCGTGTCGCCAATGTACGTTGGTGTTGGGTACAAAGCGATAGATCGCAGCGGTACCCAACCAAAGCACCATCCATTGCAAAACATCTATCGCAAAACCCACGCCACCAGGCAATGTGCCCACCAGCCCTCTGGAGGCGGATATCGCGTAGGAGCTAGCGCTAAGACTGGCACCCAATAGCACCGGGCCCAATGTCAGGGCCGACCAGTACACCAACACCCTTTGGCCCCATGGGCGTAGTTTTCTGACACGCCAAATCGTATTGAGTGTTCTATCAATCGTGAGTACCAAGCTGACAGCAGTGGCAACCAATACAACCAATCCGGCCCATCCCAGGCGACTGGCCTTGGCAGCAAACTGTGTCAGATAACCTAACACCTGCTTGGCAATATGGTCTGGCACCAGACTTTCAATCAGCCATTGTTGCAAGGCGGACTGGAATTTGCCAAACACCGGGAACGCGGTAAACATCGCCAGCATCAGGGCAAAAAATGGTACCAGTGCAATGAGGGTGGTAAAGGTCAGACTGGCGGCTGTGATACCTAGGCGATCCTCTGAGAACCTGGCCCGCAGCGTGACATAGGTGGTCCGCCAGGGAAAATGCTTAAGGTCAGATAGCAGTGCCTTAAAATGTGAGATTAAATTCATGGTCATATCATGCCACTGTCTGGCGAAAGTGCCTTGGACTGGTCGCTAAAAATTGTCGCTTCACCTCTGCAATCACACCTGCATTCACCTCGTTTTTCTAACGCTGCGCTTTCATGTCCCAAGCTCTGACCTTACCCGACAACACCCTGCGCGCCAAGCGGATTGCTAGGGTCCGCGCCATCGTATTGGGCTGTCTGCTCGGCCTGATTGCTCTGTGCTTGTATTGGGAACTGATAGGCGCGCCCATACGACCTAGCGGCTCATGGTTGGCGCTTAAAGCCTTACCCCTGTGCATTCCTGTGGCCGGTATTTTGCGCCATCGCTTGTACACCTTCAGATGGGTTAGCCTTTTGCTATGGTTGTACGTTTTGGAGGGGCTGGTCCGCGCCACCTCTGACATAGGCGTCTCGCGCTACTATGCGATGGCTGAGACCTTTTTGTGTTTGGTATTGTTTATCGCCTGTGCCGTTTACGTGCGCTTGCGGTTGAAAAACTAAGGAGTCAAAAAATGGCAAGGAAGAATGCGTTTTACGCCCAATCCGGGGGCGTCACAGCGGTCATCAACGCATCAGCATGCGGTGTAATCGAAACCGCACGCCAGCACAAAGCAGTGATTGGCAAGGTATATGCCGGACGTAACGGCATTATTGGTGCACTCACTGAAGACCTGATTGATACCGGCAAAGAGTCCGCAACATCCATCGCGGGGTTACGCACCACCCCGTCGGGTGCATTTGGATCCTGCCGTTACAAGCTTAAGTCATTGGAGTCCAACAAAGCGGAATACGAACGCCTGATCGACGTGTTCAAAGCCCACAATATCGGTTATTTCTTTTACAACGGGGGGGGCGATTCAGCCGACACCTGTTACAAGATCAGCCAGTTGTCTGAGGCCATGGGCTATCCGATTCAGGCGATTCACGTGCCAAAAACTGTTGACAACGACCTGCCCATTACCGATTGCTGCCCCGGCTTTGGGTCGGTTGCCAAGTATGTGGCAGTGTCGGCCTTGGAGGCCTCGTTTGACGTGCGCTCTATGGCGAAAACCTCGACCAAAGTGTTTGTGATGGAGGTGATGGGGCGCCACGCCGGATGGATCGCTGCAGCGGGTGGTCTGATTGAAGAGCACGGTATTCCCGTGGTGCTGCTACTGCCCGAGGTCACCTTTAACCAAGAAAAGTTCCTGGCCCAGGTCAAGAAATTGGTGACTGAACATGGTTTTTGTACCGTAGTGGTGTCTGAGGGCTGCCACTACCCCGATGGGCGATTTTTGGCCGAACAGGGCAGTAAAGATGCCTTTGGCCACGCCCAGCTTGGGGGCGCGGCTCCGGTGGTGGCTAACATGATCAAAGAGGCCTTGGGCTATAAATTCCATTGGGCTGTTGCGGACTATTTGCAACGCGCGGCACGGCACATTGCATCCAAAACCGATGTTGAACAAGCCTACGCGCTAGGAAAAAAAGCCGTTGAACTGGCCATTGCTGGGCATAACGCCGTCATGCCCACCATTGATAGAGTCTCCGATTCGCCCTACAAGTACAAAATTGGCGTGGCACCCCTTTCCAAGGTGGCCAACGTTGAGAAGTTCATGCCTAAAAACTTCATCTCAAAAGACGGGTTTGGCATTACCGAAAAATGCAAAGCCTATTTGCGCCCCCTTATTCAGGGCGAGGACTACCCCAAGTTCAAGAGCGGATTGCCTGTGTACGTCACCCTCAAAAACGTAGCAGTACCCAAAAAATTGCCGGCTTTTGCGACGAAGTAAATAGGCTACCCATCGTATGCAAGTCACCCCTCCCCCATCAACATCCTTTAGCGGTCAATACGAAGCGCTAATGCGTTTGGTGCTGGAAACCGGCGTTGATAAAGCCGACCGCACCGGCACTGGCACCAAAAGCATTTTTGGTCATCAAATGCGCTTTGATTTGCAGCAGGGATTCCCGCTGGTGACCACCAAAAAAGTTCACCTTAAATCGGTGATTGTGGAGTTGCTGTGGTTTTTGACCGGTTCATCGAGCAACCATTGGCTGAACGAACGCGGCGTCACCATATGGGACGAATGGGCACGACCTGATGGTGACTTAGGCCCGGTGTACGGGGTGCAATGGCGCAGTTGGCCCGCGCCCGATGGCAGGCATATCGACCAAATCAGCCAGGTTCTGCACACGCTTCAATCCAACCCGGATTCGCGCCGCATGATAGTGAGCGCGTGGAACGTGGCAGACCTGGACAAAATGGCCTTAATGCCCTGCCACGCATTTTTCCAGTTTTACGTGGCACCCAGCATTGAGGTGGGCGGCAAAGGAAAACTGTCGTGCCAGTTGTTCCAGCGCAGCGCCGACATTTTTTTGGGGGTGCCCTTTAACATCGCCAGCTACGCCTTGTTAACGCACATGGTAGCCCAGCAGTGCAACTTGGATGTGGGCGATTTCATTTGGACGGGTGGTGACTGTCATCTGTACAACAACCATTTTGAACAAGTACAAACCCAATTGGCGCGCGCGCCCTACCCCTACCCCCAATTGGAAATCAAACGTCGCCCCAACAGTTTGTTTGACTACGCATACGAAGACTTTGTGGTTCACAACTACCAGCACCACAGCGCCATCAAGGCCCCGGTGGCGGTTTGATAGCGGCCACCGGCATGATCACACCTAGGCAGGCTTGGGCCCTGGTTGCCCTCACTTTGATGTGGGGCATCAACTGGCCCATGATGAAGCTGTCTTTGCAGGCCATTAGCCCCTTGTATTTTCGGGCGTTGACCATGACCTTGGGCACTTTGGCCTTGTATGCCTTTTTTAGGTTCAAAGGAGTGGCTCTGCGCCCCAACCGTCAGCAACTGGGGCAAATCGCGTTGCTGGCGGTACCCAATTTTTTTATGTGGCATACCTTTGCCATTTTGGGCGTCAAAGAACTGGCCTCTGGCCGTGCGGCCATTCTGGGGTTCACCATGCCGGTGTGGACGGTGCTGCTGGGCATCGTTTTGTTTGGCGAGCGTCTAACGAAAAGAGTGGCATTAGCAGCGGCCTGTGCGATGGCTGCCATTGGGCTTTTGGTGTGGGAGGAGCTGTCCAACATTACTGGTCGCCCATTAGGCATTGTTTGGATGGAGTTGGCCGCTGTAGGATGGGCCATGGGTACTTTGCTCATGCGGCGCACCCAATTGACCCTACCAATAGAGGCCATCACCGTAGGCATGATGGCTTTGGGGTCTGCTTTTTTATGGGTGCTGGCCGTGAGCCTTGAGGCTTGGCCGTGGGGCCAATGGCCTGATTACTCGGGTGCGATTTGGGGCTCCTTGTTCTATGGGGCTTTTGTGAACTACGGTATCGCACAGGTGATCTGGTTTGGTATGGCCAGGCATCTACCGGCCGCGACCAGCGCGATGAGCGTGATGGCTATTCCGTTAATTGGCACACTCTCAGCCACCTGGCTAATCGGCGAGCAACCGCACTGGCAGGATGTGGTGGCGATTGGTTTTGTGATGGTGGCCATAGGCAGTGTACTTTTACCCCCTCGCAGGCAACCCGTATGAAAGTCGGATTGATTTGGGCGCAAGCCCGCAATGGCGTAATAGGCCGCGATGGGAAATTGCCTTGGCATTTGCCGGAAGACCTGGCGCATTTTAAAAAAATTACGCAAGGCCACCCTGTCATCATGGGCCGTAAAACGTGGGAGTCCCTGCCGGAACGATTCAGGCCTTTGCCCGGACGGCTGAATATTGTCGTTAGCACCATGGGGCAAGAAGAAGTGCTGGCCATCGAAAAATTGGGTGCCAAGGTGGTTACCTCGGTGGCTGATGCGTTGGTTGGTTGCCAGCAGATGAGCACCCCCCCTGCCCTGGCATGGGTGATAGGGGGTGCGAAGATTTATGCGACGACGATTGGTTTGGCTGACTGGCTTGAGGTCACGCATATCGAAGAGGACTATGCCGGGGACGCTTTTGCCCCGACTATTGAACCCGGCGTCTGGCAGGCACAAGAGGTGCAAAGCATGCGCTCGGCCACCGAGGTTCAACTGCGTTTTGTAAGGTACCGACGCATTGGCTTAGTTGACAAGCGTTGAGTCAATTGGCGCATCCGCCGTATGGCGCGCAGGTCGCTTGGTTACTCAACCGACGCTCTACAATAAGCGCCCCCATACCGGTGTAGTTGACGCACTTTAGGCGCATTTGCATCACCACTATTGATTGGACTTTTTATGGCACTCGCTCCCCTTGCAAACCCCGCATGTTTGATGAACACCTATGGGCGCGTTCCCATAGCACTCTCGCATGGTCAAGGATGCCGCGTCTGGGACGTGAATGGCAAGTCGTACCTGGATGGCTTGGGTGGCATTGCCGTGAATACATTGGGGCACAACCATGCGCGCTTTGTGGCCGCCTTGCAAGACCAGGTGAGCCGGCTGATTCACACCAGCAACTACTACCATGTGCCGGGGCAAGAGGCCTTGGCAAAAAAACTGGTGGCGCTGTCTGGCATGCAGCGGGTGTTTTTTTGCTCAACGGGCTTAGAGGCGAATGAGGCCGCGCTTAAGTTAGCCCGCAAATTTGGCCATGACAAGGGCATTGAACGCCCGCAAGTTATTGTGTTTGAGAAGGCCTTTCACGGCCGTAGCATTGCCACACTCAGCGCCACGGCCAACCCCAAGGTTCATGCAGGCTTTGGGCCCTTGGTAGAGGGCTTTGTGAGGGTGCCGCTCAACGATGTAGAGGCCGTAGAGGCCGCCGTCACTGCCAACCCGGGCGTGGTGGCGGTATTTTTGGAAACCATACAGGGCGAAGGGGGAGTGAACCCGGCCGACATTTCATTTTTGCAGCAACTCAGGGCACTGTGTGATCGCCACGATTTGTTGTTCATGCTGGATGAGGTGCAAAGCGGCATGGGTCGCACCGGCAAGTGGTTTGCCCACCAGTGGGCTGGGATTGTTCCAGACGTCATGCCACTGGCCAAAGGGCTTGGATCTGGCGTACCCATAGGGGCGGTAGTGGTGGGCCCGCGCGCCGCAGATATTTTCCAGCCGGGCAACCATGGCTCTACCTTTGGTGGCAACCCCTTGGCCATGCGGGCAGGCATAGAAACGCTCACCATCATGGAAGACGAAGGCCTACTGGACAACGCCCAGCGCATGGGCGATCGCCTGCACCAAGGGCTTGTGCGCGCACTGGGAACGACACCGGGTGTAGTTCAAATTAGAGGCCAGGGGCTGATGGTGGGTATTGAACTGGATCGCCCTTGCGGTGCGCTGCTGGCGGGTGCAGCCGAGCAAGGACTATTGATCAGCGTAACGGCCGACACAGTCATTCGCTTGCTGCCCGCTTTGATTATTTCTGAAAGTGAGATTGACCAGTTGCTGTCTATCCTTTGCCCCTTGGTGGTCGCATTTTTAGCGCAAACCCCGGCCAGTGCTTGATTCACACCACTACAACTAACCGTCTCGACCCCATCCCCATGAAGCATTACCTGCAATTCAAAGACCTAAGCCTTGATGAGTACCGTTACCTGATTGACCGTGCGGGACTTATCAAGCGCAAATTCAAGGCCTATCAAAAACACCAAACCCTGGTGGACCGAACGCTGGCCATGATTTTTGAAAAAGCCTCTACCCGCACGCGCGTGAGTTTTGAAGCGGGTATGTACCAAATGGGCGGTAGCGTGGTGCACCTGACCACAGGCGATAGCCAATTGGGCCGGGCCGAGCCTATTGAAGACTCTGCCAAGGTCATTAGCCGCATGGTCGACCTGGTCATGATTCGCACATTTGAGCAAAGCAAAATAGAACGCTTTGCCGCTCACTCACGGGTACCGGTTATCAATGGTTTGACCAATGAGTACCACCCTTGCCAAATTTTGGCCGATGTGTTTACCTATATTGAGCACAGAGGCTCGATTGAAGGGCGCACGGTGGCCTGGATCGGTGATGGCAACAATATGGCCAATACCTGGTTGCAAGCGGCCGAAGTGCTGGGCTTTAAGGTGCATTTAAGTTGCCCCGCCGGCTACCAAGTTGACGAGCAGGTCGTAGGCATCAAAGATAAATCGTGCTTCCAGGTGTTTGCGAATCCGCAGGACGCCTGCCAAGGCGTGGATTTGGTCACCACCGACGTTTGGACCAGTATGGGCTACGAGGCCGAAAACGACGTACGCCTGGCCGCATTTAAAAACTGGAAGGTAGACGATGCGATGATGGCAAAAGCCAAACCTGACGCTTTGTTTATGCACTGCCTACCCGCCCACCGAGGCGAAGAAGTCGATGCATCCGTCATTGATGGCGCGCAGTCGGTGGTGTGGGATGAAGCCGAAAACCGTATGCACGTTCAAAAGGCCTTGATGGAGTTCCTACTGCTGGGCCAGCAGTAGGCGGCCAATTTCACAAACATCCGCTATTTGAGGGCCTTGAAGCGGGTGCGCTTGGGTTGCGCGCCCTCCTCGCCCAAACGGCGGCGCTTGTCGGCTTCGTACTCTTGGTAATTGCCGTTAAAGAAGGTCCAATGGCTGTCGCCTTCGCAGGCCAAAATGTGCGAGGCGATGCGGTCCAAGAACCAGCGGTCATGGCTGATCACCATCACCGACCCCGCAAACTCCAATAAGGCATCTTCAAGGGCACGAAGGGTTTCCACGTCCAGATCGTTAGAAGGCTCGTCCAACAACAGCACGTTGCCGCCCGCAATCAAGGTCTTGGCCAGGTGCAAGCGCCCTCGCTCACCCCCTGACAAAGTACCAACGCGTTTTTGCTGGTCAGCGCCGTTAAAGTTAAAGCGCCCGCAGTAGGCGCGGCTAGGCATTTGAAAACGCCCAACGTTCAACATATCTAGGCCACCTGACACATCTTCCCAGACGGTTTTTTCAGCGACGAGCTGGTCACGGCTCTGGTCCACATAGGCGGGCTTCACGGTGTGACCAATTTTGACCGTACCCGAATCGGCTTGCTGCTGCCCTGCGATCATCCTGAAAAGGGTGGATTTGCCTGCCCCGTTAGGACCAATAATGCCGACGATGGCACCCGCTGGTACTTTAAAACTCAGGTTGTCGATCAACACCCTGTCGCCAAAGGACTTGGTGACGTTAACGAACTCGATCACTTCATTGCCCAAACGATCCGCCACCGGGATAAAAATCTCGTTGGTCTCGTTGCGTTTTTGGTATTCGTAGTCTGACAGCTCTTCAAACCGCGCCATACGCGACTTGCTTTTGGATTGCCGCCCTTTGGCGTTTTGGCGCGACCACTCCAACTCTTTTTGCAAGGCTTTGGAGCGAGCCTCTTCGCCCTTTTGTTCCTGGCGCAGACGCTCTTGCTTTTGTGACAACCATTCGCTGTAGTTGCCCTTGTACGGAATGCCAGCGCCTCGGTCTAATTCAAGAATCCACTCTGCCGCGTTGTCCAAAAAGTAGCGGTCGTGGGTGATAGCCACCACCGTACCGGAATAGCGCTGCAAAAATTGCTCCAACCAGTCCACAGACTCGGCGTCCAAGTGGTTGGTGGGCTCGTCAAGCAGCAGCATGTCGGGCTTGCTCAGCAGCAGGCGGCACAAGGCCACCCGGCGTTTTTCACCGCCGGAGAGGGGTCCAATCTTGGCGTCCCATGGGGGCAGGCGCAAGGCATCGGCGGCAATTTCGAGTTGGTGCTCCGAATCAGTGCCTGCCGCTTCAATAATCGCCTCTAGCCTGGCTTGCTCCTGGGCCAGTGCGTCAAAATCGGCGTCTTCAGCACCATAAGCAGCATATACCTCGTCCAGCTTTTGCCGAGCAAGGATGACATCACCCATCGCCTTTTCAACGGCTTCGCGTACCGTTTCATTGGGATCCAATTGGGGTTCTTGCGGCAGGTACCCGATGTTAAGGTCAGGCATGGGAACGGCTTCGCCTTCGTACTCTTTGTCAACACCCGCCATGATTTTTAGCAACGTCGACTTGCCCGACCCGTTGGTGCCCAAAACGCCAATTTTTGCGCCCGGGAAAAAACTCAAGGAGATATCCTTAAGGATTTGCCGTTTGGGAGGGACAATTTTGCCCACCCGGTTCATAGTGAAAACGTACTGCGCCATAGTAAAAACCTAATGTGTCATGCAACCCCGAATTATCGCCGCTTTAGGCACCCTAGGGAACCTAGGCAGAACTCGCTTTCGTCTCAGATAGCACCGGCAAGAGCAATGAAAATGGGGCACTACGGTGCAATAATCGGAGCCGACTGCCTCTACCCACTCAACACCCACTCCATTTGGCTACCGAAAAACAGCTTTCCGATTTTTTGAAGTCGGTCGAAAAGCGTGCCTTCAAGCGCTCGGTATTTCACGTGCGTAACGACGATGTGGCGCTGGATATTGTTCAGGACAGTATGCTCAAACTGGCCGAGCACTACGGCGATAAACCGGTTGAAGAGCTTCCCATGCTGTTCCAACGCATTTTGTCCAATTGCACTCTGGATTGGTTTAGAAAGCAGAAAAGGCACAACGAGCACTTTTCAAATCTCAATGATTTCCTAGATCCGGAAGACGACAGTGAAGAGGCGTTTGACAATCTGGCCGCGCTATCCGGCGCAACCCAAACAGAAAGCGCTGAAACGTCGGTCGCTAGGTCGCAGATGGGACATGAAATAGAAAAAGCGATAGAAACTTTACCTGTTCGTCAACGAGAAGCCTTTCTCATGCGTTATTGGGAAGAGCTGGATCTGAGCGAGACCGCTGCTGCAATGGGCTGTACGGTTGGCAGTGTAAAAACCCATTGCTCGCGCGCGATTGCCAAACTCGGTTTATTATTAGCGGCCAAAGGTATCCATTTATGAAAACGCCACCCTTACTTTCCGAAGCGGCCGAGTTTTATTTTGGGCAAAAAATTACCCAACAGCTCACCCTGTCCAGCGGTGCCTTGCCCCATGACATCACCGCACGCCTGCGTGTAGCGCGCATGAATGCGGTGCAGGTTGTACGCCAACAACGCCAGCAGTTAGCTGGCAGTAAAACCTCGGTGCAGGGTGACACAGGCGTGCTTTCGGGAGAATCGCTTGGATGGTGGGGCCGGTTTGCGACCTTGATCCCCGCCGTATTACTGGCACTTGGCCTGTTGGTTATCGCTGGAGCCCACGACCAAACCCGTGTACTTGAAAGTGCCAGAGTTGATCTGGCTTTGTTGACAGACGACCTTCCGCCTTCGGCGTATTCTGACCCCGGCTTTATTCGTTTTGTGACCTTGCAAAGCTTACTGAACCCCTAAGAAATCAACCCTCAATGACAGTTGGATTGAACGCTTGGGTGGCTTGGCGCCACGCTTTGTTGGCAGCAATGGTCGGGACTTTTGCCATTGGATCGGCGCTCACCCTAGGCTTTATGGCACCGGCACCCACAACGTCGGCAGTTGCCCCTCATCCAGTCGAGGTGCCATCGGCAACTATGTCAACGCCTAGTGTTTCATTGGACCGGGTCAAACCTGCAAAATGGAGCGAGTTGTCGGCTGACCAGCAAAGCGCACTGGCACCTTTGTCGCAGCTATGGAACACGTTGCCCAGTACCCGGCAACTGAAATGGTTGGCTGTTGCGGCAGATTTCAAGAAGCTTTCGATGCCCGATCAAGCCAAGTTGCAAGGCCGCATGAAAGACTGGGCGGCACTTAACGCCAAGCAACGCGACCAGGCCCGGATTGGTTTTTCTTCGACCAAAGCCCTGTCGTCAGAAGATAAAAGACTAAAGTGGGAAGCCTACCAAGCGCTGAGCCCTGAAGCCAAAGCCACATTGGCGGCCCAAGGCGAAAAGAAGGTCGGTGCAGCAGCAAAGCCTTCGTCACCCGTACCACGAGACAAAAAAGTAAATATGCCTGTATCAGTCCCCACTTTATCTACTAGCGTCAGCGGCCCGGGGAGCGCGGCAATGACGGCGCAAAGCAAACCAAAACTGGCCAACGTGACCGAGTCAGTATCTCCCCAAACCCTTCTGCCCAACCCTCACCCCTAGTGCCATGCAGAACAAACCCGTGCAAGATTTGATGGCGCCCGGTATCTTGCCGCGTCTGGCCTGTTGGTTGTACGAAGGCCTGTTGCTATTTAGTGTCAGTTTTGTTGCTGGCTATGGGTTCAGCGTGCTAACGCAAAGCCGCCATGCGTTGACACATCGCACCGCATTGATGGTGTTTTTGTTTTTGGTGTTCGCCGTTTACTTCACCTGGTGCTGGCATAAAGGGCAAACCTTGGCCATGAAAACATGGCGGCTGCAGGTGGTCAACCAGCAGGGTCAACGCTTGTCTATGGGCCATGCATTGGTCCGCTATCTTCTGAGCTGGTTGTGGTTTGCCCCACCCCTGACCCTTGCCTGGCTGCTACAGTTAACCCCCTTACAGGCGAGCTTGGCAACCTTGCTATGGGTTATAGGCTGGGCGGCGTCCAGCCGACTGCATCCCCATCACCAGTTTTGGCACGACGCCTGGGCCAAGACCTTTGTGGTTACGTTTCATGCTGAAAGCAAGTCACCATCATGATTGAGCAAGAAGACCCTTTGGCCCAAAAATCACGCACTGGATTGACGCGCCTCTATTTCGCCTTTGGTTACTCTATTTCCGGCTTCAAAGTTGCCATGAAAGAGACGGCCTTCAGGCAGGAAGTGATCATGGCACTCGTTGCGATTCCATTGGCTTTTTGGGTGGGATCGACACTGCTGGAAACGCTTTTTCTGATTGCCGTTGTAGTGTTGGTGATGATTGTGGAGCTGCTCAACACGGGCATTGAAAAGGCCATAGATCGCGTAGGGGTGCAGTACCACGAGTTGTCCAAAATTTCTAAAGACTTGGGCAGCGCCGCTGTGTTGCTAAGCCTTGTTCTGGCCAACACCGTTTGGATAGCCCTAGCGTGGAAACGATTCTTCGTGTGAGCAGGTACAAGACGCAAACGCATCAACCCACACTATGCCTGCATTCTCAATCGCCGTGTACTGCGGCTCAAAACCTGGAACACATCTGGCCTTTGCTGACGCGGCTCGACGCGTCGGGCAATGGATAGGCCAGCACCAAGGACGGCTGGTGTACGGTGGCGGCAATAATGGTTTGATGGGTGTTCTGGCCAGCGAGGTGTTGGCCGCGGGCGGTGAGGTATTGGGGGTGATTCCCAAGGCGCTGGTCGAAAAAGAAGTTGCCAAATGGGACTGCAGCGAGTTGGTGGTCGTCGATACCATGCACCAGCGCAAGGCGATGATGGCTGCTGAGGCTGACGCTTTTCTATCCCTTCCCGGCGGTATAGGCACCCTAGAAGAAATGTTTGAAACATGGGCCTGGCGGCAACTGGGCTATCACAACAAGCCCATGGGTTTACTCAATGTGGCAGGTTGCTATGACGGGTTGCTACAGTTCCTGGACCAGTGCGCCAACAACGGTTTTATTGGCCAAGCCCAGCAGGAGCAACTCTTGGTTGACAACGACACAGAGCGGTTGTTGTCGCAGCTAATAACGCAGGCGGGCTTGGGCGTCACCCTGCCCCAATTGGGCGAGGCCTTGTAAAAGCCCTCGCGTTAAACCGCGATATCGTCTTCTTCGCCGGTGCGAATGCGTACCACCCGCTCTACCTGGGTTACAAAAATCTTGCCGTCACCGATTTTTCCGGTGCGGGCGGCCTTCACGATGGCATCTACACAACGGTCCACATCCTGTGATTTGACCACCACTTCAACTTTGACTTTGGGCAAGAAGTCGACCACGTACTCGGCCCCACGGTACAACTCGGTGTGGCCCTTTTGGCGGCCAAAGCCCTTGACCTCGGTCACGGTTAGCCCGGTCACACCGCACTCGGCCAGTGCCTCGCGCACTTCTTCCAGTTTGAAGGGTTTAAGAATCGCAGTAATCAGTTTCATGGTGAGGCAGGGGCGTAGAGGTTAAAAAGGCGGTCGGCACATTGTAAATTCATTCGGACGTGTCGGGAATCTGCGCCCAGTCTTGAAGCCAGGGGGTGGCTTTTGAATCACTGGGTGCACGCCAGTCGCCGCGAGGTGACAAAGATCCACCGCTACCCACTTTTGGACCATTGGGCACACAGGAGCGCTTGAATTGCGAACCGCTGAAAAACCGCTTCACAAACACTTCGAGTGTTGACTTGATGCGGGGTAGATCAACCACTTGGTTGTCCAACAATTGAGCCTTCCAGGCGTGAGACGCCAAGAAGGCAATTTTTGACGGGGCATAACCGAACCGCAGGGTGTAATACAGGTTGAAATCCTGCAAATCATAGGCCCCTACGGTCGCCTCAGACAATTGCAAAAGAGCCGACGTGTCAGACGAGGGCACCAATTCTGGGCTGATTTGGGTGTCCAGTACATCCAACAACACTTGTTGGTCTGCCGCCTCGGGCAACTCACGCTCTGCCACCCAACGCACCAAATAGCGAATCAGGGTTTTGGGTACGCTGGCATTCACGTTGTAATGCGACATATGGTCGCCCACGCCATAGGTGCACCACCCCAATGCCAGTTCGCTCAGATCGCCGGTACCCAATACCAGCGCTTGGTGGTGATTGGCCAACCGGAACAGGTGGCTGGTACGCTCTCCGGCCTGTACGTTTTCAAAGGTGATGTCATACAGCGGCTGCCCCTGGCTGTAGGGGTGACCAATGTCTTTCAGCATCTGGTCGCAACTGGGCCGAATGTCCAAATACTCTGCCGTACAACCCACCACCTGCATCAGCCGAGTGGCCTGGTCTAAGGTGCGCCCACTGGTGGCATAACCCGGCATGGTGTAGCCCAGAACATGGGCTCTTGGCAATTTCAAATGGTCCATCGCCTTTACGGCCACCAATAACGCATGGGTAGAGTCCAGGCCGCCGGACACCCCCACTACCACTTTGTTCAGTCCACTGGATTTGAGGCGCTGGGCCAAAGCCTGCACCTGGATTTGAAACACTTCCTGGCACCGTTCATCCCGTTGGGCCGCGTGGGCGGGTACATAGGGATGGGTGGCCACCTGCCTACACAGGCCCAGCGCTTTGTTCGTGGGCAGAGTCAGCGACAATGGCACCCGCCGAAAACCCGCAATCGCGGCGCTGTGGTCCCGCATGGAGCGCCCAAAGCTGGTCTGGCGCATACGTTCGTGTGACAAGCGCTCCAAATCTACATCAGCAATGGTGAGCGATGGCGTGTCGGAAAACCGCTCTGATTCGATCAAAATTTCGCCATTTTCAGCAACCATGGAGTGACCGTCCCAGGCCAAATCGGTTGATGACTCCCCCACCCCCGCCGACGCATACACATACGCAGCCAAGCACCGTGCCGACTGTTGGGCCACCAATTGGCGTCGGTAGGGGGCCTTGCCCACGGTCGCATTGGACGCAGAAAGGTTGGCCAGCACCGTCGCACCGGCCAGTGCGGCCGTTGATGATGGGGGTATGGGCACCCAAAGGTCTTCACACAGTTCCAGGTGAAGCACAAACAAAGGCCATTTGGGATCGGAAAAAATCAGGTCTGAACCGAAAGGTACTTGTTGATCTAGCAACTGAATATGGGTGTCCGCAAAGTCATGTGCGCTGCTAAATTGGCGCGCTTCATAGAACTCGCCGTAGTTGGGCAGATAGGTCTTAGGAACCACGCCAAGGATGCGTCCCTGGTGCAGCACCACCGCGCAATTGAACAACAAATGCCCTGCCCTAACGGGCATACCTACCACGGCCACCGCTGCCACAGAGCGGCTGGCCTCTAACACCTGGGCAAGAGCCATTTCACACGCTGCCAACAAGGCGTGTTGATGGAACAAATCCTCACAGGTATAGGCCGAAAGTCCCAACTCCGGAAACACCACGAGTCCGACCGATTGCTCGTCTGCCTGGCGCAGCAACGCAATGGTTTGGGCGGCGTTATGCGCGGGATCGGCCACCCTGCAGTCAGGTGTCGCAGCGGCCACCCTAAAAAAGCCGTGACTTAAAAAGTTAAAAAATCGATCACCAGTTTTCAAGGACATTGCTCCTCTAGCGGTTGGCACTTAGGCACAATAAGCCTATGACATCCTTGCCAAACCCGACAACGACGGCCACAGACTCTTCCGATTATGTCACCCACATTGTGGAGGATGCGTCACAGCTAGAGTCCTTGGGCTACTCGGACTTACTACAGCGGTTGGGAGAGCCCTCGCTGTTTCTTTCGGCAGCGTATTTTTCAGCCCTACAGCAAAGTGGCAGTGCAACCCCTGAAACGGGGTGGCATTTTCGATGCGTCGCCCTTAGCCAAGGCGGGCACTGGGTGGCCGCCTGCCCCGGCTACATCAAAGACCATTCGGCGGGTGAGTACGTGTTTGATCAAGCCTGGGCACGGGCCTACGCGGTCAACGGGCTGGCCTACTATCCCAAATTTGTGGGCGCCCCCGCTTTTACCCCGGTTCCAGGACCACGGCTGTTAGCGGTCGATGCCACCAGCAGGCAGGCCTTGTTAAACGCCATGACGCAATGGGCCCAGGGCCAAGGCCTATCGTCCATGCATTTGCTGTTTTGTTCCGACCAAGATGGGGCGGCGGCAGCGCAACAAGGCTGGTTACGACGCGACAACGTGCAGTTCCACTGGAACAACCGCAAGCCCCAGCCCTATGCCAGTTTTGACGATTTTCTTGGCGAACTCAGCCATGACAAACGCAAAAAAATCAAACAGGAGCAGCGCCGGGTAGCAGAGCAAGGGGTGCAGTTTGAAACCAAATTTGGCAACGCCATTAACGAGCAAGACTGGCGCTTTTTTTACGAGTGCTACCAACAGACCTACTGGGAGCATGGGCGGGCGCCTTACCTGTCACCTGACTTCTTTAACCGCGTGGCCAAAGCGTTAACGCAGCACTGGATGATGGTCATCGCGTGGCGCGACCATCGCCCCATCGCTTGCAGTCTTTCGGGCGTTAGCCATGACGGCCAACGGGTGTACGGCCGCTACTGGGGTGCCTTGGAGCGTGTCAACAACCTGCACTTTGATACCTGCTACTACCAGCCCATACGTTGGTGTATTGACCAGGGTGTGGACGTTTTTGAAGGCGGCGCGCAGGGCGAGCATAAAATGGCAAGGGCCCTGCTGCCATTGCCGACACAAAGTGTGCATTGGGTGGGTCACCCCGCTTTTAAAGACGCGATTGCGCGCTTCTTGACCGCAGAATCTGCGGCGATTACGGACTACCAGCAGGATCTGGCGGCGCGTACGCCGTTCAGACGCCCGCTAGATTCCAATTAACGCGAATTTTTGTAGTTGGCGATACCGTCCATGATTTCGCGTTGGGCGCTCTCGACACCCTCCCAGCCCAGCACTTTGACCCATTTGCCGGGTTCGAGGTCTTTGTAGTGCTCAAAAAAGTGGGCGATGGTTTTCAGACGCAAGGGGTTGAGGTCTTCTGGCTTTTTCCATTGGCTGTACACCGACAGGATTTTGTCGGTAGGTACCGCCAATACCTTGCCGTCTTGACCGGCCTCGTCTTCCATTTTCAAAATGCCAATGGCGCGGCAGGTCACGACCACGCCTGGAATTAAGGGTACAGGCGTAATCACCAGCACATCCACCGGGTCACCGTCACCACTAATGGTTTTGGGCACGTAGCCGTAGTTGGTGGGGTAATGCATGGCCGTGCTCATGAAACGGTCGACAAAAATGGCGCCGGTTTCTTTGTCCACCTCGTACTTGATGGGGTCGGCGTTCATCGGGATCTCGATGATGACGTTAAAGGACTCTGGGGCGTTTTTTCCGGGTTGGACGTTATCTAATGACATGGTTGGGACAGTTCAAAAAAGGGATTCCTAGGATTAACCCTTATTTTACTTTCTCCAGCCTTTCGACGCCGCCTTTTTGCGGATAAAGTCACGGGGTTGGCCAATTGTCAGGCACCCCTCTGGGTGTTTTGCGCGAGGAAGCAACGCAGTGGCGTCAACCCTTGCGTTGACCCAATCTAGCGAAACAACTGAGGAGTTCATCTATGACAAGTAATACCGCGCTAACCATGGCGCTCGTCTGCGGCTTAATTGCCGTAGTTTATGGAGTTTGGGCACGCAGCTGGATTCTTTCCAAAGACGCTGGCAATGCCCGAATGCAGGAAATTGCAGCGGCCATCCAAACCGGCGCAGCTGCTTATTTGGCCCGCCAATACAAGACCATTTTTGTTGTCGGCCTTGTCCTGGCAATACTGATCGCTGTCTTTCTCGACCCTTTATCAGCCGTCGGCTTCGTTATCGGTGCTGTGCTTTCGGGCGCTTGTGGCTTTATCGGCATGAACGTGTCGGTACGCGCCAACGTGCGTACTGCCCAAGCAGCCACCCAAGGCATTGGCCCCGCGCTGGACGTTGCGTTTAGAGGCGGCGCCATCACCGGGATGCTGGTGGTTGGCTTGGGCCTTTTGGGTGTGACGGCTTTTTACTGGTATTTGCAACCCGCCGCTGGTGCGGATGCCAAAGCCCTGTCCGCCGCGCTAAACCCTTTGATTGGTTTTGCCTTTGGCTCGTCGCTGATTTCAATTTTCGCCCGTTTGGGCGGTGGTATTTTCACCAAAGGCGCCGACGTTGGTGCGGACCTGGTGGGCAAGGTAGAAGCGGGCATTCCTGAGGATGACCCACGCAACCCAGCGGTGATTGCCGACAACGTGGGCGATAACGTGGGTGACTGCGCCGGTATGGCCGCTGACCTGTTTGAAACCTATGCCGTGACGCTAATCGCTACGATGGTATTGGGCGCATTACTGGTTACGACAGGTGGCACCAGCGCGGTGGTATACCCACTGGCCTTGGGTGCGGTTTCCATCATCGCTTCCATCATTGGTTGCTTTTTTGTTAAAGCCTCACCAGGCATGACCAACGTGATGCCTGCTCTGTACAAAGGGCTGGCCGTGGCAGGCGTGTTGTCTTTGGTGGCTTTCTACTTTGTGACCAACGCGATCATCCCCGACAACCTGATCAAAGCATCGGGCAGCCAGATGGCCTTGTTTGGTAGCTGCATTGTTGGTTTGTTACTGACCGCAGCATTGGTCTGGATCACCGAGTTTTACACCGGAACCCAGTACAGCCCCGTTCGCCATATTGCACAGGCCTCTACGACCGGCCACGGCACCAACATCATTGCAGGATTAGGCGTTTCTATGCGCTCTACTGCTTGGCCGGTGATCTTCGTATGTATGGCCATTTGGTCGGCCTACGCCATGGCCGGTTTGTACGGCATTGCAATTGCAGCTACCTCTATGCTGAGCATGGCCGGTATCGTGGTGGCCTTGGACGCCTACGGCCCCATTACTGACAACGCAGGCGGTATTGCAGAGATGGCTGAAATGCCAGAGAGCGTTCGTAACATTACCGACCCACTGGATGCCGTTGGCAACACCACCAAAGCGGTGACCAAAGGGTACGCGATTGGTTCGGCTGGCCTGGCGGCGCTGGTTTTGTTTGCCGACTACACCCACAAGCTGGAAGGCTACGGCCAAATGGTGAAGTTTGACCTGAGCGATCCTAAAGTCATTATTGGCTTGTTTATTGGTGGCCTCATCCCTTACCTTTTCGGCGCTATGGCGATGGAGGCTGTAGGCCGTGCGGCAGGTGCGGTTGTGGTTGAGGTGCGTCGCCAGTTCCGCGAGATCAAAGGCATTATGGATGGCAGCGGCAAGCCCGAGTACGGCCGTGCCGTAGACATGCTCACGACCGCTGCAATTAAAGAAATGATGATTCCTTCGCTCTTGCCTGTCGTGGTACCCATTTTGGTAGGCTTGCTGCTGGGCCCTGCTGCCCTAGGTGGCCTGTTGATGGGAACCATCGTGACCGGTCTGTTTGTGGCTATTTCGATGTGTACCGGTGGTGGCGCTTGGGACAATGCCAAAAAATACATCGAAGACGGCAACCATGGTGGCAAGGGCTCTGAGGCGCACAAAGCCGCTGTGACCGGTGACACCGTGGGTGACCCGTACAAGGACACCGCTGGCCCTGCCATCAACCCGCTGATCAAAATTATCAACATCGTGGCCCTTCTCATCGTGCCATTGGTTGTGAAGGTTCACGGCGGTTAACCGGCCTGCGCGCGCAAAGCCTGGACTTTAAATGCCTGGCTTATGCGGTGTAGCTAACCCTCTCAAGGCCCGCTTCGGCGGGCCTTGGTTTTTGTAGCGCAATAGATCAACACCACAGGTGAGCCTACATCGCCACAAAACCCATTACACTTGGCACGCGCCAATTTACGCTTTTTGTAACTCAAGAAAAAAGTCGGATGTCAAAGAAAAATAGTTACACCTATGATGATTTGCTCGCCTGCGGGCGTGGTGAGTTGTTTGGCCCGGGCAATGCCCAGTTGCCTAAACCCCCTATGTTGATGTTTGACCGTATCGTCTCGATTACCGAGGACGGTGGGGTTTTTAACAATGGCAACATGGTCGCCGAACTTGATGTTCACCCTGGTCTTTGGTTTTTTGATTGCCATTTCAACCAGGACCCGGTCATGCCGGGCTGCCTTGGCTTGGATGCCATGTGGCAATTGGTCGGGTTTTACCTGGGCTGGAGAGGCGGTCCTGGCCGTGGCCGGGCACTGGGTTCAGGTGAGGTGAAATTTACTGGGCAAGTCTTGCCCACGGCCAAGCTGGTGCGCTATCACATTGACCTCAAACGGGTCATTATGCGCAAGCTGGTGATGGGAATCGCCGACGCCCGTATGGAAGTGGACGGGCGCGAGATTTACGTTGCCACTGACCTTAAAGTCGGACTGTTTACCAGTACCGAAAATTTTTGATTTTTGCCTCTGAAAGTGTCCGCTATGCGCAGAGTCGTCGTCACCGGGATGGGCATTGTCTCCAGCCTTGGAAATAACCAACAAGAAGTGCTTGATAGTCTGAAAGCCGGACGCTCAGGGATCCGTTTTCAGCAAAGCTATGCCGATAAAGGCATGCGCTCGCATGTTGCCGGGTCTGTGACTATCGACTATGAAGCCCAAATCGACCGCAAGTTGCTGCGATTTATGGGGCCAGCGCATGCCTACGCTTGGATTGCCATGCAAGAAGCCATCGCGCAGGCAGGCCTTAGCTCAGAGCAGGTTTCCAACATTCGCACGGGGCTGGTCGTGGGAGCGGGGGGTACGTCTACCAGCTCTCTACTCGAGTCATCGGCTGTTTTCGCTGAAAAAGGGATTCGGCGTGTAGGCCCATACGCGGTGACCAAAACCATGTCCAGCGGCGTTGCGGCCTGCTTGGCCACCGGAGCCCAGATCAAAGGGGTGAACTACAGCATCAGTTCGGCCTGCTCCACCAGCGCGCACTGTATCGGCAATGCCTACGAGTTGATTCAGATGGGTAAACAAGACGTGATGTTTGCCGGTGGCTGTGAAGAAGAACATTGGTCCATGTCTTTTCTGTTTGATGCCATGGGCGCACTCTCGAGCAAATACAACGCGACGCCCGAAAAAGCCTCGCGTACGTACGACGCCGACCGGGACGGGTTTGTGATTTCGGGTGGCGGCGGCATTTTGGTGCTCGAGGCACTTGAACACGCGCAGCAACGCGGCGCCACCATACTGGCTGAGGTCGTGGGCTACGCCGCCACGTCCGACGGGTACGACATGGTAGCCCCCAGCGGAGAAGGCGCAGAACGATGCATGCGATTGGCCCTGCAGGGGGTTGACACGCCAGTGGACTACATCAACACCCACGGCACCAGCACTCCCGTGGGTGATGTGAAAGAGCTTGAAGCGATCAAAGCCGTTTTTGCTGAAAAAATGCCATTGCTAGGTTCCACCAAATCCCTCTCGGGCCATGCGCTGGGAGCGGCCGGAGTGAACGAGGCGGTTTACACCCTCTTGATGATGCAGCACGGCTTTTTGGCGGCCTCTGCCAACATCGAGACCCTGGATGAAGCGGCTGTGGGTTGCCCGATTATTCGTGAGCGCATGGACAATATGGACGTAAAAACCGCCATGTCCAATAGCTTTGGCTTTGGTGGCACCAACGCAACGCTGGTGTTTGCCAAGGTTTGAGGCTCTAAGGCTAATTTTTAGCAAAGAGCTTGGACTCTTTGCCTTTGATTAAGCGTCCGATGTTTTCGCTGTGCCGGTAGACCAACAAGGCACTCATCGCTGAAATGGCCAGCGCGTCGGGCGCAGACATGACCCAAAGCTCCCCGGCCGCCAGAAAATACAAGCTGGGAGCGACCAGCGCTGCCAACAGCGACGACAGCGACGAGTACCGCCATACCGCCGCCGAAAGCACCCAAACCAGGGCAACGCCCAAGGCCAACCATCCGTTCAAACCAACCAACACGCCCAACGCCGTGGCAACGCCTTTGCCGCCTACAAACTTGAAAAAGACCGGGTACAGATGCCCGACAAATGCGGCCAAACCACACAAGGCTGCGGTGCCCTGCCCCAACCCGTGGGCAGCGCCCCACTGGTGCACGACAAACACCGGCACCCAGCCCTTGGCCGCATCTAGCAACAAAGTCAGTATCGCCGCGGCTTTGCTACCGGAGCGCAATACATTGGTGGCCCCGGGATTCTTGCTGCCAAATGTTCGGGGGTCGGCCAATCCCATCGCACGGCTAACAATCACCGCAAACGACAAAGATCCCACCAAATAGGACAACACAACAGCGAGGATGGAGACTAAATCAGACATAGAAATTCCTTGAAAAGGCGTAGATCGGTCTCAAAGAGGTTTTAACAGGCACCCTAGAGCGGTATCGCACACTTGACCGGCCGCGCCGACAATAGATGGAGGCAAACGTCGGGCGTGATCGCAACAAGGAATCCACGCTGACCACCGTTGATTGCTATTTTAGGTAGGTCCAGTAGGGTCGATTCAATGTAAACGGGCATAGGTTCCAATGTGCCAAAGGGCGAGGTACCGCCCACCAAATAGCCACTGTGTTTTTGCGCGGTAGCGGGTTCGCAGGGCTCAACGGACTTCACATTGATTTGGCGCGCCAAGGTCTTGGTACTGACCTTGCGGTTGCCGTGCATCAGCACGATCAAGGGGCGTTTGGCTTCGTCTTGCATCACCAGCGTTTTGACGACCGAATAAGGGTCCAGTCCCAGCACCTCAGCGCTGTGGGTTGCGCCACCGTGCTCCAAATAGGAATACAGCAGCGGCTCGTAAGGGATACGGTATTGCTTAAGAAACACCGTTGCCGCTGTTTGGGGAGCTCTACGCGATTTACTGGCCACGGTTTTACCCACTAAATGGCTGGATCACGCACATCCCAACGCACGGCGTCTATGGCGTCCAACATATCTTGCGTTAGGGTGATATCGGCTGCCTTTAGGCAGTCATCCAATTGGGCCACACTGGTGCAACCTATGATGGTGCTGGTAATGCACGGCTTGGCCAAGCAAAATGCCAATGCAAGGTCGGTAGAACTCATGCCAAAGGTTTTGGCCAACTGGGTGTAGCGACGCGCTGCGATGATGCTCTCGGGGCGCATATAACGTGGACTCCAGGTGGGCGGAAAAAGGGTTAACCTGCCCAGCGGTTTTCCGTCTTTACCGAACCCGCCTTTGTCGTACTTGCCGGTCAGTCGCCCAAAGGCCAATGGGGAGTAGGCCAAAACCCCAACCGACTCCCGAAAACACACTTCGTCCAAACCGTTTTCAACGGATCGATTGAGCAGGTTGTAGGCGTTTTGCACGCTGGCCACATAGGGCAGCCCATGCGCCTTGGCCGCTTGTGTGAACGCCATCACGCCCCAAGGGGTTTCATTGGAAAGCCCCACATAGCGTATTTTTCCTTCTTTAACCAACTGGGCCATACCCTCTAGTACTTCTTGGATGCCAGGCACTTCTCGCTCAAGCTTGGGGTCAAAGTACAAGCCCCCAAACAAAGGGACGTTGCGGCTGGGCCAGTGAATTTGGTAAAGATCTATGGTTTCAACTTGCAGCCGTTGCAGGCTGGCGTTGCAAGCCTCAATAACGGCCGCTTTGTTAGGGGCGGAGCCGCCGCGTATCCAGTCCCAACCACGAGCGGGCCCTGCCACCTTAGAGGCCAACACGATACCTTGCCTACGTGAAGCGTCTTTTTTCAGCCAGGTCCCAACAATGCGTTCGGTGTTGCCGTAGGTGGCCGCTTTGGCCATTACCGGGTACAGCTCGGCTGTGTCTATGAAATTCACACCGTGGACCAAGGCCTGACTCAGTTGGGCATGGCCTTCCTCTTCGGTGTTTTGCTCTCCAAAGGTCATGGTGCCCAAACACAGAGGGCTGACCATTAAATCGCTAGAACCCAGTCGTACGGTTTTCATAAATCGTCCAGTCGTGATGCGTGTTGGATGAATGCGAGGGTGGGCTGGGGTTAACTATTATCGCCCGCCTGCCCGTTCAATTTCTTGCAAGCGCAGTATTCGCCGTTGCACCTTGCCTGTGGTGGTCATGGGCAATTGATTCACAAACTCGATTTCTTTGGGGTACTCATAGGGCGCCAGCAGCCCGCGCACGTGGCGCTGCAAGTCTTTGATGAGTGTGGCTTTTCGGGCATCACCCCCTTCAGGGTCTGCATCCATTTCGTAACCTGGTGCCAGTACCACATAGGCTTTAACGATAGCACCACGCTGGGCATCGGGTTTGGGCACCACGGCCGCATTGGCCACTGCGGGGTGCTTGACCAGGCAGTTTTCGATTTCACTGGGACCGATTCGGTAGCCCGCTGCCTTAAACACGTCATCGGAGCGACCTTGGTACCACAGGTAGCCCTCCTCGTCTGCGTAAGCCAGATCCCCGGTGCGGCACCAGTCGCCTTGGTATTTTTGATGCGTGGCAGCCTCGTTTTTCCAGTAACCCAGGAAAAACACGGGGTCGGGCGTGCCATGCCTATCTAGCCTATGAACAGCAACATCGCCTATCTCGCCCACAGCGCACTCGTGGCCTTCGTCGTTGATAACGGCCACTCGGTGACCTGGGTAACCCTTGCCCATGCTTCCAGGTTTGGCGGGCCAGCCCCTGCCATCATGGAACTGCCCGTTCATGGCGCAATTGCCTACAACGTAGTTGATTTCGGTTTGCCCGAACATTTCATTAACGGTAACGCCCAATTCGTTTTGGCAATAGGCAAACACTGCGTCCCCCACGGCCTCACCCGCGCTCATGAGGGCCTCTAGCGTCAGCGCGAACTGGTGGCTGGGATGTGGGTAGGCCTTCATCATCGCCTTAAGGGCGGTAGGAAACAAAAATGTGTGGGTCACCTGGTGCTTGGTCAACAAGCCAAATGCTGCCTCTGGACTAAAACGGCCATCAAAGGCCACGATGGGGCGCCCAAAATACAAAGTGGGCAACAAGGCATCCATCAAGCCACCCGTCCACGCCCAGTCGGCAGGACTCCAAAAAATGGCATTCGAATCAAGGTTTTCCTTGCCATCAAAACCAAACCAGTTTTGGCTGCAAACAAAGCCGGTTAAATTCCCAATCAGGGCCTGGTGCGGGATCAATGCGCCTTTGGGATTACCCGTCGTACCACTGGTGTAAATCAACACCGCTGGGGCTCGCTTGTCGGTCTTAACGGTATGAAACACGGGGCTGGCCTGGGCCAGGGCCTCATCAAAAGAAACATCGGCGCGGGTAGATGCCTGGCCTATACCCACCACCACGTCCAATAAAGGGCACAGCGGTTTGACTTGCAGCACGGCGTCTATGGCCTGCGCGTCTGCCAGCACCACGCGCGCTTCGCTGTCCGACAACCGGTACGTTAAGGCATCGGGCCCAAACAAAATGGACAGTGGCATCGCCACAGCACCCATCTGCAGGATCGCTATATAGGCAATGGCGGTCTCAAATCGTTGCGGCAACACCACGCCCACGCGGTCGCCAGCTTGTACCCCCAAGGCGACCAGAAGATTGGACAAGCGGTTGGCCTTTTCCTGAAGTTGGGCATAGCTTAGGGTGGCGAACGAGCCCCTTGGCGAAAGTGGATCGTGGTCTTGAATAATTGCGATGCGGTGGCTCGCATCGGCTTGCGCGGCCCAGCGGGCGCTGCACGCCTGGGCGATATTGAATTCATCGGGCACGGACCAGGCAAAGTCGCGGTGCAAGGCCGGGTAATTTCCTTGAAGCTGCGCGGGCGGCGATGCGGACTTTTGGTGTCTCATGGTGGTGGACAAGGTGATTGGAACCACCCGGTCTTCAGTATCTCTAAAATAGCGTAATGTACCAAGTAAAACGCCCACCTGCCTCCACCACCCACCCTATTCGCAACACCCAGTACCACCGGCTGCGTTGGGGGCCCTCCCAAAGCACTGACCCTGTGGTGGTGATGGTTCACGGCTGGATGGACGTGGCGGCCTCCTATCAGTTCATGATGGACGCCCTCTCGGATGAGTTTGTACGAACCCGCACGCTGTGGGCCCCTGACTGGCGCGGCTATGGACACACGCCCAGCGGGGGCGTAGACAACTATTGGTTTGACGACTACCTGGCCGATTTGGATTTCTTTTTGGACCAGGTATCACCCGATAAGGCGGTTGATCTGATTGGCCATAGCATGGGAGGCCACGTTGCGATGATGTATGCGGCGGCACGCCCCCACCGGGTGCGGCGCTTGGTCAACCTAGAGGGGTTTGGCGGACCCGATTCCGCGCCAAATCAAACACCCAAGAAGCGTGGCAGATGGATGGATGAGTTAAAAAGCTATTACGCCGGTGAATTGGCCTTGCGTCCGTACGCCAGCAGCCAGCAGGTCGCTGCGCGGCTCATGAAGACCAATCCGCGCCTGGCACGCTCGCAAGAGGGGGTTGACCGCGCCCAATGGCTGGCGACGCATTGGGCCAAGGAAAACGCCACGGGACAATGGGACATCTTGGGCGATGCGGCCCACAAAATCATGGGCTCTGAAATTACCCGTGAGGATGAAATTTTGGCCAGCTATGCCTGCTTGAGCATGCCAGTTCTTGCGGTGGAGGCGTCTGACGACTCCCTCAGCAAATGGTGGGAGGGCCGATACTCCCTGGCGCAATACCACGCCCGCCTGGACACCATTGCCCAATGTAAACGGGCCGTAATACAAGATGCGGGCCATATGCTGCACCATGACCAGCCCGCGGCTTTGGCCGATTTAATCGAATCATTTTTGGCTTAGACCCAACCATCGCCTAACACCCGCAAATCTGGCGGGTTAAACACCGGGTCGGCCAGCCAATCCATGCGAAAATACCGGGTGTTTTTGGCGACCCCCTAGTGGGAGCACACCGTGCGCCAATGATGGTCATGAATGCATTAGGAAGTAGACGATGGAAGCAGAAAAAATCAACGCTGTGGGTAATCACCTGCAAGATCTGAAAGCCCGCACCGAAGAACTTCGGGGGTATCTTTGACTACCCTGCCAAAGCGGAGCGATTAAGGACGGTCAACGCGTCACTTGAAGACCCCACGGTCTGGAACGAGCCCAAACGTGCCCAGGAGTTGGGAAAAGAAAAAAAGTTGCTTGATGGCGTGGTGGTAGCGCTTGATCAACTGTCTGGAAACATCACCGACGGTATAGAGCTTTTTGAAATGGCGCGGGACGAGAGCGACTTTGACTCCATCGCCACGCTGAACCTTGATGCCAAAGCCCTTGAGGAACAAGTGGCTCAGATGGAGTTTAGGCGGATGTTTAACCAACCCGCCGACCCCATGAACGCTTTTCTGGACATTCAGGCGGGTGCAGGCGGTACCGAGGCATGCGACTGGGCCAGTATGCTGCTGCGTCAGTACCTGCGCTATGCCGAACGCAAAGGCTTTACGGCAACCGTAGAGGACGAATCCGCAGGCGATGTGGCAGGCATCAAAGGCGCCACCATCAAAATCGAAGGCGAATACGCGTTTGGATTGTTGCGTACCGAAACCGGTGTGCATCGTCTGGTCAGAAAATCACCGTTTGACTCGTCGGGTGGCCGTCACACCAGCTTTGCCAGCGTCTTTGTGTACCCGGAAATTGACGACTCGATTGAGATCGAAATCAACCCCTCAGACGTTCGCACCGACACCTTTAGGGCCAGTGGTGCAGGGGGTCAGCACATTAACAAGACAGACTCTGCGGTGCGCCTAACGCATATTCCCACCGGCATCGTGGTGCAGTGCCAAGATGGCAGAAGCCAGCACAGCAACAAGGATGTGGCCTGGAAGCGCCTGCGCTCCCGCCTTTACGACCACGAGATGCGCAAGCGGCAAGAAGAACAGCAAAAGCTGGAAGACAGCAAAACGGACGTCGGCTGGGGTCATCAAATTCGTTCCTATGTGCTGGACAACAGCCGGATCAAAGACCTTAGAACCAATGTCGAAGTGTCAGCCACCCAAAAAGTGCTGGACGGTGACCTTGACGTGTTTATTGAAGCGTCCTTAAAGCAAGGCGTCTGACCGCCTACCCTGCACATTGGTTGCGTTTTATACCCCTTTACATTTGAATCCCTATGACCTCCAATGAACCTTTGTCCCCCACGGTGAACCGGCTTGACTACCAGAGACCCGGTTACTGGATAGACACCGTGGAGTTGACCTTCGACCTCGATGCCGAAAAAACCCGGGTCCTCAATCGCATGACCATGCATCGCAACGCAGAAATTGCCGACAGCGTTTTGCGTTTGGACGGAGAAGACATCGATCTCACCCGGGTGCTGGTGAACGGCCAAGGCGCCTCGTTCAAGGTAGAAAACAAACAGTTGGTGATAGACAATCTGCCCCAGGACCAATCCTTCACCTTGGAACTTTTCACGCTGTGCCGCCCCATCAAAAACACCCAACTCATGGGCTTGTTTGTGAGCCAGGGCACCTTGTTTACCCAGTGCGAGGCCCAAGGGTTTAGGCGCATCACCTATTACTTAGACCGCCCCGATGTGATGGCCATTTACACCGTCACGCTACGGGCAAGTAAGGCCTTGTATCCCGTGCTGTTGTCAAACGGTAACCTGGTTGAGAAAGGTGATCTGGACAATGGGCGCCACTTTGCCAAATGGCACGACCCCTTTAAAAAGCCAAGCTACCTGTTTGCGGTTGTGGCCGGTCAGTTGGTGTGCCGTGAACAAACCATTACGGCCAAGAATGGCCGCCAGCACCTGCTGCAGGTGTACGTCAGGCCCGGCGATCTGGACAAAACTGAACACGCCATGCAGTCCTTGATGGCCAGCGTTGCCTGGGACGAGCACCGGTTTGGGCTGCCGCTTGACCTGGAGCGCTTCATGATTGTGGCCACCAGTGACTTCAACATGGGTGCGATGGAAAACAAAGGCCTGAACATCTTCAACACCAAATACGTGCTGGCCCACCCCCAGTCGGCCACTGACACCGATTACGGCAATGTGATGGCCGTCGTGGGACACGAGTATTTTCATAACTGGACCGGCAACCGCGTCACGTGCAGGGACTGGTTTCAGTTGTCGCTCAAAGAAGGTCTAACGGTCTTTAGAGACCAGGAGTTCACCCAAGACCTTTGCCGCACGCCATCGGCACGGGCGGTTAAACGCATTGAAGACGTTCGCGTACTGCGAAGCGCCCAGTTCTCTGAAGACGCTGGCCCTATGGCCCACCCGGTGCGCCCCGACAGCTACCAAGAGATCAGCAACTTCTACACCATGACCATCTATGAAAAAGGGGCCGAGGTGGTGCGCATGATGCAAACGCTGGTGGGCAAGACCGGTTTTGCCAAAGGCATGGCGCTTTACTTTGCGCGTTTTGACGGCATGGCCGTAACTTGCGATGATTTTGCACAAGCCATTGCCGACGCCAACCCCAGCTCTAGTCTGGCACTGCACCTTGAGGCATTCAAGCGCTGGTACAGCCAGGCGGGTACGCCGGTAGTACACGCCGCTGGCATCTACGATGAAGCGGCTCAGACCTACACCTTGACCCTTACCCAGTCCTGCCCGCCCTCGCCCGGACAAAACGAGAAGGCGCCCTTTGTGGTACCCGTAAGAATGGGGTTGATAGGACGCGACGGTTCATCTTTACCGCTTTGCCTGGACGGCACGGATCACGGCCCGTCGTATTTGTTGGTGTTGAACGAGCCCAGCACCACCCTCACCTTTTCCCAGGTCGGGCAAGCCCCGGTGCCCTCACTGCTGCGCGACTTTACCGCGCCCGTGCGTTTGCAAGTCGACCTTTCACTGGACGATTGGGCGGTTTTATTGGCCAACGACACCGATCCCTTTAACCAGTGGGAAGCGGCCCAACAAATGGCTTTGGGCATTTTGCTGCCCGCCATCAAAGGCGAACATACGCCAGAGCAAACGCAAGCCTTGACTGAGCAGTTTGTTAAGGCTCTTGGCGCGGTTTTGCACAGCCCTGGCCTGGACCCAGCCTTCAAAGAGGTGGTCCTAACGCTACCCAGCCAGGCCTACTTGGCCGAACAGTTAGAAACTGTCAACGCCAAAGCCATCTTCACCTGCCGTGAAGCCCTGCGTCTGGCCATTGCCAACGGCTTGGCGCAAGCATGGCACCACACCTACGCATCGGTCAGGCATCTGGGTGCCTACGAGGCCGACGAAGCCAGCATTGGTCGGCGTGCGTTGGCGGGCCTGGCCTTGCAATACCTGACACTACTGGATGATGCAGAGGGCCAATCTACCAACGGGGCCAAGCTTGCCCTAGCGCACGCCAAGGCAGCCAACAACCTGACCGACCGGCTCAACGCCACCGTCGCCCTCGTTTACGCGGGCAGCCCTTTGGCACCGCAAGCGCTGGACCATCTCTACCAAAGTGCCCATGGCGATGCGCTGGTTATCGACAAATGGTTTAGCCTACAGGCTACAGCGCCTGACCACAGCGGCGCCACCCTGGACAAAGTTAAAAAGCTGATGCACCACCCAGACTTCACGCTGTCTAATCCCAACCGCGCGCGCAGCCTTGTTTTTGCGTTCTGCTCCGCCAACCCCAGCGCCTTTCATTTAGAGGGCGGTGCGGGTTATGCGTTTTGGGCCGAGCAAGTTCTGGCGCTTGACGCCATCAACCCGCAGGTGGCTGCCCGCCTGGGACGTGCGCTGGACCGTTGGAAGAGCCTTTGTGAACCCCAACGCAGCGTTGCCCAGCACGCCTTGGCCCATGTGGCCAAACAAACAGGTTTGAGCAAAGATTTATCTGAGGTGGTAGGAAAAGCCCTATCCGACAACGGCTAATCATGCTCACATTGCATGGCCTTACCTTTCATCGCGGGTCCAACCGTTTGTTGGACGGCTTCAATTTAAGCCTAGCACGCGGCGAATGCTTGCATTTGCAAGGGGCCAACGGCAGTGGCAAGACGACGTTGCTTCGACTTGTTGCGGGGCTTATTAAGCCCGACGCGGGCCGTATTGAGTGGGACGGCGCGCCCATCAAAGCGCCTGACAGCGCCTACAGGCACGACTGCCTGTACCTGGGCCACCTCAACGGCTTACAGGAGTCGGCCACCGTTGCTGAAAACATGGCTTTTTACTGTGCGTTGGGGCAACATTCCTTTGACCGGGCGCACCTGGCCTCTGTACTCAAAAGCCAGGGACTGCTGCGCACCATCGATCAGCCCGTTAAAACCCTGTCTCAGGGGCAAAAGCGCAGGGTGACCCTGCTGCGCTTGGTTTTTTCAAAGGCAAGGCTGTGGCTGCTGGACGAGCCCTTGGTGGCGCTAGACCAGGCCGCCCTAGAGCGGTTCACAGCCCTGCTTGGTACTCATTTAGAGCAAGGCGGCTTGGTGCTGATGACCAGCCATCAAAGCCTTGCGTCGCCCTTTGTCAACCGTAGCTTGGTGCTGGGATGAACGCACGCTTGGCCGCCCAACCAGAACCGGTAAGCCAAAGCCTATTCGTGGCCGCATTGCGACGCGACTTGGTGGCCAGTTGGCGGCAATTGGGTGACGTTCTCACGCCCCTGTTCTTTTTCCTCATGGTGGCCAGTCTTTTCCCATTGGCCGTTGGGCCTGAAACCGCATTGCTGCGGCGCATTGGTCCGGGCGTTGTCTGGGTCGCTGCTTTGCTTTCTATGGTGTTGGCCCTGCCCCGGCTGTTCCAGCAAGACTTTCAAGATGGCATTCTTGAGCAAATGATTTTGTCGCCCCAAGCCTTATGGGTAACGGTGCACGCCAAGGTGTGCGCGCTCATTTTGTCCAACGGGTTACCTTTGGTCGCGATTTCGCCGGTGCTGGCCATGCAATTTGGCTTAGACTTTGACGCTTTGCTACTGTTGGCGGCCTCATTGTTGATGGGCTTGCCGGTGATTGCCTACTTGGGTGCACTCGGGTCGGCGCTCACCTTGGGTTTGCGCGGCGGTGGGGTTTTGGTTGCAGTGTTGATACTGCCGTTGTTCGTTCCCGTACTGATCTTTGGCGTGGGCGCAGTAGACGCCGCCGCTGCGGGTCTTGGCAGCGGTGCTCATTTTTCGGTACTGGCAGCCCTGCTGCTGGTGACGGCTTTTTTCGTCCCCTTTGCGGTTGACGCAGCGATCAAGATTTCGACCGAGTAGGCACCACGTATGGCCACCCTATCATGAACTTTTATTACTACGCAGCACCCTCACGTTTTTACGGATTGGCCACACGCTTGTGGCCTTGGTTCGCCGCGCTGGCGGTGGTCCTCATGGGTTTCGGTTTATGGATAGGTTTTTTTGTCGCCCCCACGGATGCGCAACAGGGCGAAGGCTACCGCATTATCTTTGTGCATGTACCGGTCTCGTGGATGTCCATGGTGATCTATCTGGCCATGGCGTTTTGGGCCGCCATGGGGCTGGTTTTTAACTCCCGACTGGCCGGTGTGTTGGCCACTAGCTTGGCGCCTACGGGGGCGTTGATGACTTTTTTGTCGCTATGGACCGGTGCCTTTTGGGGCAAACCCATGTGGGGCGCCTATTGGGTTTGGGATGCCCGCCTGACCTCCGAACTGATCCTGCTTTTTTTATACATCGGGTTCATCGCGCTTCAATCGGCCATTGATGACCCCAAGCGCGCTGACCGGGCCGGCGCCGTTATCGCCATCGTAGGCGCGGTCAACGTTCCCATCATTTACTTTTCTGTCAAATGGTGGAACACCCTGCATCAAGGGGCCTCTGTGTCGCTCACCCGCTCGCCCAGCATGGCCAGTACCATGCTCGCCGGTATGTTGGTGATGGCCTTTGCTTTTTGGGCCTATTCCATAGCGGTCACCTTGTACCGTGCGCGAACCTTGATACTTGAACGTGAACAACATACCGATTGGGTGAAAGATGTCGTTTAACACCTGGACTGAGTTTTGGGCCATGGGCGGCTATGGCTACTTTGTATGGATGAGCCTGGGCGCAACCTTCTTGGCCATGGTGGTAGAGACGGCGGTGGTGCGGGCTCGCCATCGTGCGCAAAAGCTGCGCCTGCGCCAACGCAATGAATTGGCCCGTCTTGAGGAGCCGCAAACATGAAGCCCCGCCACAAACGCCTGGCCCTGCTGGTGGCCGCACTCGCTGTTTTGGCAGCTGCTGCAGCCTTTGTACTTAACGCCTTTCAAGACAACTTGGTATTTTTCTACACCCCCACGCAGGTATCCCAAGGTGAAGTGCCCAACGGCAGGGCTTTTCGGGTAGGGGGTATGCTCAAAACCGGTACGGTATCCAAAGACGGTATCGTGACCCAGTTTGTCGTAACCGATACCGCCAAGGAAATCACCGTACGCTACTCGGGCATATTGCCTGATTTGTTTCGTGAAGGAAAAGGCGTTGTCGCTCAGGGCCAAATCGATGCATCAGGCCTGTTTGTTGCCACACAAGTATTGGCCAAGCACGACGAAAACTACATGCCTCCAGAAGCACAACATGCGGTGGACCAAGCCAAAAAAGCTGCCAAGACCCTTCAATAACTCCACTTCACCCGCACCATGATTCCAGAAATCGGTCAGTTCAGTCTCGTCTTGTCGCTATGCGTGGCCGTGGCACTTTTCGTGGTAGGGCTGCGAGCCGGCCATACCGGCGAAGCTGCCCTGCTGGACATGGTGAGACCTGCCACCGCAACCCTTTGGGGCTGGGTGGTGGTGTCCTGTATCGCGTTGGTGGCATCCTTTTTGGCCAACGATTTTTCTGTGGCCTATGTGACCAATCAATCGCATACGCTGATGCCCACCATGTACCGCATCAGTGCGGCTTGGGGTGGCCATGAAGGGTCCTTGTTGCTGTGGATGCTGATGCTGACCTCGTGGATGGGATGTGTGGCCATTTTCTCCAAACATTTGCCCCCCACCATGGTGGCCCGGGTCCTGGGCGTGCTGGCCTTTGTTGCCATCGGGTTTCTGTTGTTCACCCTGTTTACGTCCAATCCCTTCAACCGTCTGCTGGACGTGCCCGAAGAGGGGCGTGGCCTTAACCCCATGCTGCAAGACCCAGGCTTGATTTTTCACCCGCCCCTCTTGTACATGGGCTATGTTGGGTTTGCCGTGCCATTTGCGTTTGCGATTGCTGCCTTGCTCGCTGGCCGCATGGATGCCGGTTGGTCGCGTTGGTCACGCCCCTGGGCGGTGGCCGCTTGGTTGTTCCTTACCCTAGGCATTTCCTTGGGCAGTTATTGGGCCTACTACGAATTGGGCTGGGGCGGTTGGTGGTTTTGGGACCCGGTTGAAAACGCCTCGTTTATGCCATGGCTGGTGGGCACCGCTTTGATTCACTCCCTGGCGGTAACCGAGAAGCGTGGCCTGTTTAAAAACTGGACCATTATTCTGGCGATAACGGCTTTTTCACTAAGCCTGTTGGGTACGTTTTTGGTGCGATCGGGCGTGCTCACCTCGGTACACGCGTTTGCATCGGATGCAACGCGGGGCGTTTTCATCTTGGCGTTTTTAGTCGTTGTGGTGGGGGCATCACTCACCCTGTTTGCCCTGCGTTCGGGCACAGTGGCCAGCTCTGGGACGGTGGAATTAGAATCGCGCGAAACGCTGCTACTGGTGAACAACGTTTTGTTGGTAACGGCCATGGCGGCGGTGCTACTGGGTACGCTATACCCCTTGATCGTTGACGCACTGGGCCTGGGCAAATTGTCGGTAGGGCCACCGTACTTTAACGCGGTGTTTGTACCGCTCATGGTTCCCTTGCTGGTGCTGATCGGCTTTGGCCCCATCGCCAAATGGAAGTCCGACAAAGCGCGCGACTGGTTGATGCAAACCCGTTGGGTACTGGCGTTTGCGCTGGTGGCAGGGCCTGCCATCACCCTGCTGATGGGTCAATTTAACTGGAAAGCGTCTATCGGTTTGGGTGCTGCGGCATGGGTTATTGGCACCAGTGTTCAACAAATCACACGCCGCTTGAAAGCACCGGCGGGTACGCGCGGTGTGACGGCTTCGTTCTGGGCCATGCATTTGGCACATATGGGTTTGGCCGTTACGGTGATTGGCGTAACGCTGGTGACATCCTATGAATCGGAAAAAGACATTCGCATGGAAACCGGCCAGACCGTTCTGGTGGGCGACTACGAATTGAAATTTATGGGCGTTTCCAATCGACAAGGCCCCAATTTTGCGGCCGTCGTGGGTGACTTTAAGGTGACCCGTGCCGGTAAGCCGATAGAGTCCTTGCACCCGGAAAAGCGCCAGTATGTCTCGTCATCCATGCCCATGACCGAAGCAGCAATTGACAGTGGCGTTACCCGTGACCTGTATGTTTCACTGGGTGAAGCCTTGGACAACTCTGCCAATCCCGCCTGGAGTGTGCGGGTGTACTACAAGCCCTATGTAAACTGGATTTGGTGGGGCACATTGATGATGGCCCTGGCCGGCATCATGGTGGTACTGGACCGCCGTTACCGGAAAAAGCCGGGGGGTGCACCATGAAAAAAGCCTTCATCCCGCTTGCCATTTTCTTGGTGCTGGTGGGTTTTCTGGTCGCGGGTTTGGGGCGTGACCCCAAGGAGTTGCCCTCGCAGTTCATCAACAAGCCGGCGCCCTTGTTTAGTGCAACTCAATTGTTGGCGCCTGCGGGAGCCCCCGCTTTTTCGCCTGCCGACATGAAAGGCAAGGTCTGGATATTGAATGTGTTTGCCTCGTGGTGCGTGGCCTGCCAGGTTGAGCATCCGGTGCTGATGCAGATGGCCAAAGACGGTCAGTTTGTGCTGGTGGGTCTGAACTACAAAGACAAGCCAGAAGATGCCCTGAAATGGCTCTCCAAGCACGGCAACCCCTATCAACTCATTGCTACCGATCCCGACGGCCGCATTGGCATCGACTACGGCGTGTACGGGGTGCCCGAGTCCTACATCATCGACAAAAACGGAACGATTCGAGACAAGATTATCGGCCCCATCACCGAGAACATTCTGACCGACCGGGTTCTGCCGCGCCTCAAGGAGATCGCACAATGATTGCCTTGACTGAACGGTTGACGCGCGTGTGGCGGCAAGGCGCACTTGTCGCCGTTGGCTTTTTTCTTACCCTGACCAACGTTTGTGCCCAGGTGCCGAGCCAGCAGGCCCGTGACTTGGCCGATGACCCCTTGACAGAAAGGCGGCTGCAGGCCATTTCGGCTGATTTGCGCTGCCTGGTGTGCCAAAACGAATCACTGGCCGCATCGAACGCCGATTTGGCGGTGGACCTGCGCCGGGAGATTCGCAGCATGATTCAGGCCAACCAATCAGACCAGCAAATCATGGATTTTCTAGTGACCCGGTACGGTGATTTTGTGCTTTACAAACCCCCGTTCAAACCCTTGACCTGGGTGCTTTGGATAGGCCCTGGTGTACTGGGATTGTTGGGGCTGTTCGTTTTGTTCAGGCATACGCGGCAGACTCGCGCGATGGCCGGTGCCCCTGAAAGCACGTCCTCTACACTGTCTGATCAAGACATTGAACAGGCCAATCGGCTGCTGGGGGTCGCTGACAATGAAACACCACCTACCGGTCGGTCGTAGGCACTAGCGCCTGATCCCATTGAACCTGCATTTACACACTGCCCCATGACGCTGTTTATTCTTTTATCTGCGGTACTTCTCGCACTCACGCTGTTTGGCCTGCTGTACCCCCTTATACGCCGAAGAATCGCAAATGCCACCCAGGCAGAGGCGGCACCCGAGGCATTGAGTGCCAGGGTACTTCAAGAGCAAATGGCCCAACTGAACGACGATCTGGCGCAAGGCCAATTGACGCAACTGGCCTTTGAGATGGCCCAGCGCGAATTGCAAGCGCGCGCTTTGGTAGATTTGTCCAACGCAGCCAGCCATCAACCTAAAACACCAACGCCTGAACGCTCCCGAAAAATCACCCTGTGGGCCTTGGGTCTCGGACTGCCCATCGCCAGTTTTGGGTTGTATTACGTGCTGGGCAGCCCATTGATGATTGACCCAGCATCGGCAGAGAAAGCCCGTGCCGATGCACAAAGTCAAATGATTGCAGGCATGGTGGATCGCTTGGCCAGTAAGCTCAAAGACAATCCCAACGACTATGAAGGCTGGGCCAAGCTGGCCCGCTCCTACCGCGTGATGGGTCGCTACCAGGATGCGGCCAACGCCTACGAAAAAGCCACACCCTACGTTCAGCAGGAGCCTGACCTGTTGATTGACAATGCTGAAGTCATCGCCAAGCTGGAACAAAATGACCTGAACGGCCGTGCGGCGCCACTGATTGCGAAAGCGCGTCTTCTCGACCCACGGCATCCCATGGCCTTGGTGTTAGACGGCGCAGCGGCGTTTCAGAGAGAAGACTTTGACAAGGCCGCCCAAATTTGGACCTTACTGCTGCCCATGCTAGACCCGGCCAGTCCAGATGGTCAGCAGGTGGCCCTCAATATTGCCCAGGCGCGTGAGCTGGCCAAGGCAAAAAAGAAAGCCAAACCTAAAGCCTGAAAAATGATGCGGGCAAAACGGCAAATGGCTCAGTCTGCAGGGCACCTGGCGGTGCCTTTATAATCCCCGCCTGCGGTTTAATCGCCTCAATCGCCGATGTAGCTCAGTTGGTAGAGCAACTCACTCGTAACGAGTAGGTCACCAGTTCGATTCCGGTCATCGGCACCAATCTTTTTACAAGCGCTTGCCCACATGCAAGCGCTTTTCTTTAGGGCTCCTGAGAAGCTGGCGCAGCAACTTGGGGCAGTACGGTGGCAAGCACTTTGTCGATGCGTCGCCCGTCCAGGTCTATTACCTCAAAACACACCTGATGGACGGTGACTTTTTCTCCCAGCCCAGGCAATCGCCCGGATTCAAACATCAAGAGGCCTGCCAGCGTGTTGTAGAGGCCTCGCTCTTCGGCAGGCAGTGTTTCCATTCCCAACTGGCGTTTGAGCTCGTCGGTGGGCATCAACCCGTCCAGTAGCCATGAACCATCGTCGCGCTGCGTCGCCCAGGCCTCGCCCTGCGCGTCGGGTCTTAGCTCGCCGGTAATCGCCTCTAACAAGTCCAAAGGCGTAACCAGACCCTGTACCACCCCGTACTCGTCCACCACGAACACCAAACGCTCTACTTTGGCTTTGAACTGCTCCAGAAGTTCCAAGCCACTTAAGGTCTCAGGCAAAAACTGGGCCGGTTGGACCAGGTCGATCAATCGCATATTTGCTTTGTTTTGCACGCCAAGCATTTGCGCCACGCTCACCACTCCCAGCACCTCATCCAACGACCCTTTGCAAACCGGGTACCAAGAATGCACTGCCAACACCTGCTCTTGCCCCTGCTCGCCCAAGTTGTCCATTTTCCCCATGCGGCGCAGCACCTCGTCTACCGACTGCTCGGCATCTAACCATTCAATCTCAGAACGCGGGATCATGAGAGAGGTCAAACCGCGGTCATCCAGACGGAACACGTTTTGCAGCATTTGGTGCTCATGTCGCTCAATCAAGCCGGATTCCACACCCTCCTCCAGGCTGGCACTGATTTCCTCCTGGGTGACCGTGCGGCCGCCGGTGGCGTTTACTTTCAAGGCCATCAATACCGCGTGGGTGCTGATCGATAGCAGACGTACAAACGGTTTGGCCACCATCGCAACACCCATCATTGGCCGGGCAATCAGCCGGGCCACGGCCTCAGGGTACAGTTGCCCCACGCGCTTGGGCACCAACTCACCGAACACAATGGTCAAAAAGGTAATCACGGTAATCACCAAAGCGGTGGCTAAGCCACTGGCAACACCCGGCGTCGCGCCCAATGACTGTAACCACAGCGCCACACCACCGCTAAAGGCCGCCTCACCCACAATGCCGTTGAGCATTCCGATAGAGGTAATGCCCACTTGCACTGTCGACAAAAAATTGGTGGGGTGGGCCATCAACTCCAACGCGGCCTTGGCCCCTTTGTCCCCCTCGTCGGCCATGTTGGACAATAGAGCGCGTCGGCTGGCGGTGAGCGCCATTTCAGACATGGCGAAAACAGCATTTAACAGAGTAAGCAGTAGTATTAAAAGAATGTTCATGGCGTCAGGGGTTGTGTACCCAGACAATTTTTCACAGCGCTCAATGTAGCGCAAAGTTGGACGAAGAAAGTATCAATGGCAAATTACTTGATGGGCGACGTGCAGGGTTGCTACCAAACCTACACGCGATTGTTAAGCCACATGGGCTTTTCGCCCAGTCGCGATCACGTGTATCTTTTGGGGGATTTGGTTAACCGTGGCCCTCAATCCTTAGAGGTATTGCGCCATGCGCGTGAACATTCGTCGAGTGTTCACTGTGTTTTGGGGAACCACGATTTGCACTTGCTGGCACTGGCCCATGGCGTACGGGCCCCCGCTGCCAAAGACACCTTGAACGCCATTCTCAACGCGCAAGACCGAGACGGGTTGCTGGTTTGGTTGGCCCAGCAACCTTTGGCCCGTCGGTTGGTGTTTGCCGGGCCGCAAGCAAGCCGTGAGGTTCTTTTGGTACACGCAGGGGTATTGCCCTCGTGGACGGTTGGCTCAGCGCTGGCGCTGGCGCAAGAGGTATCTGAGGTGATTTCGGGCGCTCAAGCCCAGGGCTTTTTTAGAAAGATGTACGGTGATCAACCCCGGCGCTGGGAGGACAACTTGCAGGGTACGGCGCGCCTGCGCATGATTGCCAACGTATTCACCCGCTTACGGTTTTGTACCGAAGACGACACCATGGACTTTGAGATCAAAGAGGGTCCCGCTGCCGCCCCACCCGGTTTTGTTCCCTGGTTTGAATGCACCCACCGAAAGACCGCCAATGCTTTGGTGGCTTTCGGTCACTGGTCTACGCTGGGCCTTTGGCTGAGGCCGGGGCTGGCCGGTTTGGATACCGGTTGCGCTTGGGGTGGGGTGTTGAGTGCGCTAGAAATCGACGGTTCAGGCAACCCCGGGCGTTTGACCCAAGTGGCCTACGCAGACGGGAAACCCTAGTGAGTGTTACTCGTCAGCACCGCTGGCAGGTGGCACTTTTTTAAACAATGCTGCAGTACGCTGTTTGACTTTGATATTGGGCAATGACTTTTTGTCTGTTCTGGGCTTTGCACTGTCCCAAGCGGCCGTTTGCCCATCCGAGGACACAGGCTCGTAGGGTTTTCCAAAGAAGGGGTCTACCGGCGCTTTCGGCGGTCGACTGGTAGCACCGCTGCGCTCCCGCACCGCGCGTGGCACTTCACGTTCTGGCTCGTCACCACCCTGCCACAGGCGGCGTCCGTCGTTTAGGTGCCCACGCGGCCGGTCTTCGGCCCATTCGAAGGGCTCCAGCTCCACTTTGTGTTTGAGTAACTTTTCAATATCCGCCAAGGTGCGCGCGTCACTGGCCGAAGCAAAACTAAAAGCCAACCCTGCGGCCCCTGCCCTGCCGGTTCGGCCAATGCGGTGTACGTAATCCTCGGCACCAAAGGGCAGGTCAAAGTTAAACACGGCGGGCACGTCTTTGATGTCAAGGCCACGCGCTGCCACGTCGGTGGCCACCAGCAGGTCTACCTCGCCAGCCTTAAACGCCGCCAGCGCCTTGAGGCGTTCGTCCTGGCTTTTGTCACCATGCAGGGCCACGCACTTCAAACCCGAACGCTCAAGGCTGCGCGCCAGTCGGGCACAGCCCAGCTTGCTGTTCACAAATACGAAGGCCTGGGTGATGTTGTTTTGTTTGATGAGCTGGTGCAGGCAGCGCTGCTTATCGTCGGCACTGACACTGAAAAACCGTTGCACGATGGTTGAGGCCGTTTCATTGGGTCTGGCCACCTCAATCGTGACGGGGTCTTGCAAATAACTTGAAGACAGCCGTTTGATCTCTGGCGAAAACGTGGCCGAAAACAGCAAAGTGGTACGACTGGCGGGCAAATGCTTGAGGATGCGTTCTAGGTCGGGCAAAAAGCCAATGTCCAGCATACGGTCGGCCTCGTCCAGCACCACGTACTCCACCTGCCCCAACGAGCAATTTTTGCCCTCTAAATGGTCTAACAGGCGCCCTGGCGTGGCCACCAAAATCTCTACCCCACGCTTGAGTTCAGCGGCTTGGGGTTTGATATCGATACCGCCAAACACCACCGCGCTGCGCAACTGGGTGTACTTGGCGTAGTCCTTTACCGATTTGGCCACCTGGTCGGCCAGCTCACGGGTGGGCAACAGCACCAGCGCCCGCACGGGGTGGCGCGCTGGAGAGGTGGAGGTATTTTCGTGTTTGAGCAGGCGCTGCAACAGGGGTAAGGCAAACGCGGCGGTTTTTCCGGTACCGGTTTGGGCGGCACCCAGCACATCGCGCCCCGCCAAAACAGGCGGTATGGCCTGCTCCTGAATAGGCGTCATAGACGCATAGCCCATTTCCTGAACGGCTTGCAACAGTGCGGGCGATAAATTGAGAGAAGAAAATAATGAACTCATGGATGGCCGTATTGTCCCACGGCTTGAGGGGAGTCGCGCAAAAGTGTTCTAAGCATTGGTCGCAGGGAGGTTTTGGGGGATTTTGCGGCCCGACGCTGCGGTTGCAGTTTTGCTTACACCCCCGCTTACCCGGCGTTTGGGGCGACGGTGCATCTCGATGAAAAAGTCATAGAACTGCTGTGCAGCGGGCGACAAGGTTTTGCCCTTTTTTCGAATCAAGCCTATGCGGCGCACCACGACGGGGTCTACCAAGGGCACGCTCACCAACAAGGGATGGTCGCGGTTGGGCATAGCCAGTGACGGGATAGCCGCCACCCCCAAGCCAGCCTCCACCAAACCCAGCATGGTGGTGACGTGTTGGGTTTCATAGATGGCACGGGGCTGAACCGCCACGTTGGCCAAGGCCTGGTCCAGCAACAAGCGGTTGCCAGAATCTTTGGACACAGCAATGTAGTCATAGGCCGCCAACTCAGCCCAGGTAACCTTTTTTTTGCGTGCCAACGGGTGGTCACGCCTACAGGCCGCAACAAAACTCTCCTCAGTCAAGGGCTGAAAATCAAGTTCGGCCTCCTGGCTGCCAATAAAGTTCAGACCAAAATCGGCCTCATTGCGGGTGACTGCCAACAGCACATCGTTAGCCCCTGCATCCAATACACGAACACGCACCCGAGGAAATTTTTCGTGGTAGCGCAGTATCACCTGGGACACGTAGTAATAAACCGTAGACGGAACACAGGCCACGGTAACCTCCCCCATGCGACTGGCACCCAGCCCACGTATACCCAACAAGGTGTTGTCCAGCTCGTCCAACAGGCTTTTGGTCTTGGCCGCAAAGTCACGTCCTACCGCCGTCAGATTGACACTGCGTGTGGTGCGCTCTAACAGCCGTACACCCAAGGCTGTTTCGAGTTTGTCGATACGTCGGCTAAATGCAGGTTGCGACAAATGAATGGCCTGTGCGGCCTTTCTAAAACTGCCCAACTCGGCCACCATGGCAAACGCTTGCAGATCGGCCAGATCAAAATGAATTGCCATAGTTGATTCGTGTGAAGTGTGATAACGGTGGTTGCTTACTTTATTGCATAGAACACAACAATACCTCTTAAATATGCAATTTACAAGATAACCAGATCAAAAAAGAATACCACCCTATAGCGCATGGGGCTCTTTGCTGAGCGAAGAACCGGCGCTTGCTGGTTTTACTCACCTGTTTGGAGCTAATTTCATGATCAAACCTTTCGCCGCTTTGGCCATTAGCCTGGCCTGCTTTTCAGCCCCAGTGCTGGCTCAATCTGACAAGCCCATCACCTTGGTGGTGCCCACTGCCGCCGGAGGCGGTAACGACGCAATGGCAAGGCTGATTTCGTCAAAACTAAGCACCCTGCTCGGGCAATCCATCATTGTCGAGAACAAGGCCGGTGCCAACGGGTCGATTGCCTCCGAGTTTGTTGCCAAGGCGGCACCAGACGGCAACACGCTGATGTTTGGCTACATCGCCACCCACGCCATGAATCCGGCCTTGCAGAAACTCCGTTACGACCCTGTCACCAGCTTTGAGCCTATCGGTTTGGTGGGTTTTGCCCCTACCTTGATGGTGGTCAACCCAGCGGTCAAAGCCACTACCGTTCGCGAGTTGGTCGCAATGTTAAAAGCCGAACCTAGCAAGTACAACTACGCCTCAGCCGGCAATGGCACTGCGCCTCATTTTTCAGGGGAGTTGTTTAGCATTGCCACCAAAACCAGTGCCGTGCACGTGCCCTACAAAGGTTCGGCGCCCGCCATGACCGACACCATCGCTGGGCAAACACAAATCATGTTCCCTAGCCTGTTCACGGCATTGCCTTATGTAAAGGCCGGCAAAGTGAGAGCGCTTGCGGTGGCAGGACCCACCCGTTCCAAACTGTTGCCCGATGTGCCCACCTTAAAAGAGGCCGGTGTTGAGGGCGTCGAGGTGCAGCAGTGGTACGCCCTATTTGCCCCCGCAAAAACTCCAAAGGCGATTGTTGACAAGCTCAACCAAGCCTTGAACAAGGTGTTGTCTGACAAAGAGTTGGAAACCAAGATCGAAGAACACGGCACCGACGTGCAAACCGGCACCCCAGAGGACCTGCGCAAACTGGTGCAAAGCGAATTGGCCAAGTGGACCAAGGTGGTTCAGGTGGGCGGACTTAAAGCCGACTGAGGGTGAAAGCAAGCCTATTTGCACACCCCTAATGCGCCTTTTACCCATCGCTTTATGCACCACCCTGACCCTTTGCTGATTGCAAGCCACCCAGCACACACGTCTTTACCCTGCGTCTTGATGCGTGCTGGGACTTCGCGGGGGCCGTTCTTTTTGCGCCATTGGTTGCCAGAGAGTGACGAGCTTTTGGATCAGGCCTTGATAGGGGCCATTGGGGCGTCAGACCCCTTGCAATTGGATGGATTGGGCGGAGGCAGCACACTCAATAGCAAAGTGGCTATTGTGTCCAAATCCAACCACGCCGGCTGCGATGTGGACTACCTGTTTGCGCAAGTGGGCGTGGGTCAACAATCGGTGGATAGGCGCCCCAACTGCGGCAATATGTTGTCCGGGGTTGGACCCTTTGCCATCGAGCAGGGCCTGGTGCCAGCACAAGACGGGCACACCACAGTGCGCGTGTTCAACGTGAATACCCGGTCACGTATCGACGTTACGGTTTGCACACCGGCCGGCAAAGTAATCTACGACGGTGAGGCAAAAATCGACGGCGTCGCCGGTACCGCCGCCCCCATTTACCTCAACTTTTTGGACGCCTGGGGTGCCGTCACAGGCAGCGTCTTTCCTACCGGCCAACGCATTGATGTCATCGACGGCACCGAGGTCACCTGCATTGATGCGGCCATGCCCCTCATGGTGGTGCGTGCGGCCGATCTGGGGGTAACCGGGCACGAACTTCCTACCCAGTTGGACACCAACACAGAGTTGATGGCCCGAATCGAACAGCTCCGACTTAAAGCGGGCCAGATGATGGGCTTGGGTGATGTGAGCAACAGTGTGATTCCCAAGCCAGTGCTGGTCTCAGCCGGTAGCAGCCCCAGTAGCATCACCTCACGGTACTTCACGCCCAAACGCTGCCATGCGTCCCACGCGGTGACCGGCGCCATTGGCGTTGCAACGGCCTTCGCCTTGCCAGGTACGGTAGCAAGCGGCGCACATTGTCCCAGTGGCGAACGCCTGTTGTCCATTTTGCATCCTGCTGGGCAAATTGACGTGAAAGTGACCGTTCTGGGCGAGGGCCAAGCGGCCCAGGTTGCGCAAGCGGCCCTGGTACGCACCGCACGCAAGATTTTTCAGGGGGATTTGCACTTGCCGGGTTACGTGTTCACCAACCGACCCGTGCGTTCCGAACCGTCTGCGGCGGACAACGACGATGACCACTTGGGCACGGATCTGGCAGCTCTGACAAACGCCATCCGCTCAAGCAGGTGACGCGCTAGCCCTTACGCCCAGGGGTCACGCACAAAACTTCACCCCCGGCGGGCGGCCTCGATAGCGGCAATATCGATTTTTCCCATCTCCATCATGGCCTCAATCGAACGGGTTGAACAAGGCCACGCCAGTATTCACAAAATCCGCGATATTGCGAGTCACCACTGTGAGGCCGTGGCTTCGCGCAACCGAGGCGATCATGGCATCGCGCTCGGGGCGCTTGTTGGGGATGTGTAGCGAGGCGCAAATTCGAGCGGCGCGCTCATCAAACGGCAAAATACGTCCCTGATAACTTGAACTGATACCGTTCAACCAGGTGCGCAACGCACTGCCTTGGGGAGGCGTTTCGTACTCTAGGCGTTGAACGCCCTGCTCTAGTTCAAGTACCGTAATGGCACTTAAATAGCATTGCTTGGCGGGCGTTGCACCGGCCCAAGCCACCACCTTGGCGGACTGATTTTTCTTGCCTTTTCGCAACTCTGAAATGACATTGGTATCGAGTAAGAACATCATTTCATACTCAATCAAAATCAACCATTTGTGTGTGAATCTGGATTGTTTCTGGTTCAAAGTCAATCGCATCTGCTGATGGGATTTGATTCATCATTTCTAGTAGCGATTGCGGATTTTTTTCGGTCAGTTGGGTATAGGTATTCATGTCCAACAGCACATAGGCTGGTTGGCCTCTGTCGGTGATAAACACCGCGCCATCGTGCGAGGCCCGCTTGGCCGCTGCCACATCGCGGGTAAATTCTCGGCTTGAATAGGTCATTGAGTTGTTCATTCCGTCCTCCCTCAGAGTTTGCTTGTATGTTATAACAAAATGCCATCCGATACGATTGATCCTTTGAAAATCATAGCCACGCACAATTTGTAGCCCCCCAGTGCCCCCATTAATCGCCATCCACGGAGCCTCTCGTATGCACGACACCCGCCAACAAGCCCATGCCCTCCTCCAATCCTTGGGCGTGGCCCCAACTTTGCTGCAAGAAGGGGCTCTGGTGGTTCGCTCGCCCATAGACGGTGCACCACTGGCCACCCTTGCCCCCGATACCCCTGCCCAAGTCGCTCAAAAAGTGACCCAAGCCCAGCACGCCTTTTTGGCCTGGCGCGAGGTGCCTGCACCGGCGCGTGGCGAACTGATACGCTTGTTGGGCCAAGAGCTACGCGCCGCCAAAGCCGACTTGGGCCAATTGGTCACGTTAGAGGCGGGCAAGATCTTGTCTGAAGGCCAAGGCGAGGTACAAGAGATGATTGATATCTGCGACTTTGCGGTGGGGCTGTCGCGCCAGCAGTACGGCTTGACCATTGCCAGCGAGCGACCCGGCCACCGCATGATGGAAACTTGGCACCCGCTGGGCGTGGTGGGGGTGATTAGCGCGTTTAACTTCCCGGTAGCGGTCTGGTCGTGGAACGCCGCTTTGGCCATTGTGTGCGGTAACGCCGTGGTCTGGAAACCCTCAGAAAAAGCACCTCTTACGGCGCTGGCCTGCCAAGCCTTGTTTGAGCGGGCTGTACAACGATTTGTGAGCCAAGGGGGCCATGTGCCCAAGCACTTATCGCAAGTGTTAGTGGGTGCGCGTGACGTGGGTGAAGCCCTGGTGGACCACCCACAGGTGGCTTTGGTGTCGGCCACCGGCAGCACCCGCATGGGCCGCGACGTAGCCCCGCGTGTGGCACAGCGCTTTGGCCGCAGCCTGTTGGAGCTGGGGGGCAATAACGCTGTGGTGGTGGCCCCTTCGGCCGATTTAGACATGGCGGTACGCGCCATTTTGTTTGCCGCAGTGGGCACCGCCGGGCAACGCTGCACCAGTACCCGCCGCCTGATCGTGCACGAGAGCGTGCGTGAGACCTTAGTCGCCAAGCTACAAAAGGCCTATGCCGCACTGCCCATTGGCACACCCCTGGCACCCGAAACCTTGGTAGGCCCATTGGTAGACCAAAGCAGTTTCGAGGCCATGCAAGCCGCGCTAGGCCAAGCCCGTGCCCAAGGCGGCAGCGTGTTTGGTGGCGAGCGCGTGTTGGCCGAACAATACCCTCAGGCCTATTACGTCAAGCCCGCCATTGTGCAAATGCCAGCACAAACCGCCGTGGTCTGCCACGAGACCTTTGCGCCCATCTTGTACGTGTTGTCCTACACTACATTAGATGAGGCCATTGCCCTCCAAAACGCCGTGCCACAAGGCCTGTCGTCGGCCATCTTTACGCTTAACCTGCGCGAGGCCGAACGCTTTTTGTCAGCAAGCGGCTCCGACTGCGGCATCGCCAACGTCAACATCGGCACATCGGGGGCAGAAATAGGCGGCGCATTTGGCGGCGAAAAAGAAACCGGCGGCGGCCGCGAATCCGGCTCAGACGCCTGGCGCAACTACATGCGCCGGGCCACCAACACCATCAACTACTCCGACCAACTGCCCCTGGCGCAAGGGGTTAAGTTTGAGGTTTGAGGCATCAAATCCACGCGCGGCGTTACTGAAACCACAAATTGCAGCCAAATTGGCACTGAACGGATTGTTTTTGTGCCTCAAAGACACGAGACAAGTAGAACAAGAAGATGATCGCGATCAGCAGATTTTTTTCTTTTTATAACAAAGAGTTAGCATAAATTTTAAACATAGGTAAAATAATCGAATCGAACCCCAAAACACCATGAACATCATTGACCGCATCAAACGCTCCGTTGCCAATCGCAATGATGGGGTGTTTTTGCGCGTTGAGTTTGAACGCTTCGGCAGTCCCGCTCAAGTGGGCCGGGCACTTACCCAACTCACGGGTCAAGGGGCCTTGGTTCGACTCGGTGTGGGCGTCTACGCCAAGGCAAAACCCAGTGTACTCACCGGCAAGCCCATCCCGGTACGTCCTCTGGAAGTTCTGGCCCCTGAAGCGCTTAAGAAGCTCGGTATCGACGTATTGCCAAGTCGATTGACCCAAGACTACAACGCGGGCAACAGCACCCAGTTGCCCTCTGGCATCGTGCTTAGCACTGGCAAACGGCGAATCGCCCGCAAACTAAGCTTCAACGGCAGAGTGGTTCAGTACGAACACGCATGAAGGCACTGAGTTCAGAGCAGAAAGAACTGATCGATGCGCTTGTAGCAGAATCCGCCATGGGCGGTATTACTGCGGGTTTGCTAGAGAAAGACCAACACCTGACCGATGCACTACGCGCCCTGTTCGCGGTGCCGCTGGATGGCATGCAATTGGTGTTCTGCGGTGGCACCAGCCTCTCGAAAGCTCATGGACTGATCGAACGCATGTCCGAAGACGCCGATCTCAAGATCGTTATTCCTTCAAGCCAGCGGCCGCTTTCCAGATCGCAGCTCAGAAAAAGACTGTCAGCTCTTAAAGCCATCGTATCCACAACCTTGTCCGGCATCGGCTTGGTAGAGGACCAAAGCAAGGCACGGGCACTTAACGAGAACCACTACTTCTGTAGCGAATGGTCTTACACCCGACAGTACGACACCATCACCGGCCTGCGCCCGCACCTGCAAATCGAACTGACGGCCCGCAATCCAGTTCTGGATACCGCCACCTGCAACGTCAACAGTCTTGCGGATCACCTGGCCGGACGCAAAGACAATTCCTTCGCAGTGCCCACGATTGCTATCGCTGAAACCATTGCCGAAAAAGTATTATCGTTCTTGCGCCGATATGCCCAGCATAGGGCCGGCCTGATGCAACAAGCTTGGGATACTGCCCTGGTACGACATATTTATGATTTGCATTGCATCTATCGCCATAACGAGAACATCGTGACCCGTGCCGCACTAGCGTTTCCGACATTGGTGGCTGGTGACCAAAAGGAATTTGGCAGTCAGTTTCCCGAGTTCGCCTTGGATCCCCTTCTGATACTGTCTGGTGCACTCACGCAGGTCACTACCGACCCTAATATCCAGGCCGAATACAGATCAAACCTGGTTCCCCTCATTTACGGTGACGAAAAGCCTGAATTTGTTCAGGCCTTTGACAGTTTTAAAGCAGTCGCAGTGTTGCTACTCGCGAAGCTAACATCGAGCAACACCGATTGAAATCCCGTCAACAGGTATAGTTACCCTGCCCCGTCAATAGGTCTAAACAAGGAGACAAAACATGAACAAACACACAATACAAATCGCAGCCTTAACCCTTGGGCTCTGGTCAGTCAACTTGGCTATGGCCCAGAATTACCCCAGCAAACCCATTAAAGCGATCGTTCCTTTTGCCGCAGGTAGCGCCACCGACCAGGTGGGTCGCGCATTCGTGCAAAAGATGTCGGAGCAATTGGGCCAGCCCATTGTGGTTGAAAACAAAGTAGGCGTGAGCGGCATGTTGGGCGCAGACGCGGTGGCCAAGTCAGCCCCCGACGGCTACACCATTATGGTGGGAACCAACAGCACCAACGCCGCCTTAAAGAGCTTGATGAAGAAACTGCCCTATGACCAGGACACCGCCTTTGCGCCCATTGGTTTTATTGGCTCGGTGCCGCTGATTGTGGCGATCAACAATGACGTACCCGCCAAGAATCTGAAAGAGCTGGTGGCCCTGGCCAAGTCCAAACCCAATCAGTTAAATTTTGCCAGCGCCAGTACCTCGCAACGGGTGTCCACCGAGATGCTGCAAAGCATGGCGGGCATTGAGATGACCTATGTTCCCTACAAAAGTGGCCCTGCTGCCATGACCGACCTGATTGGGGGCCAAGTCAACCTTTTTACCGCCGACTTTGCGGTGATGCTCCCACAAGTTAAAGCGGGCAAGATTCGCGGGCTTGCGGTAACGTCCACCCAAAGATCCAAGGCCATCCCCGAACTGCCCACCGTCAACGAGGCCTTGGGGATTAAGGACTACGAACTGATTGCCTACTTTGCCTTGTTCGCCCCCGCTGGCACCCCACCGGACATCATTGCAAAGCTCAACAAGGCACTCAACGCCGCGGCCGTAGACAAAGAAATTCAAGACAGATTTGCCGCGATTGGTTTTGAGACGTCACCGGGCACGCCCGAGGCCCTGGCCCAGCGCAACAAGGCCGAAACCGCCAAGTGGGCCAAGGCGATCCACGATGCCAAGATAGAGGCTGAATAATGGTTTGAGAGTACTGTTGTTGCGACCTCCCTTGGCCCAACAAAACGCCGCATCAGGCCTGCCTAGATTCGTGCACCGTCGGACCCCGCCACCTTCATTAATTTGTCACAGACCCTTGGCTTAATCATCATCTAACTTGAGTGATTCATTTTGATCATTCAAGCAAGAGTGAATCGTTAAGCAACTCGGTTTGACAAATCAATGAAAGAGGTGACGGATGGAATCTAAAAGGCTGTATTCGATGGCAGACACCACGCTTCATCCAGTGCAACAGGTTTTTGTGCACTTGTTAGAGCGACTTTCCGGGCAACGCCGCTTGCAGCGCATTTACGAAAACTACCAACGTGACGCAAGACCCGGCGAGAGCTTTTGGAGCGCTGGGGTTAGGCTGCTTAAGATCAAGCCAGCGCTCAATCCTGGTGCCTTGGACAGCATCCCTAAGACGGGCGCTTGCATGGTGGTGGCCAACCATCCCTTTGGCGTGGTGGATGGACTGCTGCTGTGCTGGTTGGTCAGCCAAGTGCGCGATGACTTCAAAATCATGCTCAACGACGGGCGCTATGTGCCAGAGATGTTGGACTATGCCATCGCGGTTAACGCGTCCGAAACCAAAGAGGCTCAAAAAGTAAACCTTATTGCACGCCAGCAAGCACGCAAAATTTTGGATGACGGCGGCGTGCTGATTATTTTTCCGGCGGGCGGCATATCCACCTCTGCAGACCCTTGGGGCAAAACCGAGGCCGTCGATATTCACTGGCACCCGTTTGCCGGTCAATTGGTATCGCGCACCCGCTGCGACGTGCTCCCGGTTTGGTTTGAGGGCCAAAACGGACGACTCTTCCAAATGGTAAGCCACATTAGCTTGGCGCTGCGTTGGGGCCTATTGCTTGGCGAAAACATTCGCCGACTAAAAAAGCCCGTCCGCATGGTGGTGGGTGAACCCATCCCCTACCAAGCGCATCCAACACTCGCAAGCCGCAGCAAACTCTCGCAATTCTTGTGCGAACGGGTGTACGCCTTAGGGGGCATTGATGTTTCCCAACCAGGTGTTATCAAGGGATGGCCAGCAGCGCTTCAAAGCAAATTTAGTGGGGCTGGCACTGCCACCAAAGAATCGCTTCAACCCGCCACCAATGAAGTGCTGGAGCAGGCCGATGGGCCTGAGATGGCGCGGGCTTGATGGGTAGGCCAGCCTAGAGTCGTTGTTCGATTGAAGAGAGGCCTTTAACCCAAAATGAGCCTGTATAGGTTGTCGCGATTTCAGATTGAATTACTCGACCATCCGTTCCGTTGTCGCTTTATTCGTCTTTAACTGGTTATTTTGTCGCGATTTCACTATGTAACGGAGCAAACCAGGGCAGTAGGCATTTGGCTATGGTACGCCCGTGCGGTAGGTCAATCGTGTAAATTGCGTGTATCAATTGAAGGCACCCATCGTATGTTGATCGTCCTTAGTGGCCTGCCAGGCACTGGCAAAACAACTATCGCAAAAATTCTTGCTCGTCAGCGCAAGGCCACCTATTTGCGCCTTGACACCATTGAGCAGGCCATTCAGTCCTCGGTGATTGGTCAAACCGATTTGGGACCCTTGGGCTACGTCATCTCCTACGAGTTAGCAATGTCTAATCTCTGCCTTGGCTGCACAGTTGTCATCGATGCGGTTAACCCACTCAACGAGATACGCGAAAGGTGGCGAGAAATTGCGGAAAACGCTGGCTCTGGCATAGTTGAAGTTGAGATTGTGTGTTCTGATCAGCAAGAGCATCAAAGGCGCGTGGAAAGCCGCAAGGCCGACATCTTGGGACACCGCTTGCCAGGGTGGGATGAAGTTCAAAGCCGGTTGTACGAGCCTTGGACCAGTGACCGACTTGTCATCGACTCGGCGAAGCTGAGCGCCAACGATGCGGCCTCAAAGATTCTGGAGGCTCTGGAATTTAGATAAAAGCGGCTTGCCGACTCGTGCCTTAAAGCGCTTTTGTAAGGTAACACCACAGACGGTCACATAGACTAAAGCGGCTAATGAACGCCGCCTCATCTGTCTGTTCAACGAATGTCTCTTGCAAAGATTGCGCAGTCAAACAGAGTACATTGAATTGACAAGGTAATGCAATCGCATTACCATCAATACATCGTCCCTAGCGTAAAACCCCATGCCCGCCACCCTTGAAGTCCAATCCTCCCTAACCGACCGCTACCAGACCACGGTTCCAGAAATGGTGCGCCGCAGTCTTGGCCTGGGCAAACGCGACAAACTGCACTACGCCATTCGCGCCAATGGCGAGGTTGTTCTTAGCCGTGCCGAAAGCTCTGAGGCGGACGACCCCGTGCTGGGGCAGTTTTTGGGTTTCCTGTCGCGTGACATGGCAACGCACCCCGAGCGACTGCAAGCCTTGGACGCCAGCTTGGTGCAACGCCTACAGTCTTTGACCAAAGGCATGGAGGTGGACTTCGATGCCCCCCTGTCGGCAGACGATGAATGAAGGGGCAACCACCCACACCGCTGGTCGTGAACGGCTGGACGGTTTTTATGCACCCCTTGTTCGCATCCCAACTTGATGCCTTGGTGCAACAGGTGAGTTCACTCAAGAAGAAGGACCCCGGTGGGTATGTCAAGAAAAATGCCAGCAAGCGTTTGGCAGCCATTACCAAGCTGGCTTTTGATGTAATTCCACAAGACCCAACACGGCCGGAATACCGACAAGGCAACACCTTGGGCGAAGAACACAAGCATTGGTTTAGGGCCAAGTTCTTCCAGCAGTACCGATTGTTTTTTCGTTACCACGCCCCCAGCAGAGTAATCGTGCTGGCGTGGGTGAATGACGAAGACACCAAACGGGCCTATGAAAGCAGTGACGATGCGTACCGGGTGTTTAGAAAAATGCTGGAAGCTGGGCATCCGCCGGATGATTGGGGGAAGCTACTAGCGGAGGCGCAATTGCGCTCCGCATAAAAGGCGCTAGCAAATTTTCTGGAAGTGTTGTGATTCCAAGGCTTGACTGCATTTCAGAGGCCACCATAAATCATCATTGCGCTGAGCTTATGGACCCTCCTCAGAATTCAAATAAAATGAACTCACACACCAATTTATGGAGAAGTCCAAAAATGCTCAAGATCACAGGTCTCGATAAGCTGACTCACGACTTGGAGCAAGCTCAAAAAGCCATGGCAAACATGGACGGTGAATTTGGGACCTCCTTTCGAGATCAATCGTGTGCAGGCCCAGCCCGATACCAAGTAGAAGCCGTGAGCTTCTGCCTGAACAAACCCAAGAACAAGAAGGCTAGGGCCTGACCGTATGGATCGCATACAGCAGCTCAACTACGAAAAAGACTTCACCATTGCTTTTTTGAAAGCCAAGGGGGATGCTTTTCAAGGGTTTTTCGAGACGCTTATGTCGAAGGCCCATCCCAACGATTTCTTGGCATGTCGGCCCTGGGGAAACGTTGGAGACAGGAAGAACGATGGGTATCTGCGCTCTGCGCGTATTCTTTTCCAGTGCTACGCACCGAGTGAAATGAACGCAACCGAGGCCATCAAGAAGATCAATGAGGACTTCGAGGGTGCCAAAAAGCACTGGGAAAAATACTTCGATGAATGGACCTTTGTTCACAACGCACCAGATGGTCGTCTGGGCCCCCATATCATCGAAACTCTAGCCACACTCAGGCAAGACAATCCGAAGATCAGAATTGGACATTGCGGATACGAGGAAATGCTGGGGAAGTTCCGTCAGCTGAGCCTTCAGGATCTTGAGTCTTGGTTTGGCCCCTCGCTGACAATGGAAGCGAACGTGAACCTAGGCTTTAGCGACCTGGCGGCTGTACTTACCCATATCAGCATCACCTCTGTACCCACGACAAGTGAGGTGAAGGATGTGTCGCGCGGGAAGATCGAGGCGAACCTCCTGTCTCAGGCTGTTGCTGATTTCCTGAAAATCGGGATGCAAAAGTCACCGCTCGTTGCACAGTTCTTCAATAGCTGGAAGAACCCCACCTACGGCGAGCAGATTGCACAGGCATTCAATGGCGAATACGTGCGACTGCGAGATGGCATTCCCCAACTCCATCCTGATGAAATATTCGGTCGTCTTCAAGACTGGGCCGGTGGCACGACCAATAGCACGCCAACACACAAGGCAGCCGTGTTGGCCGTGATGGCTTACCTTTTTGACAAGTGCGAGATTTTTGAAGACGCACAAGGGGTGGTGGCTTCATGATCCTGCCCTCCAAGCATCTGCCGCAGGATCGTGCGCTACTGACCATTGGAGCGCGTGTTTTGACGTTCCTTGCGCACCCCAAGACCGTCTCCGCTCTTTGGGAGGAATTGAACATGCATGACTTCGGCCTAGTGGCGACGCCCCGGCGAATTACCTATGACTGGTTCCTACTCGCCCTCGACCTTCTTTACGCTCTTGGAAGTATCGACCTAAAAAGTGGCCTAGTGACACGGAGGATTGCTTGATTCATCACATCTTCAGCACACTGCCGACTTTCAAGAATCTTGGTAATCTAAAGCCTGGGCTGAATGTGTTGCTCGCCCAAAAAACCGAAGGTGCGACCACCAGGCAAACACGCAATCGCGCAGGAAAAACCAGTTTTGTCGAGTTGGTGCATTTTCTGCTTGGTGCCGAAGCCGGGCCAGACTCGATTTTCCGAACCCCGGAGCTGGCAGAGCATGCGTTTGGCATGGACTTCGATCTGAAGTCAGATCGAACGGCAATTGAGCGCAGCGGTAGGTCAAAGGCCAAAATCTTCGTAACAGCCCCGCCAGCCGCGAAGGTTAAGTTCTCGCCCACAGAGTGGTGTACGTTCCTCGGTGAGCAAATGTTTGGCCTGAGTGGCCTCGAAGCTGCTGGCAGCAAGCCGCCTTCGTTCCGCTCACTATTTGCCTACTTTGCTCGCCGACAGGCGAGCGGTGCCTTCATGACGCCGGAAAAGCAGGCCACGATGCAGAGCACTGGCGATATGCAGTTAGCTCTGATGTTTTTGCTCGGGCTGGACTGGCAGATTGCACGAGATTGGCAAGTCGTTCGCGATCGTGAAAAGACTTTGGAAGAGCTGAAGAAGGCTGCCGGGAATGGCGCGTTCGGTTCAATCATCGGCAAGGCTGCCGACCTGCGCACTGAGTTGACCATTCAAGAAGCCCGTCTCAAGAAGCTTTACGCGGAAGTTGAGACTTTCCAGATATTGCCAGAATACCGGGCGCTGGAAGTAGAAAGTGCCACATTGACCCGGAAGCTCAACGAGTTGGCTAACGCCAATACCATCGATTTTTCGGCCATTCGCGATCTGGAAAGTGCGCTCGCCTCGGAGGTTCCTCCAGAGCATGAGGACCTGCAGGCAGTGTATCAAGAAGCAGGCGTTGTGCTACCTGGCTTGATCAAGCGTCGGTACGAGGACGTAAGGAGCTTTCACGAATCGGTGGTGCGTAATCGCAAGGACTACCTGTCCAGCGAACTAGAAGCGGCCCGGCTGCGTATAGATTTGCGCGATAGCAAGAAGGTACAGATTGACCATCGGCGCGTTGAAATACTGGGTATTCTCAAAAGTCATGGCGCACTCGAACAGTTCCTTAAACTGCAAGGTGAACTGGGGCGATTGGAGTCCGAAGTAGAGTCATTGCGACAACGCTTTGAAGCCGCTGAGCAGCTAGAAGGCACCAAGAACGAGTTGGAAATCGAGCGCAACCGTCTCACGATCCGCCTAAGGCGTGACTTTACCGAGCAGAAGGATCGGCTGGCGGAGGCCATTGTTGCCTTCGAAGAAATCTCGCAACGTTTGTATGTATCGGCCGGTAGCATGACAGTCGATGAAACCTCCAACGGACCAATCTTCAAGTTTCCTATGCAGGGTGAACGTAGCAAGGGCATCAAGAATATGCAGATTTTCTGCTTCGACATGATGCTTATGCGCTTATGCAGTAAACGGCAGATGGGGCCTGGATTCCTGATCCATGACAGCCACCTCTTCGATGGCGTTGACGGGCGCCAGGTCATCAGTGCATTGCGCCTTGGCTCAGAGATTGCACAAAAGCTTGGATTTCAGTACATCGTTACGATGAACGAAGACGACGCTTTCAAAGAAACAATCAATGACTTTGACCTTCATGACCACGTACTGCCCACCCGTCTTACCGATGCCACGGAGGATGGTGGGCTATTTGGCATCAGATTTGGGTAAATGCCGAACTTGTATTGATTTAGTTTGCGTCTCGTGGCGCAGCGGCAACGCGCTAACTATTGATAAGTGCACGTAATCACTATCTACTACCACAAATATCAAACAGCTTCGCGATTTACTTTCTTTAAAGAAATGCCCCGCTCATCCAACACTTTAAGCACAGATGGATAATCAATTGATCTTAATCCTTCTTTCCGCATGTTATTTATTTCCATATCCAAGAAGGAATGCATCTCCCTCTCAACACATTCACCCTTTTGCAAGGCATTCAGATACGCTGCCTTTGCTGGAGCTTCAAACCTAGAAGCCATGCCTAAAACTGAAATATCAAAAGAATCATAAGGTATTTTTTTTTGAGAAACATGGACTTGATATTTTTGATCTTCTAAATCACACTTCAAACTGACCGTAAAATCATAAAGCTTAGGCATTTTATCTTTTGGACACCACACCCCCAACATAAAATCAACCATTAAAGAGTCAAAATCCTCTTTAGACAGCTTGTAATTTCGAGCGGATCGCAAAGCTATTTCAATTGAATGTTGAATCACAGTCGCCAAATAATCAGCTTCAAGCAGATATTCGTAATCACTAGAATCAACGAATGTATCTTCCATCCATTCAACATCAGAGTCTCTCAGCGGGTTATCTTCACAATCCATTAATACTGTATATTTAATGGGATAAACATCACGAAGACAACTAATTCTTAACCTTGACAGATGATGCGATATCGTATTGATACAATGTTGTGCAGATAGTGTGCCGCCTGCAAAACCCAATATCACCTCCAAAGATTGATGCACACTCTTGTAATCTTTAAAGTTATTACCAATAAAGTAAGGCTTCCATAAGTTGACCTGAATAGGATATATTTTCTTGAAACCACTTAGCAATGTTTTGTTGTTGTGACCGACGCTAGATATTGTCGAATCAGCCACCATAAATATGCCGGACGGCCTTTTATTCCAAATGCCTTCTGATACTTTAACATCGCGCAATGGCTCTTTAGATTTGCCATCATAATCAAACCGGATATTTTTTTCATAAAAATACCCACCAATAATGAGCGTCATAATTATTAGAATTTCATTTTTAATTTAAACCAATTTAATAAAGAGCGAGTATGAAGACTTCCAACCACTTGCAAGCACATCCGCCTTCTGAAGCCTCTGTATCAACCTCTGGTCTTTGGGCACAGACTCTCCCCAATTGGACTTACCCGGTTTCCACGGACACATTTAGGTTCTTGGAATTAGAGTCCGATCAGATCGGAATCTAGGTTGATTATCACTGCTGCAGGGTTATCCACGGGGCTTGCCTGTGGACAAGGCGACGTGCTTTTCATTGGCACTTGAGGCGTCTTGTCCACAGGTGCGAAGCACCCGGTGGGTAACCCGTGTTGGGGCGCAGTGGTAGGTACTAGGGTTTTAGCTTGTTCGTGTTTGCTCTCCTGATGTTTACGTTCATAGTTAATGGGCGAGATATGGCCAAGGGCTGAGTGGCGCCGCCTGGGGTTGTACCAAGTCTCTATCCAGGTAAATATCTCCAACCTCGCTTGCGTTGGGTTCGGCGGTGATTCAACAACCACGTCTGCGACTCACTCCCCGGATGTCATGGGTGCCCATTAGCGTAGCAATTCGCTTGCGGCCTGCTACCATCCCCATGTCCATCAGCTCAGGCCTGATTCAGGGCATCCCGTAGGTTTGGTCGCTGTCCTGTTGCGATTGCAGAATGTGCTACAGCAACTTCACATTGTCTTACGCTCTGGCACCGGGAGCACGATCTAACCAGTCGTAGTAACCAGTGGAGCTCACTTTGAGGGTTTTACACATGGTGCGTACAGGTAGTTCGGGCTGATTCGCTTTCACGAGTTTGTAGACGTTGTGGACGTCTTCTCGCTCTTTCCGGCGAACCAGGTCGTAGCCTTTGCCAAGATTTCACGCTCTATATGTACCTGGCGCGGCTTTGGCCCGCCGCGAACCAATTCGACCATCTGGTCACGAAGCGCTTGAGCGTAGCTAGGGGCGTTATTTGATATTTGGGACTCTTCCTTTCAGGGGGAGAGTGTTCACGAAAAGGGGTAACCTCAGATACTAGCCCGTTGGATTGGCCCTGTAGTCAGATCTTGCTATCGTATTTCTTTAACAAAAAGGTTGAAACCATGAACCACACCAACGCCGCCCATATCAAAATTCTCGCCTTCGATGTGTTTGGAACGGTTGTCGATTGGCATAGCAGCATTGTGCGAGAGGTCCGCGCAATGAACCTTGCGGTGGACGCCGACAAGTTCGCGCTGGCTTGGCGGGCTGGGTATGTTCCGGCGATGCAAAGGGTGATGTCGGGCCAGTTGGGATGGACCCGAATCGACGACCTGCACCGTATGATTCTGGACGATATCCTGCACAGGTTTGAACTGACGCATCTGAGCGAAGAAGAGAAGCGTCATTTGAACAAGGCTTGGCACCGCCTGGACGCGTGGCCGGACACAGTGGCGGGTCTTACACGACTTAAGGCACGCTACACCATTTGCACCTTGTCAAACGGCAACATCGGATTGCTCACCGATATGGCCAAACGCGCGGCGCTTCCGTGGGACTGCATTCTCTCGGCAGAGGTCTTTCACAAATACAAGCCCGATCCGGCTGTGTATCTGGGTGTGGCACAGGTTTTTGACGTGGCACCGGATGAGGTCATGCTGGTGGCAGCGCACCAAGACGATTTGGCCCATGCCCGGGCAGCGGGGCTAAAAACGGCCTACATTGAGCGGCCGCTGGAGTTCGGCCCGTCCCAACCCAAGGATGTCAGCGCCTGTGCGGACAACACGCTCCATGCCAAGAATTTGCTTGTTCTTGCTGATCTGTTTGGTTGTTGAGTCGGCCAAGAAAAAAGCCCTGCAGACGCAAATCCACAAGGCTTTTTAAGGTTGGCGGAGTGGACGGGACTCGAACCCGCGACCCCCGGCGTGACAGGCCGGTATTCTAACCAACTGAACTACCACTCCTAAACTAAACGAAACTCTTGCGAGCTAAGCCATTTATTGCTCCGGGAACCGGACCAACAAACCGTTACGGCTTAACGCCCCTACAGTAAGTGTAGTGGCGACCCTACGGGGATGCGAACCCCGGTACTCACCGTGAACGGGTGATGTCCTAGGCCTCTAGACGATAGGGTCATAACCTGGACGGATTCTTTCGAATCATCTCGACACTTTGGTGGAG
>JBEIEP010000021.1:0-57735 GCA_040382935.1 Burkholderiaceae bacterium
CAAAGCGCCAAACGGCTGGTAGGGGCATTGTTAGCCGAAACCAATGAGAGTTGGGCTGAGCGGCTATACCTAGATATGCAAGATTATTGGGAGTGGCGTGAGGCCAGCGTGGGGCAACGTGCGGCGCTAGAAGTTCGCCCTGCAGGGCGAACATCTAGCCGGAGCGCCGGGGGTTAAATTCAAACCAAATTCAAAGGAATACGGCTTGATCTGTTGAACTGAATTTGCAGCAAAATTGGGACTTGACTGCGGGGTAGCCCCCTACACTTTAAACCCAATCATCCCCAGGCATCACCCGCTTCATAAATGCATCAAACATCGGCACCGTGAATGCCGTGTCGCCATGGTTGGGACTCCACACCATGCCTTTGGCGATGAGCGAACCGCGCGTTGGCGCTAGTGCCGACACGGCGCTGCCGAAACAAGCGGCGATGTCGCCGGAGCGATGAGGCCCAGGGCCCAGATCGGCCATTGCCCGCAGGTATCTTTTTTCTTTGGGTGTCAGCCTGTCAAACCGGACCCTGAAAAAGCTTTCGTCTAAAGCGGCAACGGTGGTATGAGAGGCGATCTCCACCGCTTGTGCGTCTATGGGGAAGGTAGTGGCCGCGCTCCAAGTGTGGCTGCCCCATTGCTGTAAAAAATACGGGTAGCCTTGGGTCAGTTCCAATATCCGATCTAACGCATCGTCGTTGATGGTGACGCCCTCGTGCTCTAAAGGCTTTCGAATCGCCTGCCGTGCGTCAGCCGCAGGCAAAGGGCCAATCATTGGGAAGTCAAACAGCCGCTCGGCGTAGGACTTGGCGTTGCCCATGCGTCCGCGCAACTGTGGCAGCCCAGCGCCCACCAAAACGACAGGTAATTGCCGTTGTTCTGTGCGGTGCACGGCGGTGATGAGTGCGGCCAGTTGCGGTTCGGCCACGTATTGCAACTCATCAATAAAAATGGCCAGGGCGGTAGACGCCGATTTGGCCGCTAGCCCCGCTTGCTCGAACAGGGCTTGCAGGTCGTGTTCTAGGTCTCCGTTGTCCGCAAGTCCGGGTTCGGGTTCAAAGTCCAGGCCAACTTCAATATCCCCAAATGTGACCTTTAACTTACCGGCAAATCCGGCCAGTGCGCGAAGGCCTCGCACTGCGTATTCTCGGGCCGCTGCAATCTGGCTTAAACGCAGCAGCGCCTGACGCAGTTGCGGCGCAAGCAAGGCGGGAAGAGATCGCCCCTCGGGAGCTTCTATTCGCAGGGTATGAATGCCCGCGGCCTCCGCATCCATTCGCATACGGTCGAGTAGAACGGTTTTACCCACGCCCCGCAGGCCCACCAGCATGACGCTTTTGGCAGGACGGCCAATGCGGGTGCGCTCTAATGCCACATACATTGCCTTGCGCACCTCGTCGCGCCCGGCTAGTTCACGCGGTGGGGTACCTGCGCCCGGTGAAAAAGGGTTTCTAATCGCATCCATATGGGCCAATTATACAGAAATTAGAAAAGTTACGAAATTTTGATAACTTTCATAACTTTGCTAACTTTTATATAAATACCCATAAATTTGGCGTTTACTTGCCCGCCACAATTCCCAATTCATCCAGCGTTTGCGCCACCGCTTGCACCGCTTGCTTGATCTCTTGGGGGCCTATCGCGCCTATGCAACCCACCCTAAAGGTTTCGATTTGGGTGAGTTTGCCGGGGTAGAGCACAAAGCCTTTTTCGCGGGCGGTGTGGTAAAACTTTTTGAAGTCGTAGGCCGGGTGATCTGGTGCGTGAAAGGTCACGATGATGGGGGCTTGGTGCTCGGGGGCTAAAAAGGGCTTAAATCCCAAGCCTGCCATGCCCGCTATCAAGGTTTGGCAGTTGGCGGTGTAGCGCGCCAAGCGGGCCGGTTGGCCGCCTTCTTCTTCAAACTGGGCTATCGCCTCGGCCAAGGCCACGACCACGTGGGTGGGTGGGGTAAAACGCCACTGGGTGGTTTTTTCCATGTACTGGTGCTGGTCGTACAGGTCCATGGCCAGCGACTGGCTGTTGCCTTCGCATTGGGCCAGTACCGCTTTGCGGATAAATACAAAGCCCATGCCGGGCACGCCCTCTAGGCATTTGCCACTGGCCGCAATCAAGGCGTCAAACTGGATCTTGCGGGTGTCGATTTCTAGGGCCGCAAAAGAACTCATGGCGTCCACGATCAGGCCTTTGCCATGGCGTTGGCACACGGCCGCCACCGCTTCTAGAGGATTGAGCACGCCCGCCCCGGTCTCGTAATGAATCAGCGTGACATGGGTGATGCTGGGGTCGGCTTTCAGTTGTTCTTCTAGGCGTTCGGCGCTAACGGGTGCGGCCTCGTCAAACGGCATCACGGTGCAACGCCTACCCATTAAGGTAGTGAGCTTGGCGGCGCGTTTGCAATAGACGCCGTTGTCCAGTACCAGCATATGGCCGTCTCTGGGCACCAACGTGGCCACGGCGGCCTCTACGCTAAAGGTGCCGCTGCCTTGTAGAGGCACCACGGTGTAATCACCCTGGTTGTGGATGATTTTGAGCAAACTGGCGCGAATGCGGGCCGTTACGGCGTTGAAGTCGGCGTCCCACGAACCCCAGTCGCGCAGCATGGCCAGCTTGGTGCGCAAGGTGGTGGTGAGGGGGCCTGGGGTGAGCAAAATTTTGTCGCGGTCCATGGGGAATATCCTTGTGACGGGGTAACTGGCGAGGGATAGTGTGAGCTGAAATGGGATGGAAAAGGGTGTACTCGGCGATGGGCGAGGCAGCAAACCGTTGTGTTTGGCCGGATTTCATCGCGTCCAAGGTCAATTGTCAATTGTCAATTGTTTTTTGTAGATTGTTGACAACCTTGTAATGGCCTGCTCCAATACCCCCCATGAGTTCCCCCACCATCGCCCAATTGCAAAGCAGCTCACTGACCCAGGTGGTGCAGCAAGAGATTGAGAGTGCCATTTTGGCGGGCGATTACCCGCCGGGCAGCAAGCTGAACGAGGCGGCCTTGGCGCTTTCTTTGGGGGTTTCTCGCGGGCCGGTGCGTGAGGCCTTTCGTAGCCTAGAAGAAGCCGGTTTGCTGCGCACCGAAAAAAATCGAGGGGTGTTTGTACGCGCCATCCCATTGAACGAAGCCGCCGAGATTTTTGATATAAGGGCCGTCATGGAAGAGCTGGCCGGGCGCTTGCTGGCCCAATCCCTACAACCGGCGCAACTGGCAGAACTGAAAACGACAGTGGCGCAAATGGACCAAGCGGTGGCTGGGCAGGATTTGGACACCTACCACCTACTCAATGGGCAGTTCCATGAACGCCTGTTAGACATGAGTGGCAACAAAAAACTTTTGTCACTGTACAAAAAACTAACGCGCGAACTGGCCTTGTTTAGGCGCATAAATTTGACGGGGGGCGACGCGCTTCCCGCCTCGGTCAGTGACCACCATCACATTGTTGAGGCCATTGCCACCGGCCAACCCGATGTGGCTGCAAAGGCTTTGTTCGAGCACGTTCGCCAGAGCAAGGAGCGCACTTTGGCGCGACATGCAACGCCAAATTCCTCCACCCATGCATCACGCCAGATACACGCATCCCACCCATGATAGAAGTCAATAAACGCCGCTAGGCCCTGCCTAAATCGCCCACCCTGCTGGCCGCCTTGGCCGATGCCGGGTGCAAGGTGGCGGTGGTGACGGCCAAGGACAAGCTGCGCTCACTGCTGGGCCATCAAATGAAAGGTATTGCTTTTTGTCTGAAAATGCCGACAAGGCCACGCTGGCCGGCAACGGCATTGACCAGGTGCTGGAAATGGTGGCCAGCCCCTGCCCAGCGTGTACAGCGCCGATCTGTCGGAGTTTGTTTTTGCCACGGGCGCGAAGTTAATGCAAATCCAGCGGCTCGATGTGATGTACCTGTAAGACTGGTCTTTATCACCGCCTACCTGCTAGAAAAAACCAAAGCCTGGCCCGCTTGAAAAGGTGGCATGCATTTTTGCTGGCTATGGGTTCTATGGCGGTGCCCGGTTTGGTGTTGGGCTTGGGCTACATCATGTTCTTTAATGCCAAATACAACCCGCTGGGCTTTTTGTACGGTTCTATGGCAATTTTGGTATTGGCCAACGTGGTGCACTACTACACCTCTAGCCACCTCACAGCGGTCACCGCGCTTAAGCCCATTGACGATGAGTTTGAGTCGGTGTCGGCATCCCTCAAAGTACCGTTTTACCGCACCTTTTTTGTGGCGTCCATGTCCACACTGTCGTGCATCGTGTTTTTGTATTCGCCCGACACCTTACTGGCGGCAGTGGCCATCATGAACCTGGACGAAGCCGGTGAAATCGGCCCTGCAGCTGCGCAGGCTTGTATGTCGGTATACGCCTCGTTTATCGTGTGCGACCTTTATGCGGGCATTACCCGGCTTTAGTTGGCGCCTACCCAGCTTTGGCGCTCGCGCTAACCACACCATCACAAAGGCAGCGTACTTGCCAAAAAAAACGGGGTGGACAAATCAACCTGTTGGGTTGCCTGCCCACCCCGCCGAACCACGCTCTTGGTTAAAACTGACGTGTAATCCCCACCGAAATGGCCAACGGGTTGAGTTTGGCCGTTACGGTTTGACCCGTTGAAAGGCTTGTTTTTGAGGTCAACGGTGTCTTGATCACTGATACGTCCAACCCGGTTTTGTCACTAAGAATGACACTTACCCCCATCTGAAACGATACGGTGAATTTGGAATTCGCCGACATAGTCGTTGGGTTGCTAGGTGATCCGCCCGTCAACCCTGTCAGAGCGGCCGTGGTACGCCCGCCGTAGAATTTGGCGTAGGTCAGGCCGGCGCCAACATAGGGGCGAATCTTTGCTTTGGCCTCGTCAAATCGGTACTGAACCAAAACGGTCACGGGCAAGGACTTGATCTCACCGACCTTGCCAACACCTTCGATCGCACCAGCACCCGTCAAGGTGTGCTTAAAACCCAGCGCAAGTGGTACGTCGATGGCGATATTGTCTGTCACCATATAGGTCACGCCAGCGGTGGGCTGGGTATCACTGCTGATTTCGGTTTTGGTGCCCGGAAAAGACGGCGCCGACAAATCGCCACTAATAGGGCTCGGCGTGATGTTTGTGACACCAATGCGGCCAATAAAAGTACCCGCCGATTGGGCCTGAGCTACCCCAGATGCAAGCAGGGCCGCAGTGGCACAGAGTGTGATTTTTCGAATAAAGGTCATGATAGTGTTTCTCCGAATTCAGTGAGCTTAGAGCCAGCCTTTTTGGGCCAAGGAACGTGCGAGGAGCTGAGAGGCCAATTGGTGCCCGTAGGGTGTGGGATGGAACCCGTCAGAGAACAAATAGGACTTGTACCAGTCACTGCTTTGTCCAGTTGGCGCTAAAGCGGCCAACGCAACATCTGTACATGTCGGGAAGTCGTACTCAGGCAACTTGTCTTTGCCTATCCCCGTTATTGGGCAAACGGGTGTTTTAGCGTTGGTCAAATTGTATTGAGACGGATTAACGACTTGGTCATTAAGGTTGCTGTACAAATCCACCACGGCAATACGCGATTCATTGGCCGCGTTGGCCGCCAACCGGCTATTGAATGCAGAAACCCAGCTTCCGATAAGTCCTTGGGTTTGGGCACGCGTTTGCGCATTGCTTGCCGCCTCCACACCAGCCAACACCATTTGGAAGCGAGGCGTATTGGTGATATCTGGCATATTAATCAATAAGATGCGCTGTGCCCCTTTGTCCAGAGCGCTCTCTTTAATCTGCTTGTAAAAATGATCGGCCAAAGCCACCATATACATTCCGCCTGCGGCAGCTAAACCAGGTGCCCCCGCTGCGATCGCCGCGTTGACCTGATCTTGTGAAAGACGCTTATTTAGCAATGTGAGGTACTTCGTCGGCCCCTCTGTTTGAAGAACCAGAAAGGCCCCTGTCAGATCGGCTGCATCGTTGCCACCGCCACCAATCAAAAGAAGGTCACCGGAACTAAAGTTACTCGCTTTGGTGGCTTCGGCCAGTTGGTTACCAACGGTCCTAGGATCAGTATCGAAATAGCCTTTACCGGTGGCATCGATCCTGCCCCCGCCAATGGCGTAGTTTGAACAGCCCGCTTTGGTGTTGGTGGTAAAAGTCACTGAAGTCGGGGCATCGCCTTTTTCATCGCCGGCTCCTACGTAGTAGTTGCAGTTTCTGCCCACGCCATACAGGTCTCCAATCAACTCCGGAAAGACCGGGTTGTCTTTAACGGTGTACCGTATGCCTTTTATGGCCCCAACGTCCGCCAAGCTATCCCCAAAGGATTTAACCGCTGTAATCTTAGCCCGTGGCGTGGTGTCTGTACCGCCGCCGCCGCAGGCTGCGAGCAGCGCAGCCGCCAAGGTAAGGGCCAATGCCGGCCCAACAATGCGCATCTTGATCATGAAGTCTCCTATGTCGGTTGGGTATAAAAAGAACGACTGTTCTTTTTGTAAACAAATGCTACCGTGGTCTAGCGCTTTGTTTACCTAGGAGTTACCCGACTGATTGGCTCATTCATGATGTAAAGGGGTCTTCGCCCTTTAACTCTACTAGGCAACACCTCAAGCGAAGGCAGTTGCCAGTTGGCCGCCAGATCCCAAGCCTTGGCGCGGCACCAGCATCAGCTTCATGCCCGTTTCAGGGCGCAAACTCACCGTCATTTTGGCGAAGGGCCAGGGTGTGTCGGTGGGCCAGTACCAAATGTAATCCAAGCGCCGCGTGGAATCTCTGGCGCACCGGGTAAAAGCCGCTCGGGTTTGAACTCGTTGGGTGAAAAGAAACCGGCTACAAAGCTGAAGTAACACTGTCCAACAACGAAGAGATGATCTCCAAGTTGCGCGCTACCGGCAGTGCTGGCTTTGACTTACCCCAGCCTTCGCAAGACCGTCTCACCGGCCCGCAAAAGAGTTTGGCATTTACAAGGCCATGGACCTGTGCAAAATCAAGGGTGAGCAGTTCATTCCCTTTATGTTGCACGCCACCAAAAAGAACACTACCCTTGAAGGCGAGGTCTACGGTTTACCTCACATCTGGGGCACCGAACGGCTGGTGGTTTCCCAGAGGCTGCCATCAAGAACATCAAGTGGTACCCTGCCGTGCCCGCTGGTCTTGAGGAAATCGAAGGTCGCATCTTGGACCGTGTTAAAGCCGCCAACTAATTACATTTAGTTTGCGCCAACACCTCTGCTGGTCGCTTCGGGTCGCAGAGGTGTTTTTATTGGTGGGTAGGCTATACGGGTTAAACAAAAGAGGTGAACCGTGACAGAGCAGGACAAGTACAAAGGCCGTGTCGATCGCATGATCCAACGTTGGGCGGGTAAGCGACTCACGTTTACGCGCAAAACCACCGACGAAGGCCAAATTTTGCAGCACACGCCGCCTGCGCGTGGCGAGATGGACCCCGAACAAAACGCCTACATTGAGCCACCCAAAGCGCTGCCTGTTTTGGCGGAGTGCGAGGTCTTGGTGGTTGGTGCTGGCCCCGCCGGTTTGTCGGCCGCGCTGGCGGCCCGCCGTGCTGGTGCCGATGTGGTCTTGCTAGAGCGCTTTGGCTGCTTTGGTGGGGTGATTACCACCGTAGGTATGGAGACCCTGGCCTGGTACCGCTACGAAGGCACCATAGAGTCTGAAGGCATAGGCGTAGAGATGGAGCGCCGCGCCGCCAGCATGGGGGGGGCCATTAAATGGCCGTACAACGACAGCGAATGCCTGGACGCCGATTTTTTTAAAGTAGTGGCCGACCACTTGGTGCGCGAGTCGGGCATACGCCCCATCTTGCATTGCTTTGCGGTAGATGTGATTTTTGATGGCGACAGCAAGCGCTTAAAGGGCATCGTCACCGAGAGCAAATCGGGCCGCCAAGTGGTGCTGGCCAAGCGCATTATTGATTGCACGGGTGACGCCGACATTGCCCACTTGGCCGGGGCCAGTTACCGCAAAACGCCCAAGGACAAAATGCTGGGCATGACCACGGTGTTTAACGCGTCCAAGGTGGATAAGGAACGGTTTTTGCAGTACACCGAAGAGCAACCCGCCACCTACGCCGACTGGAGCCGCACCTGGGAGCAAGAGACCACCGGCAAAGAGGACGTGTTGCGCAGCCCCTACCTGGACAAAGAGTTTGACCAAGCCCGCGAAATGGGCGTGATACCCGCACACACCACCAACCTGGGTGGGTCGTGGTCGGCCCTATCGGATGCTGGCGAGGCCACCAACCTGAATCTAGCCCATTTGCATGGCTACGACTCCACCGATGTTATGGATCTAACCGCCGCCGAAATGCAAGGCCGCCAAGAGGCACTGTACGCGCTCGCCGCGCTCAAGGCCGTGGTGCCTGGCTTTGAAGACGCCAAGCTACGCAACTTTGGTATGACATTGGGCATACGCGATTCGCGCAAGATTGTGGGGCGCTACAACTTAACCAGTGACGATGTGCGCAACCAAGCCAAGTTTGACGACTCGGTGGGCATCTTCCCAGAGTTTATTGATGGCTACAACGTCTTGATTTTGCCCAGCACAGGCCGCTACTTTGAAGTGCCCTACGGCTGCATGGTGCCCCTTGAAGTGGACAACCTGCTGGTGGCGGGGCGTTGCGTGGCGGGCGATATGGTGTCCCACGCGGCGATGCGTAATATGATGGCTTGTACGGTGACCGGGCAGGGCGCAGGGGTGGCCGCAGCGGTGTCGCTACAAGCCGGTACCACCACATCCCAAGTCCCCATGGACCAGGTACAAAAAGTGCTAGAACAACAAGGCGTAAGGCTGCATTGACATGACCCAAACCCAGAGCGCTGCCGCTGCTTCATCCGATTTGCAAGCGGTGGATGTTACTAAAAAATTTACCGCCTTCACGGCGGTGGCAGACCTGTCGTTTAGCGTGGCCTCTGGCGTGTGGATAGACTTTTGAACAAAGCCGCCGGGCGTAGGCGTTTGCTCGGGGAACACCACCTCAAAATGATCGCGCCTATCGTGGTTGCCAATGACCAAATGGTAGGGCAGTACCAGCCGCGAAAGCACGGACTGCAAGCGTTGGTAAGAGGCCACGTCGCCGCGGTGCGCCAAGTCGCCTGTGGCAATCAAGCAGGCCGCATCGGCATGATGCCTATTGATGTGGTCAATCAGCTTTGGCCGCTTGGACTTTTAGCACCAACAACCCGGCCACCACAATCAACGAGGCACCCATCACCGTCCATTGGGTGGGTACTTCTGCAAAGAACAAAAATCCCCACAGCGGTGCCCATAACACCCCCGTGTACTCAAAAGCGGTAACCCTGCTGGCGGGGCCAATGCGATAGGCGGCCGTTAGCATCACAATGCCCACCGAAGCGACCACACCGCAGGATGCAATCAAGAGCAAATCCGGCCCGGTGATCCAACCCCAAGGCCGGGTTAAAAAGGTCAGACTGGGGTGACCGCCGCTGCTCCAACCTGTGGCGGCCATCAAGCCTGCCAACAAGCCCGCCAACAAGGGTGCGCCTAACAAAAAAACCAGATTTTGGTAAAACCCCATCACCGAGGCCTGTTCGCTCTCGCCCAACTTGCGCGCAATCACCATAGACACCGCGTACATCGCCGCCGAGAACAGCGAGAGCAGGGCGGCTGGCTCAAACACCCCAGCCCCCGGTGCCAGCAGCAACATCACACCTACAAAACCCAAGCACACCCCAGCCCACAAGCGGGGGTGCGGCTTTTCTTTGAGCAGAGGCACGGCCATGGCCGTGACGAACAAGGGCACGGTAAAGTACAGCGCCACCGCAGCGGCCAAGGGCAGGGCAGGGAAGGCCATGTAATAGGCGGTGTACGACAAAAACAAAACCACCGCGCGCCAGATCAAAGGTTTGAGTTGGCCCTGGTAAATACGCCGCCAACCCGCGTCGCGCTGCACCAACCACAACAAAATCGGAAACGCCACCACCGAACGAATCGCCATCACCTGGGTGAGTGGATAAGCCCCACTCACTTTCTTGATGATCAGGTCCTGCAATGAGAACACCAACACCCCTAAACACAGCAACCACACCCCGCGGTAGGGGTGGGCGCTGGCTATGCTTTGCGGGTGACTCATGGCGTAGCGCTTAGGCGCAGTGGCAGGCCCTTAGGCCGCCGCCACCTGCAACACCAGTTTGCCAAAGTTCTCGCCCTTAAACAGGCGGTTGAGCGCATCGGGGAACTGCTCTATACCCTCTACCACGTCTTCGCGGCTTTTCATTTTGCGGCTTTGCAGGTAGCCACTCATCTCTGCAATGGCAACGGGGTAGCGGTCGGCGTAATCAAACACCACCATGCCTTCCATACGGGCGCGGTTTACCAGCAGGCTGAGGTAGTTTTTAGGTCCTTGTACGGCTGTGGTGGCGTTGTATTGGCTGATGGCACCGCAAATAATGATGCGGGCTTTGCGGTTAATGCGGGCCAACACCGTGTCCAAAATATCACCGCCCACGTTGTCAAAGTAAATGTCCACACCCGCTGGGCAATGGGCTTTTAAGCCGTCGCGCACGGCGCTGGGGCCTGCCTTGTAATCAATACAAGCATCAAAACCCAACTCGTTCACCACCCAATCGCACTTGGCGCTGCCCCCTGCTATGCCCACCACCCGCAGGCCCAAAATCTTGGCGACTTGACCCACGGTTTGGCCCACAGCGCCCGCAGCACCCGATACCACCAGCGTTTCGCCCGCTTTGGGTTGGCCAATGTCCATTAACCCAAAATAACCCGTCATGCCAGGCATGCCAAGCACATTGAGCCATTGGCCAATCGTGCCCATGGACAGGTCAATTTTGGCAATGCCACTGCGTTTAACAGCGTCCGCATTTAGGCTGCAGTAGCGCTGCACGCCAAGACCAGCGGTGACCAAGTCACCCACGGCATAGCGTGCATGGTCCGATATCACCACGCGGCCAATGCCGCCCGCACGCATCACCTCGCCAATTCCCACGGGTGGGATGTAGCTCTTGCCCTCGTTCATCCAACCGCGCATGGCGGGGTCTAACGAGAGCGACAGGGTTTGAATCACCAACCCACCGGGGCCAGGGTCTGCCACGGCTTCGCTAACCCGCTGCCAATTGGCCTCTTTGGGCAGACCCACGGGGCGCGAGGCCAGACGGATTTGGTCGTTGGTGAGTGAGGCAAGTGCAAAGGTCATAAAGTGCTCCGGTGATGAGGGGTGAAACAATCAAATGATGGTAATTTAAATCAGCGGTAGCCGCTTGCATTTGCGCGACAATGCTTTGTGCTCGGCGCAAATACCTGCTTTGCGCTTGGTGCAAATACCTGTAACGCTAGCCGCAGATACCGTTTGCTTGGTTGATACCCCTATGCCCGATTCACTGTCAGATCCCTTGTTTACCTCGGCCGATGCCTTGGTGCCTACCTTGGCCGCACACCATGTGGCGGTCTTGGCTCCCGACCAAACCGCCCAGGCTTTGGACGTGCCCGCGCCAGTGCTGGCCAGTTGGTCCACCGCTTGGCAAGACCTGCCGATTGACCAATATCTCAAAGACGGTGGCCGTTACCGCAAGCGCCGCCACGGCTCTTATGTGGTGCAAGCCGATACCGCCACCTTGGCCCCGCATAGAGCGCATTGGCAACCCTTGGAATACAACGCCCTGCACGGGGGCATGACGCGCTGGTTTGAGCCGCTGCAACCCGATTTGGCGCAGCACCCCCACTGGCTGCAAATGCTGGTGCGTTTGGGGGCGGTGTTTTCGCAGGTAGAGGCGCGGGCAGTGGGCAACGAACCGGCACAACAGCCCAACCCGCAACCCTGGTTTGTAGAGGCCCATCAGTTCCGCATTGACACCGAAGGGGGCATTGGCCGACCCACCCCCGAGGGAGCGCACCGCGATGGGGTGGACTACGTGGTGGTGATACTGGTGGGTCGCTACCAGTTGCTAGGGGGTGAAAGCCGGGTGTTTGAAGCCCACGGGCGCAAAGGCGAACGCTTTACCCTGTCGCAACCCTGGACCATGGTGTTGCTAGACGACCACCAAGTCATCCACGAAACCACACCCATACGCCCCTTGGCAGAGGGTGCTTACCGTGACACCTTGGTGCTCACCTACCGACGCCATTCGTTTCAGGACGCGCAGTAGCGGCAACGCCCGCCCATGGGCGGGGTTGGCGTCACCCCAGTGGGTTTACATCCGCTCAAAAATAGCGGCAATGCCTTGGCCGCCGCCAATACACATGGTGACCAGTGCGTAGCGCCCTTGAATGCGTTGCAACTCGTACAGGGCTTTAACCGTGATCAAAGCACCGGTTGCGCCAATGGGGTGGCCCAATGAAATGCCTGACCCGTTGGGGTTGACTTTGGCAGGGTCCAAGCCCAAATCGCGGGTCACGGCGCAGGCCTGGGCGGCAAAGGCTTCGTTGGCCTCAATCACATCCAAATCGTTTACCGTTAAACCTGCTTTTTGCAAAGCCAAGCGGCTGGCCGGTACGGGGCCAATGCCCATGTAAGCAGGGTCTACACCCGCATGGGCGTAGGCCACCAAACGCGCCAGTGGGGCCAGGCCACGGGCCGCAGCGGTTTTGGCTTCCATCAAGGTCACGGCCGCAGCCGCGTCGTTAATGCCCGATGCATTGCCCGCCGTCACAGTTCCGTTTTCTTTGACAAACACGGGCTTGAGCTTGGACATGTCCTCTAGGGTGCAACCGGTACGGAAATGCTCGTCTTTGGCAAAGGCCACATCGCCTTTTTTGGACTTGAGCATGGTGGGCAAAATCTGGCTTGTAAAGTAACCCGCAGCCGTGGCGCGTTCGGCACGGTTGTGGCTTTCTAAGGCGATCTGGTCTTGCTCTTCACGGGTGATACCCCATTTTTTCGCCACGTTCTCGGCCGTTACGCCCATATGAATGGTTTGGAAGGGGTCGTGCAAAGCGCCCACCATCATGTCCACCATTTTGGTATCGCCCATGCGCGCACCCCAGCGGGCATTGAGCGAGGCGTAAGGCGCACGGCTCATGTTCTCGGCACCGCCACCAATGGCCACATCAGCATCGCCCAGCAAAATGGATTGGCTGGCCGAAATAATGGCCTGTAAACCCGAGCCACACAGGCGGTTCACGTTGTAGGCAGGCGTCTCAATGGCGCAACCACCATTCACCGCCGCCACGCGTGAGAGGTACATATCTTTGGGCTCGGTGTTCACCACATGGCCAAACACCACATGGCCCACATCGGCCCCCTGCACCTGCGCCCGCGCCAGCGCTTCGCGCACCACATTGGCGGCCAACTCGGTAGGGGGAATGTCTTTAAGGCTGCCACCAAAAGTTCCAATGGCGGTGCGCACGGCGCTAACAACAACAACTTCACGGCTCATACAGGCTCCTGCAAATTAAGGGTTTGGGATGGGTAAGAGTTTGCTCGGGTTGGGGTACAGGGGGCTTACAGGGGTGGAGGCGGTTTGGGCCGGGGGCACAAATGGAGTGCATAGTGCGAAAACCACAGATAGCCCTCACTCAACCCTTCACTTCGAACCGCAAAAAGTCAGTGAGCCGCTTTGATTCTGCGATTTCGTCGTGTGGCACCAGCAGGTACCGCCACGGCTTTGTGCCGACTGTTGTGGCGTAACCCGATGCGTGTTTGCACCAGCGTGCAGCCGCCCCAGATTTAGCCTGAACCTCTTGGGTATTGATGTCGGTTCTGGCCTTGGTTTCCACCATCAAGATCATCGAGTCCGTCTCTGCCACGAAGTCGGGGATGTACTCCGGTTGCTCAGTACCCAACTTGTAGTAAATCTGGAACTGACCTTTTGCGGGTTTGAACCATTTGGAAGCATCGCGTTCAAGGATGACTGCGAAACGGCGCTCCGTGTCGGAGTCGAACCTCTGCAACGGGTAAAGGCAGCGGGTAAAGCCGCCAAACAACAGCTGCTTGATACGACCTAGCTCGGTTAGGGTTTCCCGGAAGTGGTGGACTGTCTGACCTGCAATGACCGTGTAGTTGCATGCCTTCAGTTCCGTAAAACCGCGGCTGACTTGCACCTCATACTCGGTCGCTTCCTCCCAAAAATGGGCCATCATCTGCGCGTGAATTTCACGGGCGATCAGACGGCGATCCCGATCCAGCACGCTTCTGGCTTCTGCTTCCGAAAGGTAGCTTTGCAGGTGCTGCACCATTTGCCCGGACAAGTCATAGAGAAGTTCGGCGTGCGCAAAGTAGTCGATGTCATCGAAGTCCACCAACGCATGGACGATGTAGTCCTCCAGTCGGTGCTCATTTAGGCCGACTTCAGAGGCCAAAGTTTCCTGCTCGTTGGTGCGCAGGTTGTGAATAACGATCTCGCGTTCGCCGGGCTGAAGATGCAACTGCGCAATGTCGAGCTTGAACGGATGGAAGCCCGTGGTGACCTCGCCGGTTGGCACTACCGCGATTCGGGGGATGTCTATGGTTTGTTGGACAACAATCTCGGTGGTCTTGGACACCACGACTGAGAGGTCAAGTGCAGGCATCCCATCGTCGACACCCGAAAGTAGCTCACCTTGAGTAGGCTTTAGGCGCTCGGTGACCTCGGCCAGGATTGCCGCATGTACCTGGGCGTTGAGCAATGCACCGCTGTTTGGGACGAAATCGGGCTTGACCTCGTACTTACCTATTATTTCCATTACAACGCGTGCGGCTTGGCGCTCGCGCTCTGTCGCGAACACGGGTGCGGGTGAACCTGATGAGTCGGGGCTGGCCGGGGCCGCGCCTGCGTTTGTCGGGGCGCTACCGATACTGACTGCATCGGCAAGCCCCAGCCGCGTCATCGCGCCTGAGCCAACCTGAACACTCATCTTTTTGTCGTCGGCACTCGGCGTTTCTAAGATCACCTGCTTCAGCCTGATCGGTGAATCGCCCCGATTGGCTTCATCGATGATTTCCTGAAACTTGTCGTGCGCAACGATGTTGAGGCGATCAACCGCTGCTACGCCTGTCCGCTTGCCATAGGGCAACCGCAGTCCACGACCAATGGATTGCTCAATCAGCGTGCGCGCATTGGCCGCACGCAACGGCACGATGGTGTAAAGGTTGGTCACATCCCAGCCCTCTTTGAGCATGTTGACGTGAATGACGATTTCGGTCGGCTCGTCCACGCTCTCCACTGCAAGAAGGCGCGTGATCATCTCTTCCTCCTCCGCGCCCGTGCGGCTGGAGTCGACCTGAATCACCTTGCCCTGATAGCGCCCCTCGTAGAAGGCTTCTGAATCCAAAAGCGCCAAAAGTTGCCCAGCGTGAGTGGTGTCTCGCGCAATCACGAGCATGAACGGCTTCACCACCTTCACGCCGTTCTCGCGAGCGTAGGTCAGCAGCTCCACCTTGGTGGTTTCGTGCAGGCGCACACCATCCTCCAGCTTGGTCTTTTCGATCTCCGCGGGCGTGTGAGCCTTGGCGTCGAAGTTGCGCTGGGTTACGGCGGCGGGCTCTTTGACAAATCCGTCTTCCATGGCGCGTGCCAGTGGGTAGTCCATCACCACATTCTTAAACGGCATAGGGCCGCGCGCGGATTCCACAAAAGGTGTCGCCGTTACCTCTAGTCCGAATAGTGGCTTCAGCTCGTTAATCGATCGAACCCCAGCGCTTGCGCGATAGCGGTGCGACTCATCCATCAGCAGCACAAGATCCGGCAAGTTGGCCAGATGGTTGAAGTAGCTGTCCCCAAGCACTTCCTTCATCCGCTTGATGCGTGGCTCCTTGCCGCCACGCACCTCGGAGTTGATCTTGGAGATGTTAAAGATGTTAATGCGCACGTCGTGGGCAAAGCCTGTTGGCTGATCGGCTACCACCGCGCCGGTTTGGTCGTAGTTGTCACCTGTGATGATCAGCGGTGGCTGTTGTGCAAATTCAGCGATGCCCTTGAAAACGTACTTGGGCGTATTGCGTGTAAAGTCTGCGATCAGTTTGTTGTATATCGTCAGGTTCGGGGCCAGCACGAAGAAGTTGTTGATGCCGTGCGCCAGATGGAGGTAGGAGATGAATGCCCCCATCAGTCGGGTCTTGCCAACGCCGGTGGCGAGCGCGAAGCACAACGACGGAAACTCCCGCTCGAAGTCCTCCAAGGTGGGGAACTCTGCCCGTAGCGAGGACAGGATGGCAGAGGTATTTTGTTGGTGGCCCAACAACTCTGGCGCAGCCTCCAGTGCCCGCACCAACTTAGAGAGGGATTGGGCCTGCGGTGGGCGCAGCGACAAACGCCCAGTCACATGGTTTTGAACGCGCGCGTTCATTTCTTACTGCCCGCGTCTTTATGCCCAAGGGTTGGGCCGCGCTTACCCGTTGTTGCCTTCAATGCGGGTTCCCCCATCCCACTCAATTCATTTTCAAGTGCCTCAACCGTTGGCAGACTGTCTGCTAGGCTATCTGGCAAATGCCGTAGCAGTCGGTACTCAGCAACCCCCATAGGCTTGTCGATGCCCGACAGGGCGTACTCCACCACGGTGCGCTTTTGGGTTTTGCATAGCAGCAGGCCAATGGTGGGGTTGTCGTCTGGGGCTTTTACCTGCCGGTCTACCGCCGTCAAGTAAAAATTCAACTGACCGGCGTGTTCCGGCTTAAATGCAGTGGCTTTTAACTCCACCACCACATGGCACTTTAGACGTGTGTGATAGAAAAGCAGGTCAATGAAGAACTCTTCTCCCTCTACCTCCAGTCGGTACTGGCGTCCTAAAAAAGCAAAGCCGCTGCCCAGCTCCAGTAAAAAGCGCGTCATGTGACGCACCAAGGCGTTTTCGATCTCGCGCTCATGGGCTTGGTCGCCCAAGCCCAGAAAATCAAACAGATAAGGGTCTTTTAGCGTTTCGTGCGCCAGCGCTGAGTTCGGCATGGGCAGGCGCAGCGCAAAGTTGGTCACTGCCTGCCCTTGGCGCTCGAACAGGCGGTCTCGGACCTGCACTTCGAGCGTGGTGCGAGACCAACCCTGTGCGATGGCCTGCACCGCATACCACTCGCGTGCCTGGATACCAGAAACCTTGGTCAACAACACGACCAAATGAAACCAAGGCAATTGGGCAGCAGGCTGCTGCCCAATTGCCTGATCAGGGCAATGCTCGGCAAAGTAACGCATGTATTTGAGGTTTCGTGCGGAAAAGCCCTTCATATCCGGAAAAGCATCGCGCAAGTCGGCAGACAGCCGCTCTAGCACCTTGTCGCCCCACTGTGCAGACCGTTGTCGCTCTAACAGTTCATGCCCAATCTGCCAATACAGTTTTACCAACTCCCCGTTTACAGCCAGCGCAGCACGCTGCCGGGCACTGGCCACCTGTTGCTTGATCTGTATCAGCCAAGGCGCGTATTGCGCAGGTATCAGTCCCAGTTCCGCTGGCGTCTTACTCATGGCGTACCCTCTGTAGTCGAATCACCAAAAAGGTCACCCATGCTGTCGCTGGGCATGGCCTTTTTAATCTCCATCACTTTTTGCGGCGCTGCCATGGGCAGGTTTGCCACATTGAGGCTGTAGTCGTCGTGGCCCCACTCACAGCGGGCCAGCACCATCTTGGGAATCTTCTTCAGCGTCAGGTTCGGCCAGCGCTCCGACGCCTTGGCTGCCGTGACACCGTGGAAGGCTGCACAGCACACGAGGAGGCTTTGGTCGCTGCCGACCTCGTCAGAGAGTGCTTGTAGCTGTTCTGCGGACAGGTTCTGGGTCGTGACGTAGATGAAGTCCCGTTCGCTGGAATGGCCGTGCTGCCACCACTGCACTTCTGATGGTGCGTATGTGAAGCCCTCAAGCTTGGCGAGTGCCTCAGCCAACTGGGCGGCGTTGTATGCAGGGTTGATGACAGCGTTGCCCCAGCGATCATTAACGATCAGGCTTGGTGCTAATCTGTAGTAACGGAAGCCGCCGCCGCCAAGCCAATTGACACTTTCGGAAATGCCACCATTGTCCTCACCGTCGATGACCTTCTGAAGGCGCGGAATGACATGCGAATGACAATGTTCGCCCAACTCAATCATGATCCAACGGCGGTGCATTTTATGCGCTACTGCACCGGTGGTGCCTGAACCAGCGAATGAGTCGAGCACCAGATCACCCGGCTTTGTAGCAATCTCTAGGCAGCGTTTGATTAACTTCTCTGGCTTCTTTCCGTTCTTGAACTCAACGCTTCCCTCATTTGCGATGCCATTCCAAGGAATGTCCGTCCACAAGTTGGTAAGCGGCTTTGCTGGAACGGACTCGCCGTCAATCTGACGGACCTTGGATGAATAAAAGTAAACCTGCCTCCCATTGAGGGCATACACATCGTCGAATCCTTCTCGCTTGACGCAGATGATTTGGTCCCTCTTGCGCTTTGACTCTTCGCGTGCATCAACAATGTTCCGTCCGGCAGCGTCACTGATTGCTGTGGCTTGAAATACGCTGTCCTTGTGCTCAAGTGCATAGCCCGCGACAGCAGCATCAAAAGTCATTCGACCCATGGCTTTGCGTGCGGCACGCGTACTATCGAAGTTCAGGTTGGCGGCAACCACTTCATTGAGCCCGGTCACTTTCCATTCTGAATGGTGCTCATCTCGATTCAAAATGAACTTCCCATATCCTGGGTCGTATGAGCTTTCAACGTAGATCTGTTCGTACTTATAGGCGGCTCTTTCCCTCGCATACATCAATACATATTCTGTTTGGGAATACGGCGACGGGTTGACCGTTTTGTGCCCTGATGGGTCTGAGGTTTTGACCACGATCATGTTGAGGAACTGATCTCGCCCAAATATCTCATCGGCGATGATCTTTAAGTACGCCATTTCCTTGTCGTCTATGTGAATGAAGATCACGCCGTCGCGCGTCAACAAAAGTTTCAGTATTTCTAGTCGATCCCTCATCAGACCCAGCCAGATTGAGTGTTCAACCGAGTCGTCGTAGTGCTCGAATGCGGCACCTGTATTGAACGGGGGGTCGATGTAGATGCATTTCACCTGTCCGGAAAATTCCTGTTCAAGTGCCTTCAATGCGAGGAGGTTGTCACCAAAGATCAACCGATTGTCAAAGATGTCGTTGTCCGACATTCGGTGTTTGGCATGGTATGACTTCTCTGGATCAGCAAGCAGAATGCGCGGTTCCAGCTTTGGTCGCTTCTCCTTGCCGATCCAGGTGAGTTCAAGTTTCTGTTTGTTTGTCATTGGGTCAATCAGATAGTTGGGCCACACGCCAAACTGTGCAGGCAAGGCGGGCCAAGGTCTTTTGCCGGGCAGCGATGCGCTCGGGTGTCCAATCGGCGTTGTCCTCTGCCACTTTGCGTGTCAGCTCGAACGCGCTATTGGCCAAGACGGGCTTCTTGACGCCGAAAGCAGCATTGCCGATGTCCTTGTTGGCCCCCTTGGCCATAAGCGCCATGTTGCCGATGCGGTAGGCCATGGCCTCTACCTCTTCGTCTGTGAAAGCCGGCCAGCCATCGCCGGGGTTTTGAGGCAACACATGCTCGATGTTAAAGGTGTCGCTCTCGAAGTCGTGGTCGGTTTGGTTGAGCTGGCGCTCCAGTGCACACAGGATGTAACGCACGATGCGCAGGTTGCGTGAGTTGGTTGTGCGAATAATTTTGTCTGCAAAAGCGCTTTTGAATGCCTCGTCTGCCGGGTACACCGGTTTGAGGGTATCTAGCACTTGGCTAGCCGTGTTGATTTCAGTGTTCGACAGTTTTTGCGCTGCCGCGTAGTACACGCGCTCTTGCTCATTGGTGGGTTGGCTGCCAATGACGTTGTAGCGGAACGAGATCGTGACGCAGGCTTTGAGTAGTGTGGCGAAGTCGGCTGCGTTCAGGTGGCGGTGGCCCGCCACGATTAACGGCAAAGGTTGCCTAACGCTAAACATGCGCAGTTTCTGAGCTTGGGCTCGCAAGTCAGGCGTCCAAGTCGAGGCTTCCGGGTTGGTGAGGGCCAAGTAAGTGTCCATGTCCTCTTCCATGCCCCGTAGCAATTCAAATACCGCCTCGCGGGTAATGACCTTGCTGCGAATGGTCTTAAACAACTCCGCTTGTCGCACAAAGGTTTTGCGGCTGATCCAGTGCACGCGCAAAAAGTCGGGGAAGCTTTCGCTACCCAAGCGCGTCACCATCGCTTCCCAACGGTCTTCCAGCACTTGCATTTCGTGGGCATGGTCTGTTTCTTTGTGCAGCACTGAAAACAGGTAATTCTTGAGCAGGTCGGTGGACGATAGGCGCACACCACGCGCGTTCAGGGTTTCAAATACCTTAAAGGCGTTGAGTTCGTCGGTCACGCTGATGACGGTGAAGAAGAGCTTGTCGCTCATGGTCTCGACCAGGCTAGCCAAAGATACGCCCTCGTCACCCGCCTTGCGTTTTGCGTAGTCGCGCACGCGCTTCTCAAACCATTCAAACGCTTTGCGCAGAGCGTGTTCTGATGCCCGAAAACCCCGCTGCGGCAAGTGCCCCAGGGGCACCAGATACGTTTGAAAATAGCCGTCGTTGTTGCGGTTGAGTGTGAGTTTGGTGCGGGATACCAGGGTCACGGGGTCTAGATAGCCAATGTAGGTTTGCCGAATTTGATCTATGCGCCTCTGGTTTTGATCGGGCTGTGTTTTCTCGATGACCAGTCGCTGCAAGTTTTTTAGAACCGCCAACACGATTAATGTTAATGTTGTGAGCCGCTGCTGACCGTCAATGACATCAAAGGTTTTGTCGTCTTGCGACTGCAAGACCAAATAACCCATGTAGTGCGCAGGTTCACCGCCCTCTTGCAGAACGCCCAGGATGTCCGCCCACAAGTCCTCCCATTCGTCTTCAGACCAGCTGTAGTCGCGCTGGAAACGCGGGATTTTGTAAGTCAGCCCGTTGCCGATAAGCTTGCGGTACGTGTTGTTTTCAGTTTTGAAATTTGTTGCAGACATTCTCGTCCCCAAGTATTTAAGGTGTTGCAGATTAACCAATAAAGGCACATCAAAGGGAATAAAGCGCCGACATCACACGAGCTCCCATTCGATGGTGAACAGCGCGTGTTCAACAACCTGCTGTTGAAGTTGGATTTCCAGTTCGGTAATCAGGTCATTTCGCTGGCTCTCGACCTCGTCCTGCCGGGCAAACAACTCGCGCCGCAGCTTGGAGCGCTTTGCTTCAAGCTCCCGCTGGCGCTTTTGATGAGCCAGCTTTTCGTCGAGCGTGGGTGAAGTCGCTGCTGTGCGACGCACTTCCTTGATCTCGGCATCGATGGCCTTGATCTCTTGCTCAAGCCCCAGCTTTAAGTCATCGGCCCAAGCATCCAGCTTCTGGACCTCTTGGTCAAAGTAGCCAAGGTTGCGGTGGTTGATCTGGCGTCGCAAGGCAATCGTGCGGGCGTCCATGTCGTCCACTAGGGTCGCGTCGGCCGCGCTAAAAAGCCCCGCCGATTGCGACCGTGCAGGCAGGCGCAGCAATTTCTCCGGGTCATCTTCTGCAAGCGCATGGCCGTCTAACGTGGTGGCCGCCACCACCAAGTGCTCTTCCTCAGTACCTAATGCTTTTACGGATACCACCTTGATAGTTAACCAGCCTGCCTTTCCCCGATAGGCTTTAAGCGTGCTGATTTGCGTGCCATAGGCGTCATAGTCAAAGATGAGCCGGGCGCTGGCTAGTTCACGGGTTTTGGCTTGTTGTGCCACCCAGGCTGCTAGCGGATGCCCTACACGGTAAATGTGTGCGCCACCGGCGCGCCTTGGGAGCTCGTAACGGCCAAGTTCAATGCCGTTAGGAGCCGCTTTTGGGATGCCGTGAAGGACGAATCCTTCTTCGTCAAAAGTGGCGCTGTCGGTCAACTCTGCCCTGGTCAGGTCCATCAGCAATCGTTCGTACTTGCTGCGTGCGGCGCGACTGTCTTCGGCGCGAATGCGCAACTTGTCTTGCACTTCTTCGTCAAAGTTCTCAAGCAGTATTTGACGTGTTTTCACCATTGCTTCATTAATCTCGCCTGCCAAGTCAAGCTGCAACTGTTCAAAGCTGGCCTTGATAGCAACCGGATCACGGCAGTTCTGATAGATGTCGGCAATGCGCCGCTCAAAGTCCACCCCCGCGCCTATTGCTCCCAGCACTTCATCGCTGGCTCCGAAAACGCCCTCGAAGAGCTGAAACTTCTGCGCCAGCAGCTCATAAACACGCGCGTCTGCTTCATTGCTTCGGTCTACGAAATTCACCACCACGACATCGTACCTTTGGCCGTAACGGTGGCAGCGTCCTATGCGTTGTTCGATGCGCTGCGGGTTCCAAGGCAGGTCATAGTTGATCACCAAAGAGCAAAACTGTAGGTTGATGCCTTCGGCACCTGCCTCGGTGGCAATCATCACCGTGCCGCGCTCTTTAAAATGTTCGACCAGTGCAGCACGGGTGTCGGCTGTCTTAGAGCCGCTGATGCGATCCGTTCCCTCGTGGCGCTTGAGCCAGTCTTTGTATACCGCCTGTGCTCGGGCATCACTATTGGTGCCATTGAACAGCACGATGCCTTCCCCGTAGGCTGTGTCAGCCAACAGAGACAGCAAATATTCCTGCGTTCGCTTTGATTCTGTAAAGATGATGGCTTTCTTGGCCGCGCCGAGACGCGCCAGCTCAGTAAAGGCTGTGTCTAGTGCGGTCAACAACGCGTTGCCTTTGGCGTTGTCGCGGATGTTGGTCGCCAGCGTCTTGAAGTGCCAAAGCTCAGCAATCTCCTGCGTTACAGCATCGCGCTCGTTGGGTGTCGACGGTGCTGTGCTCGGGTCTTGCCCATTCCACTCGTCGGCGGTTTCGGCTAGCGATTCATAATCTTCGTCCAGCAGGCTGGCCAAGTCAGGAACATCTTGCAATTCATCAAGTTCCCCCTGCAAACGCTTGGCCATTGTGTCTAGGGCACCGGCAATAGCGTGGCTGGAAGAAGCCAGAAGTTTCCAGAGAACAAGAGAAATCAACTGACGCTGACCCACCGGCAGGGCTTTAAGGTTGGTCCGTTGCAGGTAGTTTGCGACCAAACCAGACAATTCCCTCTCTTGGGCGGAGGGCGTGAACTCTTGGACGATAGCTTTACGCGAGGTGTAGGACACGTACTGCTGAACTTGGCGGCGCAGCGTCCGTTTGCAGATCGGGGCTAGGCGTGCTTTTAAAGCGGCAAACGCCAGGTCTTTGGGTTGGGCCATGAACTGGGATCTAAAACTGTCAAGGTCGCCAAAAATGCGGTCATCGATCACGCTGACCAAACCGTACAGCTCCAGCAGAGAATTCTGCAAAGGTGTTGCGGTGAGCAGAACTTTGGAGTGAACGTGTGCCAGCGCGCCTTTTAGGGTCTTGGCAATGATGTTGCTGGTCTTGTAAACATTGCGTAGACGATGCGCTTCGTCGAGAACAACCAAGTCCCAAGCGATCTCTTTGATCTGGTCCGCTTTTGACTTGGCAAATTGATAGGAGCAAATAACTGGCCCTGAAGCGTTCTGGAAGGGGTTGTGCAGTTCTAGCTTACGGATGGCGTTGTAGTTCTTGGCCTCAAGTATTAAGCTCTGTAGGTTGAACTTGTCCTGTAGCTCCTGATGCCACTGCTTGCGCAAGTTGGCGGGCACGATGATCAGGATGCGGCGACGGCGCTCGGCCCAGCGCTGGGCGATCACAAGGCCAGCCTCAATGGTTTTTCCTAGCCCTACCTCGTCCGCCAACATGACTCCTCGCGACAGAGGATTTTGGTAGGCGAACAGTGCCGCATCAACTTGATGCGGGTTGAGATCAATTTGTGAGTCAACCAGTGTAGATGCCAAAGACTCGACCGTGTCGCCCCCAGTCCGCCGCGTCAAAAGCCATGCGTAGTATTGGCTTTGATGGGGTGTTAAAAGCTGCGGTGTTGCCAACGATGATCCCTCTTGTTTACCTGACCAGATTTGATTATTTTGTCTAGGGTCGAATCTTACCCTTTTGGGTAAAGCAGTGGACCATCTTTCTCCCAAATACGAGATAACTGGCCGCCCCTTCCTGCAAGTTGGTTTAATTTCCCGCTCGGGAAATTAAAACGGAATTTCTATGCAAGCGGATCAATATTTCCTGATCGGTAAATTTCTATCACGCCTCCCGGCCAGCCCATCCCCGATAATCCCCCCAACCAAAGGAGCGCAACGTGGATTGGATTGTTTTACTAAAGGCCGCCGTGATGGGCGTGGTGGAGGGACTCACCGAGTTTTTGCCCATCTCGTCTACGGGGCATTTGATCTTGGCTGGATCGCTGATGAACTTTGAGGGTGCAAGCGTCAAGGTGTTTGACATTGCTATCCAGACCGGAGCGATTTTTGCGGTGATTTTGGTGTACTGGCAAAAGATCAGCAACACGGTGCGCGATCTTCCTCATGCGCGGCAGGCGCAGATGTTTGCGCTCAATGTGTTGATCGCCTTTTTGCCTGCGGTCGTTATGGGTTTGCTGTTTGGTAAGGCGATTAAAGACCACCTTTTTACCCCCACGGTGGTGGCAGCGGCCTTTATTTTGGGGGGCTTCGTCATTTTGTGGGTGGAGCGCAGGCAGGCACGCCAAACCGCTGCCCCTGATCTGTTGCAGCCCGGTGCGCCCATGTCGGTGGATGACATATCGCCCCTTTTGGCGTTCAAGTTGGGCTTGGTTCAATGTGTGGCCATGGTGCCGGGCACCAGCCGCAGCGGGGCCACGATTATTGGTGGCATGCTGCTGGGCTTGCCCCGCCGCGTGGCCACTGATTTTTCGTTTTACTTGGCCATCCCGACCTTGGTAGGGGCAGGGGCCTATAGCGTTTACAAGGAGCGGGCTTTGCTCACCATGGCCGACGCCCCCATGTTTGCCGTGGGCCTGGTGTTCTCGTTTATCAGCGCGTGGTTGTGCATTAAGTGGCTGCTGCGCTACGTGGCCACCCATTCGTTTACGCCGTTTGCTTGGTACCGCATTGCTTTTGGTTTGGTGGTGCTGCTTACCAGTCAGATGGGGTGGGTGAGTTGGGCGGCGTAAGCGTCAGGCTTGCACGACTCGCTAATAATGCGGCGGCGTAATCACCCAAAGCACCTGGGTGGGTGTTTTGCCGGTGTTGGCGCAGCGGTGTTCTTCGGTGCTTTTGAACGAAAAGCTGTCGCCTGCATTCAGCACAAAATGGCGGCCTGATACCCATAGTTCTAAACGGCCCGCCAGTACCAAACCGGCCTCTGCGCCGTCGTGCGAATAGTTCTCGCTATCGGCACCCGGTTGCAAGGTGCTTACCAACAATTCCAGCGGGCCGCTTAGGTTGGGTGAGAGCAATTCTTCGGTAATGCCAAGGCCGGTAAACGACATTTTGCGGCGGTTGTTGGCGCGTACGACCACATCCCGTTCACCAGGGTCGCCGTCGTTGGCGTTCTGGAAAAACCAGTTCATGTGCACGCCCAGCACGTCGCTAATTTTTTTGAGTACACCAATGGGCAGGCGCGACTGGTTGCGCTCGAGTTGGCTGAGGTAACCCACCGAGATGCTCACCTTTTGCGCCACCTCTTTAAGGGTTAAGCCTTTGATAATGCGCAGCTCGCGGATCTGCTCGCCAATGGCCGCTTGTGGGTCTACGGGCGTGGTGTCTTGCCAGTCGGGTTGCACAGGCGTTGATGCGGCCACTTTTTCAACGCGGCGAGCCACCCCAATGTCCTTTTTAGCGGGGGACTTGGGCACAGGCAAGCGTTGTTTGAGCAAGGCCATGGAGAGTCACTAGGGTTGGGGGTGCCAATCAGATTTTGATACGCGCGTTGGTGGGGTCGTACCACCCGGCCAACGAGGCCTTGGCGGTGTAGCGCACGGTGGCCACCTCGATTTCGTAGTGGGCGTTTAGCAGGTAATCGTTATCGGCCAAGCCATCCGGGTTGGTCACATAGCCCATGCCCAAGGACTGGCCCAGGGTATGGCCAAACATACCCGACGAGATGCGTCCCACAATCACCCCATTGCGCAAAATCGGCTCGTTGTGATAGAGCAGGGGGGTGGGGTCGTCCAGCGCAAATTGCACCAAGCGGCGGTTTAAGCCTTGCGCTTTTTGGGCCAACAGGGCTTCTTTGCCGATAAACCCATCGGGCTTGTTCCAGGCCACCACAAAACCCAGGCCACCTTGTAGGGGCGAGTCCTCGTCGCTGATGTCATGGCCCCAATGGCGATAGCCTTTTTCCATACGCAAAGAGTTTAGCGCGTGGTAGCCCGCCAGTTTCATGCCCATGGGCTCACCGGCGGCCATCAAGGCGTCAAACACGCCAGCGGCAAACTCGGTGGGGATGTACAACTCCCAACCCAGTTCGCCCACGTAGGTGATGCGGCTGGCGCGCACGCGGGCGTAGGCCAAATCAATGATTTGCGAGGTGCCAAAAGGGAAAGCCTCGTGGGATATGTCCGCATCGGTCAGTTGCGACAAAATGCTCCGCGCCTTGGGGCCCATGATGCTGAGCACAGCCATGCCCGAGCTAATGTCGGTGGCGTAGGCCCGTGCGTCTTGCGGGATGTTCTTTTGCAACCAAGAAAAATCATGACCTTGGGTGGCGCAGGCCGTCACGATCAGGTACCGGTCGGCCGCTTCACGGGTCACCGTCAGGTCGGCCTCTATGCCGCCGCGTTCATTGAGCCATTGGGTGTAGACCAGCTTGCCCACGGGCACCGACACGTTGTTGGCGCAAATGCGATTCAGTGCTTTTTCTGCGTCTGGCCCTTGCAACAAGAATTTGGCAAACGAGGACTGGTCAAACAGACCGGCTGCGGTGCGCACAGCTTGGTGTTCGGCACCCGAATAGTCAAACCAGTTTTGCCTGCCATAGCTGTATTCGTACTCGGCTTTTTGCCCAGCGGGCGCAAACCAGTTGGGCCGCTCAAAACCCGCCACTTCACCAAAGCAGGCGCCCCGTGCCAACAGGCGGTCGTGCAGCACCGAGCGGCGCACACCCCGCGCCGTAGCAGCTTGCCTAAACGGCCAGTGCATGTCGTACAACAGGCCCAGGGTTTCAACCGTGCGGTCACGCAGGTAATGCTTGTTGCGCTGGAACGGGGCCACACGCCGAATATCCACATCCCACAAATCCATAGGGGGGTGGCCGTCCATCACCCAGTCGGCCAGCACCTTACCGGCACCGCCTGCCGATTGAATGCCAATCGAGTTAAACCCTGCCGCCACAAAAAGATTTTTGACCTCTGGCGTTTCGCCCAGCAGGTAGCGGTCGTCGGGCGTGAAGCTCTCGGGGCCGTTAAAAAACAGGTTAATGCCCACGTTGGCCAGCGCTGGGGTGCGGTGCACGGCGGCGTTGAGCAAGGGCTCGATATGGTCCAGGTCGTCGGGCAAGGAATCAAAGCAAAACGACTCGGGGATGCCCTTCATGCCCCAGGGCTTGGCCACTGGCTCAAACCAACCCACCAACAACTTGCCCGCATCCTCTTTGAAGTAGGCGCAGCCATCGGGGTCGCGCATTACCGGCAGGTCGGCATGCAGGCCTGCCATGGGCTCAGTAACGATGTAAAAGTGTTCGGCCGCGTGCAGTGGCACGGTGGTGCCCGCTTTGGCACCCAGCTCATGGGCCCACATGCCCGCGCAGTTAATCACCACATCGGCCTTGATATCGCCTTGGTCGGTGGCCACGCCCACGGCTTTGCCGTTCTCCACAATGATGCGATCCACCTTGGTGTTTTCAAAAATCTTGGCCCCCCGGCTTTTGGCACCTTTGGCCAAGGCCTGCGTGGTGTCTATGGGGTTGGTGCGCCCGTCTTTGGGCAAGAACACACCACCCACCACATCGCTGGTGGTCACGCCGGGCCAACGCTCGGCAATTTGGGCGGGGGTCAAGGTATGCACTTCTAAGCCAAAGCACTTGGCCATAGAGGCCCCACGCAGCAACTCTTCCATACGCGCGCCGTGCGTGGCAATCGACATAGAGCCGGTTTGTCTAAAGCCGGTGGCCTGTCCGGTTTCTTTTTCGAGCGAGGCATACAGGCCCGTGGTGTACTGCGCCAAGCGCGTGAGGTTGTAGGTGGCGCGCAGTTGGCCCACCAAACCAGCAGCGTGCCAAGTGGTGCCGCAGGTGAGCTGTTTGCGCTCTAGCAACACCACGTTTTGGCAGCCCCGCAGCGTAAGGTGATAGGCCACGCTACAGCCCACAATGCCGCCCCCCACAATGACGACGTTGGCATGGGAGGGTAAAGTATTTGAAGTCATAGTGGCCTTTGTTGCGGTGGGCTAAATTATTGCGGCTGATTATATGGACATGAAAAATTAATGCCAAATTTCATGGCGATTGCCTACAATGAATGTTGAGCAGAGTGGCTAAGTTGGGTGGTTACAGCACCACCGATTGGGCGCGTGGATAACCGAACAAGGGGCAGCGAATGACTGAGCATGTCAAAGTGGTGGTGATAGGCGGGGGCGTGGTGGGCTGCAGTTGTCTGTACCACTTGGCCAAAATGGGCCTTAAAGATGTCTTGCTACTCGAGCGCGACGAACTGACCAGTGGCTCCACCTGGCACGCCGCGGGCAATCTGCCCACCTTCTCCACCAGTTGGAGTATCTTGAAGTTGCAAAAGTACTCGGCCTCGTTGTACCGCGAATTGGCCAAGTCCGAAACCGACCCCATCAACTACCACCTCACCGGCTCGGTGCGGCTGGCCCATACGCAAAACCGTATGGACGAATTTATGCACGTCAAAAGCATGGCCAAAGCCAATGGCTTGGACTACGACATTTTGTCGCCTGCTGACCTCAAAGCCATTTACCCCTTTATCGAAACCCACGACCTCAAGGGTGCGCTGTGGGACCCCTTGGATGGCGACATTGACCCCTCTCAACTCACGCAGGCATTGGCCAGGGCTGCCCGCCAAGAAGGCGGTGTGATTCGCCGCCAAACCCGCGTGACCGCCTTGGCACAAAAAGCCAACGGGCATTGGCTGGTGACCACTGACAAAGGCCAGATTGAAGCCGAGATTGTGGTGAACGCCGCAGGCTACCGTGCCGCTGAGGTCATGAAAATGGTAGGCCGCCACTTGCCCCTGGCCGTGATGAGCCACCAGTACCTGGTGACCGAAGACGTGCCCGAACTGGTGGCCCGTGGTGCCGCCCGCCTGCCCCTGCTGCGCGACCCCGACACCTCGTACTACCTGCGCCAAGAGCGCGAAGGCTTTATCTTGGGCCCCTACGAATGGAAGGCCACACCCATGTGGTTGGACGGCATGCCCGATGACTTTGCCAACCAATTGTGGAACGACGACTTTGAGCGCTTAGAGCCTTACATTGAAGACGCAATGGCCCGCGTGCCGGTTCTGGGCAAAGCAGGCATCAAACGCGGTGTGAACGGCCCCATTCCCTATTCGCCCGATGGCAACCCCTACATTGGCCCAGAGCCTGGCTTAAAGAACTTTTTCCATTGCAACAACTTTAGCTTTGGCATTACGCAAGCCGGTGGTGCAGGCAAGGCCTTGGCCGAGTGGGTGATAGACGGCAAGCCCGAGTGGGACTTGTGGAACCTAGAGCGCCGCCGCTATGGTGACTGCGCCACCACCGCTTACACCGTGGCCAAGGCCGTTGAGGTGTACCAAAACGAATACGCCTCGTCCTTTCCGTACGAAGAGCGCGACGCGGGCCGCCCGCTGGCTTGCTCGCCCCTGTACGACACCCTCAAAGCCAAGGGCGCACGTTTTGGCGCACGGGGTGGCTACGAGCGTGCGGTGTACTTTGACCTGGCCGGAGAACTGGGCCCAGAAAAACTCTCTTTTAGGCGCGAAAGCATTTGGCACGGTGTGGTGGCGCAAGAGGTGCAGGCCGTGCGCGAACGTGTGGGTATTTTGGACTTGGCCGGGTTTACCAAACTCGAGCTTAAAGGCACAGGCGCGGCCGCGCACTTAGACCGCTTAACCTGCTCCAAGCTGCCCAAGGTGGGCCGGGTGTCTTTGGCCTATGCCCTGACCGATGACGGCAAGCTGTGGAGCGAGTTCACCATCACCCGCTTGGGCGAGGACCACTTCTATATCATCAGCGCCGCCATTGCACTTAGCCATGATTTGGACTTGCTGCGCAAAGACCTGCCAGAAGGTAGCCCCATCACCGTTACCGATCTAAGCGCCAAGTTTGGCTCCTTAATCGTGGCTGGCCCACGCGCCCGTGAGGTGCTCAGCCAAGTCACCAGCGCCGATTTAAGCAACGCCGCATTCCCTTGGTTGAGCGCCAAAGAAATCACCACTGTGGCAGGCAACATGCTGGCCATGCGGGTGAACTATGTGGGCGAGTTGGGCTGGGAACTGCACGCCCCCCTTGGCCGCCATGCCCGCGCTGTACGCTGCCATCATTAAGGCCGGTGAGGCCTTTGGTATTCGCGACTTTGGCATGTACGCCATGGACAGCCTGCGCATCGACAAATGCTACCGTGGCTGGAAGAGCGACCTTGAAAGCGGCTACACCCCCCTAGAGGCCTCGCTAGACCGTTTTGTGGATGTCACCAAGGCCGATTTTGTAGGACGCGACGCCCTGCTGGCAGAACACGCCAGAGGCCCCGCCCAACGCTTTGTGCCCCTGGTGTTTGACGAAGACGGCGACGCCGAACCGCCGTACTGCGCCCAAGTGTTTGACGGCACAACCAACGTAGGCCTAACCACCTCTGGCGTGTGGAGCCATACCTTGAACAAGAGCGTAGCACTGGCCTATGTGCGGGCCGATTTGGCCACGCCGGGCACCGCTTTGCAGGTGAATGTGCTGGGCCAAATGCGCCGCGCCACCGTGCAGGCCGAACCCTTGTTTGATCCCACCAACGCCAAGTTGCGGGCTTAGTTGGCCGCCGTTTTTAACGCACCCCTTACTTTCAGGAATCCTATGACCGACGCCACCGCCACCATTGAAACCGCCGCCCCTTTGCAAAAACGTGGCGGTGCCCGTGAAGCCCGCCGCGCTGCCCGTGCCGCACCACTGCCCGACAGCCTGCGTCCCGTGCGCCCCGGCATGGAAGGCGGGCGTTACAAGCCCTTGTCAGACGCCGATGTCCTCAAAATCCACCACGCTGCCTTAGACGCGCTAGAGCACATCGGTTTTGCCGATGCCACCCCCAGCGGCATTGAGTACATGACCCGTGCCGGTGCGGTGCTGCGCTCCGACGGTCGATTGGTATTTCCTCGTGCTTTGGTAGAAGACACCGTGGCCAACGCGGGCCGCAAGTTCACCCTGCACGGGCAAGACCCCAAGCACGACATGGAGCCCTGGGGCAACAAGGTGTACTTTGGTACAGCAGGGGCCGCGGTCAATATCGTGGATGGTGTTACTGGTGACTACCGCGAGTCCAATACCCAAGACCTCTACAACATTGCCCGCGTGGTGGACACGCTGGAACACATCCACTTTTACCAACGCTCGGTGGTGTGCCGCGATTTGGCCGACCCCCTTGAGATGGACTTTAATACCTGCTATGCCAGCGTGATGGGCACCACCAAACACGTGGGCTCCAGCTGGGTAGACCCAGCCCACTTGGCTCTTAGCCTTGAGATGCTGCACATGATTGCAGGTGGTGAAGACAAATGGCGCGCCCGCCCCTTTGTGAGCCAATCCAACTGCTTTGTCGTGCCCCCCATGAAGTTCGCCACCGACGCCTGCCGTTGCCTAGAAATGGCCGTAGAGGGCGGCATGCCCGTGCTGCTGCTGTCGGCAGGTCAGGCCGGTGCCACAGCGCCCGCTTCTATCAGCGGTGCATTGGTGCAAGAAGTGGCCGAGTGCTTGGCCGGTTTGGTGTATGTCAACTCCATCAAAAAGGGTGCCCCTGCCATTTTTGGCACCTGGTGTTTTGTGTCCGACCTGCGCACCGGTGCCATGTCGGGCGGCAGCCCAGAGCAGGCGCTGCTCTCTGCGGCCAGCGCCCAGTTGTCGCGCTTTTACGACCTCACCGGTGGCACCGCCTCGGGCATGTGCGACAGCAAGTACCCCGACGTACAAGCCGGCTCCGAAAAAGGCTACAACCACGCCCTGGTGGGCAACGCCGGTGCCAATCTGATTTACGAATCGGCCGGTATGTTGGCCAGTTTGTTGGGTTTCTCTTTAGAGTCCCTGCTCATCGACAACGACATCATTGGCGCAGTGCAACGCACCATACGCGGCATTGAGGTCAACGACGAGGCCATCTCGCTAGAGACCATACGCAAAGTTTGTATCGAAGGCCCTGGCCACTACCTAGGCTCTGAGCAAACCCTGCAACTCATGCAAAAAGATTACATCTACCCCATCATAGGCAACCGCGCCAGCCCCAACCAGTGGGACGAGCAGGGCAGACCCACCTCGATGCAAACCGCCGCCCGCCGCCTGAACGCCATCTTAGAGAGCCACTACCCCCGCCACGTGAGCAGCGCCATCGACGACGCCATTCGCGCCAAGTTCCCGGTGCGTTTGCGGCTGGATCAGATGGGGCGATAAAGGCGCTGGCGGGCTGCTGCGCTTTTGATTGCGTGCAGGTTCAAATACGGGCCACCTTTGTGCCAAAGTGGCCAGTTAAAGGCTTCTCCAATCTTTTATTTGTGGCATACGGGCATGGGCGCATTGAGGTTGTTTTTGAGGTCCCCCACCCATTGGCTAAACTCTTCTTGGGTGATATGAAGCCCGATGGCGCGGTAGTGGGCTCTAGACTGCTGAGCCACTTCAATCCAGCGCTTTTCTACTTCCGCTTTGTGGAGATCGGTGTTGGTGGCATCCTGCATGGTCTAGGTCCAATCGTCTTAAATCAAGCGCTCGGTGGCATTGGTGATTTTTTTCAGATTCTTAAATCGGCCCCCTTGCACCAGCAGCGGGATGTCGGTTTGGCCACCGTTCCACACGGGGTCTTCTATGCTGTCAAACACTTCGCGCAGCTTTTGGCCCCAACTGTTGTGCATCATCTGAAAATAGGGGTTGTCCTGGTCAATGCACACCACTTTGTCGGAGTGCAACTGGTCCACCTCGTACACCACCATATCCAACGGCAAACCCACCGACAGGTTGGACTTGAGGGTGGAGTCCATGGACACCAAAGCGCATTTGGCTGCTTCGTCCAGCGCCGTATCGGGGGTGAGTACGCGGTCTAGCACGGGCTTGCCGTACTTGGATTCGCCAATCTGAAAATACGGCGTCTCAAACGTGGCTTCGATAAAGTTGCCCGGCGAGTACAGCTGGAACAAACGCATGGCCTCGCCTTTGATTTGCCCACCCAACACCATAGAGGCATTAAATTCGACCCCCGCGCTTTTAAGCGCTTCGGCATCACGCTCGTGCACCCGCCTGATGGCAGCGCCCAGCACACGTGCGGCGTCGTACATGCTGGTGGCGTTCCAGATGGTGATGGGTTCGCTCTCTGGCGTGTCTTTGATTTGCTCCACTTGTAGCAGCTCGCGCACCGATTGAGAAATGCTCAAATTACCGGCGGATAGCAACACCATAAAACGGTCGCCCGGCTTTTCGTAGACGATCATTTTTCTGAAGGTACTGATCTGGTCCAAGCCCGCGTTGGTGCGCGAGTCCGATAAAAAGACCAGGCCCGCTTTGAGTTTGATGGCAACACAGTAAGTCATTTGGATTCAAGTAGTTTTTTGAGTTGGTACAAGGCGTCCAGCGCATCGCGCGGGGTTAAGGCGTCGGGGTTGATTTTAGAGAGGGCGTTCTCAAGTGGCGTGGGGGTGGGCGCCACCGATTGGGGCGCGGGGGCAAACAAATCCACCTGTGCGGTACTGGCCCCTGCCTTTTCTTCTAGGGCTTTAAGGGTGTGGCGGGCCTGTTGCAGCAGCGAGGCGGGCATGCCCGCCAGCTTGGCCACCTCAACGCCGTAGCTGCGGCTGGCTGGCCCGCCTTGCAGCTCGTGCAAAAACACAATTTGCCCGGCCGACTGGGTGGCGCTCACATGCATATTGATGGCGGCATGGTGGGCGGCAGGCAGTTCTGTTAGCTCAAAATAATGGGTGGCAAACAGGCACAGGGCCTTGGTTTTGTCGTGCAGGTAAGCGGCAATGCTGGCGGCAATGGCCAAGCCATCAAAGGTGGAGGTGCCCCGGCCTATCTCGTCCATTAGCACCAGGCTGTGCTCTGTGGCGCTGTTCAAAATCTGCGCAGCCTCTACCATCTCCACCATAAAGGTAGACTGCGCGTTGGCCAAATCGTCGGCCGCGCCAATGCGGGTATGTATGGCATCGATAGGCCCCAGGCGGCAGGCGCTGGCGGGCACATAAGAACCCATAGAGGCGAGCAACACAATCAGGGCCACTTGGCGCATATACGTTGATTTACCCCCCATGTTGGGGCCAGTAATGATGTGTAGGCGTTGCTTGGGCCCCAGTTGCGTGGCGTTGGCAATAAACGGCACGTTGGCGGTTTCGGCCAGGCGGGCCTCTACCACCGGGTGGCGACCGTCTCTAATCTCAATGCCCGGTGTGCCCATAAATTGGGGTGCACACCAGTTCAAGGTGGCAGCCCGTTCGGCCAGGCAGGCCAGCGCGTCCAGGTTGGCAATGGCATCGGCCAAGCGGGCCAGGGGGTGCAGGTGGCTTTGCAGGGTTTCAATCAACTGCTCGTACAGCCATTTCTCGCGGGCCAAGGCACGTTCTTGGGCCGACAAGGCCTTGTCCTCAAAGGTTTTGAGCTCGGGGGTGATAAAGCGCTCGGCATTTTTAAGGGTTTGCCGCCGTTGGTAATCAGGGGCCACCTTGTCGAGTTGCCCTTGGCTCACCTCAATGTAAAACCCATGCACCCGGTTGAACTGCACCTTGAGGTTGGCAATGCCAGTGCGTTCTCGTTCACGCGCCTCCAAGGCCAATAAAAACGCATCGCAGTTGTTAGAAATACCCCGCAGTTCATCCAAATCGGCATCAAACCCATCGGCCATCACACCGCCATCGCGAATCATCGCCGAAGGCTCGGGCAGCAGGGCAGCGCGCAGCAAGGTGTCGCAGCCCGTGGGCACCACCAACTGCGTGGCGATCTCGGCCAGTTGCCCACCGCCCGCTTCTGCCTGGGCCAAACCGGTTAACCAGGGCCGCAACAACACGGCACGCTCAAAGGCCATCAACAGGGCCACCAACTCACGCGGCTTGACCTGGCGCATGGCAATGCGGGCGGTAATGCGCTCTACATCGCTACAGCCTTTAAGCAGGTCACGCCCCTGAGCCAAGGGGCTGGCGATGAGCGCGTCTATGGCCTCTAACCTGCGCTGCGCCGCAAGGCGGGCTTTTTCCGGGTTGAGCAACCAGTGTTTAAGGCGGCGGCTGCCCATGCCGGTTTTGCAAGTGTCTAGCAAGGACAACAGCGTGGGCGCGTCCTCACCCCTTAGGGTTTGTGTGAGTTCTAGGTTGCGCCGCGTGGTGGTGGGCAAATGGATGAGGGTGTTGCCGCGTTGCACCACCACCTGCTGCAAGTGGGCAATGGCCCGGCCTTGGGTATGTTCACCATATCCCAGCAGCGCCCCTGCGGCCGCATGGGCCAAGGCCAAGTCATCGGCCTGCCAAGCCTGCAAGCTGGCCGCCTGCAAGGCCTCTAGTAATTTGCGTTGCCCAAAGCTGGCATCAAACTGCCAAGCGGGCCGGTGCGTTAAGGTGGCCAGGGCCGGGCGGCCCACAGCCCGCGTGCGCCCCGCCAGTCGTGATTCAAAAGCCGGGCTGGCCTCTGCACTTAGCAACACCTCGTGCGGTTCAATACGGTTGAGCCACTGCTCTAACTCATCCAGATCGCACTCGGCCAATTGCATCTGGCTGCTGGTCAAACTCAACCATGCCAAACCACAACGCTGTTGCGGGCCTTGGTGCACCGCCAACAAAATCGACTCGCCCTTGTCGCCCAGCAACTCGGCATCCATCAGCGTGCCGGGCGTCACAATCCGTACCACCTTGCGCTCTACGGGGCCTTTGCCGGTTACTTCGCCCACCTGCTCACAAATGGCCACCGACTCGCCCAACTTAATCAGCTTGGCCAAGTAGCCCTCTAAGGCATGAAAAGGCACGCCCGCCATAGGAATAGGCTCACCGGCACTGGTGCCACGCCGGGTTAGGGTAATGTCCAGCAACTGCGAAGCCTTCTCGGCATCGGCAAAAAACAACTCGTAAAAATCCCCCATGCGGTACAACACCAAAGTGCCAGGGTGCTGCGCCTTAATGGCCAGGTACTGGGCCATCATGGGGGTGTGTTTGTCCAAGTCCGCAACCCCACTGGCCGAGGTGTCCCGCACGTTGTCGATGGCTGGGTTTTGTTTTTTCATGCAACTAATTGGCGAGAGGGTGCTGACTTCAAACCGCTTTGAAAGGTCTTTAATTGCCGGACATTCGGGGAAATAAAAGGGAACTGGGCAGGGGTGATTCGGCTGCTGCTTAGGGTAGATCGATTTTAGTCACCCTTCTTGGGGAAATCTAAACAATCGCGGGGGTCCTATCCGGTACCGAATTTGAGCGGTACAGTGATTACAGCGGTGAAGGAGGTGGAAACGGATGGGATTGTGGGCGAGGATTAGTCAGCTCCGCGGACGTGGCCGTAGAAACAAACTCTTTCAATCCATTCATTTCACCCTGATACCTGAGAATGGCCGGGCCTATGTGGGCAAAGCCACGATGATCACCCGCCTCATATCTTCGAAATATCCAATACGCGACCAAATCCGCAAGTTGGATCATCCTAGAGGCTTTTGAATCGATGAACAAAGGAACCTCTGCGAAGTTCCTCAATTTTCCGCTGGCATGGCCCACATGCTTGAATGTATGACTCAAGGATTGGATATGTCGCTCATAGTCGGCTTTGTCCAGAATGACTAGCCCTCGGGCTTGCTCTTTTTTGTTGCGAAAACGAGAAGCCAAATAGCTATCAAATTCGACTGCAATGGCCTCAAATGCCGCCTTCACCATATCTGTGCCAACGGGCATTTGGGCTTTTTCGATCACCGCACCAAGCACCTTTATACGAAGTTGCTGGTTGGAGAGCAAATGCAATGCATCCACGACTGCTTGCGATCGGTTATTGGCTGGAAAGCTTTTCCATCCGTCGGCCCCGGAGCGCATGGGTGCAGCATGAAGCTCAATCTTATCTGGGGTGGTGGGGTTGAATCGCTTTGCAATTAGCTCCATGTGTTGATCGACCCAATGCGTTTGCCGCTCAAAAACACATATGCCAGCCATGACGAAGAATCGCTGATGCGGGTCTGCGGGCGAACCGGATTCGTCTAGGTATAAAAGATACATGGGGCTGGATAAAAAAGAGCCGCTAAAAGCGGCTCTTGGGTGTCGGTGAGTTGGGCGAGGCAATCGCTACGGCGCACTGCGATATCTTTGGTCAGTGCTCCCAACCCAAGCCGAATTCTAACAAATAGTGTGCAATTTTTGCAATATGGCATGGAAAATTGCGGTAAAGGAAGCCAACACGGCGCCCCACTCATTGACGGCAAATCAAAATCCCAAACAGAATGCTATTTTTGCAAACACCCCATGATGCTCCGACACGCATTGCTCAGTTTAGGTTTGATGTTGATAGTGAGCTCTGCTGTGGCCCAGCGAGCAGCTAACCGCCCAATGAACCCTGATGAAAGGGTGCTGAGCCGGGCCACGTTGGTTGACCAGTCAGACAGGGTAGAAATCTACAGCGATGGCCTGTCTGTTGACGCGGATTTTGTCAAAACCATAGACGAGGCGTGTGCGGCGATTGAGGCGCTGTTGGGGCGCCCCTACGATGCAGCCACATTAGGCAAAAAAATCAAAGTGGTGGCCTCTAGTGGCGTGAGGGTGTCGCACGTCTGGATTACATCGGATCAAGCAAAGGCGCGCCCGCTGAATTGGATACCGACGCGGCCTTTAGGCGCAGCTACTACTTTTTAAGCTATCTGTTCGTGAAAGCCTTGGTAGACCGCACCTCTGTGGCCGAGTTTATGAAGTTTTACGACAGCCAATACTCCGACGCTTTGTTTGAATCAACGTTCAAGGTCAAGCGCTTGGACTTGGTGTGCGAACTCAAAATGGATTTGAAATGCGGGTGAGTGGCTACACCGCAGGCAATCGCGGGCAGTGCTATTGGCTTGTGGTCCATCACTTTTTGTTCTCGTTGATCGATTTTCCTCATCCATTTACAAAATACATTTATTTACATTTATCATCCCGCTCAAGTTCAATCTGCCGATCGAGTGATTTATGCCGCCAATACATCTACAAATATTTGAAAAAAGGGAACACCATGCGCATGACAATTAGCCGTCTGACACTGGCCTTAAGCGCCGTTGGCTTACTTTTTATCCAAGGTTGTGGTGGGGGTGCCGAACCTGGAACCTCACAGGTGAGCTTTTCGGTGATCGATGGCCCGATTAAGGGTGCCACGGTTTGTCTTGATAAAAACAAGAATGAGCAATGTGATGCCGGTGAACCGACTGGCCTGACCAACAGCGCAGGTCAGGTGACCTTGACGATTGCAAAGGTCGATATTGGGCAATATGCGGCGGTTGCGCTCGTTGACCAAAAAGCCGTTGAATTTGAGACCGGCAAAGCGCCGGATGTGGCGTTTACGATGATTTCGCCTGTGGGCCAAACGGTGATTAGCCCCTTTACAACGCTGGTGCATCAAGCGATGAATGAGGGCATGAGCCTAGAAGAGGCGGTAGAGTTTGTGCAAGACGCCACCGGGATTGGTGCGTCGCCTTTAGAAGATTTTACGAAATCCGCGGCTCAAGAGGGTGGCGTCTCTCCGGCTTTAATCGCACGAGCTTTGGCGCTGGCGACCCAGGCTCAACTCAAAGTGGTCCAGGGTTCTAGGTCGGGCTTAACCGCTGATAGCGCTGGAGTTGGATACACCAAAGGTGATTTGGCAGCCGTTGTTAACTCCCACGTTTTAAGTCTCGCGCCCCAGTTAGCGGTCAGTGTTCAAGATTTGAACGGCGACGCGTCCTTGCGAACTACCGCCAATCAACTCATTCAAAGCAATGGTTTGTCCAAACAGGCGGTCGCTTCAGCGGTCGGGAACTTGAAGTTAGCAATTAGTCCAACCGTTGATCCAACGGGTGCTTGGTACCGATTGAAGTACCTCAGTTTTAGTGATCCCAATAATCTTACGGCGTACTTGACTTCCGCCAACTCAACGCAGGCCAAGCAAGACAAATTCAAACGAACCAAGTTCATTTATCGGCGGTATCAAATCACCAACGGCGAACTGGCAACCTGGAGTGCAGGCACTTCACCTAGACGCCAGCTCGATCTGTCTTGGAATGGCAAAGAGTGGGTTAGCTGCTCTCTTAATTTTGAGAACACATCTCAGCAACTGGATTCACTAGGTAACAGCAGTTACAGCTATTGTGATCGTCAAAAAGGATGGCAAAGTTTTAGTGCACTGGATGTAAGCGGCCAGTCAATGGCCAAAGTGTTCAAGAACGCCGATATCGCAGGATTCGCAAGCGACTACAGGTTTGACCGTAGCTATCATTTAGGGTCAGCCACCTTCCCGACTGGTTCAACAATTCGTTATACGAAAACGACCGCGACCTCGAACGCCTTTGGCTATCTGCCAGTTGGCGGAACCACCGTATGGCGCTTCAGCGATGACGTGGCGGCGGGTGGCAAAGCGGCTGATCATGGCAGCCAGATGGGTTGCAATTCGCCTGAAACTTTTGGTAGAGGGTCTTTTGAGGCGACCACCCTTGAAATATTAATCAGTCGTACCAGAGGGACACCTTGTATCAATGGCAATCGCGCAATTGTGAATGGGGTTCACAAAACCGATGGAACATTGAACGCCGGCAGTCCAGCCCTGAACAGCCTGAGTCCCGATGAGGGGTGGTACCAGAGTACCGTCGAAATCGGCAAACTTGGGCCTGACGGGACAGACCGCTCGTTTGCACCGTTGATGTCCACTTCTGCTGCCACCAGCTACTACACAAGCAACCAGATTTTGGCTGCCGCGTTTATCTCTACGCGTAAGAACGGTGTTCGCTATTACAGCTGCAAAGAACGCATCTATGACGGTTCGCGTCGCAATTGCGTGAGGTTGAATGAAGGCTCCTATACCATCACCCAACGCGGTGACGCAAGAGTTCTGACCTTTCAGAACCTACCCGGCCGGGCTGTGGGAACCTCTTGGAATCGCGCATTTATTGAGCGCAATGGACATGTTTACTACGGGTATCTCGATAAGAAGTTGACATACTCCGGCTTATCGCTCAATGATGTGGCAACGCAGGCTTTGTTTACCCAGTTGAACATTACCGAGCCCGCTTTAAAGGAGCTAAATCCCAACCAAGCTTTATCCCTAACCCCAGCTTCCTTCTATGGCGAGTACTGGGGTACTTTAACGGGTGATGAGTTTGGGACCTGGAGTTTGAGTTTGAACGGGCCAGAACGTAGTAGCTGCTACGGGTACACCAACGTTCTTGGTAACCTAAACGGGTCAGGGTGCACCAGCACGGTTACGCCAGATTCGAGTGGGTCTACTTCTTCACCAGCCACGTCAGCGACACTACGCATTCGGATACCAATACAGAACAGTACGGTGGTCCTGGAAGGGGTTGGAAAGGTGGACTTTCAGACCGGAAAAATTGTGGGTACTTGGGTGAGCGTTGGCGGTTCAAAGGGAACCTTTGAAGGGCAGCGGCAATAGTCTCAAAGCCGTTTTTGATTGGGCAAGATCGAGGACTCAGCACAGTTCTGGATCTGTGTGCTGAATGAATCGCATTTCTAGTGGTTTTTTGCTTCAAACTGCACTAAGTTCGATTCACTTTACCGACTGCCGTTTCTAGGTTCAATCCAAAAAACGCCCCTTCTGTGACGGCGCGGGCACCATGCAGGTGTCCGTTCTTCCAAAAATTCGGTAACGGTTGCGGGCAATCCATCGATACAGGCTGTCGCGCACGGGCGCAGGAATCAACCAAATCAGCCAGGCCATGCGCCACGGCCAGCCCATGGCATCCAGTACCCGCAAAATTGCAGCGGTGTGTTGCCAGGACCGCTGGCCATCTACCAGCAGCAGTGTTTGTAAGCCCTCTACACGCAAACCGGCTTGGCTCAACAGTGCTTGGCCGCTTTGGGTTTGAATCGATGCAAATTGGATTTGCTGCTTGTGGTCGTGGCGAAGCACAAACTGCACCCAGCGATTGCAAAGAAGGCATTGGGCGTCAAAAACGAGAATCATGTGAGCTCCGGGGTGGGTAGGGTGAGAAAGCCGGTGTAGCGGGTGACCAAGCCCAATATGGGCACCACCGCTTGCACCTCAAAATGCAATTGATCGGGTTGCCCTGTCTCTCTGGCGATGATGTGGGGTAAAAGCCATTTAGGGCAGGCAAACCCCAAAAAACGCATATGAACGAGTTGCATGTTTAGGGCACCGTTTTGCTCCGTGAGTTGGAAGCTTAAGGTGGCCGCACCTAGGCGCTCGGTCACGTAGGGGCCAGCCCCTTGCAGGGTGGAGCGCATGGTCTTGCCGGGGAAATGCCTAAGCCATGTTTCTTGTCCGGGTTGCGCATCCAGTTCAAATCGAATCGCCCCCTGGCATGGCTTGAGCGGCGTCCCTAACAGAACCGCCAGCAGCTTGGCACCTATTGAAGCGGGCACAGCGATCTGAACCTGGCCGCTGAGTACGTGACGACCGCGTAGCCCATGAAAACGCTGAAGGGCGGGGGCCAATTGTGTAAATGACTGCCCCATTACCGCTTGATAAAGCGTGAGCGATGTTATCGCCGGTGCCATTGTCATTCCCCTTGGCACAGATGCCAGTTAGCCCATTAAGCTTTTTGACGAAGGCTGGCCTCGGCCTTCTCATCGGCCCCGGCAAACTTGCTGTACTTGCGTAGCACTGGCACCAACTGTGCATACATTTTTGGATTACCCGCCATGCATTCGCCGTGGTCCAAAAACGGGGCCTCGCCGGTAAAGTTGCCCATCAATCCCCCCGCTTCGGTCACCAATAGGCTGCCTGCGGCAATGTCCCAACTGCTCAGGCCTTTTAAGAAAAAGCCATCCAAACGGCCTGCGGCCACGTTGGCCAAATCCAGTGCGGCCGAGCCGTTGTTGCGCAGGGCCACCACTTTGTTGGTGACTTCAGATTGCATTGCAAAATGGCCCGATTGGTCGCCATGCACACGGTTGCACAGGCCGGTGGCCAACACGGCAGTGTTCAGGTGCGTGGCCTTGCTCACACGCATACGCCTGTCGTTCATGTAGGCACCACGCCCACGGGTGGCGGTGTACAAATCGTTGCGTGTGGGGTCAAAAATCACGGCGTGTTCGATGCGGTCGCGCACCTTGAGCGCAATGCTCACGCAGTAATACTGAAAACCGTGAATAAAGTTGGTGGTGCCGTCTATGGGGTCAATCACCCAAACGTATTCGGAGTCTTTGGCACCCCGTTCATTGCCCGACTCCTCACCCAAAATACCGTGGCTTGGGTAGGCGGCCAGCAGTGTTTCAATAATGATGTCCTCTGCGGCCTTGTCAATCTCGGTCACGAAATCGTTGGTGTCTTTTTTAGACACGCGCACGGCATCAATATCCAGCGAGGCGCGGTTGATGATGCTGGCGGCAGAACGGGCGGCTTTCACAGCCACGTTAATCATGGGGTTGGCGTTGGGCAACATAGTTTGTAAGAAGGAACGGTTGGGGTGCCCCAGCGATGAGGGCAGGTAGGGGCGTATTTTAACGTGGACAATACAGGGTCTTGGCAAAGCCCCGACGCGATACCGCCTTATTCACCGCACCATGACCCTTAGCACCCGCTTTATTTTGCTCAACACCAGTCATGCTGGCAACGTGGGGGCCACTGCGCGGGCCATGAAGGTGATGGGGTTTTCTGATTTGGTGCTGGTGGCGCCGCGCTGGGCCAATGTGCTGCGTCGTGACGAAACCATTCAACGTGCCAGTGGGGCATTGGATGTGCTGGCCAACGCCAAAATTGTGGATACGCTGGACCAGGCCATAGACGGATTGCACCATTTGTGCGCCACCGCCATGACACCGCGTGACTTTGGTCCGCCCACCTCAACCCCCAGGGCGTGGTTAAGCGGTTTACCAGAGCGCCTGGCAGCCGACCATGGCCCTGCAATGGCAAACGCGCCACAAGGGATACCGGGGGTAGGTTTTTTGTTTGGCTCCGAGCGTTTTGGTATGCGCAACGAAGATGTGTACCGCTGCCATGTGGCCTTGCAAATTCCCACCAACCCGCAGTTTGGCTCGCTTAACCTGGGTGCGGCGGTGCAGGTGATTGCCTATGAATGGCGTATGGCATTGGGTGGTTTTTCAAACAACCCGGATTCTGAAAGTTCTGTTGCTAGTTCACAAGGTATCGCCGATGCCGCCGCCATCACAGGTGCCTTGCAGCATTGGGAGCAGGCTTTGATTGCTTTGGATTTTTTAGACCCTGCCAGCCCCAAAAAGCTCTTGCCCCGGCTCAACCAATTGCTCAACCGCTACCCCTTGCAAAATGACGAAGTGCAAATCCTGCGGGGCATCGCCAACGCTATCTTGGGGCAGTCGGCAAAAAACAATAATTCCCGCTAGACTTGATTCATGTTGACCCGAATTAAATCCGATATTGATTGCATCCTAGAACGCGACCCCGCTGCCCGTAGCACCTGGGAGGTGATGACCTGTTACCCCGGTTTGCACGCGATTTGGTTGCACCGTGTGGCCCACTGGTTTTGGACCCACGACCTGAAATGGCCTGGGCGTTTTACCTCGCATGTGGCGCGTTGGCTCACCGGCATAGAGATTCACCCCGGTGCCAAAATTGGCGAGCGGGTGTTTTTTGACCATGCCATGGGTGTGGTGGTGGGCGAAACCGCCGAGATTGGCGATGGCTGCACCATTTATCAAGGGGTGACTTTGGGCGGCACCTCCTTGTACAAAGGGGCCAAGCGCCATCCCACCCTGGGCAAAAACGTGGTGGTCAGCGCCGGGGCCAAGGTCTTGGGCGGCTTTACCGTGGGCGATGGGGCCAAAATTGGCTCCAACGCGGTGGTGATCAAGCCCGTACCCGAAGGGGCCACGGCAGTAGGCATCCCGGCGCGGCTTATCCTGAAAGAAACCTCAGAAAACACCGGCGATGCCGCCATGGCGGGGGGGTTCTCGGCCTACGGTATCACCAAGGACGATGACCCCATGAGCCAAGCGGTGAAAGGTTTGATTGACCACACCGCTGGGCACGAGCACCAAATCGCATTGCTTTGGCAGGCGATAGAAAAGCTATCAGCGCAATTGGCAGACAGCGACTGCGTGCCCAAAGAGGCCAACCGCGATGACTGTGGCGAGGCACAAAAGTTGAACGAAATCTTGGGCAAGTAGCCGAGGGTGCCTTGTGAACATTGAAGTTCGCCAAGCCGATTACGCCAACCCGATCGATGCCGCTGCGGTGGTGGCCTTGCTGGACGCCTACGCCAAGGACCCCATGGGCGGTGGCCAGGCCTTGAGTGATTTTGCCCGCACCCATTTGATTGGCGCATTGGCCCAAAGGCCAGGGGCGTTTAGTGTGCTTGCCTGGGCTACCCATCCCGAGGAGGCAGGTGCTAAACCCATCCCAGTGGGCTTGGTCAATTGCCTAGAGGGGTTTTCTACCTTTGCCTGCAAGCCATTGGTCAACGTGCATGATGTGGCGGTGGACCACCACTACCGTCGGCGGGGCATTGCCGCCCAAATGCTGCAACTGGTAGAGGCGATTGCAGTGCAACGGGGTGCGTGCAAACTCACGCTTGAGGTCTTAAGCGGCAACAGGGGTGCGGCCGATCTGTATGAAAAATTAGGCTTTGAATCCTATCGCCTGCAGCCTGAAATGGGTGATGCCCGGTTTATGCACAAAAAGCTGTAGGCAAGGTTAGAGCCAACTCAAGGCAGACTTAGGGCAGACTTAATCTGCCAACTTCTCTAAGGCCTCTTGGATAGCCGTTTTGGGCCTAAACGCTTTGCATACGGATGGCCGGGTCACCATATAGGGGCCACCTATCAAGTCTATGCAGTAGGGCACTGCCGCAAAAATGCCCGCTACTTTTTGCTCGCCATTGTTATCTTTTAGCCCACCTAGGGTTTCTGCAATGGCTTTGGGTTGGCCGGGCAGGTTGATGACCAATGACCGCCCTCGGATAACCGCCGTTTGCCGAGACAAGATGGCGGTGGGCACAAAGATCAAACTTATCTGCCGCATCTGCTCACCAAAACCCGGCATTACCTTGTCGGCAATCGCTAGTGTGGCCTCGGGGGTAACGTCGCGCGGCGCAGGGCCTGTGCCCCCGGTGGTCAGTACAAGATGGCAATCTTGGTCTACCAACTGGATTAACGCGGCGCTGATGGTGGCCTGTTCGTCCGGAATCAGCGCGGTCACAAATTCAATCGGGTTGGCAATGGCGCGGGTTAACCAGTCCTGCAGCGCTGGCAGGCCCTGGTCGGCGTATACCCCCGTGCTGGCGCGGTCACTGACCGAAACCAGGCCAATTTTGATGAGGGGTAGGGCAGAGGTGTTCATAGCAGCAGCAGGGTTGGTACGGGGCGCAAGGAGCAGCGCATCAAAAGATTAACCGTCACGCGCCGGAAAATCGTTCACGTGGGTTGGTAACTTTCAAGAATTTTAATGGGCGCGTGCCCACAGCGCCAATTGCGCCGCAGTACCGTCGGCCCATTCTTCCGGAATAAAGTGTCCCGCCGGAACGGCCTGGCCTGTGACCCGGCCGTTGCATTGCGCCTGCCAAAGGTCCAGGGGCTGAAAAAGGCGCTGCACCACCCCTTTGCTCCCCCAAATCACCAGCGTGTCGCAATCGATTCTTTGTTCTTTGCGGCGGCTTTCACGGTCGTGCTCCAGGTCTATGCTGGCGCTGGCGCGATAGTCTTCGCAGGCGCTGTGGATGGCCTCTGGGCGGCAAAACGCTGCCTCGTAGACGGCCAGTGCGGCCGGCTCGATGTGGGCCAGCCCTGCCGCACCCCAGCCGCCTAATTTGGCGTGCAGATAGGCTTTGGGGTTGCCACCTATCAGGGTCTCGGGCAGGGGCGCGGGTTGGATTAAATGAAACCAGTGGTAGTAGGCTTTGGCAAACTCAAAATCGGTGGCGGCGTACATATCAAAAGTGGGTGCAATGTCGATCACGCACAGCTTTTTGACGCACTGCGGGTGGTCTAAGGCCAAGCGGTGGGCCACGCGGCCGCCCCGGTCATGGCCGCATAGGTAAAACGTATCCACCCCCAGGGCGCGGGCCACCGCCACCACGTCTTGTGCCATGGCGCGTTTGCTGTAGTTGCTGTGGTCGGGCAGGCCTGGGGCACGGGATGAGTCGCCATAACCCCGCAAGTCGGGCATGATTAAAAAGTAGTCACGCGCCAATTGCTTGGCGACGCGGTGCCACATCACATGCGTTTGCGGAAAGCCATGCAGCAGCACCAAAGCAGGGCCGTTGCGCTTGCCGCCGTAGCCCACGTGTGCGGTGGAGTCGGGCAGGGCAAAGTCGCCTTGGGTAAATCCTTCAAACCAATCCATCTCGGTCGTCTTGTTTGTCATGTGTCATGTTCCGCAAAATGTTTTGTAGCGCTCCTGCACGGCCAAGGGTGCTGGCTGCTCGTAGCCCTCATGGCCCGCTTGCGGCGTAAACGGGCTTTTCAGCAAGGCCAGCAGGGTTTCAAAGGGCAGCAGGTTGCCGGTTTGCGCAGCGGCCAGTGCCTCTTCTACTTTGTGGTTGCGGGCGATGTAGACCGGGTTGGACAGGTTCATCGCCGCGATGCGTTGTGCCATGGGTAGGGGCACCGGGGCGGTGTCTTCCAAGGCTAGTCGCTGTTGCCAGCGGGGCACCCAGTTCAGGTAGGGGCGGGCCTCGTCAAATCGGCTGGCAATCGTGTTGTTGTGCGGCTCCACACAAGCCACCGCTAGGGCACGCATCACCTGTGTGTAGTCGGCGTTTTGGCCTTGCATGGCTTGCAAAAGGCCTTGTATGAGGGCGGTATCGGTTAGGGCCAAGTCATTACCCGCGCTACCGGTTTGACCTAGGTCGGTAAGGCCCATTTTGCGGCGCATCAAGGCCAGCCATTCCTGCTGGTACAAGCCCATAAAGCCTTCTAGTACATCGGTGACTTGTTGCACGGCCAGGGCGTTGCCCGCATCGCTACCGTCAGAGATCAAGGGCAACAAACACTCGCCCAAACGGGTCAGATTCCAGCGCGCGATGCCGGGCTGGTTGGCATAGGCATAGCGGCCTTGCCGGTCAATCGAACTAAACACGGTAGCTGGGTCGTACACATCCATCATGGCGCAGGGGCCGTAATCAATGGTCTCGCCCGAGAGGGTCATGTTATCGGTGTTCATCACGCCATGAATAAACCCTACCGCCATCCATTGCGCCAACAAGCGGGCTTGGCGTTGGCACACGGCGGTCAGCAAGGCCAGTTCGGGTTGGTCATGGCCTGCCAAGTCGGGGTAATGCCGGGCCAGCGTGTAGTCGACCAGACGGCGCAGGGTGTCTACATCACCGCGTGCTGCAAAAAACTGAAACGTGCCCACGCGCAAGTGACTGGCCGCCACGCGAGTCAGAATGGCACCGGGCAAGGCGTCCTCGCGCAGAATGTATTCACCCGTGGCCACGGCCGCCAAGGCGCGGGTGGTCGGAATGCCCAAGGCGTGCATGGCTTCGCCCATCAGGTATTCGCGCAGCACCGGGCCCAAGGCCGCTTTGCCGTCACCGCCTCTAGAAAACGGTGTAGGCCCCGAGCCTTTGAATGCAATATCGCGCCGTTGCCCAAGGCTGTCTATGACTTCACCCAACAGCAAGGCACGGCCATCACCCAATTGCGCCGAGAAACCGCCAAACTGGTGGCCCGCATACACCTGCGCCACCGGCCTAGCCCCAGGGGGTACCGTGTTGCCCGCCAACACCGCCAGGCCCTGCGGGCTGGACAAGGCCTCAAGGTCAAGCCCTAGCTCTAATGCCAAGGAGTGGTTGAGTTGCACTAGGCTGGGGGCGGTTGCCGTTTTGGCCTGCCATGGCACATAGCAGCCTTCTAGTTGTTGGGCAAAGGTGTTGTCAAAAGGCAGGGTCCAAGCTGTGCTTGGATCGGCATTGGGCGTATTGGCGGGGGGTGGGGTGGTAAGGGCGCTCATGCCCCCATTGTGCCGGTTGGCGCAAGCACTCGCCAAGCGTAGGGGCGTTTTATTGGTTGCATGACCGTTTTGGGCTAAGGACATTGGCCTGTCGTTCGCCGTAGGGCTGAGCGCTGTAAGACAATCGTGCCATCCACGACTAACCAGAGCCAGGCAATCACACTGCCTACCTGTAAGTCACCATTGAAAGGACATGACCATGACCACCACCACCTCTACACCCGTCACCGCCTACCTTGCTGGGGGCTGCTTTTGGGGCATGCAAGACCTGCTGCGCAAAGTGCCCGGCGTGCTAGACACCCAGGCGGGCTACACCGGTGGCTGGTTGGACAACCCGCGTTACGACGACACGCATGACTCTAAATCGGGCCATGCCGAGGCGGTCAAAGTGGTGTTTGATGCGGCGGTGCTGTCGTTTGAGGATTTGCTCACGCACACCTTTTTTAGAATGCACAACCCCACCACGCTCAACCGTCAAGGCAACGACGCGGGCACGCAATACCGCTCGGCTATTTTTTACACCTCAGACGATCAAAAACAAGCCGCGCAAAAGGTGATTGACGCAGTCAACCAAACGGGGTTTTGGAAGGCCCCTATCGTGACCACCTTAGAGGCGTTTTCCAAATGGTGGCCCGCAGAGGACTACCACCAAGATTATCTGCAACGCTACCCCAACGGCTACACCTGCCACTTTATGCGTTAAGCAAAAAAAGGCGCATAGGTGGTTGCTTTGGCCTGCCTATTGCGCCTAATTCGCCTTAGGTCTTTTGCTTATGTCTTAAGCATGTCCAGCCGCTCTATGGTGGCTCTTTCTGCGGCAAAGGTGCGCACCGCGTAGTGCGGGTACTCGTCGGTGTTCATGTAAATCACGGGCTGGTAACTGGTCCAGCATGGCCAAGTCTTTCTAAGACGATCACGTGACTGCCTAAAGGCGATTAAAAACAACTGTGGACACCTTAACAAAAACCCCTCCAATCCCTTCAATCGCCCAGCGTGTGAGTCCCGAGTTAAGGGCCAATTGCGTCGCTGCGGTGACACAAAGGCCGATTGTGTGGACAATTGCGGGGGTAAGGTTGGCAGGTGCTGGCCCACATCACGGATTCACCTATGACAGATACGACTCACCTTTCCAATCCCACCGCATCCATTCAGCCCGTGCCCGTGCGCATCGATTTTGTGTCGGACGTGTCCTGCCCCTGGTGCGCCGTGGGCCTGGGTTCTCTAGACAAGGCCCTGGCCAGTTTAGGTCCGGCTGTGCAGGCTGAGATTCATTTCCAGCCCTTTGAACTGAACCCACAAATGCCCAAAGGCGGGCAAGACATTGGTGAACACCTCACGCAAAAGTACGGCTCCACCTTGGCTCAGCAAGAGGCTATTCGCGATGCCATACGCCAGCGTGGTGCCGATGTGGGCTTTAGCTTTAGGATGGAGGGGCGCTCTAGGATTTACAACACCTTTAACGCCCACCGGCTGTTGCATTGGGCCGAGGTAGAAGGCCAAAGCGGCCAACAGGTGGCGCTTAAAAAAGCCCTGCTTAAAGCCTACTTTACCGATGGCAAAAGCCCCGAAGACGCCCAATGTTTGTTAGACGCCTGCAAAGAGGCGGGACTGCCCGAGGCAAGGGCACAGGCGGTTTTGGCCAGCGACGAATTTACCCAAGAGGTAAGGGCCACCCAAAAGCTGTACCTGGACGCGGGCATCCACTCGGTGCCTGCGGTGATCCTGAACCAAAAGTATTTGGTCTCGGGTGGCCAGCCCCCAGAGGCTTTTGAGCAGGCCATACGGCAGGCGGCGCAGTTGTAGGCTTGATCCTGTCGCACCGCGCTGGGCGGGGGTCAATACCCCCATGGATCCCCACGAATCCCTATCAGGGCTAAAGGGATTGTGCGGCCGGTTGTGGTGGTTCACGCCAATCCGGGTGGCGTTGCATCACCTGCAAGAACAAGTCGCTGTTTTGCCACTGGACCAGCCATTCGTTAAGCGCGTGCAAGCGGGCGCTTTCAAAGCGCAAGGGGTCCACCGCTGCAAACTGTCGTACAAACGGAAAAACAGCCGCATCCCCCCAACGCCTACTTGGGCCACAAAGGTGCCCACCTTGGCTTTGAATCTGTTCATTTAACGGGGCGATAAAGGCCTCAAGTGCCAATTCAAAATGCTGCTGGGCGCTTAGCTCGGGGTGGCGCTCGGCGTATTTGTAGCGGTCTAGCAGGGGTTTGAAGATGTGGTCGTTGCCTTCTATCCAATGGGCCGCCAGGTCAGGGTCTTGCCCAGACAGCCAAGCCTGTGGGTCGTGCTGGCCCAAGGCCCACTGGCCAATCGCAATGCTTTGGTCTATGACTTGCCCACTTGGCAATACCAGCACGGGCACAGTGCCTTTGGGCGAATAGGCCAGCATAGAGGGCGGCTTGTTCTTGAGCGAGACCTCGCGGTGCTCAACCGTGATCCCGGCAACGGCCAGCGCTAGGCGTGCGCGTATGGCATAGGGGCAGCGCCTAAACGAGTAAAGAATGGGAAGGGTGGCGTTTGGCACAGCGTGACTAGGGTTGATAATTCCGTCTTTGCAAAACCGAATCATGCCCCAAATCACACCTTCTTTTTTTGTGGTGAATCGACGCACCGCCGCGGTGACTTTACTGTCGTTACTGGCAGCCGCGTGCACCACTGTTCCCCCCCCCCCGCCTGCGGTCCCCCTTGTTAAAACGCCGCCCAAAATCGGTCTGGCTTTAGGTGGCGGTGCGGCCAGGGGTTTTGCGCATGTGGGCGTGATTCAGGTCCTAGAAGAAGCAGGTATCAGGCCCGACTTGGTGGTGGGCACATCGGCAGGCAGTTTGGTGGCCGCCCTGTATGCCAGCGGCAAATCACCGGCGCAGTTGTTGCAGGTATCGCAGTCTATGGACGAAGCCACCTTTACCGATTGGCTGATGCCCGGCTTTAGCCGAGGTTTGATCAAGGGCGAGGCCTTGGCCCGTTATGTGAACCAACAAGTCAACCAAGTTCCTATAGAGGCCATGCCCATGCCCTTGGGCGTGGTGGCCACCGACCTTAAAACCGGCGACCCGATTTTGTTTAGGCGTGGTGATACCGGTACAGCGGTAAGGGCCTCCAGCGCAGTGCCTGCGATTTTTCAGCCGGTCAGTATTGCAGGCCGCGAGTACGTGGACGGCGGTTTGGTCTCGCCCGTGCCGGTGCGCTTTGCCAAAGAAATGGGCGCTCAATTTGTGATTGCGGTGGATATCTCCAGCCCGCCCGAGGGGGGCACCACCGACGGCAGTATTCAAATCCTGCTGCAAACCTTTTCCATCATGGGCAAAAGCATTAACCGCTTTGAACTGTTAAACGCCGATGTGGTGATTCGCCCCAATTTGGCGGGCGTGGCCAGCAGCGATTTTGGCTCGCGCGCAAAGTCCATACAGGCTGGTCGCGCGGCGATGTTGGCGGCGCTGCCTGGATTAAAAGCACAACTAGGAAGAAGTTAAGAGGCCCCTATGCCCCGTGAAGTCCCTCTCGTTCACCCCGGCACCATCTTGCTGGAAGACTGGCTCAAGCCCATGGGAATCAGCCAGTATGCGTTGGCCAAAGCCATTGACGTGCCGCCACGCCGAATTAATGAAATTGTCAAAGGATTGCGTGCCATCACGGTTGATACTGCATTGCGCCTGAGTGTGTATTTTGGTACCGACGCGCAAAGTTGGATTAACCTGCAAACCCACTACGACACTGAGCAAGCCCGTTTTACGATGCACAGCGTTTTGAGTCGAATTGCACGGCTGGAACGTTCAGAACCCGACCACGCCGAGCAAATTTAAACCGGAGCTACAGTTCAACTTGCATCACTGCCACAAGCAGAAGCATCATAAAAAAAGCCAGCCTGGTTGCCCGGACTGGCTTTTTTTTGGCCTGTTGGTTTGCTAGGCAAACCTAGACGGCGTTTGAATTAACGCTTTTTGGCAGCAGCGGTAGCGGTTTTGGTAGCGGCCATTGCAGTAGAAGCCATGGAATTGAAGTTGCTTTCAGCGGCTTCAGTGGCTTGCTTAACGGCTTTTTGAACCGATTCAAAAGCGTTGTTAGCGGCAGCCACGGCGTTTTTCATCACGGCTACAGCGGCTTCAGAACCGGCAGGAGCGTTTTGGGTAGCACTGTCCACCAAGCCCATAAACTTCTTTTGGCCTTCAGCGCTTTGGGCTTCAAAAGCCTTGCCGAATTCAGCGCCGGTACCAGACGCGATGTCATACAGGTGACGGCTGTAAGAAGCGGCTTTTTCAGCCAAAGGCTGCATCAAACCGGCTTGCAGGGCCAACAGTTGTTGAGCGTCTTTCACGCTCAGGGCGGCTTGTGTTGTCTCGCTGGCGTCGGCCAAAGCGGCCTTGGCAGCGGTAACATTCAACTCAACCAGTTTTTCAACGCCAGCAAAGGCTTTGGCGGTCAAACCAAAAACGGTTTCGACGTTGGCTTTGTGGGCGGCTAGGATTTGTTCAGGAGTCAGCATGGTTTTTCCAATCAAAAAAATAAAAAGGGGTTTACTTTCGGTACTGCTCCCATCAACCTTGTGATCTTTACCGATCATGTTGCAGTGCAGCATAGGACGAATTATAGGGTTAACCCGGACCATTGCAAGCCTTTTTTGTTGCGCTGCAACAAATTAGTACATATTCACTAATAAGGAACCTGTGCAAAACTCGCTGTGCGGATATGAGCCACGAGAATGGATGCTTCACAAGGCGGATTTTGCAGCCCATACCGGGCGGTATGGGCAAAAAAACCAACGCAGTGGGGCGCCATTATCGTGGCCTCAGATCGCACATGGGGTTTTGCAGAGGTTCCACAACTCCCATTTCATGATTTTGTAATCTGCACCATGAATAAACCCACACCCTTACGCCGCCAAGATTTCGCCGTCTTTAAAAGCATTCCTACCCGCTGGTCCGACAACGATATGTACGGCCACGTCAACAACGTTGTTTACTACAGTTGGTTTGATACCGTGGTCAACACCCATCTGATTGAGCAGGGTGTTCTGGACCCCTTAACCGGCCAGTGGGTGGGCCTGGTGGTAGAAACCCAATGCAACTACTTTGCGCCATTGGCCTTTCCGCAAACGGTGGATGCCGGGCTAAGGGTAGGGCAGGTGGGCCGTTCTAGTGTGCGCTACGAGATGGGTTTGTTTGCACAGGGTGTTGATGTGTGCGCCGCTCAGGGCCATTTTGTGCATGTTTATGTAGACAAGGCCAGCCAAAAGCCCATTGCCTTGCCCCAGTCTTTGGCGCAACTGGTACAGCACCTCGCTTTAGGAACTTAAAATGGACCGTTTACAGAGGGTGCAAACCCTTTGACCGCTTTGCAGGAGTATTTTGTGGACCACAACCCAGTCGATCAAGCCATTAGCGCACGTATGTCGGCCCGCGCCTTTACAGCGCAGCCGGTAAGCCAAGAGCTGATTGAAACCATTCTGGCCGTTAGCAGCCGTGCGCCGTCTGGCACCAACACCCAACCCTGGCGGGTGTATGTGTTGCAGGGGCAGGCCAAAGACAGCCTGGTTGAAAAGGTATGCGCCGCCCACGATGCCATACGGGCCAACCCCGAGCTGGCCAAGGACTACGCCGAAACCTACGACTATTACCCCGAAAAATGGGTCAGCCCCTATATTGACCGACGCCGCGAGAACGGCTGGAGCCTGTACGGCCTGCTAGGCATTGGCAAGGCCGACAAAGACAAAATGCACGCCCAGCACCAGCGCAATTACAGGTTTTTTGATGCACCTGTGGGCCTGATCTTTACCGTTGACAAAGTGATGGGCCGGGGTAGCCTAGTGGACTACGGCATGTTTATGCAAAGCATTATGGTCAGTGCCAAAGGCCACGGCTTGGACACCTGCCCGCAAGCCGCTTGGAACGGCTTTCATTCCATTATCTTGCCCCACATAGGTGCCACTGACCAAGAGATGATGGTGTGCGGCATGGCGCTGGGCTACGCCGATACCACCGATGTGGTCAACACCTTTCACACCCCGCGTGTGCCGGTGGCGCAATTTACCACTTGGCTCAAGTAACCGTCTAAAGCACCAAGGCCTTAACGTACCCAGGTCCTAAGGCATTCAAGCTTTCTGTGCCCCAGCCTTCACCGCGTCCAAACCCACCATGATTATTACCAGCCTGCTCGATACCGACCTGTACAAGTTCACCATGATGCAGGCGGTGTTGCACCAGTTTCCGGGTGCGCAGGTCGAGTACAAATTCATGTGCCGCAACAAAGGGGTGGCACTGGCACCTTTTGCCGACGAGATTCGCGCCGAAATCAAGTCGTTGTGCAACCTGCAGTTCCAAGAAAGCGAACTGGCCTACCTGCGCTCCTTGCGCTTTATCAAAAGTGATTTTGTGGACTTTTTAGGCCTTTTCAAGCTCAACGAAAAATACGTCACCCTCACCCCGCATGCCAATGGCGATTTGGACATCACCATCAAAGGGCCTTGGTTGCACACCATTCCCTTTGAGATCCCCGTGTTGGCCATCGTTAACGAGGTGTATTTCAGAAACACCCAATCGCTGCCCGATTTGTTAGAGGGCCGCAAGCGCTTAGAAGTTAAGCTGGAGCAATTGCGTGCCACAGGTTTAGAAGACCTCAAGATTGCCGATTACGGCACGCGCCGCCGCTTTAGCAAAGCCTGGCACGAAGAGGTGTTGCGCGTCCTTAAAACCCGGCTGGGCACACAGCAAAGCCCTGGCAGGCCCAACATGGCGGGCCAGTTGGCGGGCACCAGTAACGTGTTGTTTGCCATGAAGCTGGGCCTAACGCCACTGGGCACCATGGCCCACGAATACCTACAGGCCTGCCAAGCCCTGGGGCCACGCCTGCGTGATAGCCAGGTGTATGCCTTTGAGTCTTGGGCCAAAGAGTACCGGGGTGATTTGGGTATTGCCTTGTCAGATGTGTACGGCATGACGGCGTTTTTGTCGGACTTTGACATGTACTTTTGCAAGCTGTTTGACGGCGCGCGCCACGACAGTGGCGACCCCTTTAGCTGGGGCGAACGCATGATTGAGCACTATCTTAAAAACCGCGTTGACCCCAAGACCAAAACCCTGATCTTTAGCGATGGCCTCACCGTGCCCCGCACCATAGAGCTTTACCAACAGTTTAGGGGGCGCTGCCAATTGGCCTTTGGTATTGGCACCAACCTGACCAACGACCTGGGCTACGAGCCCTTGCAAATCGTGATCAAAATGATTCGTTGCAATGGGCAACCCGTGGCCAAACTCTCGGACACCCCCTCTAAAAACATGTGTGATGACGAGCGCTATTTGGGCTATTTACGCCAAGTGTTTAATATCGCCCAGCCCGTGGTTGAGTCGGCACCAACATCCATCAAAGGCGCAGCATGACCCCTCTAGGTCATACCATCACCCCCAAGCCGCGCCTGCTCATCGCCAGGGCCATTTTTCCGGAACTGTTGGCCCCTTTGCACGACGTGTTTGAGGTCATAGCCAACCAAGACGACCATAGCTTTACCCGTGCGCAATGGGTGGCCCAGTTGCAAGGCTGCGACGCGGTATTTACCGCGGGTGTAGAACCCATAGACGCCGACATTTTGCGCCAGTGCCCCAAGCTCAAAATAGCTGCCAACATGACAGTGGGCTACAACAACTTTGACGTGCCTGCCATGACGGCTGCCGGTGTAGTGGCCACCAACGCCCCCGATGTGCTAACCGAAGCCACCGCCGACCTGGGGCTGGCCCTGGTCTTGGCGGCAGCGCGCCGCGTGACCGAGGGCGAGGCCTACCTACGTGCAGGCCACTGGCGCAAATGGCGCTACGACATGCTGCTGGGTGCCCCCGTGCAGGGTACCACCTTGGGCATACTGGGCATGGGCCGCATAGGTCAAGCCATTGCCCGGCGTGGTGCCTTGGGTTTTGGTATGCGGGTGATTTACCACAACCGCAAACCGCTGCCACCCCCCGGCTTGGGCCAAGCTGCGCTGCCCTACAACGCAGAGTACGTGGGCTTTAATGCCCTGTTTGAACAAGCCGATCACCTGGTCGTGGTGTTGCCTTACTCCAAAGAAGTTCACCACTGCGTGAACGCAGAGGCGCTGGCCCGCATGAAGCCCATCGCCACCTTGGTCAACATTGGCCGTGGTGGCCTGATCGACGAAAACGCCTTGGCCGACGCCCTAGAGGCGGGGCAATTGGCCGCAGCGGGCCTGGATGTGTTTGAGGGCGAACCCCAGGTCAACCCACGTTTGCTGGCACAAACCCATGTGGTGCTCACCCCCCACATTGGCAGCGCCACTGGCCCCACCCGCCGCGCCATGGCCCAATTGGCCATTGACAACCTGCTAGCGTTTTTTGCAGGCCAGCGGCCACCCACCATTCTCAACCCCGAGGTGCTGGCCCCATCCTTGCCGGGCGGTGTTCTATGAGAAGCCCTTATTTGGCCGCTCATTTGGGCGCAGACGCTACGCCACCCCCAACCACCTTTAGGCAGGCCCTGGGCCAGTTTGCAACAGGCGTTACCGTGGTCACCGCCTTAAGCGATCAAGGCCAGCCCGTGGGCTTGACGGTTAACTCCTTTGCCTCGCTCTCGCTAGACCCACCCTTGGTGCTGTGGTCCTTGCAAACCAACTCCAAGCTCAAAGACCACTTTGGCGTGGGGCAAACCTTTGCCGTCAACATACTGGCCCAGCACCAAGCGCCAGTGTCGCAGCGCTTTGCCTCTTCAAAAGGCGATAAATTTGCAAACACCCCGCACACCATCACGGAGGACGGGTTTGTTTTGCTAGAGGGTTGCCTTGCCTATTTGGAATGCCAAACAGAATCCGCGCAAGTCGCAGGTGACCACATTTTGCTAATCGCAAAAGTGCTGCGCTTTGCGTTGGGGGACGCTACCCCAATCGGCTTGGATGCAAGCCCTTTGTTGTTTTTTGATGGGCGTTACCAAACGATAGGCGGGCCGCTGGCTTAAGCGCAAAAAGCATTATCCGCCTTACGGTTTCTCTAAACCGTAGTGGCGCTGCAAGTCCGATCGCGGCCAAAATTTCCAATCATCCGCATTGCTTAGGCGTGTGTGGGCCATAGGCCCCAACCGGGGCAACACAGAACCCAACCAACTTTGGGCGCTAGGGCCAGTTGGTTCGCCCAGTTTGCTCACCTGGGTAATGCGCCAGTCATTCCAACCAGGCCCGTCGGCCACCAAAGCCTGCTCGTGTTCGTCCAACCAAACCCGTGTGCCGTCGCGGGTGTGCAAGGCCACTTCAACTCGCCATTCGGTGCCATAGCGCCGCCAAACCCGGGTCTGGGTACCGTCTTGGGTCACCAGCCTGTGGCTTTGGCTGTCAAACGCCACCGATACGACTGGGCCACGGTGCCCGGTCAGAGTGGCCAAAAGAGAGCCGTGCTGGTCCCACAATTTGGCGGTTTTGTCGTCAGAGCCTGTGAGCAAGAAAAAGCGCTGTTGAGGGGGTAATGAGGGGCGAGTAGAGGAGTTGTGGGGGTCATGTTCAAGCCAAGGGCAAATGGCCACGGAGGTGACCCAATCGGAGTGACCGGTCAGAGTGGCCAAAAGAGAGCCGTGCTGGTCCCACAATTTGGCGGTTTTGTCGTTAGAGCCTGTGAGCAAGAAAAAGCGCTGTTGAGGGGGTAAGGAGGGGCCAGTAGAGGAGTTGTGGGGGTCCTGTTCAAGCCAAGGGCAACTGGCCACGGAGGTGACCCAATTGGAGTGCCCGGTCAGAGTGGCCAAAAGAGAGCCGTGCTGGTCCCACAATTTGGCGGTGTTGTCGTGTGAGCCGGTGAGCAAGAAAAAGCGCTGTTGAGGGGGTAAGGAGGGGCCAGTAGAGGAGTTGTGGGGGTC